>NZ_JBICXT010000006.1:0-375149 GCF_043200415.1 Streptomyces sp. NPDC048419 | reverse complement strand
CTGGCGTTGACTTTTGGCACGCTGTTGAGTTCTCAAGGAACGGACGCTTCCTTCGTACTCACCCTCTCGGGCTTTCCTCCGGGCGCTTCCCTTCGGTGTTTCTGACTCTATCAGATCCTTTCGGCGTCTGATTCCCAGTCAGAGGGGGTTGTCTTCCCGGCCGTTGGGCCGTTCCGACGTCTCAAACCTTAGCGGATTCTCTCGGCGATTCCCAATCGGGCCGCCCAGTCCCAGGTGGAATTGAATTCGAGCATGTCGAAATCAACCCGCTTGGGAGATCGTGCTTTGGTTTGGTTTGCCGCTAGTGCGGCGGAGGTGCTGCCGCAGAACCGTTACGGCCCCGTGGCAACCCGAAGAACTTTACGGATCCAGCGAGGGCCTGTCAAGCACCCCGTGTCAAGATCTTTCTCTGTGCCTCAGTCCAGGTCGGTGAGGCGCCCGCCGGCGTCCGGCTGGGCGTGTTCCACCCTACGCAGGAGGCGGGTGAGGACCTCGCCGAGTGCGGTGCGGTCGGCCAGGGACAGGTCCTGGAGGAGATCCTCCTCGAAGACCGTGGCGAGGCGCATCGCCTCCAGCCACTTCTCACGGCCCTCGGCGGTCAGCTCCACGATCACCCGGACCCGGTTGGACTCGTCGCGCTCCCTGGTCACCAGTCCCTCGCCGACCATGCGGTCGATCCGGTGGGTCATCGCGGCCGGCGTCAGGCCGAGGCGCTTGGCGAGGTCGCTCGGGCCCAGGCGGTAGGGAGCGCCGGAGAGCACGAGCGCCTTGAGGACCTCCCACTCGGCGTTGCTGATGCCGAGGGCGGCGGTCTGGCGGCCGTAGGCGACGTTCATACGGCGGTTCAGCCGGGAGAGCGCCGAGACGATCTTCTCGACCTGGGGGTCGAGGTCCCGAAACTCCCGCTGGTACGCGGCGATCTGCTCTTCGAGTGTCGGCTCCGTGACGCCGGGGGTCTGGGCCATGGGCGCAGTATGGCACGCAGCTCCTTTGCCTTGAAGTCCTTGACTGTGTACTCTTTAGCTTCGAACTTTAGCTTTGAAGTCTTCAGTCCTAACTAGTGAGAGAGGTGAACGTGACCAGGGCGATGGGCGCAGCGATGCGCCGGATCCACGTGGGTAACGCACTCAGCGCGTTCGGGCTCGGTTTCACCGTCCCCTACCTGTACGTCTATGTGGCGCAGGTGCGGGGACTGGGAGCCATGACGGCGGGGCTCGTCCTCGCCGTCTTCGCCGTGGCCGCGCTGATCGTGCTGCCGTTCGCCGGACGGGCCATCGTCCGGCGCGGTCCCCGGCCGGTCCTTATCGCCGCCCTGGTCACGGCCGCCGTAGGTGCGCTGAGTCTGGGACTGGCGGGGAGTGCGACGGCCGTACTGCTGTCGTCGGCCGCGCTCGGCGCCGGCCAGGCCGTGATGCAGCCCGCGCTCGCGACGATGATCGTGGACTGCTCCACGGCCGGCACGCGCTCGCGTGCCTTCGCCATGCAGTTCTTCCTGCAGAACCTCGGGCTGGGTGTCGGCGGCCTCATCGGCGGCCATCTCGTCGACGCTACGCGCGTCGACTCCTTCACCCTGCTGTTCTCGATCGAGGCGGCGATGTTCCTGCTGCTGGCGGGTGTGATGGCGACCGTGCGGATGCCGCGGGCGCCGCGCATCGAGGGCGCGCCCGCCCCGTCGGCCAGGGGGAGCTGGAAACAGCTGCTCGGCAACCGGGCCATGGTGCAGCTGTCCGTGCTGGGCTTCGTGCTGTTCTTCGCCTGCTACGGGCAGTTCGAGTCGGGGCTGAGCGCCTACGGCGTCGAGGCCGCCGGGATCTCGACGTCCGCGCTGGGGACGGCGCTGGCCGCCAACACGCTGATGATCGTTGTCGCGCAGTTCGCCGTGCTCAAGTTCGTCGAGCGGCGCCGGCGCTCGCGGGTGATCGCCGGTGTCGGGCTGATCTGGGCCGTCGCGTGGGTCGCGGCCGGTTACGCCGGGCTCGGGCACGGCAGCCGGGAGATGGCGACGGCGGCCTTCGTGTCGACGTACGCGCTGTTCGGGCTCGGTGAGGCGATGCTGTCGCCGACCGTCGCGCCGCTGGTCGCCGATCTGGCGCCGAGCGGGATGGCCGGGCAGTACAACTCGGTCTTCGCCCTGGTGAAGCAGTTGGCGCTGGCCGTGGGGCCGGCCGTCGGCGGGCCGATGGGGGCCTCGCTGCACGGGCCGTACGTGGTGACGTTCCTGGTGTTCTCGCTGGGCATCACCTTCCTCGCCGTACGGCTGGGGCGGCAGCTCACCGCCGTACAGGATCAGCCGTGGCTGGCGCGGAGCCGGGTGGTCGCTCGTGGTGGGGCTGCCGCGGATTCGGTTGTCTCGGAGGCGTAGCCGCCGTCAGGCGGGGGTCTTCGGGAGCAGGAACTCGCACCAGACCGCTTTTCCGCCGCCGGGCGTGCGTCGTGATCCCCAGTTCGAGGCGATGGTCGCGACGATCGCGATGCCTCTGCCGGACTCGTCGACCGGCTCCGCGCGGCGCCGGCGGGGGAGGTGGTCGTCGCCGTCGGTGACCTCGATGATCAGGCGGCGGTCGGTGCGGCGCAGGCGCAGGCGCATGGGGGGCGTGCCGTGCTGGAGGGAGTTGGCGACCAGTTCGCTCGCCGCCAGGACGCCCAGGTCGTGCAGCTCGGACGGGAACCGCCAGCTCGTCAGGACCCCGGAGGCGAAGGCACGCGCGCGTGGGGCCGCTTCGACGCCGCCGAGGAGTTCCAGGGCCGCGTTGCGGAACAGGTCGCTGTCGGGGCCGGTGCGGGCCGGGTGCTGCAGGACCAGGACGGCCACATCGTCGTCGTGGTCCGCGGTGACGCCCGCCGAGCGGACCAGGCGGTCGCAGACGACCTGGGGCGTGCCCGTCGCACCGGCGAGGGCCCGCTCCAGGGAGGCGATGCCCTCGTCCAGGTCCGCGTCCCTGCGTTCGACCAGGCCGTCGGTGTAGAGCACGGCCGTGGCGCCGGGGCCCAGCGGGACCGAGCCCGAGGCGTGCATCCAGCCGCCCGTGCCGAGCGGCGGGCCGGTGGGTTCGTCGGCGCGCAGGACGGTGCCGCTCTCGTCGCGCACCAGGATCGGCAGGTGGCCGGCGGAGGCGTAGACCAGCCGGCCCTCGTTCGGGTCGTGGATGGCGTAGACGCAGGTGGCGATCTGGTTGGCGTCGATCTCGGCGGCTAGGACGTCGAGGAGCTGGAGGATCTCGTGCGGCGGCAGGTCGAGGCGGGCGTAGGCGCGCACGGCCGTGCGGAGCTGGCCCATGACCGCCGCGGCGCGTACGCCCCTGCCCATCACGTCGCCGATGACCAGGGCCGTGCGGCCGCCGCCGAGGGTGATGACGTCGTACCAGTCGCCGCCGACCGCGGCCTCCGTGCCACCGGGCTGGTAGGTGGCCGCGATGCGCAGGTCGTCGGGCTGTTCCAGCTCCTGGGGCAGCAGTGAGCGCTGGAGGGTGACCGCGGTCTCGCGCTGGCTGCGCTCGCTGGCGCGCAGCCGTTCGGCGGCCTCGGCGTGGTCGGTGACGTCGGTGGCGAAGACCAGCACACCGCCGTCGTCGTCCCCCTCGGTGACCGGGGTGCAGGTGAAGGTGTAGGAGCGGCCGTCAGGGGCCTTGCGGGACTTCAGCGTGCGGGGTCTGCCGCTGCGCAGGACCTGGTCGAGGAGCGGCAGCAGGCCCAGTTCGTCGAGTTCGGGGAGCGCGTCGCGGGTGGGCTCGCCCAGGGGCCGTACGCCGAAGGCCGCCACATAGGCGTCGTTGACGTAGGCGACACGGTGGTCGGGGCCGTGGACCAGGGCGACGAGGGCGGGGACGCGGTCGAGCACCTCGCGGACGGGGAGTTCGTCGACGGCCGGCACGGGCGCGTGCTCGTCGGTGAGCTGTTCGGCGCGGGCCGCGGGGACGGAGCTCGCGGTGTCGCCCTGCCGTTCGGGAGCGACCGCGTGATCGGTCCGCCCAGCGGCGCGGCGCTGCGTTCCGGGGAGCCGGGCGCTCCAGCGCGTGAAGTTCACGAATCCTTGCCTCGTGTCGTCGTCTTCGGCGTCTTGGGCCGGCTCCGGACCTGACCGGAGGGCTGGGGGGTGACGCCCCCGGGATGCAGCACGGTGGGAAGAGCCTCTTGGGTGCGGGGGACGAGCGGCTGCTCGCCCTGGGGCGGGATCAGTCTGGCAGTGTCGCTCACCGGGGCGACATCCGTGGGACGCCCTCCCGGGCGTCGGAGTTCCTCGGTCCGGTCAGGACGACCCCTTCGGGTCGCCCAAGGGGTCGGTCGGAGGCTTTCCACCGGCCGCGAGTTCGAACTCCGCCCGCGGGTGTTCGAGCGACCCGAGGGAGACGATCTCCCGCTTGAAGAGACCCGACAGCGTCCATTCGGCAAGGACGCGGGCCTTGCGGTTGAAGGTGGGCACCCTGCTGAGGTGGTACACGCGGTGCATGAACCACGCAGGGTAGCCCTTCAGCTTGCGCCCGTAGACGTGGGCGACGCCCTGGTGCAGGCCGAGCGAGGCGACCGAGCCGACGTACTTGTGGGCGTACGTCTCCAGGGGCTCGCCGCGCAGCGAGTGCGCGATGTTGTCGCCGAGGACCTTGGCCTGGCGGACCGCGTGCTGGGCGTTGGGGGCCGTCTCGGCGCCCGGTTCGGCCGCGGTGACGTCGGGGACGGCGGCCGCGTCTCCTGCCGCCCACGCGTGCGTGGTGCCGTCGACGGTCAGCTGGGGGGTGCATTTCAGCCTGCCCCGGCCGTTGCGCGCCAGGTCGGTCGCGGCGATGAGCGGATGGGGCTTCACGCCGGCCGTCCAGACGACCGTACGGGTCGGGAAGCGGGAACCGTCGCTGAGGACGGCGACCCGGTCCGCGCAGGACTCCAGGCGCGTGTGCAGGCGTACGTCGATGTTGCGGCGGCGCAGCTCGGTGACCGTGTAGCGGCCCATCTCCTCGCCGACCTCGGGCAGGATGCGGTCCGAGGCCTCCACGAGGATCCACTTCATGTCCTCGGGCTGGATGTTGTGGTAGTAGCGGGCCGCGTAGCGCGCCATGTCCTCGAGTTCGCCGAGCGCCTCGACCCCGGCGAACCCGCCGCCGACGAAGACGAAGGTGAGCGCCGCGTCGCGGATCTCGGGGTCGCGGGTGGAGGAGGCGATGTCCATCTGCTCGATGACGTGGTTGCGCAGGCCGATGGCCTCCTCGACCGACTTGAACCCGATGCCGTGGTCGGCGAGGCCGGGGATCGGCAGGGTGCGCGAGATCGAGCCGGGCGCCAGGACGAGTTCGTCGTACGTGAGCTGCTCCGGGCCCGCTCCCTCCTCCTCGGTGGCGAGGGTGGTGAGGGTGGCGGTGCGCTTGGCGTGGTTGATCGACTGCACCTCGCCGACGACGACATGGCACCGGTCGAGGACGCGGCGCAGCGGTACGACGACGTGACGCGGGGAAATGGCACCGGCCGCCGCCTCGGGAAGGAACGGCTGATAGGTCATGTACGGGTCCGGAGTGACGACGGTGATGTCGACCTCGTCCCGCCTCAGTTCTTGTTTCAGCCTCCGCTGGAGGCGCAGAGCCGTGTACATCCCGACGTAGCCGCCGCCGACAACGAGAATGCGCGCACGTTCCTTCACCATCCCATGACGCACCCAGCGCTTGAGTTTGTCCACAGCCCCGACAATTTGTGTGACCGCCTGCCCAGGACGCCCAGGGTTGGCCGGATTGCCCGAGTGCTGGGAAGGATTGCAGGTCAGAGGATGTGCGCCTGATGACCTTGGGGGGCGTAATCGGGACGTATGCGGCCCGTGGTCCGATCGGGGGGCGCTCCGTGCGGAACCTGCCCCTTCTGAATTGACCCCCGCTCAACTATGTTCGTGTGTCGACGGGGTGTAGGGGGATGCGCTCATCGCTCATCGAGTCCGCGAGGGGCGGACCGGTGAACCGGGCATGTTCCCGCGCTCCGGCATCAGATGGCGGGGAGAGTCTCCGGGGGGAGACGTCATTACCGGGGGAACACTTATGCATGTTCAGGACTCTCATTGGTCGTCCGCGTCAGCACTGACAACGGGCGGCATGGTAAGCGCGGCGGCGGGCAACGGACGCGACGGATCGCGTACGACGCCGCTGCGCGTGGACGCACAGCGCAATCTGGAGCACGTCTTGCGCGCGGCGCGGGAGGTCTTCGGCGAACTGGGCTACGGCGCGCCGATGGAGGACGTGGCGCGCCGGGCGCGGGTGGGTGTGGGCACCGTGTACCGGCGGTTCCCGAGCAAGGACGTCCTGGTGCGGCGGATAGCCGAGGAGGAGACCTCCCGGCTGACCGACCAGGCCCGCGCGGCACTTGGCCAGGAGGACGAGCCGTGGTCGGCGCTCTCGCGCTTCCTGCGGACCTCGGTGGCCTCGGGCGCCGGGCGGCTGCTGCCGCCGCAGGTGCTGCGGGTCTCGGTCACCGACGAAGGTGACGGCCGCTCCGACGGCAATGTGTTCGACGAGGCCCGGGTGCCGCAGCAGCGGATCCAGCCGGGCTCCGGCGAGCTGCGATTGGTCTCCGAGGAAGCCTCGAGGGCCGCGGACGAGGACGACACGGGCGCGGCGGCGCTGCTCGAGGTCGTGGGCCGGCTCGTGGAGCGGGCGCGCACGGCCGGTGAGCTGCGGGCCGACGTGTCGGTGTCGGACGTCCTGCTGGTCATCGCCACGGCGGCGCCCTCGCTGCCGGACCCGGCACAGCAGGCGGCCGCCTCCTCGCGACTGCTGGACATCCTGCTCGAAGGGCTGCGGTCGCGACCTGTCTGATCCGCGGACACGGTCTCGTGCTGGAGCGCGGGCGCTGCGCAGCCCGCGCGTCCGGCGTGTGCGCCGGGACGACACGGGGCCGTGGGCGACCCGAGGTCCGAGGTCGCGGGCGATCCGAGGCCGTAGGCCATCCGAAGCCGTGGCGCTACGGGCCCCTGGGCGATCTGACGCCGGGAGTGATCCGATGCCGGGACCCTGTCGGACATTTCCGGTAAGTCGCTCAACTGCCGCACGCTGAACGTCAATTGACCCTTCCCCGAATGGGGGACGCCCAGTACTACGGCACGACAAGTGCCCACGGACGAGTGGATGGTCCGCCCTGCGGGGTCCTGAACAAAAGCCAATATGGCACTCTGACCCGGTGTTCGGGACTGGTGGGTCAGGCGGCGGCAGGGGCGTTCCGCGATGAGCTTCGACGGGCGGGACGAGTCGCCTTCTGACGGCGACGAGGGAGCCGGCGGTCCGCCGCAGGTGCCGAGTCAGGGCGGACGGGCGGGCGGGCCGCAGAGCGGTGGCCCCGCCGAGACCGTGATTCCGATGCAGGGCGGCGAGCCCGTCGGACCTGTCGAATCCGTCGATCCCGCGGAGGGCACCGTCCCGGCGCAGCGCGAGCTGCACGAGGACAGCGTGCTGCCACCGCCGAGGGACTTCCCGCCGTCCGACGCCGACCTGATCGTGCGGATGCGCTCCGGCGACGACACAGCGTACGAGGAGCTCTACCGGCGCCACGCGGACGCCGTGCGCCGCTACGCCCGCACCTGCTGCCGCGACGCCCACACCGCGGACGATCTCACGGCCGAGGTCTTCGCCCGCATGCTCCAGGCCGTACGCGGGGGCCACGGTCCCGAGCACGCCGTACGCGCCTATCTGCTCACGAGCGTCCGTCGTGTCGCCGCGAGCTGGACGAAGTCCGCCAAGCGGGAGCACCTGGTCGACGACTTCGCGGTCTTCGCCGCGCAGGCCGCGCGCTCCTCCGAGGTCTCCGACGACGACACGCTCGACCTCGGCGCCGACGTGCGGGCGATGCACGTGGCCGAGCAGTCCATGGCCATGCAGGCATTCCGGTCGCTGCCCGAGCGCTGGCAGGCCGTGCTGTGGCACACCGAGGTCGAGGACGAGTCGCCGAGCGACGTCGCCACGCTCTTCGGGCTGGACGCCAACGGCACGCGCGTGCTCGCCAGCCGCGCCCGCGAGGGCCTGAAGCAGGCCTACCTCCAGGCCCACGTCAGCGCCACGCTCGCCGACGACGAGGAGTGCGCCCGCCACGCCGACCGGCTCGGCGCCTACGCCCGCGGCGGACTGCGCACCCGTGCCGAGCGGGGGCTGCGCAAGCACCTGGAGGAGTGCGCCAAGTGCCGCCTGGCCGCGGGACAGATCAAGGAAGTCGCCGGCGGTATCCCCGGTGTCGTTCCGGTCGCGGTCATCGGCTGGTTCGGCGCCGCCGGGTACGCCAAGGCGGCCGCGCTCATCGCCGGCGGCACCGGAGCCGGTGCCGCGGGCGTGGCGGGTGCGGCCGCGGCGGCGGGCGGCGGTTCGTCCGGCGGTGCGGGCGCCGGTGGCGCGGCGGCCGCCGAGGGGCTGGGCGCGCCCGCGAAGGTCGGCCTCGCCACCGCCGCCGTGGTCGCCGCGGCAGGCGTGGCCCTCGCGCTCGCGCTGTCCGGCAGCGACGCCCCGGCCAAGAAGCAGGACGCCAAGGCGCCCTCCTCCGCGCCGTCCGTCCGGCCGGAGTCGCCGAAGCCGGCGCCGCCGAAGAAGGCGCCCGCGCCGAAGCCGCCGTTCGTACCGGTGTCGGCCACCGAGCCGGCACCGGCACCGACGCCGTCCCCCCGGCCGCATCACACCCCGAAGCCGGCTCCCACCCCGAAGCCCGAGCCGAAGCCGACCCCGAAGCCCACCCCCACGCCGACCCCGAAGCCCAGCCCCCCGCCGCCCCCGGTGGTCTACGAGTGGAGCGCGCTGGCCTACGACCTCACCGGCGACGGCACTGAGCCGGAGATGCGGCTCGGCGAGAGCAGCTGGGTCTGGCAGCGGTACGGCATGTCGATCGCCGGCAAGCAGTACGCGCGCGGTGTGACCGTGCACGGCGAGTCCTCCGTCACGATCGACCTCAACCGCACCTGCTCGGCCTACGACGCCGTGGTGGGCGTCGACGACATGACCCTGGGGATCGGCAAGGTCTACTTCTCCGTCTACGCCGACGGCGTCCCACTGTGGCGGTCCGGGACGGTCCAGGGCGGCGCCCCGGCGGTCCCGGTCCATGTGAACCTCGCCGGGCACAGGACCGTACGCCTGGTCGTCTCGCCGCAGAGCGGCTTCGACTCGCTGACGCCGGCGGACTGGGCCGAGTCGAAGTTCACCTGCTCGTAGCTCACCCGTGGACGCGTACGGCCTGGTCCAGTTCGGCGAGGACTCCGTCGGGCGCGAGGGACGCGCCGCGGGCGCGCTCCGCCTCGAACTCCTCGGCGCTCAGCGCGGCTCGGGCGGCGGTCTCGGCGCGCTCGGCCTCGGCGCGCTCCGGCATGGGGCGCGGGGCGCCGTCACGCCGGCTCTCCGCGGCGGCGAGCAGACGGACCGCGCGCGGATGCTCCCCGAGATCGGACAGCAGGACCGCCGCGTGGTCCACGAGGGTCGCCGTGACCACGTCGGCGCACCGCTGGTCCACTGCCTCACGGATGGTGTGCGCCAGCTTCGGCAGACCGCGCTCCGGGCCGGTCTCGGCGACCGTCACCAGGGTGTCGACCGCGCTCAGCATCACCATGAACTGCGGCGGCGGTGTGCCGCGGCCGGTCTCCACACGAGCCGCGTCGGCCAACTCCCGCGCGCGGGCGGTGTCCTTCTCGTCCAGCGCGAGCTGGGCGCGCATCAGCAGGAGGAACGCCCTGGTGTCCGGCACCCCGTACTGGTCGGCGGCCGCCGTCGCCTCGTCGAGCCCGCGCAGGGCGGTGGCGCGGTCGCCCGCGCGGTAGGCGATCTCGGCGAGCCGGGCCATCAGGAACGGCGTCTCGGCGTACGCCCCCACCTCGTAGGCGAGCCGCAGCGCCTCGTCGTACTCGCCCTTGGCCTCGTCCAGCCTGCTACGCGCCATCGCCGCCTCGCCGGCCGCGCTGCACACCTGGGCCCGCATCCAGCGGTCACCGACGCGGCGGCTCAGCACCCTGAGCTCAGCGAGGTCCTCGTCGACACCCTTCAGGCCGCCCGATGAGTCGACGGCCATGTGCGTGCGGAACATCAGGGCGACGCCGATCGCCCACTCGTCGCCGTGCACACGGCAGTTGGCGACCGTCTTGTCCAGGGCGGCACGGGCGTCCGCCGAGGCCAGGACGAAGGTGGCCAGCGGCCAGGCGATGCCCGGCAGACGGGCCGCGTCCGGGCCGCCCCGCGCGAAGTGGTCCCTCAGCCGGGTGATGTACGCGCGCATCCGGTCGTCCAGGGCGCCGTCGTCCATCCGCTCGGAGTCCGACCTCAGGAACACGTGCAGCATCCGGAGGTTCATCCGGAGCCTGTGCCGCGGGTGGTCCGACTCGCCCTCCGGGGCGGCCAGGAAGGCGTCCACGGGGTCGATCTGTCCGACGGGGCCGCTCGTCCGGCCGTTCGTCCAGCCGGCCGTCCGGGCGGTGGTGAGGGACCGGGTGGCGGACGGGGAGACCGTGGCTGCGGGGTGTGCGTCCAGGGCCGCGCCCAGGCGCAGGGTGCGGTCCAGCCAGTCGATGGCCTCCGGGCGGTAGTTGCGCAGCCAGCAGAACCAGCCGATGTTGAGCGCGAGGGCGCCCGCCTCCTCCTCGTCGCCGCAGATGAGCGCGCGGTGGAAGGCCGCGCGGATGTTGTCCAGCTCGGTCTCCAGGCGGGAGATCCACGGGAGTTGATCGGCGGAGCGCAGCAGCGGCTCGGCCTTCTCCACCAGCGCGCGCACCCACGCGCGGTGCCGCCGCTCGGCCTCGGCGCGCGACTCCGGGGCCTCGGCTGCGCGCTCCGCGGCGTACTCGTGGATGGTCTCCAGCATGCGGTACCGCATGCCGGCCGAGCCGTCCTGGTCGTAGGGAGTGCCGGTGCCGTACGGGGCCGCCACGATCAGGGACTTGTCCACGAGCGCCCCGATGAGATCGGCCGCCGGGCCGGTGCACACGGCCTCCGCCGCCGCGAGGTCCCAGCCGCCGGCGAAGACGGAGACCTCGCGCAGCACGGTGCGCTCCCGCTCGTCGAGCAGGTCCCAGGACCAGTCGACGACCGCGCGCAGGGTCTGCTGGCGAGGCAGGACCGTACGGCTGCCGGAGGTGAGAAGGCGGAAGCGGTCGTCGAGCCGGTCGGCGATCTGCCGCGGTGTGAGCAGCCGCAGCCGGGCCGCGGCCAGCTCGATGGCGAGCGGCAGTCCGTCCAGACGGCGGCAGATCTCCTGGACCGCCTCCCGGTCGCGCAGCACGGCCTCGGCGTCGGGACGGACGGCGGACGCGCGCTCCTCGAAGAGCCGCAACGCCTGGTCGGGAACGAGGGGTTCGACCGGGCGCACCGACTCGCCGGGGACACCCAGGGGTTCACGGCTGGTGGCGAGGATCGTGAGTCCCGGGCAGCGGGTGAGCAGCGTCTCGGCGAGGGTGGCCGCCGCTTCGACGACATGTTCGCAGTTGTCAAGGATCAGGAGCTGGCTGCGCGGGGCGCAGTACTCGACGAGCAGGGCGACGGGGTCGTCCTGCGGGGCCGTCAGCTCGGTGGTCATCAGCACGGTCTCGCGCAGACCGAGCGCGCTGACCACCGCTCCGGGCACCGCTTCCGGCCGGTCGAGCGGAGCCAGCTCGACCAGCCACGCCTGCGGAAGCCCGGCGGCGGCCTCCTCGGCGAGGCGGGTCTTTCCGGAGCCGCCGGGGCCGGTGAGGGTGACGAGTCTCGCCCTGTGCAATTCGGAACGGATGGCGTCGAGTTCAGGTTCCCGGCCCACGAAAGAGGTAAGCCGCGGACGGAGGTTGCCGACGCGGGCGGGGTCGGGGGCCGGCGCGGGCCGGGGCGGGTGCGGGCGTTCGACTTCGGGTGCTCGGGGCGCCGGGGTGAGCAGTTCCGTGTGCAGGGCGCGCAGCCCCGGGCCCGGGTCGGCGCCGAGGCCTTCGGCCAGGGCGCGGCGGGCGGTCTCGTACGCGGCGAGGGCGTCCGCCGTGCGGCCCGTGTCGCGCAGGGCGCGGATGAGGAGGGCGTGCAGCGGCTCGTCGTACGGGAACGCCGTCGTCAGTTCCTTCAGGTGCGGTACGGCGGCGTGGGCGCGCCCGAGGCGCAGGTCCGCGTCGATGCGGGCGCGGGTCGCCTCCAGGTGCAGGGCCTCCGGGCGGGTCGCGGGGGTGCGGTCGGGGAGGTCCGCGAGGGCGGGGCCGCGGTACAGGGCGAGGGCCTCGGCCAGGGTGCGGGCGGCGGTCTGCGGGTCGTCCTGGCCGAGGGCTGCCGTGCCCCGGCGTACGAGTCGCTCGAAGACGAACAGGTCCACGTCGTCCTCGGCCGCCTCCAGGCGGTAGCCGCCGGGGGCCGAGGTGATCGTGTCCTTGCCCAGGGTGCGGCGGAGCCGGGCGATCAGGGCCTGGAGGGCGGCGGGGGCGTCGTGCGGCGGGGTGTCCGACCAGACCTCGTCGATGAGGGTGTCGGGGGTGGTGATCCGGCCGGGGCGCAGGGCCAGGGCGGTGAGGAGGGTGCGGAGGCGCGGGCCGGGGACGGGTACGGCGGTGCCGTGGTCGTCCTCGGCCTGGGTGACGCCCAGGATTTTGTACCGCACCGGGTCATTGTCGCCGGGGGGCCTGTGTGCGGCACGGGGTTTTGCCGCTGCGGTGCGGCGGACCGGCGCTTCGAAGCATCCCTCCCTAGGCGACCCCGGCCCCCTCGCCGGAGGCCAACGCCCCCCTCTGCGGATGGATCCCCGCCGGTACCGCCCGCTGCCGGGCCGGGGTGCCCGTCCAGCAGGTGCCTCGGCGGGCCAGGAGGCGGCGGAGCCAGAGTTCCAGGGAGACGAGGTCGGCGAGGCCGTCCAGGGGGAGGGGTTCGCCGGCCGCCGCCGCGCGGAGGGCCTTGCGGACCGTGCGGGCCTCGACCAGGCCCGCCTCGGCGAGGAGGGGGGTGCCGAAGAGGGCCATCAGGGAGTCGGCGGCGACGCGGAGGCCGGTGCGGGCCGCCACCGCCGCCGAGGCGTGGGAGGGGACGCCCCAGCCGGGCGGGAGGTCGCTGACGCCGGCGCCCTCCAGGACCGAGCTCAGGATGGCGGCACGGGCGCCCGGCTGGACGCGCAGGGCCTCGGGCAGGGTCCGGCACGCGCGTACGACCTGGTTGTCCAGGAAGGGCGCGTGCAGGCGCTGGGAGCGGATCTCGGCCGCCTGCTCCAGGACGCGCAGGTCCGCAGCGTGGCGGGCCAGGGCGGCACGCGCGCGGTAGTCGCCGGGACGCTGGCCCGGCCCCACGCCCGAACGGCCCGTCGACGCCTGTAGGCGAACCGATACTTCAGCGAGGGCCTCGCCGGTCAGCCAGCGTGCCGCGGGACCCGGTCTGGCCCAGGTGAGGGCCGCCAGGGAGGCGCCGACGGCGCCTCCGGGCTCGTCGAAACGGCGCTGCAGCAGGCGGTCGGCCAGCACCTCGAGACCGGTGCGGTACGGGGTGCGGGCGAGGCGGCGGGCCGCGCCGTACACGCGCGCGGGCACCATCACCGAGCCGTCCGCCTTGGCGAGTGCGGCCACGGGGCGCACGAGGTGGCGGCGCTTGCGGTCCATCAGGAGGTCGGCCAGGCGGGCCGGATGCGCGTCCAGGACCTGGCGGGCGCCGTAGCCCGTGAAGTGGTCGGCGCTGCCCGAGGCCAGCCGGGCCCGGTGCCGCGCCGCCGTCACCAGGCACTGGCCGGGCTCGTCGGTCAGCGGGCCGTCCAGCTCGGCGTACGGGAGCGCCTCCTCGCCGCCGGTCACCACCACGTGGTGCAGGCGCGGGTTGGCGGCCAGGCTTCCCGCGCGCTCCAGTTCGGCCTCGCGGCCGCCGACCGCCAGGTCGTTGAAGGTGACCGCCAGCAGTCGCTCCCCCGCGCCCGTGCCGTGGCCCAGGACCGTGCCCGGCATCCCGGGCAGGCCCGCGGCGAGCAGCGCCAGGGTGCCAGAGGCCGGGCCGCCGGAGAGGTCGGCGCCGATGCCGGCGACCGGCATCCCGCGCGCGGCGCGCCGCTCGGCCGGGCCCATGCCGGGCACCGGGCCTGGGTCTATGTCGGTCCCGGGGACGTGCCTGGGCGCCGACAGACGCGCGCGTACCGCGTCGATCAGCGCGTCGCGCACCGCGTCGATCGCGCTGTCGGGGTCCGCCGAGGGCGCCGCCACCGCGAGGGAGGCGACGGGCTCGTAGCCGGCGATCTCGCGTGCTCCGGCGCGCAGGATCAGTGCGTGCCCGGGCGGAATGCGCCGCACTCCGTCGTAGGGCGTGGAGTCGTGCAGTGCGGCCGGCACGTCGGGGGCGGCGAGCAGCGCGGCGAGGTGGCCGAAGTCGAGGTTGGCCTCGATGAGGTCGGCGAGCGGGAGGGCCGCGGTGGCGTAGGCCGTGCCGCCCGCCCACGGCGTGTAGAAGATGGGACGGGCGCCCGCGAGATCGCCGCAGACGGTGAGCCTGCGGCCGACCTGGACGATCGCCGTGTAGCTGCCCGGCCAGGCCGTCAGATGCCGCAGAGCGCCTCCGCGCGCGGCGAACAGCCCGACGCGCAGCTGCTCGTCGGAGGCAGCGCAGGTACCCAGCACCGCGATCCGGGTCTGGGCGTCGGCCTTCACCACCCGCACCTCGTCGGGGCGCCAGTCGCCGACCGCCCAGAGCGGATCGGGGTCGCCCCACAGGAGCTGGGAGCCCACCGGGTGCACGGTCTCGCCGCCCTCTGAGGTGACCCCTGCGGAGGCGAAATCCAAAGCCCCCGCTGCGGTGCTGCTCCACCCCACCAACCACCGCATCGACGCCTCCACAAGCTGTGGACAACCAGTGCACCGCACGAACTGGTTCCCCATGCTGCCATGAAGGACGCACGCCGGAGGGGCGGCGGAGCTGCTTGTACCGCGCGGAATACGCTGGGGCGCTCACCCTTCCGAGAGGACGAACGCCCGTACGTGGCACGGTCGCTGCGACGCGAATGCGCCCCCGCAATGCTCCCCGAAAACGCCTTTCGCGCCCTCAAGTTCCATGGTGGGAGCGGTATTTGCGCGGAGAACACGGGGTCGATTTTCGGCCAAATACCTGACGCGAGCGCAGGCGTCGACACGCTCCGTACAGGCTCTGCGCAGCACATCGGCCGCGCGCAGCCCGGGAGACGGAGTTCGCCCCCCGGGCCCGTCCGCCGCCCGCGGGGATGGTGGCGGCGGTGTCCCCCAGCCCACTGGATCCAGTACAGCGGGCCGACCCACGCATCATCATGGAAGCGCTCCCCGGTTGGCCGGAGAAGAGCGCACGCACGGGCGCACGGCCACACAGCGGGAGCACGGCACAACTGCGCGTATCGCACCCGTACTTCCGTGCGGACCACAATCCCGCCATCCGGAGTTATGCCCCTTAACGCTTGGGATGCGGCGAACTACGCTGGGTTTACGAATGCCGCGTGGTTATGCCAGCGCGGCAGCCGTCTGTGTCGAGGGGTGGCGCATGTCCAGGGAGCAACGCGGGCCGAACGAAAAGCTCGGCGCCGTTCTCGCCCTCGCGGGAATCAGCAACGCAGGACTCGCGCGACGCGTCAACGACCTTGGCGCTCAACGCGGGCTGACACTTCGCTACGACAAGACCTCGGTGGCGCGCTGGGTTTCGAAGGGCATGGTGCCCCAGGGCGCCGCGCCGCACCTCATCGCCGCCGCGATCGGCCAGAAGCTCGGCCGCCCTGTGCCGCTCCACGAGATCGGCCTGGCGGACGCGGATCCCGCACCCGAAGTCGGGCTCGCCTTCCCCAGGGACGTAGGACAGGCGGTGCGGTCGGCGACGGATCTCTACCGTCTCGACCTCGCCGGGCGCCGGGCCGGCGCCGGTGGCATCTGGCAGTCGCTGGCCGGATCGTTCGCAGTAAGCGCCTACGCAACGCCGGCCTCACGGTGGCTGATAACACCGGCCGACAGTTCGGTGGCGCGCGAGGCGAACCCCGCCGAGGGCTCGGGCGCACCGCTCAAAGTCGGCCACAGCGACGTGCAGAAGTTGCGGGAGGCCGCAGAGGACGCCAGGCGCTGGGACTCCAAGTACGGAGGCGGCGACTGGCGTTCGTCGATGGTGCCCGAATGTTTACGGGTGGAGGCGGCACCGCTGCTGCTCGGCTCGTACTCGGACGAGGTGGGGCGGGCGCTGTTCGGCGCCTCCGCCGAACTCACGCGCCTCGCCGGGTGGATGGCCTTCGACACGGGCCAGCAGGAGGCCGCGCAGCGGTACTACATCCAGGCCCTGCGCCTCGCGCGCGCTGCGGCCGACGTCCCCCTCGGGGGGTACGTGCTGGCATCGATGTCGCTGCAGGCGACGTACCGCGGCTTCGGTGACGAGGGCGTCGACCTCGCGCAGGCCGCCCTGGAGCGCAACCGGGGCCTGGCGACCGCCCGCACCATGAGCTTCTTCCGCCTCGTCGAGGCACGCGCGCACGCGCGCGCCAACGACGCCCAGGCGGCGGGCGCCGCGCTGAAGGCCGCGGAAGGATGGCTGGAGCGGTCCCGTGAGGGCGACAACGACCCGACCTGGCTCGGCTTCTACTCCTACGACCGGTTCGCCGCGGACGCGGCCGAGTGCTACCGCGACCTGAAGGCTCCGCGTCAGGTGCGCCGCTTCACGGAGCAGGCGCTGTCGAAACCGACGGAGGAGTTCGTACGGTCGCACGGTCTGCGGCTGGTCGTCTCGGCCGTCGCTGAGCTGGAGTCCGGCAACCTCGATGCCGCGTGCGAGCAGGGCGTGCGGGCGGTGGAGGTCGCGGGGCGCATCTCCTCGGCGCGCACCACCGAGTACGTGAAGGATCTTCTGCACCGGCTGGAGCCCTACGGGGACGAGCCGCGGGTGGTGGAGCTGAGGGAGCGGGCGAGGCCGCTGCTGATGGCACCGGCGTGAGGTCGGCAGACCTCCGCTTCCCCGCGTTTGAAGCGACTGTCAGTGGCGCAGTGCACTATCGAATGCGGAGGTGGTGCAGGTGCGGCCGGAGATCGCTTACGACTGCGACGTGCTGGTGATCGGTGGCGGGATCGTCGGGCTGTCGACGGCGTTCGCGATCACGCGTGCCGCGCCGGGGACCCGGGTGACCGTGCTGGAGAAGGAGCCGGGACCCGCCCGGCACCAGACGGGGCGCAACAGCGGGGTCATCCACAGCGGGATCTACTACCGCCCCGGCTCGCTCAAGGCGCGGTACGCGGTGCGGGGCGCCGCCGAGATGGTGAAGTTCTGCGCCGAGTACGGCATCGCGCACGCAGTGACCGGCAAGCTCATCGTCGCCACGGAGCGGGAGGAACTGCCCCGCCTGCACGCCCTGGTGCAGCGCGGCCGGGAGAACGGCATACCGGTGCGGGAGCTGGGCACGACCCAGATCGACGAGTACGAGCCGGAGGTGCGGGGCCTCGCGGCGATACACGTCGGGACGACGGGCGTGTGCGACTTCGTGGGCGTGGCCCGTCAGCTCGCCGAGGCGTCGGGGGCGGAGATCCGGTACGGCGCGCGGGTCGAGTGGATCGACCGGCGGCCGGAGCTCGGGGTCGCGGTGCGCACCCGGGCCGCGGACGTCGTCCGGGCGCGGGTGCTGGTGAACTGCGCCGGGCTGTACTGCGACGAGGTGGCGCGGCTGACCGGGGACGACCCGGAGATGCGGATCGTCCCCTTCCGTGGGGAGTACTACGAGCTGGCGCGGCCCGACCTGGTGCGCGGTCTGGTGTATCCGGTGCCGGATCCGGCGTTCCCCTTCCTCGGCGTGCATCTCACGCGCGGGATCGACGGAGGCGTGCACATCGGGCCCAACGCGGTGCCGGCGCTGGCGCGCGAGGGGTACGGCTGGGGCGTCGTCAGGCCGCGGGAGGTGGCCGGGACGCTGGCGTGGCCCGGGGCGTGGCGGATGGCGCGGCGGCACTGGCGTTACGGCGCGGGAGAGATGCGGCGGTCGGTGTCCAAGGGGGCGTTCACCAAGGCGGTGCGCAGGCTGCTGCCTGCGGTGGGTCCGGATGATCTGGTGCCCACGGACGCGGGGGTCCGGGCGCAGGCCGTGCTGCGGGACGGCTCGCTGGTGGACGACTTCCTGATCAAGGAGGGGCCACGGGCGGTGCACGTGCTGAACGCGCCCTCGCCCGCGGCGACCGCTTCGCTGCCCATCGGGCGGGAGGTGGCGAGGAGGGCGCTGGTGATGCTGGGTGCGGTGTGAGACGTGCCCCGCGCCACAGGTCCGTCGCCGCCGCCCACCCCCACCACCCCCGTAAAATCGACCCCACTGTGTCTGACTCGCTCAATGCCTCCGAAGTCCCCCAGCCCGTCGGCCCCGCCCACCGCGGGCCGGACGAGCTCTCCCCGCACGCGCCCGGTGTGTCCGTCAGGCACACCAGGGCGAAGGGGGAGCCGCGTTTTCCGGACGGGCCGAAGGCCGACCCCGCGGGGTCGCACTTCGAGCGGCGGATCCGGAGCTTCCAGCCGCGGCGGAGCCGGGTGACGGCGGGGCAGGCGGACGCGCTGCAGCGGCTGTGGTCCCAGTGGGGGCTGGACATCGACGGGCAGGAGACGATCGATCTCGCCGAGATGTTCCAGAACACCGACCGCGTCGTGCTGGAGATCGGTTTCGGGATGGGCGAGGCGACCGCGCGGATGGCCGCCGCGGACCCGGGGACGAACATCCTCGCCGTGGACGTGCACACCCCTGGCCAGGGCAATCTGCTC
This sequence comes from Streptomyces sp. NPDC048419, assembly GCF_043200415.1. Lineage (NCBI taxonomy): Bacteria > Bacillati > Actinomycetota > Actinomycetes > Kitasatosporales > Streptomycetaceae > Streptomyces > Streptomyces sp. NPDC048419. The sequence continues at coordinate 356,532 of NZ_JBICXT010000006.1, read as the reverse complement.
AACCTCGCCGAGCAGCACGGGCTGTCCAACGTCCGGGTGGGCAACGGGGACGCCATCATCCTGCTGCGCGAGATGCTCCGCCCGGACTCACTGGACGGGCTGCGCGTGTACTTCCCCGACCCCTGGCCCAAGAAGCGGCACCACAAGCGGCGGCTGATCCAGCCGGAGTTCCTCGACCTCGTCGCGACCCGCGTCAGACCCGGCGGCATCGTGCACTGCGCGACCGACTGGGAGCCGTACGCCGAACAGATGCTCGAGGTGCTCGGTGCGCACCCGGCGTTCGAGAACACTCAGGCGGACGGCGGTTTCGCGCCGCGTCCCGACTTCCGGCCGCTGACCCGTTTCGAGGGCCAGGGTCTGGAGAAGGGACATGTCGTGAACGACCTGCTCTTCCGTCGCGTACAGCACCGCAACCAGCCCCCCACCGGCGCCTGAACCCCCTTCGGCCGCACGGGCGATCCGACGTACCGTCGCGGGCGGCGCCCTGCCTCGTTAGGGTCAATGCCGTGGCCAGCAGTCCCCCGTACCCGACGCATCCGCCGCATCCCGGCGGCCCGGCCGGTGGTGCGCTCAGGCATGCGCACTGGTGGCAGCGCAGAGGAGTGCGGTACGGCGCGCTCAGCACTCTTCTCGCGCTCTCCGGGCTCGTCATCCTGGCTCTGGTGCGCGAGCAGACCGGCACCGAAGGGTTCCTGGTGGGGCTGGGGCTGGCCGTGCTGCCCGTCCCCCTGCTCATAGCCGCCTTCCGCTGGCTCGACCGCGTCGCACCCGGGCCCTGGCGCAACCTGCTGTTCGCCTTCGCCTGGGGAGCCTGCGCGGCGGCGCTGATAGCGATCGTCGCCAACAGCTTCGCCACGAAGTGGATAGCGACGGCGACGGCCGATCCGTCCAGCGCCGACACCCTCGGCGCGACCGTGATAGCGCCCATCGTCGAGGAGTCGGCGAAGGCGGCGGCCGTCCTCCTCGTCTTCCTGTTCCGCAGACGGGACTTCACCGGGATCGTCGACGGCGTCGTCATAGCCGGCGTCACCGCCACCGGCTTCGCGTTCACCGAGAACATCCTCTATCTGGGCACCGCCTTCGGCACCGACCAGCTCACCGGCGAACGCGGCATCGCCTCCGTCACCGCCGCGACGTTCTTCGTGCGCGTCATCATGTCGCCGTTCGCGCACCCGCTCTTCACCGTCCTGACCGGCATCGGCTTCGGCCTCGCCGCGGTCTCCTCGGAGCGCCAGCATCTGCGGCGGATCCTGGTCCCGCTCTCCGGCCTGCTGCTCGCGATGGGCATGCACGCGATCTGGAACGGCTCGTCGACCTTCGGCGAGTACGGGTTCTTCGCCGTCTACGCCGCCTTCATGGTCCCGGCGTTCGGCCTGCTGACCTGGCTGGTGATCTGGACACGCCAGCGCGAACTGCGCACCGTGCGCGAGGAACTGCCCGCCTACGCCGTGGCCGGCTGGCTCTCCCCCGCCGAGCCCTACGCCCTCGGCTCGATGCGGGCCCGCCGGCTGGCCCGCGACTACGCCGCCCACTACGGCGGCCGGCCCGCGGCACGCCAGGTCACCCAGTACGAGGCGTACGCGACCTCGCTGGCCTTCCTGCGGCACCGGGGCCGGTGCGGCCGCGCCGGCGCGGACTTCGTCGTGAGGGAACGGGAGTTGCTGTACGAGCTGTGGCGGCGGCGCGAGGTGTCGCGTCCGGCGCTGGACTACGCGGCGCGCGCGACGGCGCCCGCGGTCCCCGTGGTCGCGCCGCCCTGGCCGGTGTACGGGGTGTACGGATACCCCGCGATACCGAACCCCGCGTACAACCCGTACCAGTCGTAGGGTCCGCCCGCCCGTGTGATCAGGCCGACGCCTTCGTCAGCCGCGCGACCTCCGCCTCCGTGAGGGTCAGCTCCCCCACCTCCAGCAGCGCCGGCAGCTGCTCCACCGTGCGGGCGGACGCGATCGGTGCGGCGACCGTCGGCTGAGCGGTGAGCCAGGCCAGGGCGACCGCGGGCACCTGGGCGTCGTGCGCGCGGGCGATCTCGTCGAGCGCCGTCAGGACCCGCTGCCCCCGCTCGCTGCCCAGGTACTGCGCCACCCGGCCCGCCCGGGCGCCGTCGACCGGGTGCCGGGCCGGTACTTGCCGGTGAGGAAGCCCGCGGCGAGGGCGTAGTACGGGACGGCCGCGAGGCCGTAGCGCGCTGCCACGTCCTGGAGCTCGCCCTCGTAGGTGTCGCGTGGGACCAGGTTGTAGTGGGGCTGCAATGCCACGTACTTGGCCAGGCCCTCGCGGTCGGAGAAGTCCAGCGACGCGCGCAGCCGGTCGGCCGAGATGTGGGAGGCGGCGATGTGCCGCATCTTGCCGGCCCGCACCAGTTCGTCGAGTGCGCCGACGATCTCCTCGACCGGCACCTCCGGCTTGTCGAAGTGCGTGTAGTAGAGGTCGATGTGATCGGTGTCCAGGCGGCGCGGGGAGGCGTCCGCGGCGGCCTTGATGTTGGCGGCCGTCAGGCCCGGGAACTCGGGGTGCCCGCTGACCTTGGTCGCGATGACCACGTCGTCGCGGTTGCCGCGCGCCCTGCCCCTCCCGCACTCTCGGCTCCGCTCGAGCGGGGGGACCCCCACCCGATGATCGTCTCGGACTCGCCGCCCTGGTTGCCGTCGATCCACGCCGAGTAGGAGTCGGCGGTGTCGAGGAAGTTGCCGCCGGCGGCCGCGTAGGCGTCGAGCAGGACGTGGCCTCGTCGGCGGTCCAGCCGAAGACGTTGCCGCCGAGGCAGCGCGGGAAGACCTCGAGGCCGGAGGAGCCGAGCCGGCGCAGAGTAGGGGACGTCATGCCTTACGCCAACGAATGCGCCGGAGCGGCCCATTCCGTCGGCGCCGCAAAGATCACGTGAACACGGAGCGTGCGACCGGCGGACGCGCGCACGTCCGCCGGCAGCCCTGACGTCGGGGGGAGGCCGCCAGGACCACCGGGGTCCGGGCGTGGATCAGGGGGTGAGGCCCTTGCCGCGCAGCCACGTCATCGGGTCGATGCCCTCGGCCTGGCCGTTCGGGTGGACCTCGAGGTGCAGGTGCGGCCCGGTCACATTGCCGGTGGCGCCGATCCGGCCGATGACCTCGCCCGTGCTGACCTGCTGGCCCACGCTCACGCTGATCGACGACTGGTGGCAGAACCACAGCTCCGTGCCGTCGTCGAGGGTCATGATCGTGCGGTAGCCGTAGGCCCCGGCCCAGCCGGCCTCGGTCACCTTGCCGCTGTGGACGGCCTTGATGGGCGTGCCCGTGGGGGCGGCGAAGTCGAGGCCCGTGTGGTAGCCGGAGGACCACATGGAGCCGGGCTGCCCGAAGGTGCCGGTGATCGTGTAGGACACGACCGGAAGCTTGTACTGCTTGGCCAGTTCGGCCAGACGCGCGGCCTCGGCCGCCTTCTTGGCCTTCGCCTCGGCCTTCTCCTTGGCGGCGGCGGCCTTGGCCGCGGCCTCCTTCTCCGCCTTCTCGGCGGCGTCGCCGGCCTGCTTGGCGATGGCCGCCTCGGTGACGGACCGGGCCTTGCTGTCGACCTGCACCTGCTGGCTCTCGGCCTGCGCCATGATGCGGTCGCGCAGCGCCTGACCGGCGTCCTTGGCGCCCTGGTCGGTGTCCTTGGTGGTCACCCCGACAGTGCTGAGCGCGGTGGCCGAGCCCTTGGGTGTCTCGGTGGAGCCGCCGAACATGTGGCCCACGGAGCCCAGGTCGGGCATGGAGATGGAAACCGGCGGCTTGCCGGTGTTGGCGCTGGCCATGCCGCCCGCGCCGACGGCGGCTATGACGCCGACGCCGAGGACCGTGGAGCTGCGGGCGAGTCCACCGCCGCGCTGCTTGGCGACACGGTGCCGGCCGCGGACCGGCTGGAGGGACTCCTCGGTGGGGTTCCACTCCTCCCACGGACCCTCGTCGGAACGGGGACCGGGGAAGCCGAAGGGCTCGGTGCTCGGCACGAACGGTGCTGCCGGGGCAGGCGGGTTGGACGCCACGTGGGCGCGCTCCTTTCCTTCCTTCTCGCCTACCGGGTTAGCTGACGGGTTCGGAGCAGGAAGGTCTCCTACGCGCGTATACCAGCCGTGCCTCCACGGCGGTATCCATGCGATTCACCCCTGGGTGGTGGTTCCCCGGTTCCCTTGCGGGATTCGGCGCGTGCGCACGGAGCCGACTCTTGTGACGGCTGGGACGACCGCGCTGCGTTATCGAACGTTAATAGACGCGGGGTGCTGATTCCAAGCTGTTCTGCTTGATCATTAATGCTTCTTGGCCTGGACGTACGGACCAAGAGAGGCGAAAAACGGGCGAGTTGACCTCACCCCGTAAACCCCGCCCGTTCTGACGGTGTGTCAGTCGTTATGCGGAAAGCGGTCGCCCGGTCACCACATGTGACGAGCCCCTGTGCCGGCATCCCGAAGGACACTCCTGGGCGGGAAACACTCAGGGCCGGAATCCGTTTCCGGATTCCGGCCCTGAGCCTTGAGTAGCGGGGACAGGATTTGAACCTGCGACCTCTGGGTTATGAGCCCAGCGAGCTACCGAGCTGCTCCACCCCGCGTCGGTGTGACACCAGCATACGCCATCCGCGGGGTCGTCGACGCCACGGCTCAGAAGCCCGGCAGATGGCGGTTCGGCGCCTTGGCCTGCTCCTCGTGTTCCTCCAGCACGACCACCTCCACGCCCTCGGCCGCCAGCAGGCCGCTGCCGTCCGCGTCCGCGACGAAGGTGTCGGGCTCCCGCCAGGCCGTGACCACCCGCCCTACGCCCGCGTCGAGGATCAGCCGGGCGCACGGCTTCGGCCGGGACGCGCGGTGGGTGCAGGGCTCCAGGCTGCTGTAGACCGTGGCCGACGCCAGCCTCGGATCGGCCTGGTCGAGCTTGACCAGGGCCGCCTCCTCGGCGTGCACGACGGGGTCGCCGTCCTCGCGCGAGTGCCCGCGGGCGAGTTCCGTGCCGTCGGCGGCGACGATCACCGCGCCCACGCTGAAGGCCGTGCGGGAGGGCGGGCACAGCGCCGCCAGCTCGCAGGCGAGGGCCAGCCAGTGGTGGTCGGCGGCGGTGGGCAGGGGGCCGGCGCCGGGGGCGGTGGGCTCGTAGCGCATGAGGACGACGTCCTCGATCCGCCGGGTCTCCGTCAGGCGCAGCCGGCCGCCCTGGTAGGCGCCGGGGCCGAAGAGGCGGGGCGCGTCCGGGTCGCCCACGAAGAGCGGGGCGAGGACGAGCTGGAGTTCGTCGGCGAGGCCCTGCTGGAGCAGCTGGGTGTGGATCGTGCCGCCGCCCTCGACCATCAGGCGCCGTACGCCGCGTTCGCCGTGCAGATGCGCGAGGAGCGTGCGCCAGTCGAGGTCGGGGCCGAGCGCGACGACGTCGGCGGCGAGGCCGAGCGCGCGGGCCCGCTGGGCCCCCTTGTCGGTCGTGACGAGGAGCTTGTCGCCGCCGGTGTGCCAGAACTTGGCGTCCGGGTCCAGTTCGCCGGAGCCGCTGACGGTGACCTTGAGGGGGTACTCGGGCCGGCCGGCGGCCACCCGGGCGGCCCTGCGCTGCGGCGAGTTGACCAGCAGCCGCGGGTTGTCGGCGCGGATGGTGCCGGCGCCGACGAGGATCGCGTCGACCGAGGCCCGCACCTCGTCCACGCGGTCGAAGTCGGCGGGGCCGGAGAGCAGGAGGCGTTCGGGGCCGGTGTCGTCGAGGTAGCCGTCGAGGGAGACGGCTGCGGACAGCAGGACGTGGGGGTACGGCATCGGACGCGCTCACTCTCGGCGGCGGGCAGGCTTGGTTAAAGTTTGAAACAAACTTACACTGCACGCATGACGACTCGCTGGCTCACGGAGAAGGAGCAGCGCGCCTGGCGCGCGTACATCGCGGCGACGCACCTCCTGGAGGACGCGATCGACCGGCAGCTCCAGCAGGACGCCGGCATGCCGCATCTGTACTACTCCATCCTGGCCAACCTCTCCGAGACTCCTGAGCGCAGCCTGCGCATGACCGACCTGGCCGCGAAGACGAAGATCACCCGGAGCCGGCTGACGTACGCCGTGACCCGGCTGGAGAAGGACGGCCTGATCCGCCGCGAGGACTGCAAGTGGGACAAACGCAGCAGCTTCGCCACGCTGACGGACGAGGGGATGGCCGTGCTGGAGCGGACGGCGCCGGGACATGTGGAGACCGTACGCTCCCTGCTCTTCGACCGGCTGACCCCTCGGCAGGTGGAACAGCTGGAGGAGATCTTCTCGGGGATCGCGGAGGCGATGGAGAGCGACGAGGAGCGCCCCGCCTCGGAGGACGTCCCGTGGCGCCGCCGCTCCTCCGGCCCTTGTTCGTGACCTGCGCCGCAAATCTGTTGCTTCAAATTTAAAGCAGGGGTAGTGTCCTGCGCCGTAGATCTGCTTCAAATCTGAAGCAGATGCCGACCGGATCCGGGAGACCCCGCATGCCCGACTTCCCCGCCGCCACCACGCGCGCCCGTGTCCGGGTACCGCTGCGCTTCCAGGACGGCTACAGCGTCGACGCCGAACTGGTCACCTTCCACGGCCTGACCGACGGCCAGGAGCATGTGGCCGTCGTGCTCGGCGACCCGGCCCCCGGTACAACGCCTCTGGTCCGGCTGCATTCCGAGTGCCTCACCGGCGACGTGTTCGGCTCCGCCCGCTGCGACTGCGGACCGCAGCTGCGCGAGGCGGTCGAGCGGATAGCGGACCGCGGCGGCGTGCTGCTGTACCTGCGCCAGGAGGGCCGCGGCATCGGTCTCTACAACAAGCTGGACGCCTACGCCCTCCAGGACCAGGGCCTCGACACCTACGAGGCGAACGCGGCCCTGGGCCTCCCCGAGGACGACCGCGACTACACGGCGGCCGCGCAGATGCTGCTGACCCTCGGCATCGACGCCCTCGACCTGCTGTCCAACAACCCCGACAAGGCCGGCCAGCTCCGCGACCTCGGCATCGACGTGCGCGACCGCGTCCCCACCGGCGTCTTCACCACGGCCCACAACGTCCGCTATCTGCGCGCCAAGGTCCTCCAGACCCAGCACACGCTGCCGCTCGGCCAGTTGACGGAGCTCAGCGCGGGCTGAGGTGATGTCCGCGAAGCCGCCGACCGCCGGGAACAAGACAGCGCCCGGGTCGGCCGAAGCCGTCCCGGGCGCTGCGTGGGTGGTAGGCCCTGTGGGACTCGAACCCACAACCAATGGATTAAAAGTCCACTGCTCTGCCAATTGAGCTAAGGGCCCTTGGCGATGTTGCCTCCCCGAGCATAGCCGGACACGGCCGGGACTCCGATCGGGTATCGGGGACACGGCCGTGCCGGGGGTGAAGATCGGGCCGGAGTGTCAGGGATCCACCTTTTCGGGGGAGCCGCCGGAGGCCGCCGCGCGGGACGCCTGGCGGGCGAGGGTCCGTTGGTGCTCGGGGTTGAGGAACCAGTGCCGGGCCGACGCCAGCCACCACACCCACGCGAAGCCGAGGACCACGAGCACGGCGACCGGGGCGTAGTTGAAGCTCTCCCCGGTGACCGGCGAGACCTGCGGCAGCATGAAGAGGATCGTGATGGCGCCCACCCAGGTCACCGAGACGATCCCGATCGGCCGCGACCAGCGCCCCAGATGCCAGGGCCCGCGCTCGAAGGAGTCACCCTTGACCAGCCGCAGCAGCGTCGGGATGACGTAGGCGATGTAGAGGCCGATCACGGCGACGGAAGTCACCGCGGCATAGGCGGTGTAGTTGATCAGGTACGGCAGGCCGAGGACCAGCGCGCCCGCCGCGGCCAGCCACACGGCCGCAACCGGCGTCCGGGTCCGCGGGCTCACCGTGTGCCACACGTGGGAGAACGGCAGGGCGCCGTCGCGCGAAAAGGCGTAGATCATACGGCTGTTGGCGGTCACCGAGGCCATTCCGCAGAACAGCTGCGCGCCGACCACGACCAGCAGCAGGAGCTTGCCCGCCGTCGCGCCCAGCGCGTCGAGCAGGATCTGCGCGGGCGGCGCGCCGGTCGGCGACGCGAGCTCCTTGTCGTAGGACTGGATGGCGAAGGTGAAGCCGAGCAGCAGCACGAAGCCGGCGATCCACGAGGTCCAGATGGAGCGGACGATGCCCTTCGGGCCGGCCGTCGACGCGTCGTGCGTCTCCTCCGTCATATGGGCGGAGGCGTCGTATCCGGTGAAGGTGTACTGCGCCATCAGCAGACCCAGGAGCACGACGTAGACCCCGCTCCCCCAGCCGGTGTTGTTGACGAACTTCGTGAACACGAAGGACGCCGACTGGTGGTGGTCCGGCACGAAGGCCAGTGCGCCGACGATCACGCCCACGCCGAGCACGTGCCACCACACGCTCACGCCGTTGAGCAGGGCGACGATCCGCACACCGAAGGTGTTCAGCAGGCCGTGCAGCACCAGGATCCCGGCGAAGAGCAGGATCGTGCGGCCCGGCGTCACCTCGAAGTCGAACTGCAGGTTCAGGTACGCCCCCAGGAAGGACGCCGCCCCGAAGTCGATGCCCGCGGTCACCGCCACCTGGCCGAGCACGTTGAACCAGCCCGTGAACCACGCCCAGGCGGCCGCGGACCGCGGCGGCGCCAGCCGGTGCGCCCAGAAGTACAGGCCCGCCGAGGTCGGGTACGCCGAACAGATCTCCGCCATGGACAGGCCGACGAAGAGCGTCATCAGACCTACGGCGATCCAGCCCCAGGTGATCACCGCCGGGCCGCCGGTGTTCATGCCGAACAGATACAGCGTCAGGCAGCCCGACAGGACCGAGATGATCGTGAAGGAGACCGCGTAGTTGGAGAACGCCGACATGCGGCGGGCGAGAACCTGCGTGTAGCCGAGCTGGGCCAGCCGCTCTTCGTCAGACAGCCCACTCACCTTGGCGTCATCTGTCATGTCCCCAGCGATTCCCTCACCGAGGGCGCGACATGCGCCACGAAGTAGGTGCTTTGGCCAAAAGTCTTCGGCGCCGCCGGAACGACGCAGGGCCCGTACGACCGGAGTCGTACGGGCCCTGCGTCAACTGTGCGTCAGGCGTCAGCCGTTGCGCTTCCAGCGCGGCTTGTCGTCCCGGCGGCCGAAGGAGCCGGAGCCGGAGCCCGTGCCGCGGTGGTCGTCACGACGGCCGTACGGGCGGTCGTGGCCGCCGGAGCGGAAACCGGGGCGGTCGTCGCGGCGGTCCCGGTTGAAGGGGCGGTCGCTGCCTCGGTGGCCGCCACGGTCGTCACGGCGCTCGAAGGAACGGCCGGCCGGACGGTCGTCACGGCGGAAGCCGCCACGGTCGTTGTCACGACGCTCGAAGGAACGCCCACCGCGGTCGTCACGACGGTCGCCACGGTCGTCACGGCGGAAGCCGCCACGGTCGTCACTGCGGTCGTCGCGACGGAAGCCGCCGCGGTCGTTGTCACGACGCTCGAAGGAACGGCCGCCACGGTCGTCACGACGGTCGTCACGGCGGAAACCACCGCGGTCGTTGTCACGACGCTCGAAGGAACGCCCGCCACGGTCGTCACGGCGGAAGCCGCCACGGTCGTTGTCACGACGCTCGAAGGAACGCCCACCGCGGTCGTCACGACGGTCGTCACGGCGGAAGCCGCCACGGTCGTTGTCACGACGCTCACGACGCTCGTACGACGACGGAGCCTGCGCCCTGTCGACGTCCTGCGCCACCGGCTGCTCGGGCACCGACACCGCTTCGGCGGCCTCGGCCTGGGCCTCGGCCACCGCGGCCACCGGGTCCTCGCCGCGCTCGCGGGCGGCCTGGGCGGTCAGCCGGTCGGCCTCGTCGCGCAGCTCGGTCGCGCGCCGCTGCGCCCGCTCCAGCTGCTTGGTGAGGTGAGCGACCTCACGCTCGGCCTGCTGAGCCGCGTTGGCCGCGGACTCGGACTGGACCTCGGTCATCGAACGCGCGCCGGTGATCTCGGCGACCTCCGGCTCGAAGGCCGTACCGGAGTTGATGATGTGCCGCCCGGCGTCGACGCCCGCGTCCTCCATCAGCCGGAAGATCTGGCGGCGCTGGTGCGGCAGGGACAGGGAGACGACCGTGCCGGAGCGGCCGGCGCGGGCGGTGCGGCCCGAGCGGTGCAGGTAGTCCTTGTGGTCGCCCGCCGGGTCGACGTTCAGCACCAGGTCGATGCCGTCGACGTGGATGCCGCGCGCGGCGACGTCGGTCGCGACGAGCGCGTTGACGTAGCCGTCCTTGAAGTCGGCCAGCGTGCGGGTGCGCGCGCCCTGCGTCATGCCGCCGTGCAGCGCGTCGGCCTTCACTCCGGCGTCGCGCAGCTGCTCGGCGATGCGGTCCGCGCCCAGCTGGGTGCGGACGAAGATGATCGTGCGGCCCTTGCGCGAGGCGATCGCGGCGGTGACCGGCGCCTTGTCCTTGGGCTTCACGATGAGGATGTGGTGCGACATGGTCGTGACGTTGCCCTGGGCGCTGTCGACCTCGTGCGTGACCGGGTTGGTCAGGTAGCGCTTGACCAGCGTGGAGATCTCGTTCTCCATCGTGGCGGAGAACAGCATGCGCTGGCCGCCGGCCGGGATCTGGTCGAGCAGCTCGGTGACCTCGGGCAGGAAGCCCAGGTCGGACATCTGGTCGGCCTCGTCGAGCACGGCGATCTGCACGTTCTCGAGGGAGCAGGCGCCGCGGTTGATGATGTCGCGCAGACGGCCCGGGGTGGCGACGAGGACGTCGACGCCGCGCTCCAGGGCGTAGATCTGGTTGCCCATCGACGTACCGCCGCAGACGACCTTCATCTTCAGGCCGAGGACGTCGCCGTAGGGCTGGAGGGCGTCCGCCACCTGCATGGCGAGCTCACGGGTCGGCGTGAGGATGACGGCGCGCGGCTTGTGCTTCTCGGTGCGGCCGCCGGCCAGCGTGGCCAGGGTCGGCAGGCCGAAGGAGAGGGTCTTGCCGGAGCCGGTGCGGCCACGGCCGAGGATGTCCTTGCCGGCCAGGGCGTCCGGGATGGTCGCGGCCTGGATCGGGAAGGGGGTGGTCACGCCGTTCTGGGCGAGCTTGCGCACGACGCCCTCGGGGAGGCCGAGGTCCGCGAAGGTGGCCTCGGGAGCGTCCGCCGCGCCCTCAGTGCCTTCGTTCTCGGGCACGACGACGTGATCAGTACTGGAAATGGACATGCGTAAGCGAAACCTTCCGGAGTCTCGTCGGCACGCGCCCGTCAACTCCGTGTTTCGCAATACGACCGCCTCTATGCGGTCAGCCACGGCAAGGGAGAGAACGCGCCACACGGCGCGCTCTGCGGTGGCGCCGGGCAAATGGGATCAAACGATCTACCACCATACGCACCCACCTGCCCCGAAGGCAAACCGAGCCTCATAGACGTACGTCACACCTCTACGCGGCGGCGGGCGGCCGGACTTCGCTACGCGGGCGAGCCCGCGGCCGGTGCCGGCTCCCGCTCCGCCAGCTGCGGCGCCGTCTCCTGGTGCGCGGACGACGACGGCTCGGCGACCGTCGGGGCCGGCGAGGCGGAGGTCGGCTGCTCGGTGGGCGTGGGCGGCGGATCGGCCGGGCGGGTGGGAGTGGGCGTCGCCCGCGTCGGCGTGGGACCGCCCGGCTGCTGCGTCCTCCCGGGGCCGCCCGTCGCGGGAGCGGACCGGCCCCCGCCCGCGGACGGCGAGGCCGAAGGAGACGCCGACTCCCCGTCCTTGCCCTTCGCCCTGCCGCCGTCGCCGTGCTTGCCGTCGGCGGAGACACCGCCACCGCCGCCGCGCCCTGACACCGCCGAACCCCCGTCCGGAGCCTCGCCGCCGTGCTCCCCCGCGGAGTGCGACGGCTTCGCACCGCCGCCCCCGTCCTCGCCCACGCTCATGCAGCCGGCGGCAGCGGCGACCGCCATGACCGTGACGGCCAGACGGACGGGTACGTACATGGGGCGCACGGGAAGCCACCTCCGGGGTGGGGAAAGGAGTCGACCTGCCCAACTCCCGCCGCCCGCAAGAGGACACGCGCCCCGGTCATCCGTAGCCGAGGGCGTGCAGACGCGTGTCGTCGATGCCGAAGTGATGCGCGATCTCGTGCACCACGGTCACCTCGGTCTCCGCGACCACGTCCTCCCGCGACGCGCACATCCTGAGCGTCGGGCCCCGGTAGATCGTGATCCGGTCCGGCAGCACGCCGGCGTACCACTCGCCCCGGTCGGTCAGCGGGGTGCCCTCGTACAGCCCGAGCAGCTCGGGGTCGTCGGCGGGCGGTTCGTCCTCGACGAACACCGCGACGTTGTCCATCAGCCGCGTCAGCTCCGGTGGAATCCGGTCGAGCGACTCGGCGACCAGTTCCTCGAACTCCTCGCGCGTCATCTCCAGCACAGGCCCATTGTCAGTCACGACCCGTCCGTACGAGTGTCATGAGGCGGCCCGCATATCCGCGCGCGCACTTGGGCATACGGGACCAATGGCCCGCGTCCCCGCCGCCTTGAACGCCCTGCACCGCATCCGGAGGGCTCCTCGCGCCCTCACCCACAGACCCCGCACGACCCGCTCGCGCCCGCCCCTCGACGTCGCCCCGCAGCCATCGGCCTGGCTCCGCGCGCTGGGCCTGGCCGCCGTGGTCCTGCTCGGCGCCTGGCTCGGACTGCTGGTCGTCGGCAACGTCCGGGTGCCGGTCGGCCCGATGAACACGACGATGACCCTGCGCCCGTCCCTCACCGGCGGCACGAAGATCAACGTCTCGCCGCTCGGCGCCCTCCAGCTGAACAGCCACCACGCGCCGGTGCGCCTGGACGTGAACGTCGACCAGCTCGACCCGGTCCGCGCCCAGGCCCTGGTCGACCACCCCGAGCGCCTCTCCGGCCTCCAGGACGAGGTCGCCCACGACGTCGAGCACGGCACCCGCGACCTCGCCCTGCGCTCCGCCGTCGCCGTCGTCTCCGGCGCGACGGCCCTCGGCCTCGCGGTCTACCGCCGGCCCCGCCGGGCGCTCGCCGCCGGCGGCACCGCCCTGGCCCTCCTGGTGGCCTCAGGGGCATCGGCGTACCTGACCTGGAACCCCGAGTCCGTCCTCGAACCGAAGTACTCGGGCCTGCTCTCCTCGGCCCCCTCCCTGGTCGGCAACGCACGCAACATCGTCACCGAATTCGACGTCTACCAGAAGGAGTTGGCCCGCCTGGTGACCAACGTGACGAAGCTCTACGACGTCACGTCCACCCTGCCCGCCTACCAGCCGGACCCGTCCACCGTGCGCGTCCTGCACGTCTCGGACATCCACCTGAACCCCGCGAGCTGGAAGATCATCGCGTCGCTGGTGCAGCAGTACAAGGTGAACGTGATCGTCGACACCGGCGACACGATGGACCACGGCACGGCGGCGGAGAACGGCTTCCTGGACCCCGTCGCGGACCTCGGGGCGCCCTACGTCTGGGTCCGCGGCAACCACGACTCCGACGTCACCCAGCGCTATCTGTCCCGCATGAAGAACGTGCACGTCCTGGACGACGGCCGGGCGCAGACGGTGGCGGGCCTGCGCTTCGCCGGCATCGGCGACCCGCAGTTCACCCCCGACCGCTCGAACCCGCAGGGCGCCGACCGGTCGGAGCAGCTGGCGGGCGACCGCCTGGCCTCGGCACTGCGCGACGAGCGGGCCGCGGGGCGGCCGGTCGACGTCGCCATGGTCCACGAGCCGTCCGCGGCCCGCGAGGTGGACGGCGACGTGCCGCTGGTCCTGTGCGGTCATCTGCACCACGAGGGCGACGAGATCCTGAAGTACGGCACCCGTCTGCGGATGGAGGGCTCCACCGGAGGCAGCGGTCTGCGTGCCCTGGAGCACAAGTACCCGGCCCCGATCGAGGCGTCGATCCTCTACTTCGACCGGAGCACCCGCCACCTGCAGGCGTGGGACGCGATCAAGCTGGGCGGGCTGGGCGAGACGACGGCGGAGGTCACCCGGCATCTGCCGAAGGAGAACCAGCCGGGAGCCGCGCCGTCGACGTCCTCGACCCCCTCGTCCTCCTCCTCGGGCTCCTCGTCCTCCTCCACGCCCACCTCACCGGCCCCGGCCGCCTCAGCCCCTTAAACCGTTTTGGCGATACCTCCCGCCATCCCATATGCTTCTCACGTCCCCGACGCGCTGAGAAGCGCCCAGGCGGGCCGATAGCCCTCATCGTCTAGCGGCCTAGGACGCCGCCCTTTCAAGGCGGTAGCACGGGTTCGAATCCCGTTGGGGGCACGCAACACCGTGTGCGACACTGTCGTACGCAACAGCTTGGTCCTGTGGAGCAGTTTGGAGTGCTCGCCACCCTGTCAAGGTGGAGGCCGCGGGTTCAAATCCCGTCAGGACCGCCGAGATCTTCCCGAAGATCTCGTGGCTGGGTAGCTCAGTTGGTACGAGCGATCGCCTGAAAAGCGATAGGTCGCCGGTTCGACCCCGGCCCCAGCCACACACGACGAAGGCCCCGTCCACGGACGGGGCCTTCGTCGTGTGCGTGCTTCGCGGCGGGATGAAATCGTTCGCCAGGGATTTGGCGGGGATGCGATCCTGGATCGCGTATGTCTACGCACCCTGCCCCCGCCACCCCGGCCCTGGGCACTCTGGCTCCCCGCCTGGCCGAGCTGTCCCTGCGCGACGCGCAGCGGCTCGGGCGCAGGCTCGAAGGCGCGCGCAAGATCCGCAAGCCGGAGGCCCGTTCCGCGGTTCTCACCGAGATCGAGGCGGAGATCTCGAAGGCCGAGGAGCGGATGGGCGCGCGGCGCGGCCGGCTCCCCGCCGTCTCCTATCCCGAGCAGCTGCCGGTCAGCCAGAAGAAGAGCGAGATCGCCGACGCCATCCGCGATCACCAGGTCGTGATCGTCGCCGGTGAGACGGGTTCCGGCAAGACCACGCAGATCCCGAAGATCTGTCTCGAGCTGGGCCGCGGCGTGCGCGGCATGATCGGGCACACCCAGCCCCGTCGTATCGCCGCGCGTACCGTCGCCGAGCGGGTGGCCGAGGAGCTGGACACCCCCCTCGGCGAGGCCGTCGGCTGGAAGGTCCGTTTCACCGACCAGGTGAACCAGGACTCCACCTTCATCAAGCTGATGACGGACGGCATCCTGCTCGCCGAGATCCAGACCGACCGCGAGCTGCTCGCCTACGACACGATCATCATCGACGAGGCCCACGAGCGGTCCCTCAACATCGACTTCCTGCTGGGCTACCTGGCGCAGCTGCTGCCCAGGCGCCCTGATCTGAAGGTCGTGATCACCTCCGCGACCATCGACCCGGAGCGCTTCTCCCGGCACTTCGGCGACGCCCCGATCGTCGAGGTCAGCGGGCGGACGTATCCGGTGGAGGTCCGCTACCGCCCCCTG
Organism: Streptomyces sp. NPDC048419; assembly: GCF_043200415.1. NCBI lineage: Bacteria > Bacillati > Actinomycetota > Actinomycetes > Kitasatosporales > Streptomycetaceae > Streptomyces > Streptomyces sp. NPDC048419. The sequence continues at coordinate 341,244 of NZ_JBICXT010000006.1, read as the reverse complement.
CTCGAGGAGGACGGCGACGACGCCGACCGCGACCAGATCACCGCGATCACGGACGCCGTCGAGGAGCTGATGGGAGAGGGGAAGGGCGACATCCTCGTCTTCCTCTCCGGCGAGCGGGAGATCCGGGACACCGCCGACGCGCTGACGAAGAAGCAGTACCGCTTCACCGAGATCCTCCCGCTCTACGCCCGCCTCACGCACGCCGAGCAGCACCGCGTCTTCCAGCCGCACACCGGGCGCAGGATCGTTCTGGCAACGAACGTGGCCGAGACGTCCCTGACGGTCCCGGGCATCAAGTACGTCATCGACCCCGGCTTCGCCCGCATCTCCCGCTACAGCCACCGCACCAAGGTCCAGCGGCTGCCCATCGAGGCCGTCTCCCAGGCCAGCGCCAACCAGCGCAAGGGCCGCTGCGGCCGTACCAGCGACGGCATCTGCGTCCGGCTCTACTCCGAGGACGACTTCCTCGCCCGGCCGGAGTTCACGGACGCCGAGATCCTGCGGACCAACCTGGCCTCCGTCATCCTGCAGATGACCGCGGCCGGCCTCGGCGACATCGAGAAGTTCCCCTTCATCGACCCGCCGGACCACCGCAACATCCGTGACGGTGTCCAGCTGCTCCAGGAGCTGGGCGCGCTGGACCCGACGGAGAAGGACGCACGCAAGCGGCTCACGCAGACCGGCCGCAAGCTCGCGCAGCTGCCCGTCGACCCCCGGCTGGCCCGCATGGTCCTGGAGGCCGACCGGAACGGCTGTGTGCGCGAGGTCATGGTGATAGCGGCCGCCCTGTCCATCCAGGACCCGCGCGAGCGCCCCTCCGACAAGCAGGCCCAGGCCGACCAGCAGCACGCCCGCTTCAAGGACGAGAGCAGCGACTTCCTCGCCTATCTCAACCTCTGGCGGTACCTCAGGGAGCAGCAGAAGGAGCGGGGCTCCAGCTCGTTCCGGCGGATGTGCAAGCAGGAGTACCTCAATTTCCTGCGCATCCGCGAATGGCAGGACATCTACTCCCAACTGCGCACCGTCGCCAAGCAGATGGGCATCCAGCTCAACGAGGACGACGCCCCCGGCGACCGCGTCCACGTGTCGCTCCTCGCCGGTCTGCTGTCCCACATCGGGATGAAGGACGTGAAGGACGGCAACAAGAACGACTATCTGGGCGCCCGGAACGCCAAGTTCGCGATCTTCCCCGGCTCGGCGCTCTTCAAGAAGCCGCCGCGGTTCGTGATGTCCGCGGAGCTCGTGGAGACCTCCCGGCTGTGGGCCCGCGTCAACGCCAGGATCGAACCGGAGTGGGTCGAGCCGCTCGCCGGTCACCTGCTGAAGCACACGTACAGCGAGCCGCACTGGGAGAAGGACCAGGCGGCCGTGATGGCGTACGAGAAGGTGACGCTGTACGGCGTCCCGATCGTGGCGCAGCGGAAGATCAACTACGGCCGGGTCGACCCGGAGACGAGTCGCGAGCTGTTCATCCGCAACGCGCTCGTCGAGGGCGACTGGCGCACGCACCACAAGTTCTTCGCCGACAACCGCAGGCTCCTCAGCGAGGTCGAGGAGCTGGAGCACCGGGCCAGGCGCCGGGACATCGTCGTCGACGACGACACGCTCTTCGACTTCTACGACGCCCGGGTGCCCGAACACGTCGTCTCCGGCGCCCACTTCGACTCCTGGTGGAAGCACAAGCGGCACGAGGAGCCGGAGTTCCTGGACTTCGAGCGGGAGATGCTCATCCGGGAGTCGGCGGAGGCGGTCACCAAGGCCGACTATCCGGACTCCTGGCGGCAGGGGCAGCTGAAGTTCCGGGTGACCTACCAGTTCGAGCCGGGCGCGGACGCGGACGGCGTGACCGTCCACGTCCCGCTCCAGGTCCTCAACCAGGTCACGGACGAGGGCTTCGACTGGCAGATCCCGGGTCTGCGGGAGGAGGTGGTGACGGAGCTGATCCGCTCGCTCCCGAAGCCGATCCGCCGCAACTACGTGCCGGCGCCGAACTTCGCGAGGCGCTTCCTGGACACGGCGGTCCCCCTGCAGGAGCCGCTGACGGTCACCATGGCCCGTGAGCTCAAGCGCATGGTCGGCGTGCCCTTCGAGGCCGACGACTTCGACTGGTCCAGGATTCCGGACCACCTCCGCGTCACCTTCCGCATCGTCGACGAACGGCGCCGGAAGCTGGCGGAGGACAAGGATCTGGAGACACTGCGGCTGCGCCTGAAGCCGAAGGCGCGCCAGGCCCTCTCCCAGGCCGCCGCGGCCACCGCCTCGCGCCAGGGCGGCGAGTCCCTGGAGCGCAGCGGCCTGACCGACTGGACGATCGGCGCGCTCACCCGCGTCTTCGAGACGCGCCGGGCCGGGCAGCCGGTGAAGGCGTACCCGGCGCTGGTGGACGACGGCGACACGGTCTCCGTACGCCTCTTCGACACCGAGGCCGAGCAGGCCGAGGAGATGTGGAAGGGCACGCGCCGGCTGATTCTGCGCAACATCCCGGTCAATCCCGCGAAGTTCGCCTCCGAGAAGCTGACGAACGCGCAGAAGCTGGCCCTGTCCGCCAACCCCCACGGCTCGATCCAGGGCCTGTTCGACGACTGCGCGATGGCGGCGGCGGACAGGCTGATCGCGGACTTCGGAGGCCCGGTGTGGGACGAGGAGTCGTATCGCAAGCTGTACGACAAGGTGCGCGCGGAGATCGTGGACACCACGGTCCGCGCGGTGGCCCAGGTGCAGCAGGTCCTCGCCGCCTGGCAGGCCTGTGAGCGCCGCCTGAAGGCCGTACGGAGCCCTGTGCTGCTCCCGAATGTCCAGGACGTCCGGAGGCAGCTGGACGCCCTTGTGAAGCCGGGATTCGTGACCGCGGCGGGGCTGCGCCGGCTGCCCGACCTGATGCGCTATCTGGTCGCCGCGGACCGCCGCCTGCAGCAGATGCCGTCGAACGTCCAGCGCGATGTGACGCGCATGGAGAAGGTCCACGAGATGCAGGACGAGTACGCCTGGCTGCTGGAGCAGATGCCCCAGGGGCGCCCGGTCCCGTCCGCCGTCCTGGACATCCGCTGGATGATCGAGGAGCTCCGGGTCAGCTATTTCGCCCACGCGCTCGGCACGGCGTACCCCGTCTCGGACAAGCGGATCGTGAAGGCGATCGACGCGGCCGCTCCGTAACCACCGGCGCACAGTGGGTGAGTTCGACCAGTGGGCTCACCCTCCTGTACAGTCTCTTCTCGCAGCGCAACGCACGAATCGCACTGCGAAACCTGGTCCTGTGGAGCAGTTTGGAGTGCTCGCCACCCTGTCAAGGTGGAGGCCGCGGGTTCAAATCCCGTCAGGACCGCAGTGAATGAGAAGGCCCGCACCCGGGCAAAGGGTGCGGGCCTTCTTCGTGTCTCAACCGCCGCCGCGGTCCCGCGCGCACCGGCGCCGCCCCAGGCCGTCTTGACGGCGTCACCTTCGGTGGGTACCCAGAAGACAGGGCCTGTTCCCCGAACGGCCCGTGGAGGTGGCTTATGGCGGCGACGGTCAGGCACGAGACACGGGCCCTGCTCCGTGCACACTTGTCGGCCGCCTCGTCGTACGGCCATCTGACCCGCCACTGCCCGATCTGCCACCACCTGCTCCGGCTGGCGATGGGCTCCGCGCAACGAGCCGTCGAGGCCCCCGACGAGTCCGTGGAGGACGAAAGTCCCGCCGGGGCATGACCATCGACCGCCCCCAACACCCGCCCCACCGTGGGAGCGTGGAGCGCGAAGCTCCTCTAGCGCACCTGCGACGGAGGGGACAAGGACTCTGGCATGTGACGGGAGTCACCGCATGAGTTTCTGAAACCGCGGTACTTACGCCCCGCCTACAACTGGTCAATTTAATATGTGCAATTGCACTGTCCGGGAGGCGGCTCCCCGGCCCTGCCCGGGGGCCTCCCACAGGAGATCCGACAGCCCTCCCCAGACTCCGACAGGGCCACTCACAGAGCCGCAGGACCAGCACGTCCCGCACACAAAAAAGATCGCGCCGGACTCGGCGGAGTCCAGCGCGATCTACGACGCACCCTGTCACTTGTCTGAGAAGCTCTGAGGAGCTTGGGCGTGGAGCCTGTTGGGGCAGACCCCGCGTCGCTTGGAGCTAGGGTTCCGGACGCCTCGGCACGTTGGGGGACCTGCCGTTTTGCCCGGTTATGGAGTTGTTGTTCAGGCTTCGCTGCGCTGCTGCGGAATGCCCGCCAGCAGAGCGCGGACCTCCGCCTCGCGGTAGCGGCGATGCCCGCCGAGCGTGCGGATCGAAGTGAGCTTTCCGGCCTTGGCCCACCGCGTGACCGTCTTGGGGTCGACGCGGAACATCGTGGCGACCTCAGCCGGGGTCAGCAGCGGCTCGGCATCAGGGGTGCGAGCGGTCATGAGCGGCCTCCTCGGGAGAACCGAACCTTCTCGGTTCTTTCCTCTAAATTCTGCACCTTGACCCGCGTTGCCCGAAATGGCGGACGCGAGTCGAGTCGGTTATAGGACGAACGGCTTGTCCTCGGCACTACAACTACACCATCTGTCCAGCCGCGTCGGCCAAACCGATGGAATTGCCCCTCCAGGTGTTCATCAGCGACGGAAGCCGATGGACCATGCCATAGCGGACAGTCACGCCACTGTGACGATCAGTCACAGGACGATCAGGAGTCACCAGACCCCCCAAAGCGTGCAATGCGGACGGAGTCCTCCCCGGACTCCTTGTCCTATTTTGGCATGAGGAGGGGCATGAGACGCAAGAGCCGCGTACGTGCGGTCCATCACGCTTGACCGTGTTTGACCGTCACTTGAGGCGAAAGCCCGGATCGTGACCTACGTCCCATGTCGGGGAGACCTCAGCGGGCGCAGGGCACACTTCGGTGCGAGGACAAAACCCCAAAACGGGCGAGACGTCAAACGTCAGTTCGCGGAGCGGCGGTCCCTGACGGAGCGCCAGCGCTCCACCAGCCGCGCGTACGCCGCCCCCGCGGCCGCCCCGTCGCCCAGCCGCAGCGCCTCGATTCCCTCGGCGACGTCCCCCGCCGAGTGGTCGTCCTCGAGCTCGCCGGCCGGCAGGACGTGCACCAGGCCGGCGTAGTCCAGCTCCACCAGCGAGCGCGGATGGAACTCCTCCAGCCAGCGCCCCACGTCCACCAGGCCGTCGATCAGCGGCCCCTCGTCGACACCGTCCTTCAGCGCCCGCAGGGCCCTGGCCACGCGTCGGCGCGCCTGCACCATCGGGGTCCGGTAGCGCAGCATCGGGGGAATCTCGCCCGAGCCCTTGTCGAAGCGCCGCTCCTCGTCCGACACCAGCACGAACCAGTGCAGCGGCACCTGCCAGGTCGAGGTGCGGATCCAGGGCCGGGCGTCCGGGTTGCGGGTCAGCCAGCGCTCGTAGTCCTGGGTGGCCTGGCGCCGTACGACCTCAGGCAGCACCGCCTCCAGGACCGGCTTGGGCAGCTCCTCCGGCAGCTCCTGGAGGGCCTGCCAGCCGCGCAGCCGGGTGCGCCAGGGGCACACGCAGACCACGCCGTCGACCTCGGCCACGAAGGCGTCGCTGCTCTCGTGCACCGGCACCGGGATCGGCGGGGTGGGCACCAAGTCGGCCAGCGAGCGGCGCAGTTCGTCCTGGTACGTGGGACGGTCGGCGCGCCGGGCGTAGCGCGCCCAGTGGCGGCGCTCCCGTTCGGGGAAGGCGGCCAGTGGTTCGTACACGCGCAGATACGTCGCATACGGGACGATCACCGAGGACACCTTGGGCACGCCTGCTCCCTCCCCCTCCCACCACCGGGAAAACCTGCGGAACCCGCTCACAAACGAGCGGGAAATCTATGCAAATCGTCGCACGGACGTACGCCGCGGGTAGGTGATCCTGAGCACTGCGCGGATGGCGGGGCTCACAGGCTCTAATCTCGTCCTCACAGCCCCCGCCACCCACACGGGAGCTGGTCTCCGCCCGCCGCTATTTACTCAGGAGTCACCACAGTGACCGACGTAACCGGCGCACCTGCTGATGTACTGCACACCCTGTTCCACTCGGACCAGGGCGGACATGAGCAAGTCGTGCTCTGCCAGGACCGCGCCAGCGGCCTCAAGGCCGTCATCGCCATCCACAACACCGCCCTGGGCCCCGCGCTCGGCGGTACGCGCTTCTACCCGTACGCGAGCGAGGCCGACGCGGTCGCCGACGCCCTCAACCTCGCGCGCGGGATGTCGTACAAGAACGCCATGGCCGGACTCGACCACGGGGGCGGCAAGGCCGTGATCATCGGGGACCCGGAGCTGCACAAGTCCGAGGAACTCCTGCTCGCCTACGGCCGGTTCGTCGCCTCGCTCGGCGGCCGCTACGTCACCGCGTGCGACGTCGGCACCTATGTGGCCGACATGGACGTCGTGGCCCGCGAGTGCCGCTGGACGACCGGCCGCCCGCCCGAGAACGGCGGCGCCGGCGACTCCTCCGTCCTCACCGCCTTCGGCGTCTACCAGGGCATGCGGGCCAGCGCTCAGCACCTGTGGGGCGACCCGTCGCTGCACGGCCGCAAGGTCGGCATCGCGGGCGTCGGCAAGGTCGGCCACCACCTGGTGGAGCACCTGCGCGCGGAGGGCGCCGAGGTCGTCATCACCGACGTGCGCGAGGAGGCCGTGGGGCGGATCCTCGCGGCCCACCCGCAGGGCGTGACGGCCGTCGCCGACACCGCCACCCTGATCCGCGCCCGGGACCTCGACGTCTACGCCCCGTGCGCGCTCGGCGGAGCCCTCAACGACGACACCGTGCCGGTGCTCACCGCCAAGGTCGTCTGCGGCGCCGCCAACAACCAGCTCGCCCACCCGGGCGTCGAGAAGGACCTCGCCGACCGCGGGATCCTCTACGCGCCGGACTACGTGGTGAACGCGGGCGGTGTCATCCAGGTCGCCGACGAGCTCCACGGCTTCGACTTCGACCGGTGCAAGGCGAAGGCGGCGAAGATCTTCGACACCACGCTTGCCATATTCGCGCGTGCGAAGGAAGACGGTATTCCGCCGGCCGCGGCGGCCGACCGGATCGCCGAGCAGCGGATGCACGAGGCGGCTGCGGCGCGCAAGCTCTGATCCTCAGGAGGTTTGGCCGGTACCCGTCGGCGCACACTTAGAGAGAACTCTCACGTTCGTCGGCGGGTCGCCTGCCGAGAAGTGGTTAAAATCGCGGTTGACCAGCGGGGACGACGCGCCCCGCGGGTCCTGGATCCGGGCCCGTACTGTGGGCGACGTACCGTATGGGCGCGGGCTCAGGTACCGTGGAAGCCCTACGGACCGGTCTCTCCTTTGAGAGCCCGTTCCAGATCATGAACGCGTGTCAAGACTCTGGGGCCGTCGAGCCCCGTCACCGAGGGGGTCGAGCCATGGGGCGCGGCCGGGCCAAGGCCAAGCAGACGAAGGTCGCCCGCCAGCTGAAGTACAACAGCGGCGGGACTGACCTGTCGCGTCTGGCCAACGAGCTGGGCGCTTCGACTTCGAGCCAGCCGCCGAACGGCGAGCCGTTCGAGGACGACGAGGACGAAGACGACCCGTACTCCCAGTACGCGGATCTCTATAACGACGACGAGGACGAGGACGACGAGTCCGGTCCTACGTCTCAACGCCGCGGCGCTTGACGATCTAGCTGCGCTCGACCCGGTCCGTGGTGGTCCACACCACCGGACCGGGTTTTCCGCTGCTTTCGCAGGCGCCGAAGCCTTCGGCGCCTGCGGCGCTTCTAGTTCGCGTACGTGTCGATCAGTGCCGCACCGGTGGTGTGGTCGCCGCGGTCCGTGATCTCTCCGGCCACCCAGGCCTCGACCCCACGGTCGGCCAGCGTCGTGAGGGCCACGTCCGCCGACTCCTGCGGGACGATCGCCATCATGCCGACGCCCATGTTGAGGGTCTTCTCCAGCTCCAGGCGCTCGACCTGACCGGTCCTGCCGACGAGGTCGAAGACCGGGGCCGGGGTCCAGGTGGAGCGGTCGACGATCGCGTGCAGTCCGTCGGGGATCACCCGCGCCAGGTTGGCGGCCAGACCGCCGCCCGTGATGTGCGAGAAGGCGTGCACCTCGGTGGTCCTGGTCAGCGCCAGGCAGTCCAGCGAGTAGATCTTGGTCGGCTCCAGCAGCTCCTCGCCGAGGGTGCGGCCGAACTCCTCGATCCGCGCGTCCAGCGACAGGCCCGCCTGGTTCAGCAGGACGTGCCGGACCAGCGAGTACCCGTTCGAGTGAAGCCCGGACGCGGCCATGGCGATCACCGCGTCACCCGTACGGATGCGATCCGGGCCGAGCAGGCGATCGGCCTCCACGACGCCCGTACCGGCGCCGGCGACGTCGAAGTCGTCCTCACCGAGCAGTCCGGGGTGCTCGGCCGTCTCGCCGCCCACCAGGGCGCAGCCGGCCAGCACACAGCCCTCGGCGATGCCCTTGACGATGGCGGCGACGCGCTCGGGGTGGACCTTGCCGACGCAGATGTAGTCGGTCATGAACAGCGGCTCGGCGCCGCACACCACGATGTCGTCCATGACCATGGCGACCAGGTCGTGGCCGATGGTGTCGTACACGCCGAGCTGCCGGGCGATGTCGACCTTGGTGCCGACTCCGTCGGTCGCGGAGGCGAGCAGGGGGCGCTCGTAGCGCTTGAGGGCGGAGGCGTCGAAGAGGCCGGCGAAACCGCCGAGGCCGCCGAGGACCTCGGGCCGCTGCGTCTTCTTCACCCACTCCTTCATCAGCTCTACGGCGCGGTCGCCCGCTTCGATGTCGACGCCGGCAGCCGCGTAGGAAGCGCCGGTGGAACGGCTCTCAGACATTGCCTGGGATCTTTCGGGTTGGTTTCTACGGGGCTTACGGGCGACGGATCGCGTCGGCCGCGGCCGTTTCCGCCGGACCGGCGGCCAGCTCGGTCTCCAGGAGCTGCTTGCCGAGCAGCTCGGGGTCCGGGAGCTCCATCGGGTACTCGCCGTCGAAGCAGGCGCGGCAGAGGTCCGGCTTGGCGATGGTGGTCGCCTCGATCATGCCGTCGATGGAGATGTAGGCCAGGGAGTCGGCGCCGAGCGAGGTGCCGATCTCGTCGATCGTCATGCCGTTGGCGATGAGCTCGGCGCGGGTGGCGAAGTCGATGCCGAAGAAGCAGGGCCACTTCACGGGCGGGGAGGAGATCCGGATGTGGACCTCGGCGGCCCCGGCCTCGCGGAGCATCCGCACCAGCGCCCGCTGGGTGTTGCCGCGGACGATCGAGTCGTCCACGACCACCAGGCGCTTGCCCTTGATGACTTCCTTCAGCGGGTTCAGCTTCAGCCGGATGCCGAGCTGGCGAATGGTCTGTGAAGGCTGGATGAAGGTCCGGCCGACGTAGGCGTTCTTCACCAGGCCGTTGCCGAAGGGGATGCCGGAGGCCTCCGCGTAGCCGACGGCGGCCGGGGTGCCGGACTCCGGGGTCGCTATGACCAGGTCGGCGTCGACCGGGGCTTCCTTGGCGAGCTTGCGGCCCATCTCCACACGGGAGAGGTACACGTTCCGGCCGGCGATGTCGGTGTCGGGGCGGGCCAGGTACACGTACTCGAAGACACAGCCCTTGGGCTTCGCTTCCGCGAATCGCGACGTACGCAGGCCGTTCTCGTCGATGGCGATGAACTCGCCCGGCTCGATCTCGCGGACGAACGAGGCGCCGCAGATGTCGAGAGCGGCGGACTCGGAGGCGACGACCCAGCCGCGCTCCAGGCGGCCGAGGACCAGCGGGCGGATGCCCTGCGGGTCACGGGCGGCGTAGAGGGTGTGCTCGTCCATGAAGACGAGCGAGAAGGCGCCCTTGACCTGCGGGAGGACCGTGTGTGCGGCCTCCTCGATGGTCAGCGGCCTGCCCTCCGCGTCCTCCTGGGCGGCGAGCAGGGCCGTGAGGAGGTCGGTGTCGTTGGTGGCCGCCACCCGCGGGGTGCGGCCGCCCTCCTTCTTCGGCAGGTCGGCGACCATCTCGGCGAGCTGCGCCGTGTTGACCAGGTTGCCGTTGTGGCCGAGCGCGATGGAACCGTGCCCGGTGGCGCGGAACGTCGGCTGGGCGTTCTCCCACACGGAGGCACCGGTGGTCGAGTAGCGGGCGTGTCCGACCGCGATATGACCCTGGAGCGAACCGAGAGAGGTCTCGTCGAAGACCTGGGAAACGAGGCCCATGTCCTTGAAGACGAGGATCTGGGAGCCGTTGCTGACCGCGATTCCCGCGGATTCCTGGCCCCGATGCTGGAGGGCGTAGAGCCCGAAGTAAGTGAGCTTGGCGACCTCTTCGCCCGGAGCCCAGACTCCGAAGACGCCGCAAGCGTCCTGGGGGCCTTTCTCACCGGGGAGCAGATCATGATTGAGTCGACCGTCACCACGTGGCACGGCACCGAGTGTAGGCGAGATCGACCACTGGTCCGAATTGGGGATACCTGCCGCCAATGGATCACTGTCCGGCGACAGCTTCGGACTTTTCTCCGTTTTCGCTGGTCAGCGTGAGTGTTCGATGATCCAACCGGTAGGTCGCCGTGCCGTCGAAGAGGCGCAGGAGGCTCTTCTCGGTGCGCATGAGTGAGGCGTCGCACATCATTCGCGTGGTGGACGCGGGACCGAGCGTGATACGTCCGTCGCGCACCGTGGCTTTCGCGGTGACGTGATTGCATCCCAGGCGCCCGGTGACCCTGCCCGATTTCCGGTCGAGGGTGAGGTATGCGGAGCCCTTGGCCTTCTGCGGCGGGCTGGTCGCCGTGCCGTCGGCGCCGAGGGACGTGATCGTCCACTTCGTGCCGTACAGCGGGGCGTCCTTCTCCTCGGTCAGGTGGATGCGGTCGCCGTCGCGGGCGGTGAGCGTCAGCCCGCCGTCCTTGCCCCCGACCGCGAGCGAGCGGTCGGTGAGGGTGCGCGACATGGCCCGTTCGAAGGCCATGCGCCGCGGCTCGCAGGCCATCAGGGTCTGGCGGGCATGCGTCAGCTCGACCCGGTGGCCGGTGAAGGCGGCCTTCGCGCTGAACTGGTTGCAGCCGTAGCTGCCGACGGCGGTGCCGTCCGTACCGATACGTAGGCCGGCGCCGGCGCCCGCAGGGGCCTGCCGGGTGGTGCCGTCCACGGTGACGCTGTCGACCTTCCAGTGGACGCCCGACATCTCCGCCGCGGCCGAGGCGCCGCCGGTGTCGCCCGCGTCGCGGCCGCAGGCCATGACCAGCGGCAGCACGGTCAGGACGGCGAGGGTGAGTCGCTGTTTGTCCATGCCTATGGGACGGAAGGGACGAAAGACCGGTTCCCCGGCTCACCCCATCAGCGGCAGCAGCCCGCTCAGGTCCGCCCGCTCGCCGCTGGCGCCGACCTGGGCCTTCTCCACTGCTTCGGTCCAGGTCAGGCGTCCGGTCGCGAGCCGGATCCAGGTCAGCGGGTCGGTCTCGACGACGTTGGGCGGAGTGCCGCGGGTGTGCCGCGGTCCTTCGATGCACTGCACCACGGCGTACGGCGGGATCCGCACCTCGGTGGCGCCGCCGGGCGCCTTGGCGGCCAGGGCGTCGGCGAGCAGCCGGGTGCAGGCGGCGAGGGCCTGTCGCTCGTACGGCACCTCCAGGCCCGGGACGGCGTCGTTGAGGTCGTCGGTGTGGACGATCAGCTCGACGGTGCGGGTGACCAGGTAGTCGGACAGCGGCATGGGCCCGGTGCCGGTGGCGAGCAGGCGGGTGCCGAGGTGCTCGGCCAGGTCCGCGGTGAAGCGGCGGTCGATGGCGGCGAGGTAGGCGTCGAGATCGGGGTTGTCCTCGGCGAGCCGGCGGCTCGCGTCGTCGATCCCGGCCGCGTCGGCGGCGGTCGCGAAGGGCCAGTCGAGGGCGGTGACCTCCTGCCGCGCCGGCGCGGGCCGGTCGATGAAGCGGCTGACGGCACCCAGTGCCATCCCCGTGTGCGCGATCAGGTCCCGCACGGTCCAGTCCCCCAGCCGCGTGGGCCCCGCCAGCTGCTCCGGGCTCAGGGTGCGCACGGCCTCCCTCAGCTGCCCGAACTGCGCGGTGACCGCGGCACGGATCTTGACGGAGTCGTATGTACGGGCGCGCTTCTTGGCCGGGGGCATGGCGGTGAGCCTAGGGCCTTTCTTCCGGATCGGCCCGGCGTCGTGGGCCCTGGTCCGCGTCACGCCTTGCGCGCGTAGTCCCCGAGTCCCCGCTCGACCAACGCGAAGGCCTGCTCGGCGCGTTCGGCCGCGTCGGCCGCGACCGCGTCGACGTGCTCGCCCTCGCCGATCCTGAGGTGGTGCTCCTCGACGAGTGCGTTGCGGGCGGCGCTGAGCATCGCGGCGGCGACCGTCGCCAGCATCAGGTCGCCCGTCTCCTCGGCGAGCAGTGCGGCCAGGTCCCGGGTGCCCTGCTGGGCGGCCAGCACGGCGCGCTCCATCAACACCGGTGTGTCGCGGACGAGTTGACGGATCTGGCGGGCGAAGGGCTGGGGGTTCAGGCCGATCGAGGGGTCGCGGGTCTCGACCATCTCCAGGAACTGCTTGCGCACGGCCTGCACCGCGCTCTCCCCCGGCGCACGCTCCCGCACCGCGCGGGCCGCGTCCCCGAAGTGCTCCTCCATGGGCCGGAAGACCAGGTCCTCCTTGGTGCCGAAGTAGTTGAAGACGGTCATCTTCGAGACCTCGGCGGCGTCGGCGATCTCCTGCACGGAGACGTCGTCGAAACCGCGCTCGACGAACAGGTCGACCGCGACCTGCCAGATCCGCATCGCCGTCTGCCGCTTCTTGCGCTCGCGCAGACCCATCACCTCGGCCGTCATGCCATCACTGTACCAAGGCGAATTTTAAGCTCGGATAAAACATTGACTCGGTACATGAAACCGGGGCATGCTGTCGCTCATGACCGAGACCCAGCGCAAAGTCGGCTTCCTCGTCTGCCTCGTGACGATCGTCCTGGCGGTCCTGGACCTGCAGATCGTGTCCGCGGCCAGCGTTCCGATCGCCCATGACCTCGACCCCGCCCACGGCATCGACAAGATCCCTTGGCTGGTCAGCGCCTACGCCCTGGCGTCGGCCGCGATGCTGCCGCTGTACGGCAAGCTGTGCGACGTCGCCGGCCCGAAGCGGGTCTTCACCGGCGCGATCGCCACCTTCCTGCTCGGCTCCGCGCTGTGCGGCGCGGCCCAGTCGATGACCCAGCTCATCGCGGCCCGGGCGGTCCAGGGCCTGGGCGGCGGCGGGCTGATGAGCGTGACGATGGTGGTGATCGCGCACCTCAGGGGACCGGAGGAGAAGGGCACCGGCAAGGGCGGCAACGCGGGCGGACTGGTCGCCGGCGCCGCGATGGCCGTCGGCCCCTGGCTCGGCGGCGTACTGGCGGACCACGCGAGCTGGCGCTGGATCTTCTACGTCAACCTGCCCGTCGGTCTCGCGGTCCTCGCCGCCTCCGCACTCGCCCTGAAGCTGCCCGGCAACCATGTGCGCCGCCCGCTCGACTGGTCCGGCGCCGTGCTCGCCGCCGCCTTCTCCAGCGCACTGCTCCTGGTCGCCGACTGGGGCGGCAAGAAGTACGCCTGGTCGTCACCGGCCGTGCTGAGCCTGGTCGTCACGACCGTCGCCGCCCTCGCGCTGTTCCTGTGGCGTCAGCTCCGCGCGCCCGAACCGGTCCTGCCGCTCTCCCTGTTCCGCATCCGCGAACTGCGGCTCGGCTTCGCCGTCCAGGCGATCCTGGGTGCCGCGATGACGGGCGCCATCTACTACGTGCTCGTGTATCTCCAGCTCGTCCGCGGCATCACCAGCTCCTCCGCGGGCCTGTATCTGATCCCGATGGCCGTGGGACTGTCGGCGACCGGACTGCTGGGCGGTCCGCTGGGCGCCCGCGGCTGGACGGCGCGGACCTTCACGATCAGCGGTACGGTCACCACCGCCCTCGCCTTCGTGCTGCTCGCCACGACGACCGGTCCGGACACCTCGCTCTGGCTGATCCGCGCCGAACTCCTGCTGGTCGGGGCCGGGTTCGGGCAGTTGCTGGGCCAGTTGATCCTGCTCGTCCAGGACGCCGCCCCACGCCCCCAGCTGGGTGTGGCCACCACGTCCATCCGCTACTTCCAGTCCCTCGGCAACGCCCTGGGCACCGCCCTGTTCGGCAGCGTCCTGACCCGTCTGTACTCCGCCCACGGCCCCGGCGGTGACGTCAGCGCGCTCGCCCGGCTGACCGGCGGCGCGCGCACGGCCGGCGTGCACGCCTACGTCGACGCGACGAGCGTGGTCTTCTTCTGCGGCGCCGGGCTGATGGCGCTGGCCACCCTGATGGCGCTCAGGCTGCCCAAGTCCCTTGCCGGTACGGGTGCTTCGGAGCCGGTGAAGGAACCGGTGGCGGCGTGAGGAACGCCCGAAGGCCCCGTCCGTGCGAAACGGGCGGGGCCTTCGGGCTCGTAGGACCGACTCGGCCGTAGGACCGGGTCAGGCGAGCAGCGCCTCGATCGTGCCCTCGTGCGCCTCGCGCAGCTCCTCCAGGGACAGTGCGAACTCGCCCTGGATCTCGACCGTCTCCCCGTCCACGACGCCGATGCGGGTGACCGGCAGACCCCGGGCACCGCACATGTCGTTGAAGCGGACCTCCTCGGAGCGCGGCACGGCGACGACCGCGCGTCCCGCCGACTCGGAGAAGAGGAAGGTGAACGCGTCGAGCCCGTCCGGGACGATGAGGCGCGCGCCCTTGCCGCCGAGCAGCGCCGACTCCACCACCGCCTGGACCAGACCGCCGTCGGACAGGTCGTGCGCCGAGTCGATCATGCCGTCGCGGGAGGCGGAGATCAGGATCTCGCCGAGCAGGCGCTCCCGCTCCAGGTCGACCTTGGGCGGCAGTCCGCCGAGATGGTCGTGCACGACCTGCGACCAGGCCGAGCCGCCGAACTCCTCGCGGGTGTCGCCGAGGAGGTAGAGCAGCTGGCCCTCCTCCTGGAAGGCGACCGGCGTACGCCGGGCCACGTCGTCGATGACGCCCAGGACCGCGACCACGGGGGTCGGGTGGATGGCGGCCTCGCCCGTCTGGTTGTAGAGCGAGACGTTGCCGCCGGTCACCGGGGTGCCGAGCTGCAGGCAGCCGTCGGCGAGCCCACGGATGGCCTCCGCGAACTGCCACATCACGGCCGGGTCCTCGGGCGAGCCGAAGTTCAGGCAGTCGGAGACGGCGAGCGGCTTGGCGCCGGTGGTGGCGACGTTGCGGTACGCCTCGGCGAGCGCCAGCTGCGCGCCCGCGTACGGGTCGAGCTTGGCGTACCGGCCGTTGCCGTCGGTCGCGATGGCGACGCCGAGCCCGGACTCCTCGTCGATGCGGATCATGCCGGAGTCCTCCGGCTGCGCCAGCACCGTGTTGCCCTGCACGAAGTGGTCGTACTGCGAGGTGATCCACTTCTTGGACGCCTGGTTGGGCGAGGCCACCAGCTGCAGGACCTGGTCCTTCAGCTCGGCGGAGTTCGCGGGCCGGGCGAGCTTGCCCGCGTCGTCCGCCTGCAGCTCGTCCTGCCAGGACGGACGGGCGTACGGCCGCTCGTAGACCGGGCCCTCGTGCGCGACCGTGCGCGGGTCGACGTCGACGATCTTGCCGCCGTGCCAGTAGATCTCCAGACGGTCGCCGTCGGTCACCTCACCGATGACGGTGGCGATGACGTCCCACTTCTCGCAGATCTCCAGGAAGCGGTCGACCTTGCCCGGCTCGACGACCGCGCACATGCGCTCCTGCGACTCGCTCATGAGGATCTCCTCGGGCGAGAGCGTGGAGTCGCGCAGCGGTACGTCGTCCAGGGTGACGCGCATGCCGCCGGAGCCGTTCGAGGCCAGCTCCGAGGTGGCGCAGGACAGACCGGCCGCGCCCAGGTCCTGGATGCCGACGACGAGCTTCTCCCGGAAGGCCTCCAGGGTGCACTCGATGAGCAGCTTCTCCTGGAAGGGGTCGCCGACCTGGACGGCGGGGCGCTTGGAGGGCTTCGCGTCGTCGAAGGTCTCGGAGGCGAGGATCGACGCGCCGCCGATCCCGTCACCGCCGGTCCGGGCACCGTAGAGGACGACCTTGTTGCCGGAACCGGACGCCTTCGCGAGGTGGATGTCCTCGTGCCGCATGACGCCGATGGCGCCGGCGTTGACCAGCGGGTTGCCCTGGTAGCAGGCGTCGAAGACGACCTCGCCGCCGATGTTGGGCAGGCCCAGGCAGTTGCCGTAGCCGCCGATGCCCGCGACGACGCCCGGCAGGACGCGCTTGGTGTCGGGGTGGTCGGCCGCGCCGAAGCGCAGCGGGTCGACGACCGCGACGGGCCGCGCACCCATGGCGATGATGTCGCGGACGATGCCGCCGACACCCGTGGCCGCGCCCTGGTAGGGCTCCACGTACGAGGGGTGGTTGTGCGACTCGACCTTGAAGGTGACCGCGTAGCCGTGGCCGACGTCGACGACACCGGCGTTCTCACCGATCCCGACGAGCAGCGCGTCGCTCTGCGGGGCCTTCTCGCCGAACTGGCGCAGATGGACCTTGGAGGACTTGTACGAGCAGTGCTCGGACCACATCACGGAGTACATGGCGAGCTCGGCACCGGTGGGCCGGCGGCCGAGGATCTCCACGACCCGCTCGTACTCGTCCTTCTTGAGGCCGAGTTCGGCCCAGGGCAGCTCGACGTCGGGGGTCGCGGCCGCGTTCTCGACCGTGTCCAGAGGCGTCCGGCTCATGCGTTGACCAGCTTCTTCAGGATCGAGGTGAAGAACGGCAGTCCGTCGGTACGACCGGTACCGATCAGCGGCTCGACGGCGTGCTCGGGGTGCGGCATCAGGCCGACGACGTTCCCGGCCTCGTTGCTGATGCCGGCGATGTCGCGGAGCGAGCCGTTCGGATTGAAGTCGACGTACCGGAAGGCGACGCGGCCCTCGGCCTCCAGCTTGTCGAGCGTGTACTCGTCGGCGACGTACCGGCCGTCCATGTTCTTCAGCGGGATGTGGATCTCCTGGCCGGCGGCGTAGTCGCTGGTCCAGGCGGTCCCCGCGTTCTCCACCCGCAGCTTCTGGTCGCGGCAGATGAAGTGGAGGTGGTTGTTGCCGAGCATCGCGCCCGGGAGGAGGTGGGCCTCGGTCAGGACCTGGAAGCCGTTGCAGATACCGAGGACCGGAAGGCCGGCCTTCGCCTGCTCGATGACCGTCTCCATCACCGGCGAGAAGCGGGAGATGGCGCCGGCCCGCAGATAGTCGCCGTAGGAGAAACCGCCGGGGAGGACGACCGCGTCGACCTGGTGGAGGTTCTTGTCCTTGTGCCAGAGGGCGACCGGTTCGGCGCCCGCGAGGCGGATCGCGCGCTGCGTGTCCCGGTCGTCGAGGCTTCCGGGAAAAGTGACGACGCCAATACGAGCGGTCACTTCGCGGCCTCCGCGACTTCCTCGACCTTCACGGTGAAGTCCTCGATCACCGTGTTGGCGAGGAAGGATTCCGCAAGATCGTGGATGCGGGCGAGCGCGGCGTCGTCGACCGGCCCGTCAACTTCCAGTTCGAATCGCTTTCCCTGACGTACGTCGGAGATCCCCTCGAAACCCAGTCGCGGCAGTGCGCGCTGGACCGCCTGGCCCTGGGGGTCGAGGATCTCCGGCTTGAGCATGACGTCGACTACGACGCGTGCCACTGGCACTCCCGGTGTGTGGTGCTGAGCAGGTTCCTACAAGTGACTTCAGACTACCTGCCCAAAATTTCTACGCGCGTCGACTTGTAGGAAACTACGTGACGCCTGTCACGAGGAGGCGGGAGAGTGTCCACAGGCGAAAAGTTACGGGAAAAATCTGAGATCGATGCCTGATACCTATTGCGCTCGGACACGCGGAAGGATTTAGTCGGGCTTCACATTGCATTGTCGGGCACTGTACAAATGAATTGTCATCGTGCCGCACGAAGGGACCGATATTCGTGGCGCAGAAGGTCGTGGTCACGCTCTTTGACGACATCGACGGCTCGGAAGCGGCGGAAACGATCGCCTTCGGACTCGACGGCAAGTCGTACGAGATCGACCTGAATCAAGCCAATGCCAAGAAACTGCGTAAGGCGCTCGCGCCGTACGTGGAGGCCGGCCGCAAGCGGTCGAAGTCCGGCAGGACCTACCGGCAGACGGAGGTCGCTCCCGACCCGGCAGCCGTCCGCGCCTGGGCCCAGGCCAACAAGATGGACGTCCCGGCCCGCGGCCGGATCCCCAAGAAGGTGTACGAGGCGTTCAGCGCGGCGCAGTGAGCCTTGCCCGACAACAGGTCACCGGCCCCTCGGGAGAACCGACTTGCGCTGCACCCCTCCTGGTCAGTTAGAGTCTGGAGCACGCCGAGGGGCGAGGCAGAAAAGGCCGAGGCCCACGGAGTACGTGCGGGTGTAGTTCAGTAGTAGAACATCCCCCTTCCAGGGGGAAGGCGCAGTGTGCAATTCCTGTCACCCGCTCTGCACCGCCGGTCCGAGCCACTCTTGTGGATCAGGTAGGCTGGTGCTCGCGCCGATCGGTGGGAGCCGGTCGGAGGCAATGCGGACGTAGCTCAGTTGGTAGAGCGCAACCTTGCCAAGGTTGAGGTCGCGAGTTCGAGCCTCGTCGTCCGCTCAGGAGTAAGACCCCGGTCCTCACGGACCGGGGTCTTTTTCGTGTGCGCCGCTTCTGACATTTGTCATGCCGGGCGATGACAGCGCGCACTGCTGCCGGCCTCCGTTCGCCGGGACGCTGAAGTCATGGACACGAACGAACACGAGCACGTGATTGAGGTCACCGACCTGCGGCGTGTGTACGGGGGCGGGTTCGAGGCGGTGCGCGGAATCACCTTTTCCGTGAGCCGCGGCGAGATCTTCGCGCTGCTGGGCACCAACGGCGCGGGCAAGACGTCGACCGTCGAACTGCTGGAAGGACTCGCCCGCCCCGCCGGCGGGCGGGTGCGCGTGCTCGGCCACGACCCGTACGAGGAGCGCGGCGCCGTACGGCCGCGGACCGGCGTGATGCTCCAGGAGGGCGGATTCCCCTCGGAGCTGACCGTCGCGGAGACCGCGCGGATGTGGGCGGGGTGCGTGAGCGGGGCACGGCCGCAGGAGGAGGCGCTGGCGCTCGTCGGGCTGACGGGGCGGGCCGGCGTGCGGGTCAAGCAGCTGTCCGGGGGTGAACGGCGGCGCCTGGACCTGGCGCTCGCCCTGCTCGGAAGGCCCGAGGTGCTGTTCCTGGACGAGCCCACGACCGGCCTGGACGCCGAAGGGCGCCGGGACACCTGGGAGTTGGTGCGTGCGCTGCGCGACGCGGGGACGACCGTGCTGCTCACCACGCACTACCTGGAGGAGGCGGAGAACCTCGCCGACCGGCTGGCGATCCTGCACGAGGGGCGCATCGCGGTCACCGGCACCCCGGGCGAGGTGACCGCCGGCCGGCCCTCGCGGATCTCCTTCCGGCTGCCCGCCGGCTACTTCCTCGGGGACCTGCCGCCGCTCGGCGAGCTCGGCGTGTGCGGACACGAGGTGGACGGGAGTCTCGTACGGCTGCGCACAAGGGAGTTGCAGCGGGCGGCCACCGGGCTGCTGGTGTGGGCCGAGCGGGCCCGGGTCGAGCTGCACGGGCTCGACGTGCGGTCGGCCTCGCTGGAGGAGGCGTTCCTGGGGATCGCGCGCGAGCAGGAGGTGGCGGCATGAGTTCCCTCGTCCTCGCTCCCGCCGGACGGCGGCTGAAGGCGCTGGCCCGGGCCGAGCTCACCCTGCTCGGCCGCAACCGGGGCGCCCTGGTGACGGCGCTGCTCGTGCCGCTCGCGCTGCCGTTCAGCGTGCGGCCCGCCCTCGACCAGATCGACCTGAAGGCCGAGGGGCTGAGCATCGGTACGGTGATGCTGACGGCCGCGATCGGGTTCTCCTTTCTCTTCGCCGTCTACACATCCCTGGTGAGCGCCTACGTCGCCCGTCGCGAGGAGCTCGTCCTCAAGCGGCTGCGCACGGGCGAACTCGGCGACCCGGAGATCCTTTCCGGCACCGCGCTGCCGGCCGTCTGCATCGGCCTGGCCCAGGCCCTTGTGCTCTCCGTGTGCTGCGTGGTGCTGCTCGACGCGGGGGCGCCCCGGGCGGTGTATCTCACCGTCCTCGGTGTCCTGGCGGGTCTGGTGCTGTGCGCCGCGCTCGCCGCGGTCACGGCCACCCTCACCAGGACGGTGGAGAGCGCCCAGATCACGGCGCTGCCGCTGGTGCTCGTGTCCATGGTGGGCTCGGGCATCGCGATCCCGACGGAGGTCCTGCCGGACAGGCTGGCGTCCGTCTGTGAACTTCTGCCGCTCTCCCCGGCGATCCGGCTGGTCCGGGGCGGCTGGACGGGGCAGCTCAGCGGCTACGAGGTGCTCGGCGCCGTCGCGACCACGGTGGCCTGGACCGTGCTCGCGGTGTTTGCTGTACGCCGGTGGTTCCGCTGGGAACCGCGGCGCTGACGAACGGGGAGAGCGTGGTGTTCGGGCGGATACGGGGCTGGAAGCGGCGCCACTGGGTCGAGCGGAGCAAGGCCGAGCGGGTCGAGTTCCAGACCGTGCTGACCTGGTATGCCACCACCTGGTTCTTCTCCCTGTGCTGGCTGGCGATGCCGCTGGTGGGCGGGCTGGAGTGGCGGCCGGTGCCGCTGGCCGTCGGCGGGCTGCTCCTGGTGGTGGGCGCGCTGCAGTGCGCGGAGGCCAACCGGCTCACCCGGCCCGTGCTCGACCGCTATCTGGGGCGCGCCGAACTCCCGCCCGGGGCCCTGCGCCCCGCCGCCGTCCTGCTGGGGTTCGCGCTGGCGCTGACCCTGGCGCTCGCCATGCTGGACGGCGCCCAACCGGCCGCCGTCCGGCTCGCCGTGGGCGCCTCACTGCTGCCGTTCGGGCTGCTGTACGGGCTGGTCACGCCCGTGCAGGTGTTCCTGCGTCATTCGGCCGTGCTCGCCGTGGTGCTCATGGTCGCGTTCGGCTGGACCGATCCCGAACCCGCCCCGGTCCTCATGCTCGGCGTCCTGACCGTCTTCGGTGCGCTCTTCTCGCTGCTCGCCTGCCGCTGCGGCGCCTGGACGCTGTCCGTGCTGTGGGAGGCGGAACGGTCCCGCGAGGTCGAGGCCCGGCTCGCCGTCGCCGAGGAACGGCTTCGGTTCGGGCGGGACCTGCACGACGTGATGGGGCGGAACCTGGCCGTCATCGCGCTCAAGAGCGAGCTCGCCGTGCAGCTGGCGCGGCGCGGGCGGCCCGAGGCCGTGGACCAGATGATCGAGGTGCAGCGGATCGCGCAGGAGTCCCAGCGGGAGGTGCGGGATGTCGTACGGGGCTACCGGGAGGCCGATCTCGGCGTCGAACTCGCCGGTGCGCAGGGGGTGTTGAGCGCGGCCGGGATCACCTGCGCGATACGAGGGGAGACCGGCGGGCTGGCTGCCGAGGTGCAGTCGGCGCTGGGATGGGTGGTGCGGGAGGCCACGACCAACGTGCTGCGCCACGGGGACGCCGCGCAGTGCGACATCGCACTGACACGGGACGAGGGACGCGTGGTACTGACCGTGGAGAACGACGGAGCCTGCGACACCGTGGCCGGCGGCGGGTCCGGGCTGGCCGGGCTGCGGGAGCGGCTCTCGGCGGTGGGCGGGGCGCTGGAGGCGGGGCCGGCCGGCGGGAACCTCTTCCGAGTGGTGGCCGAAGTACCGCTGAGCGTGCGGGAGGTCACCGCATGACCGGCACCGTACGCCTGCTGCTCGCCGACGACGAGCACCTCATCCGGGGCGCGCTCGCCGCGCTGCTCGCGCTGGAGGACGACCTGGTGATCGTCGCCGAGGCGGCGAGCGGGCCGGAGGCGCTGGCCATGGCGCGGGCGCACCGGCCGGACGTGGCCGTACTCGATCTGCAGATGCCGGGCGCCGACGGTGTGAAGGTCGCCACATCCCTGCGGTCCGAACTGCCGGGCTGCCAGGTGCTGATCGTCACCAGTCACGGGCGGCCCGGGCACCTCAAGCGGGCGCTCGCGGCGGGGGTGCGCGGATTCGTCCCGAAGACGGTGAGCGCGCAGCGGCTCGCGGAGATCATCCGCACGGTGCATGCCGGGAACCGTTATGTCGACCCCGAGTTGGCCGCCGATGCCATCGCCTCCGGCGACTCCCCGCTGACCGCGCGGGAGGCCGAGGTGCTGGAACTCGCCGCCGACGGGGCGCCCGTCGCGGAGATCGCCGAGCGGGCCGCGCTGTCCCAGGGGACCGTACGCAACTATCTGTCGTCGGCCGTCTCGAAGCTCGGGGCGGAGAACCGGCACGCGGCCGTGCGGCTCGCTCGGGAGCGAGGTTGGGTATAGTTGGCGTCGCGCCACGGCGCACTGCGGACGTAGCTCAGTTGGTAGAGCGCAACCTTGCCAAGGTTGAGGTCGCGAGTTCGAGCCTCGTCGTCCGCTCCGCGGAAGAAGGCCCCGGTCCTCATGGACCGGGGCCTTCTTCGTGTCGCTAGCTCCAGGGCGTGCCCGTCAGACGCTCGTACGCCTCCACGTACTTGGCGCGCGTCGCCTCCACGATCTCCTGGGGGAGCTCCGGCGGCGGCTGCTCGCTCCGGCGGTCCCAGCCGGAGGCCGGCGAGGTCAGCCAGTCCCGCACGAACTGCTTGTCGTACGACGGCTGCGCGCGGCCCGGCGACCACTGGTCGGCCGGCCAGAAACGGGAGGAGTCCGGGGTGAGGACCTCGTCGGCGAGGATGAGGGTCTCGCCCTCGAAGCCGAACTCGAACTTGGTGTCCGCGAGGACGATGCCGCGGTCGCGGGCGATGTCGCGGGCGCGGGTGTAGACGGCGAGGGTCGCCTGCCGCAGCCGGGCGGCGGTGTCGGCGCCGACCTGACGGGCGACCTCCTCGTAGGAGACGTTCTCGTCGTGCTCGCCGACCGCGGCCTTGGTGGCCGGGGTGAAGATCGGGGCGGGGAGCTCGCTGCCGTCGACCAGGCCCTCGGGCAGGGCGAGGCCGCAGACCGTGCGGGAGGCGTCGTACTCGACCAGGCCGGAACCGGTGAGGTAGCCGCGGGCCACACACTCGACCGGAACCATCTGGAGCGACTTGCAGACGGTGGTGCGGCCCGCCCAGTCCGCGGGGGCGCCGGCCGGCAGCTCGGTGCTCAGGACGTGGTTGGGCACCAGGTCCGCGAGCTGGTCGAACCACCACAGGGAGAGCTGGGTGAGGATGCGGCCCTTGTCCGGGATCTCGGTGGGCAGCACCCAGTCGTACGCGGACATGCGGTCACTGGCGACCATCACGAGGTCGCCGGCCTCGTTCTGGTACAGCTCGCGCACCTTGCCGGTGTGCAGGTGCACCAGGCCCGGAACCTGAATCGGCTCGGGCTTTTCTACGAATCCGGACACGGTTCCTCCCCGTGGTTGAACAAAGGGGGCGCCCGAAGGGCTCGAGCAGGGTGGTGGTGGGTGACGGGCGGGCCAACGGCTCGATTCTCCCTTATGCCGGAGATCGGTCTTGGTGGGGGGTGGCTGAGGTCGGGGCGGTGACGTGGGCCCACGGGCTCAGTCACGTTTGCAGATGCGGTCCAGCAGGTTCGCGGTGGCGCGCTGGACGCGAGCGTCGACGTGGCCCGGGCGGTCCAGGGACGGGGACCAGGCGAACGTCCCGGAGGCGAAGACCAGGGCGCCGGAGGGCGCACGGTACAGCGACGTCTCCTGGTGGCGCAGGACGCCCTCGGCGTCCGTGTACGGCGAGTGGGCGAGCAGGATGCGGTCCTCGTGCTCGGGCAGCGGGGTGCGCGGGAAGTAGCGGTCCGCCTCGCCGGCGACCAGGCCCTCGATCCGGTCGCCCTCGTGGGCGCCGGTCGCCTCCCACAGCCAGTGCTCGGCGTTGCGGACGATCAGGGGGTGCGGCTCGGGGACCCGGCCCGCGTACTGGATGCCGACCAACTGCTGCTCGGGGCGGTCGACTTCGCGCCACAGCACGGGTTTGCCGGGGCCCCTGCGCTTGCGGCAGGTGAGCAGGCGGTCGGGGACGCCTGAGGGGGACGGGCCCAACTCGACCTGCCAGTACATGGCGTTGGCGGACAGGAAGACGAGCGAGGTGCCGTGCTCGCGGGCGAGCTCCACGGTGCGGCGCATGTTCACCGACCAGTACTCGTCGTGGCCGGGGAAGACCAGGCCGCGGTAGCGCGTGGGGTCGACCTGTCCGGCGTGCAGGTCGCGGGCGTCGGCGTAGGCGATGTCGTAGCCGTAGCGCTCGGCCCAGCGGATGAAGTCGTAGGCGTGGCCGACGTGGAGGGGGAGGCCGGCGCCGGCGTACGGGCGGTCGAAGGAGACCGTCGTCGCCGCGTCGGACTCGCCGAGCAGGCGGCCCTGTTCGTCCCAGGCGTGGTAGAGGCTCGCGCCCGTGCGGCCGTCCTCCGGGTAGAGGTTGTAGGCCTGCCAGGTGACGTCGGGCAGGAGCAGGAGCAGGTCCGCGGGGTGGTCGGCGCGGACCGTGAAGGGGATGTGGGAGCGATAGCCGTCGGCGGTGGTCAGGACGGCGACATACGCTCCGATGCTCCAGTACGACGGGATCTGCAGCCGCCAGGACAGCCACCAGTGGTGGCAGGAGACCGTACGGTCCGCCGTGAGCGGCGCGGGCTGGACGATACCGGAGAGCCGGGGGCTGGTGGTGATCTTCGAGGCGCCGTCGCCGCCGTAGTGGCCGATGCGGTAGATGTCAACGCTGAACTCCTGCGGCGGGTCGACCGTGATGTGGAAGTCGACGGCCTCGCCGGGGGCGACCGCGCCGGTGGAGATGAAGCCCTTGATCTGGCGGCGGACGTCGTCCGCGGATCGGGGCCCGCCGGAGGCTCGCGGGGACGGGACGCGGGGGGTGTACGGCGCGTCGGCCGCGGACGGCTGGGGCGGGTCCACGTACCAGGGGACCATCTGGCCGGTGTCGCCGAAGTACGTCTCACCGCCGCGCAGCCAGGGGAGGGGGCCCTGGCCGAAGGGGTCGGTCACCGCGTGCGCGAGCGCCCCGGATTCCCAGCGGCGGATCTGCTCCGGCCCCATGGTCGCTCCCTCCCTGGATCCCCCGTGGTCGCGTGTCGTGTGCCTGTCCCGTGCGGAATCGCGTGCTCGTCACGTGCGCATCGTGTGCGCGTCGCGTGCCGCAAGCCTTTGCCATGTGCCCGATCGGTCCCAGCACATCACATTGCGCACCCATGCGGTCACTATTCGTTGCGAATTGGCCGAAAGTGGAATGCGGCCTTCCGCTACGGTCACACCAGCCGGACGGGCTTCTCGGGCCGTATCCCGGACTCCAGCAGCCAGGACCGCAGGGGTGCCGGATCCCCGTCCTCCACGAGGCTGAGGACCCGGGGGGTCAGATCCGTGGCCCGTTCGCCGTTGACGAGGAGCGACGGGCCGTCGAGCCAGTCGAGGCCGGGGGCCGCGCCCGCGGTGTCCATGGCGGCGCAGCAGACCATCGCCGTGACGTGGTCGGTCAGCAACTCGCGGGAGCTGCGCGGCGGTTGGAGCGGGAAGAGGGGGAAGGTGCCGTCGTCCCAGATGGCCGGAGCCGCCGGCGGCTCGGCCGGGGTGGGCGCCTTTTCGCGGGCCAGCTCAGCGGTGAGGCCTGCGGCGAGGGGGGCGAAGTGGGGGTTGCTGGGCGCGGGTTCCTCGTCCTCGGCTTCGCCTTCGGACGGTGCGAGCGTCTCGCCGTCGGCGGCCGCGCGTTCCTGCGGCTGAGCGCCCGTGACCGGCGTCGACAGGTGGTCCAGGATGCGGGAGAGCGTTGCGCCGTCGGGCGTACGGCTGACGCCGACCGTGTCCAGGACCCGGTGGAGGCGGGCGGCGTCGGTGCGCCATTTGCGGTCGACGATCTCCTCCGGGTACTCCTCCCAGTTCACCGGGGACCAGTCGGGGCCGGGGGTGGCGGGGCCGCCGTGGAAGAGGCGGGCGGCGAGGAGGGAGGCCGCCTCGTCCACCGTGCCGGGCTCTTCGAGCAGGTCGCAGGCGGGGCGCTCGCCGAGGCGGGAGGCGAAGCCCTCGGCCAGGCGGTCGCGGCGGGAGAGTTCCGTGAGCGCGGCCACGACGCCCGCGTCCAGCCGGGCGGGCCAGCGGCCCATCCGCCAGGCGGGCAGCGCGACCCGGGTGAGCAGACGGTCCCAGCCCGCGTAGGCCAGCCCCACCTGTTCCTGGGCGACGATCCTGAGGCCGTAGTCCACAGCCTGTGCCCGCTCGGAGGCGGCGGCCGCGACGCCCCGCTCCATCAGGGTCGCGTGCTCCTGGCAGCTGTGCAGCAGCAGCCGGGCCACCCGGCCGACGCCCGCGCACACCAGCCGGGTCATAGGGCAGCGGCCGGGCGTCGAGGCGACGGCCACCGCGGCGTCCAGGCCCCGCACGAAGCGGCGGGCCGCGGCTATGTCCGGGTGCGCGGAGGGGCCCGTACCGGCGACGACCGGAGCGAGGACCGCGCGCAGTTCGCCGACGCGCATCCACCACAGGAAGGGCGAGCCGATGACCAGGACCGGGGCGGCGGTGCCGCGGCGGTGCGGGGTGTGCGCGCCCGCGAGCTCGTCATGGCGGTTCTCGGACGGGGGCGGGCCGTGGGCCGGATGGGTGCGGTCCTCCAGCCAGCTGTCGCAGTCCGGGGTGAGCGCTATCGCGGAGGGCGCGGGGACGTCGAGCCGGTCGGCGAGGTCGCGCACCATCCGGTACAGGTCCGGGGCGGACTCCTCGGCGATCGCGACCGTCGGGCTCACGGCCGGGCGGGCACGGGCGACGATCAGGGCTATCGCACAGGCCGCGAGCAGCACGAGCACGGCGACGGGCGTCACCGCCCAGCGGGCCACGTGCCAGGCGGGCCCCACCAGATGGCCCGTGGAAACGCCGGCCAGCAGCACCACGGCGACCGCCGCGGGCAGCAGGGCGACGGCAAGCGCCCGGCTGCGGATGCGCAGCACGGCGAGGGCCCTGGAGCGCGCTGCCTGCGCGCCCGCCTCCACACCCATTCCGCTACCGGTCACGACCGGACCTCACCCCCTCCCCCGCTGTATTGGATCCCCTGCAGTCCTGGCGTTGCTCACTCCCCCACTGTGGCACCCGCCCCTGACATCGCAATGCCGGTGGGCCAAGTGCCGGACCGCTTGCGCCGCACCATAGTTGGGGGCCCGGGTCCCGTCAGCCGGTTGGGCGAGCGGTCACTCGATGGAATGGCTTTGGTCAGAGGTGGGTGACGGACAGCGAGGATCAGGCCCGTGTTCTTGACTTGAATTCCAACTCGGTTCCATCGGTTTCCAGGGGGACCGGGACAGCATCAGGCCCCCGATCCCAAGACGGTTCGGGGGCCTGCGCGGTTCAGCCGGGCCAGATGCCGTCAGGCACCCGCCGCCTTCGCGGCGATGTCCGTACGGTGCTGGGAGCCGTCGAGCCGGATGCGCGAGACGGCCTCGTAGGCGCGGTCGCGGGCCTCGGTGAGGTCCTTGCCGGTCGCCGTGACGGACAGCACACGGCCGCCCGCGCTGACGACCGCGTCGTCCTCGCGCCTGGT
Source organism: Streptomyces sp. NPDC048419 (assembly GCF_043200415.1). Lineage (NCBI taxonomy): Bacteria > Bacillati > Actinomycetota > Actinomycetes > Kitasatosporales > Streptomycetaceae > Streptomyces > Streptomyces sp. NPDC048419. The sequence continues at coordinate 313,823 of NZ_JBICXT010000006.1, read as the reverse complement.
GCCGGCGTGCAGCACGTACGCGTGCGGGGCGTCCTCGGCGGCCACCTCGTCGAGGCCGGTGATCGGGTCGCCGGTGCGCGGGGTGGCGGGGTAGTTGTGCGAGGCGACGACCACGGTGACCGCGGCGTCGTCGCTCCAGCGCAGGGGCTCCAGGTCGGCCAGGGTGCCGTTCGCGGCGGCGAGCAGGACGCCGGCCAGCGGGGTCCGCAGGCGGGCGAGGACCACCTGGGTCTCGGGGTCGCCGAAGCGGGCGTTGAACTCGATGACCCGCACGCCGCGCGAGGTGATCGCGAGACCGGCGTAGAGCAGGCCGGAGAACGGGGTGCCGCGGCGGCGCATCTCGTCGACGGTCGGCTGCAGGACGGTCTGCAGGACCTCCTCGACCAGCTTCGGGTCGGCCCACGGGAGCGGGGAGTACGCGCCCATGCCGCCGGTGTTCGGGCCCTCGTCGCCGTCCAGGGCGCGCTTGAAGTCCTGGGCGGGCTGGAGCGGGACGACGGTCTCGCCGTCCGTGATGGCGAAGAGCGAGACCTCGGGGCCGTCGAGGAACTCCTCGATGACCACGCGGTCGCAGGAGTTGGCGTGCGCCTTCGCCGCCTCGATGTCGTCGGTGACGACGACGCCCTTGCCGGCGGCGAGGCCGTCGTCCTTGACCACGTAGGGGGCGCCGAAGGCGTCGAGGGCCGCGTCGGCCTCGTCCGGGGTCGTGCAGACGTAGGAGCGTGCGGTGGGGACCCCCGCTCCCGCCATGACGTCCTTCGCGAAGGCCTTGGAGCCCTCCAGTTGCGCCGCCTCCCTGGCGGGGCCGAACACCGGGATGCCCGCCTCGCGCACGGCGTCGGCGACTCCGGCGACGAGGGGTGCCTCCGGGCCCACGACCACCAGCTCGGCACCGAGCTCGGTGGCCAGCGCGGAGACGGCGGCGCCGTCCAGCGCGTCGACCCGGTGCAGCTCGGCGACCTCGGCGATGCCGGCGTTGCCGGGGGCGCAGTGCAGCGCGGTGACGTCGGGGTCGAGGGACAGGGAGCGGCACAGGGCATGTTCGCGGGCGCCGTTACCGATGACGAGGACCTTCACGGGGGTCAGCCTAGCTGGCGTTCCCGCCGAGCTTTGAGGGGCGGCTTTGCTGTGCGTTCCTCCAAGTGCCGCTCGGCGTCGCCCGCTCCCGTGGGGAGCCCCCTACTCGTTCGTGAACTCCTCGACCACCGTGGCCCCCAGCTCCCGCACGATCAGCTCGTGGCCGGACATGGCCGACTCGTTGAGGTCCGGGTCGTCGTCCTCGGGGATGTCGTCCTCGATGGAGACCGGCGGGGGCTCCGGGGCGGCCGGACGCGGCGCGGGAGTGGCCACGGGCGGCGTCGGGGACGGTGACGCGGGTGCGGGGGAAGAGGCGGGTGAGGGGGCGGGGCGCTGTGCGGGCGCACCGCCGTAGCCACCCGGACTGCCGCCGTCGTAGCCGCCGTTGGACGGGGCGGACGGCGCGGGGACGGAGCCGCCGGACGGGTCGACGAAGGCCTCGATCTTCCACTGGACGTTGAACTGCTCGGACAGGCACTGGCGCAGTACGTCCTCGCTGCCGCTGCTCGCGAAGTTGTCGCGGGCGCCGGCGTTGACGAAGGCGAGCTGGAGGGTCGTGCCGTCGAAGCCGGCCACCTGCGCGTTCTGACTCAGCAGGATCCAGGTGAAGCGGCGGCGGTTCTTGACCGCCTCCAGGATGTTCGGCCAGAGCATGCGGGGGTCCAGGCCGCCGCTCTGAGGCGGGGCGGACGTGGGTGCGGGCGCCGCCTGGGGGGCGGGCGCCGCGGGCGCGGGCGCGGCGGCAGCGGGGCGGGCGGTGCCCGCCGGAGTCGCCGTGGGCCAGCCGCCGGGACGCCGGCCGCCACCGGCCGGGGCGGCGGTGGGCCAGGCGCCGGGGGCGGAGGGCGCGGGCGTGGACGGTGCGGGCGTGGAGGCAGGCGGGGCCGCGGGCGCCTGCGGGGCGGCGGGCTCGGCGGGCTCGGCGGGTGCGGCGGTTGACGCGGCGGTGGGTACGGCGGCCGCGGGCGGTTCACCGGTCCGCGTGGCCGGGCCGGGGCCGGCGGTCATCGGCGGGGCGCCGCCCGGTGCCCCCCCGGTCCGTACCGCCGCGCGGGCCGCGGCGGGTCCGGCGCCCGGCGGGACCGGCTCGGCGGCCGGGCCGGGAGCGGGCACCGCCACGCCGTGCGCCTCGGGACCGGGCACGTATCCCATCGCGGGCGCGGCGGCGGCGCCGGAGAAGTTCACGCCCCGCTCCAGGCGGTCGAGGCGGGCCATCACGGCACGCTCGTCGCCGTAGGCGGCGGGCAGCAGGACGCGGGCGCAGATCAGCTCGAGCTGGAGGCGGGGCGAGTTGGCGCCGCGCATCTCGGTCAGGCCCTCGTTGAGGAGGTCGGCGGAGCGGCTGAGCTCGGCGGCGCCGAAGGTGCTCGCCTGGGCCTGCATCCGCTCGATGACGTCGGTGGGGGCGTCGATCAGCCCCTTCTCCGCGGCATCCGGTACGGCGGCGAGGATCACCAGGTCGCGCAGTCGCTCCAGCAGGTCGGCGACGAAGCGGCGCGGGTCGTTGCCGCCTTCGATGATGCGGTCGACGACCTCGAAGGCGGCGGCGCCGTCCCCGGTCGCGAAGGCCTCGACCACGGAGTCGAGCAGCGAGCCCTCGGTGTAGCCGAGGAGGGAGGTGGCCATGGCATACGTCACACCGTCCGCCCCCGCGCCGGCGAGCAGCTGGTCCATGACGGACATGGAGTCACGCACGGAGCCCGCACCGGCCCGGACCACGAGGGGCAGCACGCCGTCCTCGACCGGGATCTCCTCCCGTCCGCACACCTCCCCCAGGTAGTCCCGCAGGGTCCCGGGCGGGACCAGCCGGAACGGGTAGTGGTGCGTACGCGAGCGGATCGTCCCGATGACCTTCTCGGGCTCGGTGGTCGCGAAGATGAACTTGAGGTGCTCCGGCGGCTCCTCGACGACCTTCAGCAGCGCGTTGAAGCCGGCCGACGTGACCATGTGGGCCTCGTCGATGATGTAGATCTTGTAGCGGCTGGCGGCGGGGCCGAAGAATGCCTTCTCGCGCAGCTCACGGGCGTCGTCCACACCGCCGTGAGAGGCCGCGTCGATCTCGATGACGTCGATGGAACCCGGCCCGTTCCTCGCCAGGTCCTGGCAGGACCGGCACTCACCGCAGGGCGTCGGCGTCGGCCCCTGCTCGCAGTTCAGGCAGCGCGCCAGGATCCGGGCGGAGGTCGTCTTGCCGCAGCCGCGCGGACCGCTGAACAGGTACGCGTGGTTGACCCGGTTGTTCCGCAGCGCCTGCTGCAGCGGGTCGGTTACATGCTCCTGCCCGATGACCTCGGCGAACGACTCCGGGCGATAACGGCGGTACAACGCGAGAGACGACACGCATACGAGGTTATAGGCGCGCACTGACATCCAGTCCCGGCCGAACCCGCCCGGGAACGCAGACGCCCCCCACGCACCCGCCAGAGCCGACCTACCCTTGCTGCCTTCCGGCCCTGGGGGAGTTCAGTCAGATAGCGCCGCGTGAGGGGCTGCGCACAGAGTACCTGATCGCGGTGGGTGGGAACGAGTTCGCTAGCACTCCTCTCGGTCATGTAATGTTTCCGGCGGAGGATTCGCCTAGAGGCCTAGGGCGCACGCTTGGAAAGCGTGTTGGGGGCAACCCCTCACGAGTTCGAATCTCGTATCCTCCGCCAGTGCCTCACCGGGCACGATGTCGAAGGGCCCCACCGCAAGGTGGGGCCCTTCGACGTTGTCCTCAGACCTCGTTGTCCTGGTTTTTGTCCACAGCGGGTGTCTCCGGGGCTCCCCAGATGGCTTCGGCGATCTTCCGGGCGACGTCCTTGAGCATGGCGTCCGGCACGTGGAGGTACCTCGCCCGCATGCTCGCGGAGGTGCCCGGCTCCCACCCCATGATCTGATCGATGACCCGGGCCGGGACCCCGAGCAGCATGAGCACGGTGGCGGCCGTGTGCCGGGCATCATGCAGCCGGGCGCTCCGGACCCCCGCGTCTTCCAGCAGCCGCTTCCAGTCGTGATAGTCCGTGTTCGGGCTCAGTGGGCCACCGAGCCGCTTGGTGAACACGTAGTCCGATTCGGTCCACAGGTCGCCGGCACTCTTGCGCTCACGTTCCTGCGTCTCGGCATGGGCCCGGAGCATGGCCACCAGCGGGCCCGGCAGGGGAACGGCCCGGCGGCCAGCCCGGGACTTTGTGTTCTTCGTCTCGCGCCGGATCTGCACCTTGGCGGGGCAGTACCCCGCCTTGCGGCCGCACGGTGAGGCTTCCGGGCACCCGTGCTCGTACCGGGGACGCAGACGGTTCCGGCGGAGCTTCAGATACTCGTTGCCGAGGTCGACGTCGGACCAGCGCAGTCCGAGCGTCTCGCCCTGCCGCAGTCCGAGCGCCAACGCCAGCATCCATCGGGCGCTGTTTCGGCGTTTGTTTGCCTCCAGCAGTAGGCGCTGCACCTCTTCCACGGAGTAGGGCTCAACCTCGGATTCGTCCTCTTCCATCCGTGGCGGCTTTGCCAGCGCGGCAGCGTTCTTCGCCGCGTAACCGCGCCGTACTGCTTCCCCCAGTGCGGTTCGGGCGGTGCGGTGAGCTTGGTGAGCAGTGCCGGCCTTGCGCTCCCCGTTCGCCTGCATACGGCGATACAGACTCTCCAGGTGCTCGGGCTGCAAGCGGTCAAGGCGGTGCTTGCCGATGCCGGGCACGAGGTGCACGCGCACGGCGACCTCGTAGCCGTCATACGTGTTCTCACTGACGGTCGGCTTGGCGATGTTCTCAACCCAGTGCTCAAGCCACTTCTCGACCGTCCACGCCTTGCCCGGCTGTTGAGCCGAGCCCCCGTCGCGTTGCTTCTCCAGCTTGCGGACTTCTTCGACCAGGGCCTCGCGCGTCTTACGCGTCAGGTGCCGGCGGTAAGGCTCCCCGTTGTCCTTGTAGCCCATCGGCACGCGCGCGTGCCACCGACCGTCCGCCCCGAAGTAGATCGCCGATTCGCCGTTGGCGCGGCGAGTGCCCTTCTTCTTCTCTGCCACAGGCAGAACTCCTGTTCTTGGTCTTGGAACGAAGGGGCCGGGGGCGGCCGCCTGTCCTGTAGCGCCGCCGCCCCGCGTGTCGTCAAGCGGCGCGTTTGGCTGCGCGTCGACGGGCGACGTACTCGGCGGGTGCGTCCGCAGGAATGCGTCGGAGACGGCCGACGTCGATGGACTCCAGCTCTCCGGTGCGGATAAGGGCGAAGCATGTGGTCCGGCCGATACGAAGGCGCCGGGCCGCCTCCTCGACGGTGAGGAGCACGAGGGTGTTGTCGACCGCGTTGACAGGGGGCGTGTCCATGCAGAGATCTCCCTTGGACGGAAGGAGGGTTTGAGGAATCGGCGGAGCTAGCGGATGCGGGTGTGTCCGAGGTGCGGATTTCTGCGTCACGGCGTCACCAGCGTCATTCGGGCTTCTGACCTGGGGCTTTATGTGACGCGGTGTCGAGAGGGTGCGTCATCGGCGCGTCACGGGCTGCGTCATCGTGTGACGCGGGTGACGCAGGATGACGCAGAGACTGCCGTCTGCGTCACGCCTGTTGCCGCAGCTCAGGGGCCAATTTCCGGCGGGTGTGACGCACGTGACGCAGCGTCTTCCCTCTTAGGACAAAAGAGGGGGTGTCTGTCGTAGTGCGGCGGCGCCTGAAAGCGTGAAGAAGGAGCCGCTTCGCGGCGCGACCTTGGGGCGGCGGCGGTGCCGCCGGAAGAGCAGTGACGGGCCGCTGCGCGGCGCGTCCTTTGGGCGGCGCGGGGCGCCGAACAGCAAGAGGAGCACGGGGCGCCTGGTGCTCTTCTTGCTTGTCCGGGCGCGGGGCGTGGGTCAGAACGCCTGCTGCTGCTCGTGGGGCACTGGTGCGGCGGGGCGGGTCATTTCGAGGTAGCGGCCCGTCCGGGTGCGGCCGGAGTCGATGAGGACACCCCGGGCGGCCAGGGTGGGCTGGAGGCGCTTGAGCCGGTCGGAGAGAACCTTTCCTGTGGTCGGCCAGCCCTTGGGCAGGGGGCGCGGCTCGTCGCTGCTGTAGAGGCCGCTGAGGAGGTGCAGCCACTCGGTGGACGTCATCCGCTGCGCGCCGCCCGGCTCGATGGTCTCGGCATGCTTGAGCACGGTCTGCGCCAGGAGGTCGCCCTCGATGACGTCGTCGTTGAGGTCATCGAGGCAGGCCCGGTAGGCGGGGAGTGCCCCGAGACCGGTGGCCGCATCGAGCTGCGCACACAGGTGAGCGAAGTCGGCCATGCGCAGGTCAGTGGGGGTCTCCGCTTCCACCGCGCGGACCTTGACGGTGAGGTCCAGGAGCGAGCCGAGGACGACGGGCAGCACCTCCGCGTAGTCTGCCCACAGTTCCGCCTCGGTGCGCCGCACCCGAGGCCGCTCCAAGCGCAGCGGCAGGAGCCGATCCGCGAGGTCGCCGCGGATGACGCCCACGTCGATGCCGGTCAGCAGCAGCGGGCGGCGGTAGCCGACGCGGTACACGTCGCCATCGGTGAACAGGGCGCGCTTGACGTTCTCGGCTCCGGTGACGATGCAGCACACGGCGTCGGACAGTTCCGGGGTCAGGTGGGAGAGGTTGTCCAGTGCGGTGACCCATCCGGCCGCCACCGCCGCGAGCAGGTTCTCCTCATCCTTCGGTGCGCGGCGCAGGTCACCGCTCATGCCCTCGACGATCCGTACGAGCATCCGCCCGCCGGTGGACTTGCCCGCACCCTGCGGCCCGGTCAGGAACGGGGCCGGCACGGGTACGGACGGTCCGAGGCAGCCGATCAGCCAGGCGATGGCCAGGCATTCGGTCTCGGCGGTGGCGAAGTTGCACAGCCGGAGCAGCAGGTCGATGCCCTTGCCGTCAGTGTCCTTGGCGGGCAGGGGGAGTTCCCCAGTGAGCTGGGTGCGGCGCCAGCACACCTCACGCGGGTCCGGGGTGAGGATGTCCCAGCCGGTGGGGTGGATGCGGACGGACTGTCCGTCGCTGCGGCCCAGGTCCAGCCACGTCGCCCCGTCGAATCCAGGGGCCACGCGGATGTGCACGGGCTGCACGTCCTCGGACAGGGCGAGCGCTTCGATCAAATCCAACGCCTCCTTGAGGGCGGTCCCGTTGAACACGCCGCGCCCGTCTTTGAACAGGCCAACCATGAGTTCCTGACGGTGGCTGCCGGTGGTTCCCTGCGAGCGGATAGGGCGGGCCACGGGGTGCCCGTTCTTCTGTGCGTAGACGGTGCCGTCGGCGGTGCGGAAGTAGCGGAAGTGTTCTTGGGCGTAGTCGGCGATGACCTCGCGGCCGGGAGCCTTGTCGTCCTCGGACATGGCTACAGTCCCAACCTGGTGCGGGCGTTGGTCCACGCGTCGGTGCAGTGCCGGGCCGTTTCGCCCTTGGCCTGCGCGGCGGTGAACAGGCGCGTGATGTGGGCGTCGGTGAGGCAGCCGCAGCGGCCGTGTGTGGACAGCACCGCGAGGAAGGTCCGGTAGACCTCGGCGTGAATGCCGCTGCGCGCCTCGGTGATGCGCTGCTCCGCCATGGCGATGCCGCGCTCAAGGTAGGCGGGCGTGCGGTGTGGGCACTGCCCGCCTCCGGCCGGCGCGGGCACGGTGACGGCCACCGGTCGGACTTCGGTGGGCTCTTTCACGGCCAGCGCACGGACGGCATCCGGCAGATCCGTGAGGGTGCCGGTGCCGATCCCGAGCCAGCGGGCGTAGGCCATCGTGGACTTGATGTCCACGCCGGGCCGTACGGCGTTGGCTGAGGGCATCGCCCCGAGGTAGAGCCAGTGTTCGCCTCGGGTGGTGGGCACGGTCTGCGTGGTCGGCAGGGTCTCGCGGGCCCACGCGATGGCGTTGGCGTTGTCGAGGTCCACGACTGTCAGGCCCGCCCCGCCCGGGTGGTAGGCGAGGGTGCTTGCGCGCCGCCACGCGTGGCGCCAGGGGCCGGAGCGGATGACGTTCGGATCTGTGGTGGCGGCGGCCCACGCGTGGCACGGGCCGGGGCAGGTGCAGGGGCCGGAAGTCTTCATGTTGGGCCGCCCGCCGCATGCGTTGTTGGCGCACCGGCGGCAGTTGCCGAACGGCACCTTCGCCCGCAGGGGCAGGACCGGTAGGCCGGAGGCGGCCAGGTCGAGCGCGGTGCGGAGGTGCTCGTTCATGCCGTCGTCTCGGCGCTCTCGCCGAATGTCGGTGGGTTGGGTCATGCTGGAGACCTCCACAGGTCTGTTGAGGGCAGGTGGACAAGGGCGGCCCGGTCTTTGGCGAGAGGGGGCCGCCTTTGGCGTTGCGTGGTCAGTCGTCGCAGTCGCAGTTCTCGGGGCGCTGCTGGCAGTAGGGGCATCGGGGGCAGTCGCACCCGCAGGCGTGCAGGACGCCGACGCAGGAGCACTGGCACATGCCCTCACCGCAGGGTTCGTCCTCCGGTTCGTCATCGGGGCCGCTGTAGGTGAGGGGGCTGACTGCGCTGTGCGCGAGGTCCAGGCACTGGGCGAGCCCCCTGGCCTGTTCCATGGCGGTGAGCAGGAATCCCTGCACGTTGGCGACATGCCGGTTCGGGTCCTCTCCGTCGGAGGCTCCGAGGTGCCCGAGGTTGGCGAGCGTGTCCAGTGCGGTGCCGACCTGCTCGATGGCCTGCGGCATCCGTTGGGTGAGTGTCTTGAGGGCGCTGATGGCGTCGTACGCGTGGGCCGGGTAGGGGAGGGCTGGTGTCTGGTCGGGGCGGGGGAAGGTTTGGTGGTTGAACGCGCGGACGGCTTCGGCAGCGTCACGGACGGACTGCGTCGGGTCTGTGGCGGTGGTGTCCATGCGGTCCTCTCAGGGGCGGAGTTCGTTGCGGTTGCGGGCGATGAGTCCGTAGGCGGGTGCGGTGATGGTGTTGGTCTCCTGCCGGACGGGGCCGCTGTAGTGGTGGTGGGTTTCGGTGCGGGTGGTCTTGAAGCCGCGTAGGGCGGAGCCGATGGCCACGGTGACCGCGGCGACGGCGGCGATGGGCAGGGTGACGAACAGGACGCTGGTCAATGTGACGGCGGCGAATCCCTTGCAGGCGAGCCAGATGCCGCAGCCGATGCCGACGAAGGCGGCGCCGGTGCCGATGCCGGCCACGGCGGTGCCCGCGGCCCATGCGGGCACGATGCGGCGGTCGTCCTGGTGGACGGGCGGGGCGCTGCCGTAGGCGGGCAGCGGACTGGTGTCGCGGAAACTGGTGGGCGTGGTCGGGGTGGGCCGGTAGGCGTCGGCGATGATCCGCCGTGCCTCGGCGTTGGCCTGCGCATCGCTCATCCGCGCGTACGGCGGGAGCGGTTCGGGGGTGCTCGCGGGCGGGGTGTTGGGGTGCACAACGGGGTCCCTTCAACCGGGAGACGTGTCACGCTGGGTGATTGATCTAGTGGGGCGTACTGAGTAGTGGGTAGTGGGGTCCCCAGTGGGGGACGCCTGTCCAAAGCCCCTGTGCGCCCCAGTAGGCGCCTTTAGCGGGTAGTGGGGCGTTCCCCACTACCCACTACTCGGTAGCGCTCCGTAGACGCGTTCAGGCGTGCTCGCGATGGACGTAGACCGAGTGCGGGCCGTTGTCGCGGTAGACCAACTCGCCCCGCTCGACCGCGGCTTGCAGAGCGGCCCGCACGGTCTTGCGGTCCTTGCCGACCAGCTCTGCGATCGCGGACGGCTTCATGCCCTCCGTACCGGTGGCCTTGATCGCCTCCAGCGCACTGGGCAGCCATCCCGGCCCCTGCTCGCCCCGCAGCGCGGAGAGGTTCAGCCCGGACGACTGGCCCGGCCCGCCCGGAGTTCCGTCCTCTTCGGAGTGCGGGTCGGGGGCGGTGCCGAACTGTGCGTCGATCTCCTCACGGAAGCGGCGCAGCATCTCGTCTTCCGGCGAGACCGGTGCGGCCTCCTGCTCGCGCAGCGCGGACAGGTTCAGCCCCTCGCCGGAGTCGGCGGTGTCGTCGACGGCGGTGAGGTCCTGCATCCAGGCGGTGCGGTCGGCATCCCAACGCCGCGCGTAGGCGGCTCCGGCGGCTTTGGCGGACACGTCGTCCAGCCGCGGGTGCCGGTCGGAGGTCGCGGCGGTGATCTCCCGGATCTGGTTGGGCAGGATCCGCCACGACTTGAACAGCGCCGCCGGAGACTCCGGGGTGCCCATGAACCCGGCCCCCTTGTAGGGGGCCTGCTCCACGCGCAGCCCGCGCCGGCCGGGGAACATCTTGCCCAGGTCCATGCCCTCGGTCTCGCCACCGGTCAGCGCCACGCGCACCTTGCCCTCGCGGCGGATCATCAGGTTGCCCAGCACACTGCCGGTCGCACCCAGCGCGGTGAGCACGGTGCGCACGCCCATGGCGCGCAGCATCCGGATGACTTCCAGGATCTTCTTGGCGAGTTGCTTCATCTGCCGGTCGGTGCTGACCAGGATCTCCGCGCCCTCGTCGATGACCAGCATGATCTGAGGAATCTTCGAACTGATCGGCAGGAGATCGGTGTTGGCCTTGGCCAGCAGGTCCTGATACGCCTTCTTGCGGTGCAGCCCGACCGCGAGCGCCGCATCGAGCATCACGGTGGCTTCCTCATGCGTGCTGGCCAGCCAGTCGACGCCAGGGCGCACGGGCTTGCCGTCCGCGGTTTCGATCTCCCCGTTCAGTGCGGGCAGCACCCACGGCAGACCGGCCGATCCGGCGTTGAGGTCGATCACCCAGGTGAGGACGTCATCGGCGCGGGCGAAGCTGGCCAGGATGTCGTGGACCATGTTCGTCTTGCCCGAGCCCGTGGGCCCGACCACCAGCGCGCACTGCTCCCGCAGGAACGCGGAGACGACCTCGCCGTTCGTCCGCACCCCCCAGGGCAGGCCGGTGAGGATGGACAGGCGGCTGTAGTCGTCCGGGTAGGGGCAGTCCTCCTTGAGGACGTTGACCGTGGTCACGTCCAGGATGGTGCGGCCCTGGTGGATGCCGGGTGTGGCGGCGGCGGTGCAGCCGTGCGGCAGCTTCGCATCCGCGGACAGCGCCACCGAGTGCTGCGCGATGCGGTCGTAGGTGATCCCGCCCTGCGGCTCCAGATCCAGGGAGTAGCCGGTCCCGGTGGGCCACATCTCGACCGCGAGCACCTTCACGGTGATGTTGCAGATCCGCTGGATCCGCTCCACCCACGCCGCGGCGATCGCCCGGCGCTCCGCGGACAACTCCCGTGCAATCTGCCGCTGTTCGGCAGCGATGGCCTCCTCCTCCCGCGCCTCCTCGAACAGCGCGGTCGAGCGGGCGGCGGCGCCGATGCCCACCCCGATGGTGGCCAGCGAGCCGAGCGCGGCCCACGTGAGTGGCCCGTGGGTCATGGCCCAGGTGGTCCATCCGGCGCCGACCAGCCAGGAGGCGGCGCGGGTGGCCAGGGTCCGGCCGGCGTTGCGCACCCGCAGCCCGACGACGGTGTGTCCGAGGGCTCCGGCGGCGCCGACCGCGAGGGCCCAGCCGGGCGGCATCGATGTTGCGGCGCCGGTGGTGGCGATGGCGAAGGCTCCGGTGGTGGCGGACAGGGCGCCGGTCACGGGTCCGTGACCGGCGCTCCAGTCCAGCACCGGGCCACTGCTCTGCTGCTGCTTTGCGGTGGCGGCGCTGCTCATCTCAGACGTTCCAGCCCTTCTCGGCCTCGGTGCCGTTGCGGGGGTCCTCGTGGCGGGCGATGTCCTGCTCGTGTGCCTGGCGGAACAGCGGGCCCATGTCCTCCGCGACCGCGACGGCGCTCATCAGGGCGCCGAAGATGTCGTTGAACCCGTCCGCGACCTCCTTTTCCAGCGGGAACTCACTGTCGGAGCGCTCCGCGAGGGTCTTCATCACATTCGCCACCGACGTCAGGGCGGCGGGCAGGCCCTCGACCATGGCGAGGATCTCCATGGCGTTTTCGGGGTCGTACTGGTTGGCGGCCTGCTCCATCTCTTCGGCGGCCTCTTCGAACCGGAATCCGGACACGTGCGCTCCTTCACTGACCTCGGGGATCGTGCTGGTGGGGGTGTCGACGGCCGGACGCTCGACCTGCTCGCCCAGGCCGTCCGTGCCGTCCTGTGCGGCCTCCGCATCGGCGGCGGCCTCCTGCTCGCGCAGGCTCTTGCGGGCGTCCTCATCGCGTGCCGCGCGCTGGTCACCGGCGGTCTGCACCATCCGCCGGTACAGGCGCCGGCCGGGATGCATGAGGGCGGGGATGTGGAGCTTGCGGCCGATCCAGGTGGACACCACGCCCAGCAGACCGACCGGCAGCGCCAGCAGCGCGGCGAGCAGGCGCCGCCCGTGGAAGCGGGCCGCAGACTTCCGCAGCGCCTGACGTGCCGCCTTGCGGGCCGGGGCCTTGCGGACGTTGGCGCGCTGCGCGGCCACGGTGCCGCCGTTCTTGGCGTCCCGCCGGGTGCGCTGCTTGGCGATCGCCGCATCCCGCGCCGCGCGCGCCTTGCGGACGGCGCCGCCCATTAGGCGGCCCGCCAGACCGGCGCGCTTGCCCAAACGGGCGCTGCCCGCGGCGGCTTTGGCGTTGCGGCGCGCGTCGGCGACCGCCCGCCGGGCGCTGGTGGTCTGCGCCCGCTGGCCGGCCCGCGACCCGGCCGCAGCCTTCTGCGCGGAGCGCAGCGCCTTGACCTGCCCGACCCGGCCCGCAGCCTTCCCGCCGCGCGCCGCGCTGCCCGCGGTGTGCTTGGACGCGCTGCCGGCCGCGTGCTTGGACGCACCGTGGCCAGCCTTGCCGAGCTTCTTTGCGCTAGTCGCGGCGGTGCCGGTGCTGCGGCGGCGCTGGCCGGGCTCCTTGCCCGCCCGGCCACCGGAGCGACCACTGGCCCGCAAGCCAGCCGACCGGCCCCCGGAGCTCGCGCGGTTGGCTGAGCCCATGCTGCGCAGTCCCGCGCTGCGGGCGGCGGATCGGCCGGCGGCGCGGGCCGCGGCCCGGCGCGCCTCCCGGCGGGCATTGGGCTTGCGGTTGCGGGTGGCGGCGACCGTGCCGAGTACGACCATGCCGGTAGCGGCCACGGCCGCGGCGATCGGGCCACCGGCCAGGGAGGCGGCGGCGACCGCACCAACCGTGCCGTTCGCCCCGGACAGAGCGAGCGGAACGATCGGCCACCCGCCGGGCGTGTGCTCCATTTCGGCGACGTCTTTGGCCTTGGCGGGCGGGGTGTCTGGCGGCGGTGGTGTGGTCGGGGCAGCCTCGACGGCTACCGGCTCAGTGCTGAGTTCCGTCATGCTGTGAGCACTCCTCTGTGGAGTAGGGCCCGGCCGGTGCTGTAGGAGGCGATTGGCCGGGCCTGCCGAATCAGGGACGTTGGCGCTGATCAGAGGTTGCGGTGCGGGTGGTGGGCGGCGATCTCCTGCCAGCGCCTGCTTTCCGCGGCGTCCGTGCCGGTGAGGCTCACGCGGAAGGCGCAGCCGGGCCGCGCGCACCGGTGGGTGGTCGTGGACCAGGCGCCGATCACGTGGAAGAACAGGCTGGAGAAGGTGGCCACGCAGGACAGGCAGCAGGCCAGCAGCAACGTGACGGGCACGCCGTAGCCGGACAGCCGCACACCGATCAGAACGGCCAGGCTCGCGCTGGCGGCGACGGCGCCCACGATCAGGGCGCGGCGACGGGTGGTGTTCACTCGAACTCCCTTGGCTTGGGTGGGGTGTTCAGGCGGCGCACTGTTCCTCGGGGTAGGCGCAGGTCACGCACATGCCGAGCGTCGCGGGGATGACGTATCCGGCATCGCGCCGGCATTCGGGGCAGGTGCGCCGCGCGGTGTTGGCCTTGGCCAGAGCCGCCCATTTCGCGGGCGTCATCAGCCGCACGGGCTCGGCCTTGTCGACGGCGTAGAGGTAGGCGACCAGCGGGCCGCGACGGCGCCGCGGGCGCTCGACCTGCGCGGGGACCTCCTGCCCGCCGGGCCGCAGACCGCGCGCCCGCAACTGCCGGACCGTGGCAAGCCCCTCCGGCGCGAGCCGCCACGGGTAAACGGGCAGCGAGCCGCTGGTGGGTGCGGTGGTCATCACTGGCCCGCGATGGCAAGTTCAGTGCGCGCGCCCGGGGCGGGGTCGCGGTGGTCGGCGTAGCGGTGGGAGACCCAGCCGACCGACCAGCCGCACAGCTCGGCCGCCTGACGCACGGACAGGCCGGCTTCGTACGCGGCGGCCACGGTGCGGCGTGCATCGTCCTCCGGCAGCTTGCTCGCGGCAGGACCGCGCTCCAGCAGCGCGGCGCGTTCACGCTGCACCCGTTCTGCGCGCTCACGCTGTTCACGCTCGACCTGCTCCGCGAGCGCACGGCGCTCTTGTTCGGCCCGGTCGCGGCCCTGGCGTTCACGGATTTCGGCCTCGTGTTCACGCTGTTCACGCTCGTGTTCACGCTGTTCACGCTCGCGTTCACGGCGTTCACGCTCGGCCCGCTCCGCTGCCGCGCGGGCCGCCTGAAACTCGCGCTCCTCGCGCCGCTGCCGCTCTTCCCGCTCGGCTTGCTCACGGGCCAATGCCGCCTCGTGCTCGCGCTGTTCACGCACGAGCTGCGCGGCGTGCTCGCGCTCCTCACGAGCCTCCGCACGGGTCTTGTCGGCCCGCTCGCGGGCCGCCTGCTCGCGCCGCTCCCGCTCCGCCTTCTGCTCGGCTTCCAGGGCCGTGACGGCGCGGGCGATGGCCCGCCGGTAGGCCAGGCTGGTCTCCGCCGTGACGATCAAAAGCAGCGGCGCCACCGCATGGACAGCCACGCCCACCAGGTCGTTCTTCAGCGCGGAGTCGGCCGTGTTGAGCGCCAAGGTCATCAGACCGGTCATCCACCGCAGGGTGATGGGCCAGCGTCCGCCGTGCCCTCCGAGGCGGGCCAGGACGTCATCGAGCTTGACCACGATGACCACCGCGGCATCGACCACCAGCGGCAGGATCGGGGCGGTCCAGTCCCACTTGTTGGCGGTGTGCGCGGCCATCAGCGGCGTGACGGTGAGGATCGAGTAGAGCATCGCCCCGCACACGATCAGCCACGTGCCGCCGGACAGGGCGCGCTCTGCTGAACGCGTCTGAACACCGTTCACGCCGCACTCCCGACCGGCTCCGGCGCGGGCTGAAACGCCCGACGGAAGCCGCTCGCGGAACCGTCCCGGATGAACACCTCAACGCGCCACGTGATCTCACGGGCGGGGCGTTCATCCGAGGGCACCCAGCCATCGGCCGGCGCCCCGTGCGTGGCGGTATCGGCGTAGGCAGCCGCGCGGGAGGAGTAGATGGTGTGCGGCTCGCCGTAGTGCATGAGCAAAAACAGCGACCGGCCCGCCTGCTGTACGTCCTGCAGTTCCTCGCGCAAGCGGCGGATCTCGATGTCCTTGAGCAACAGCTCTTGCTGCGCAACGGACAGTTCCGCCACCGCGCCGGCAAGGAACTCGCCCACCTCCGAGGCGGTTGCCTCGGCCCGCTCCGCGCGGTCGGTGGCCGCGTACAGCTCCCGCACGTGCTCGCCGAACGCCTCGTTCGCGTCCGCGCTGGTCTGCCGGGCATGCTCGCGGGCGCTGCGGGCGTGGTGCTCCAGCCGTTCGATACGGGTCGGGGTGACGAACCGGATCACCGGAACCACCCCCGCTTCTTCGGCGCGGCCTCGGACTCGGCACGCTTCGCCGTGGCCCGCAGGCTCCGGCCCCGCTGGCGAAGCCGATCCGCCTCACGCTCCGCGCGCGCCTTGGCGGGGTCGGAGTAGTCGCGGTCCCGGCGCCCGTACACATCGGCCGTCATCTGCTGCCGCTCCGCCTCTTGCTCCGCGGAGTGAGCCATCCGACGCAGTGCCGGGGCCTGACGAGCCGCGTACTGCTGCTCCGGCGTCGACATGTCCTTGAAGCGGCGCCCCATCACGCCACCTCCCCAGAACCGGAGGGGTTGGCCAGGGCGCGTCGCGCGGCCAGTACCCGGCGGTGCGCCCGGCGGATGCGGCGGGCGTCCAGCTCGGTCGACGTGCGGTCCAAGGTGACGATCTGCGCGTCGATCAGGTCGACGTCCGCGAGGATCGCGGGCATCTCCCGCTCGATGGCATCCAACTCCGCATCCGTGGGCTCCATCCATGGCTCGAAGGCGGTAACAGCGTCCTGAACTGTGACGATGGTGTTCATGGGTCGTGTTCTCCCTAACAGTAGGTGCGGCCCGAACAGAGCCCCCGGAGTTGCCTCTCCGGGGGCTCGCACCGTTGAAGGCGAATCCCTCGGTGGTGCCGGTTGCGCGGTCAAAGGAGGCGACCGCAGCGCCCCGGCCGGGAGTCGAACCCGGCCTGCGACCATCGAGGCGATTGCGCTGTACCGCGCACGGGGCGAAACCCGTGCACGCCCGCCCTCTTGCAGAGGTGGGACGGGACTCCCTCAAAGACCCATCGACCACCCGTGTGCAGGTGGCTGGGTCCGCACTCTGTTGAGTTCTCAAGCAACTGCGGCTTCCCTCGTACTCACCCCTGTTGGGCTTTCCTCCGGACCGTCCATGGCGCCCTAGTGCGCCCTGATGCGCTTCACTGTGACATCGGGCCGATACCCCGTCAAGCCCTGCCACTGATGCGCCCTAGTGCGGTTGTCGTGACCTTGGTACGGTGGCTGGGTGCCGATCAGCAGAGATGCCCCCAGCCCGCTGCACCTTCAAATCGCAGACGACCTGCGACAGCGAATTCGTGCTGGCGAATTTGAGCAGAAGAATTTTCCTTCACTCCGGTCTCTAGCTAAGTACTACGAGACCGCACAGGTCACAGTGCACGATGCCGTCAAAGCGCTACAGCAGGAGAAACTGATCGTCTCCGTGAGCGGCAAAGGAACCTTCGTCCTCCCTAGGGAGGAGAGCAATCCAGCAGCAGCGAAAGAAAGCGGAAACCTGGAAGAGCAGGTTGCTTCGTTGCGCACAGAGCTCGAAGATGTAAAAGAACGTCTGAGCCGGCTCGAAGGTAGTCCGAGTTACGGCAAAGACCTCTGAGTCTTGCGGGATTGGGTCTTCGTTTCTTCATGGGAAGAGTCAATCGCACGCCTTGGCAACTCAACATGAAGCGAGAGTGCAGCCGCAGTGCAGCCGCAGTGCAGACCACTGACAGCAGGGGGACCCGTTGGACGTCGTTGACACATGGACCGGCCAGCACGCAAGCGCACTAAAAATGGCGTTGCGCGAAACGAACGAAGGGTTCGCTGATCGTCTCGGAACCTCTGTCAGGACTGTCGCGGGGTGGAGCGCTAACCCACAGTTGATCCCAACAGCGGAGATTCAGCGCGCACTAGATACGCTTCTTTATCAGGCAGCGGGCGATGCCCAGGCCCGGTTTGCGCTACTAGTCGGGAGTCGCCGACCGGCGGGTACCGGTCAAGCCATTCCGCCTCGTCAAACACCTGCACAGCAACGTCTGGCGGAAGATCCTCACATCGCAGCCGCCTTGGCCTGGCTCGAATCTAGTTTTAACTGGGCACCTGGTAGCGCACGAGAGCGAGTGGCTGACGAACTTGCCGCTTTAGACTCGAATGCCATGAAAGCGCAGGCTCACCGAATTGCACAGGTGACTCGGGAGCAGGCTGCTGAGGCCGCAGGTCGCTACTACCGGGCGGGGTTCGGCCAGTGGCGTCCGTACAAGGCGCAAGTGGCCGGCCAGGAGCATGCAACGACCATCCTGACGCAGGATGCGTGGCTCGATCTGGTGCAGCCAGTAGGCAACGGGCAGGACGACTTTCAGTTTCGTCCTAACGCGCAACGCGGAATGACGATCACCCGGAGCGTAGCGGAAGAAGCAGCGCGATCCTTGGCTGAATCACTTGAAAAGGGCAGCCAGATCGTCAACTCCGAGATCTACACCTTGACTTCGTTGGATATCCGCCCAGGGATCATTTCTGGCAGTGTAGGCGTCCTCGATTTTGTTGAATTCGCCTTGACGCTCAACCTCTTGGAGGGTGAGCTTATGCGGTCAATCGCTGCTCAAGGATCCGGCCAGCCACTAGACATGCCGATACGAGACGAACTTCTACCCGATGTGCCAACGGTCTTGGATTTCGCCGGGCGAGTTTGCGCAGGGGGAGCGCTGGCGCTAACTGCGATTGCACGACCTCGTGGGCGCGGCCATGACCCCGACTACCTCCTCTTGATTCAAGAGCGGTCGGGCAGCGTGCTCAACGCAAATCGCCGCTTGGCGGTAATCCCCAAAGCGTTCCACGGGCCGATGGCTGATTACGGCGAGGACGCCCGCTTTTCCGCAACGCTTGAGCGGGAGATGGAGGAGGAGCTCTTTGGTCGGACCGACGTGGACTCTACCGTCAGTGATCAGCTCCATGCCGATCCGATGCATCCAAGTCTTCTCTCCGATCCAATGCGTTGGCTCATGGACCGGCAAGCCGGCGATGCATGGCGGATGGAATCCACGGCGGTGGGGATCAACCTCGTGAGCGGAAACTACGAGTTTGCCAGCCTGATCGTCATCGAGGACGAAGAGTGGTGGGTCAAGTACGGGGGTCAGGTTAGAGCCAACTGGGAGTCAAGTGGACTCCATCGCTACTCCAGCCTCGATACTGTAGGACTGGAGTCGTTGGCGCTCGACCCGCGCTGGAGTAATGAAGGCTTCTTCGCATTCACCCAAGGATGCCGGCGGCTTGCCACGATCGGCGGCCAACGTGTCCGGATGCCTTCCATCGAATTGGAGTCGTAGAGCATGGCTGACAACTGGTATACGGGCAATGCGAACGCCGATGCCGACCAGCACCGAGGTTGGCTTCTGGGGCACTTCATCGACCCCACAAAGAGCGCAGTGCGCCAGACGGGGGCACTAGAAGTGAAGTGGGGTATCCATCCTGCCGGCGAGCAGCGGCCAGACTGGGTAGCTGATGATCAGCGGACTGCCATGCTCCTACTCGTGAGCGGCAAGTTCCGGCTCGACCTCAGCGTCGGTAGCGTGACGTTGGAGAAGCAAGGCGACTACGTGGTGTGGGGGCCCGGGATCGATCATTCGTGGCAGGCGGAAGAAGACTCTGTCGTCGTCACAGTGCGCTGGCCGTCGGTCGTCTGACACAACTTTTCTGGGTTCGTCCGCAGGAAGACACAGTGCCCGCCTGCGTCCTCGCAGGCGGGCACTGGCACCCCTCGTTGTCCTGTCTTTGTCCAGCGCGCTGGAGGCCCGCCACGGTCCACCGGCGTACGCCTATCCCGTCTGACCTGCCACGCGGACAGTTGGAAAGTGGCCCGCACTTCCCACGGAACTGGCTGACGCCGCAGCCGCCGTCAAGGCACGGAGGTAGAGCCTCTCGGACGCGTCGCGGAATGTAGCGCCCGTGCTTGGAAGGCTGCTGCAGCCCGCTCGGCGAGTCGCACTAGTGCCCCTCAACAGTCGTCCGCTGAGCCATTGACATTCACGCCGAAACTGGTGGCGAGGACGTCGAGTCCGTGGTCAAAGCCCTGGCCTACAGCGCGGATTCGCCAGGCCGTGGCGCGGCGGTATATCTCAGCGAGGACGAGGGTGCGTTCCGTGGTGGCGGCGTCAAGAGTGGCTCGTGCCAGGGGGGCGGCATTGTTGCCTGGGATGATCTCGACCTGAACCGCCCCGACATCCCCGAATGTGGCATTCCCGTCAATGACCGCCGCCACGAGAATCTTGCGTGCAGCGAGCGGGAGCGAGGCGAGGTGCGCGGCAATTGTTTGCTCAGCTGGGCCGTCGGCGAGGAGGCGAACGGTGCCGGCCGGATGCTTAGGGGCTCCGTAGAAAACAAAGTCTTCGTCGGCTATAACCTGTTCGTCTTCATCGAGGATGAAGGCGACGACGTCGATCTCACCCAGCTCAAGTGGCGCCCATGCGGCCCTGACCTGCCACTCGTTAGCAGGCGACCCGGGCGTCTGCATGGGCAGGTCGACTACGCCGCCCCGCGGAAGAACTTGTGGAATTCGTGGCCGTGCCTCGGTCCAAGGACCTCTGATTATCGCGTCAGCTGGTGCGCCTACCGACGCGATGAGCCAGCTCTCGTCGTGCACGGGCACGCCTAGTTCTCTGATACGCGGCATACGGCGGTCGTCGTGCCCACCGTGCAGGACCACCACATCTGTGACGCTGCGCGAGAGATTAACGGCCGTTGAACCGCCGAGGGCCACCACTCGGGCACGGGCTGCGCTCGCCGTGGAGTGCGGACCGCCTATTACGAGTACGCGACGCAGGGCCAACGGCCCGCCCGGCGTCAGAGGACCTGCGCGGGGAGCGGTGGACATGTTTGCTTTGGGAGGTGCGACAGCGTCAGTGGGTCCTGTCCTCTCATAAGGAGCCCCCCGCTGCACCTTGCTGAGCAAGGTGAGAAACGCGTGCTCTGCGACGACTGGTACGCCTTCGGCGAGTGCGCGCATTGCTTTGGCCGTTCTTGAAACGGGATCGTTGCTAACCAATGCGCTGGTATGTCGACTGACCGAGGCGACTACGTTAAGACCAGCCGTAACCGAGCGTGCAATGAGTTCGGCGCGCGGTGTGGCAGTCTCACCGGTTATGGCAATCTTCATGCCCTGAACCAAGGGACCTCCGGGCTCTAGGCGGCCGGGATTATGGAAAGCACATGGTACCTTCGGTGGCTTTAGCGAATATTGCGAATGTTGCTTCGGCGGACAGGAAATCAGCGGCAGCGGAAGACCTAGCTTGGCTGCCTCCCTCAATGTGCCACGGAAGACCTCTGCTAGGACCAGGGCGTCCTCGAGGGCATCATGGGTTTGCCTGAGCGGTACCCCGTAGTGAGCGGCAAGCGTGGTCAGGTTCAAGTCTTTCGTGGGCGGGTCTATCTGCCGGTTAAGGGCGATAGTGCAGAGCCGCCGTGACACCGGAAGGGTCAAGCCCACACGCGTGAACTCGTGAAGGAGGAAGGAGTAGTCAAAGTGCGCGTTATGAGCCACCATTACGCGGTCCTGCAGCAGTGCCGCGACGCCGCGCGCGACGTCTTCGAAAACTGGTGCCCCGCGCAGCGTCTCAGCGGTCAGCCGGTGAATCTGCACTGGCCCGGGGTCACACCCAGGGTTCAACAGCGTCGAAAAGACCGTATCCTGCTTGCCGTCCGGCTTCAGGGTTACCACCGCAAGAGATAGAACGCGGTCCTTCCCTGGATCAAGCCCGGAGGTCTCCACGTCCACGAGCGTCCAGTCGAACGGGAAATGGTGCGCGCCAGCCTCGTCGAGGGCGGCGAAAGCAGAGGATCCGACAGCCATACCTAATCCTGGTCCGGTTTCGCTCCTAGTACAAGTGAAACGTGCACCCCAGCGCGCGATATTCGATCAAGAAACGCTGCGATCACCCCCAGGTGTCTCCCCGTAACATCAGGCAGAACACGGAAGGCAGCAGGTCCTGGAAGGAGAACTGGGCCCGCCATAAGTCCATCGGGCTCGGCCTTGCCTGCATGCCGCTCGTTGTCCTGGTCTTTGTCCAGTGCATAGACGCGCGCCACTGTTCGTCTCCGTACACGCGTCGCGCCCGACCTGCTGCGTGAACCCCTACGGATGACCCCGTACTACTTTGCGGACAGTTGGAAAGCGTGTTGGGGGCAACCCCTCACGAGTTCGAATCTCGTATCCTCCGCCAGTGCCTCACCGGGCACGATGTCGAAGGGCCCCACCGTTCGCGGTGGGGCCCTTCGACATGCGTGGTCTCAGTTTCACGTGGCCAGCCGCTCGACGCGGTCGTGCAGGTGCCGCACGTGGTCCTCGGACTCCGGCTTCATGAGGACGCTGCGCAGGATGCGGGCCGCGTCGGCGTCCGCGGTGACCTTCGGATGGCGGGCCGTGAACGCCTCGCGGCCCGCCTTGAAGGTGCTGAGGAAGACGGGGTCGGGACCGGTCATGCCGTCCGCCAGGATGCGGGCGGAGGCCGCGTCTACGCCGGTGAGGGTCGCGGGGTCCACGGCCGGGAAGTAGGTGACGATGTCCAGCTGGGGCGGCTGGTAGAGCTCCAGGGCGTCGGACGCCTCGATCAGTTCCGCCCAGTCGAGGGCGGCCCGGCGGCCCGCCGCGAGGACGCGGCCGAGTCCGTCGGGGGTGGGCGGCAGGAGCCGGAAGGTCAGCCAGAGGGCGGCCGCGGAGGCCCCGGCGCGCGAGCACTCCAGGCTGATCTCGCCGAGGTGCAGCTCGGTGGAGGTGAAGTAGGTGTACGGCGAGTCGTGGAGGTAGAAGCGGCCCACCTCGGGGTCGCGGAACAGGACGGCTCCGCAGCCGTAGGGCTGGAGGCCGTGCTTGTGCGGGTCGACGACGATCGAGTCGGCCCGCGCGACGGCCCGCCAGGGCTCGGGCGGCAGGCCCTCGGGGCCCTCCACGCCGGCGAGCAGGGTGAAGAAACCCCCGTAGGCGGCGTCGATGTGGACGCGGACGCCGTGGCGCTCGGCGAGGGGCAGGGCCTCGTGGACGGCGTCGACGGCGCCCAGCCCGGTGGTGCCCGTGGTGAGGACGACCGTGCCCACCTGCCCGCCGCGCAGGACCTCCTCCAGCGCGTCGAGGTCCATGCGGCCCTGGGCGTCGGTGCGGACGGGATGGCTGCTCATGCCCAGGACGTGGCACATGCGGCCGTGGGTGTAGTGGGCGTCGGCGCTGTGGGCGACGCCGCGGCCGGGGTGGAGCTCGCGGGCGACGAAGAGCGCCTCGAGGTTGGCGATCGTGCCGCTGGTGGTGAGGTGGCCGAGGTGGGTGTCGTAGCCGAACATCGCGGCGAGCCGGGCGACCGCCTCGCGTTCCATCGCGGCGGTGGCCGGGCCGCCGTCCAGGGCGTGGTTGTTGGGGTTGATCAGCATCGCCGTGAGGTGGCCGACCACCGCGGCGGGGTGCGGCGGCTTGAGCATCTGGCCCGCGTAGCGCGGGTGGAAGAAGGGGTAGTTGTCCGCGAGCCGTTCCGTGAACTCCTCGAAGGCCGACGCGAAGCGGGCGTCGTCCACCTCCAGGGACGGGTGGGGCCGGTAGGGGCCGAAGGTGTCGGCCCAGTCCTGTACCGCTTCGGTGGCCCGGCCCAGCCAGTGCTGCAGATCCATGGCGTCTCCCTCTCGCCTCGCGGGTGTGGCGTCCACCGTAGAGTTTCATTGACTGGTCAGCAATTGACTAGTCAGCAATTGAGACGGCAGTGGGTGAAGTAGGGTCGCCGCGATGAACGACACTCCCCAGCACCACGACGATGCCGCCGTCCGGGCCGCCAACAGCCCGCTCGTGCGGGACTTCGGTCTGCTGATCAAGTCCGCGACCCGGCTGGAACAGCGCATCGACGGCGCGCTGCGGCGGGAGTGCGGGATGAGCCACACCATGCTGGAGGTGCTGATACGGCTCTGCCGCCGGCCCGGCGAGGAGGTCTCGCAGCGGCAGCTGGCCGACGACCTCACCCTGACCAGCAGCGGGACCACGCGGCTGATCGACCGCATGGAGGAGGCCGGTCTCGTCCGGCGCGTTCCGTCCCCCGGGGACCGACGGGTGGCCCTGGTGGAGCCGACCGCAGAGGGACGCACGGCGTTCCTGCGTGCCGCCGCCGTCCACGCCCAGGTCGTGGACGAGTACTTCGTGAAGCCGCTGGCGGCCGACGACTACGCCCGCCTCACCGGCGCACTGGGCCAGATCGACAAGGCACTGCGCGAGAAGACCTGACGGGCGGCCGGGAAGCGCAGGACGCGGTCGTGGAGTCCGACCGCGTCCTGGCTGTGCTGGCTGTGTCCTGCCTTGCCGGCCCGCGCCGGCGTCAGCCCTTGTTGGCCCCCAGGGTCAGGCCGCTGACGAACTGCCGCTGGAGGACGAAGTACACGATCAGGGTCGGGATCGCGGTGAGCAGGGCGCCGGCGGCGACCAGGTTGGGGTCGGTGAAGTACTGGCCGGAGAGGTTGTTCAGGGCCGAGGTGATCGGCATGTTCTCGCCGGTGGAGATCAGGACGATGGCCCAGAAGAAGTCGTTGTAGATCCAGATGGAGAGCAGGGTGGCCAGGGCCGCCATCGCCGGCTTGCACAGCGGCAGCACGATCTGCCAGTACATGCGCCACACCGAGGCACCGTCGACCAGGGCCGCCTCGGTCAGCTCGTCCGGCAGCATGCGCATGTAGTTGCTCAGCACGAAGGCGCAGAAGCCGGACTGGAACGCCACATGGATGAGCACCAGGCCGAGCGCGGAGTCGTAGAGCTTGCCGCTGGCCGTGACGCCCGGCAGGTCGATCAGCAGGTACATCCGGTACAGCGGGGTGATGATGACCTGCTGCGGCAGCAGGTTGCCGGCCGTGAACACCAGCAGCAGGAAGATGTTGAGCCGGAAGTCGAAGCGGCTGACGTAGAACGCGACCATCGACGACAACAGCAGCGTGAGCAGCACGGCCGGTACCGCGATGATCAGCGTGTTGACGAAGTAGTGCATCATGTCCGACTGCTCGAACGCGTTCTTGAAGTTGTCGAAGTTCAGCTTGTCCGGCCAGGAGACGTAGCCCTTGGTGCTGGTCTCCGAGTACGGGCGCAGGGCCGCGAAGACCGCCCACAGCAGCGGGGCGAGCCAGGCCAGCGAGGTGACGACGAGGAACACGTGCAGCAGCACGCGGGCCGGGCGGACCGGGGTGCGCTGCCGGCCGAGCGCGGCGGCGGGTGTGGTCATGCGCGCCGCTCCTTCCGGAAGGTCGCGATCAGGTACGGGATGATGACCGCGAGGGAGATGACCAGCAGGACGACGGCGATCGCGGACCCGTAACCGATCCGGCTGGACTCGCCGATGATGTTGTTGGTGATCAGGATCGACAGCAACTCGGTGCCCTGGGCGCCCTTGTTGAAGACGAAGACCAGGTCGAAGGCGCGCAGCGCCTCGATGATGGTGACCACCAGGACCACGGTGTTGGTGGGCCGCAGCGTCGGGAAGATGACGTTCTTGAACGTCTGCCACTCGTTCGCGCCGTCCAGTGCCGAGGCCTCCCGCAGGGACGGGTCGACGCCCTTCAGGCCGGCCAGGTAGAGGATCATCATGTAGCCGGTGTGCCGCCAGGAGGCGGCGACCAGGACGGCCCACAGGTTCAGGTGCGGGTTGCCGATCCAGTCGATGTAGTGGCCGGGCTTGTTGGCCCCGACGATGCTGTTGATCAGGCCGGTGTCGGGGTTGTAGATGAGCTGCCAGACGAAGCCGGTGACCGCCAGGGAGACCACGACCGGCAGGAAGAACGCGGTCTGGTAGACGCGGGTGAAGCGGATCTTCTTGTCCAGCTGGACGGCGAGGAACAGGCCCATCGGCGTCGGGATCAGGATGAGCACGACGAACCAGATGATGTTGTGCTCTACGGCGGGCCAGAACTGCGGGTTGTCGGTGAACAGCTGCTTGAAGTTGTCCAGCCCCACCCACTTGATGGAGTCGAAGCCGATGCCGTCCCAGGTGGTGAAGGCGAGGGCGATCGAGGCGAGGGCGGTGACCCAGACGAGGGCCACGTGCAGGACCGTGGGCACGCCCGCCATGACGGCGAGCGTGATGCGGTCGCGGCGGGTCAGCAGGCGCTTGTGCCCCCGCGCGACCCGCTTCTCAGGCGCACGGCCCGGAGGCGGCACGGCTGCCGCCTCCGGGCTCTTCGTGTTGGTGTCGGTGCTCATTCGGGCGCTCACGACGATGGGAAGATCGTCTTCTTCTGACGCTCGATCGAGGACAGCAGGCTGTCGATGCCCTTCGGGTTCTGCAGGAACTTCTGCAGACCGGGCTGCATCACCGTGGAGGTGAAGTCCGGCCGGGAGTCGCGGTCCATGAACTGCGTGAGGTTCTTGGCGCCGCTGATCATCGTGTACGCCTTCTTCTGCAGCGGCGTGTACGAGGAGGTGTCGGCCTTGCTGGAGGCCGCCACCACGCTGGAGTCGGCCTTGAGGTAGATCTGCTCGGCCTCCGGCGTGCCCAGATACTCCATGAGCTTGACGACGCCCGAGTGGTTCTTCGGGGCCTTGCTGACCATGAAGCCGTCCGTGGGTGCCTCGACGGTCTCCTGGCCGTAGGCGGAGTTGATCTCCGGGAAGGCGAAGAAGTCGAGGTCGTCGAGGTCGGCCTTGTTGGTGAACTGCTGGGCCACGAAGGAGCCGAGGACGTACATGCCGGACTTCTTCGCCACCAGGCCCTGCGCGGCGTCCTGCCAGGTGCGGCCCATGAAGCCGTCCTGGTGGTACGGCAGGATCTCGGCCCAGTGGTCGAAGACGGCCTTGACCTTGGCGTCGGTCCAGGAGGCCTTGCCGGCCATCAGGGACTTGTGGAAGTCGTAGCCGTTGAGGCGGAAGTTGATCTGGTCGAAGGTGCCCATCGCCGGCCAGGCGTCCTTGTCGCCGAACGCGATCGGGACCAGGCCGTCCTTCTTCATCTGCTTGCACAGGGCGACGAACTTGTCCCAGGTGGTGGGGACTTCGTAGCCGTGCTGCTGGAAGACGCTCTTGCGGTAGAAGATCGCCCACGGGTACGTGTACAGCGGCACGAAGTAGTACTTGCCGTCCTCGCCCTTGCTGAGCTGCTTCATCGCGTCGGGGAAGTTGCCCCCGATCTTCTGCCACACGTCGTCGATCGGCGAGGCGAGCTTCTTGGCCGCGAAGAACTGCATGCGGTAGCCGGCGAACCAGGTGAACACGTCGTCCGGCGTGCCCTGGAGGTAGGAGTTGATCTGCTCCTGGAAGGTGTTGTGGTCCTTGGTGTTCACGTCGACCGTGATGCCGGACTGCTTCTTGAAGGCCGTGTAGATCTCGGCGAAGGCCTTCTTCGGCACCGCGTCCGAGGCGTTGGAGCCGAGGCTGACGGTCTTGGGGTCGGATGAGCTGCCACTGCCGCCGCAGGCGCTCAACAGGGGTATGCCGGCACCTGCGAGGAGGGCGGCGCCACCCGCGCCGCGCAGCAGGCTGCGGCGGCTGGGCGAAGGGAGCTCACGGCTGGAACGCGGGAGACCCGAAGGGGAGAGGTCTGACATAACGGCTCCTGAGGGCAGGGATTCGGTCACGGCTGCGCCATGTCGAAAGCATTCGAAACCGACCAGAAATCAACTCGACCGAACATCGTGGCGGTAATAACAGCCCCATATCCGGTCATCGGTCAATAGCTGCCCATGAGCTTTGTGGAAACGTAACCGACACACGTGCGATCGTTGCGTTCGAGGACCCGAACATACGGCTACGTAAGGTGCCTTACTGGATACGCACGGCCTTGGTCACCGTCACCTGGTCGATGTCGGTCGTGCGGACCGTGACGTTCATGGTCCAGGTGCCCGCGATGGGCAGGGTGAGATCGCTGGTGCCCCAATACCCGCCCAGGTTCCTCAACTTGGCGTCGAGCGGGCCGATCTTCTGCGCCGGGAGGCTGAGGGTGAGGCGGACCTCGGGGAGGGCGACGATGCCGCCGTCGGGGCCGAAGACCACCGCCTGCACGCTGTTGTCGCCCACGCGGCCCGGGTCGAGCGTGATCTGCACCTTGCCGTGGCCGTTCGGGGTGCCGACGTCGAAGGGCACGTTCGTGACGGACGCGACCGGCAGCCCGCCCGCCGTCGCGGGCTGCGCGGCGGCCTCGGCGGCCGCACGGCCCGGGAGCGTGCCGGTGAGGACCGTGGTGAGCACCAGGACCACGACGCCGACGGCGACTTCCGCGAGGACGGAGCGGCGCAGACCGCGGCGGCCGGTGTCGGGGCCGGAGGGCCCGGCGGGTTCCGCCGCGGCGGAAGACGGCGGCCCGCCCACCGGCTCGGGCACCCGCTCCCGTACGGCCGCCTCGGCGCGGTCCGTCACCAGCCGCGTCGTCCAGCGCCGCGAGAGTCCCGCGGCCGCCAGGAGCAGCACCACGGCCGCCAGTTTGGCGAGCAGCAGCCTGCCGTACGTCGTCCCGGTGAGCGCGCCGAAGGAGCCGAGGCCCCGCCAGGACTGGTAGACGCCGGTGACGACCAGGACGGTCACGGAGACGAAGGCGATACGGGAGAAGCGGGCCACGGCGGCCGCGGGCAGCTCGGTGCGGTGGAGCAGGACCAGCAGGGCCGTCAGGCCGCCCAGCCAGACCGCCATCGCCAGCAGGTGCAGCACCGAGGACACCATCGCCACAGGCACCTGGATACCCGCCGACGCGTGCTCGGCGGCGGCCCAGGTCAGGGTCAGGGCCACGGCGAGGACGGCGCCCGCGGCAAGCAGCGCGCGCCAGGGGGCTTCACGTTTGCGCAATCGAACGGTGAGGACGGCGGCGGCGAGCAGCAGGGCGAGCCGTGCCAGCAGGGCGAGACCGGGACGGCCGGTGAGGGTGCGGGCGAAGGCGGAGGCGTCGAAGGCGGTCGCGGGGCCCGTGCCGTTCTCGTACGGGGCGCGCAGCACCAGCAGCGCCACGGTCGTCCCCGCCAGGGTCCACCAGCCCGCGACCAGGGGCTTGCGCAGCGGCGTCCGGTCCGCCGGGCGGCACAGGGCCACGAAGGCGGCCGTGCCGATCAGCAGTGCCACGGCGAGGTAGGCCAGATAGCGGGCGATGTTGTAGAGGCTCGCGGTCGCCGGGTTCTCGGCCGGTCCGGTGTCCACCGAGGCGACCGTCGCGGAGGGTTTGCCGACGGAGAAGGTGAACGCGCCGCCCACCGGGTGGCTGTCCGCCGACACGACCCGCCAGGCGACCACGTACGTGCCCTCGGCGAGCTTCGCCGGCAGGCTCACGGAGGCGGTGTCGGAACGCCCCTGCGCGTGCTGCGCGGCGCCGATGCGGACGCGCCGGTTCTGCGGGTCGAGCACACGGAACGAGTCGTCGAGCAGGCCGACGGACTCGGTGAAGGTCAGGGTGAGGTGGCGGGGGGCCGACCTGAGGACGGCTCCGTCGTCGGGGTCGGTGCCTTTGAGGGCCGCGTGGGCCGACGCGGGCCCCGCCCCGCCAAGGACGAGCAGGACCAGCACGGCGCCCAGCAGCACCAGCCCTTGAACTCCCCGGCGCCGGGCGGGTCCGCGGACCTCCCGCCGCCCCCGCCGTCCACCGTCCGCACCCGCACCCGCACCCGCACGCCCCACGCGTTTCTCCGTCGTCGGATTCGCCGCCTTCCGGATACGTACGGATACGGGCCGCCGTGTGCTCACCACGTGGGCCGGGCGGTCACCCCGCCGTCCACCACCAGGTCGTGCCCGGTCACCCAGGACGCGAGCCGGGAGGCCAGGAACACACAGGCGTTCCCGACGTCCTCCGCCCGCCCGAGCCGCCCGAGCGGGGCCGCCTCCTGCCACCGCCGCACTCCCTCCGGCCAGGCCTCCTCCAGCCCTTCGCGCCTGATCAGGCCGGGCGAGACGGTGTTGACGCGGATGCCGGACCCGCCGTACTCCAGGGCCGCCGCCCGGGCGTGCATCACGACGGCCGCCTTGGAGGCGCTGTAGTGCGCGTGCAGGGCCGCCGGCTGCCGTCCCTCCACGGAGGCGATGTGCGTCACGCTGCCGCCGCGCTCCCGCATGACCTCGGCTGCGGCCTGCGTGCAGGCGAAGACGCTGGAGAGGTTGGTGTCGACGACCGCCCGCCACTCGGCCGCCGTCATCCCCGGCAGTTCCCGGACCGGCCGCACCCCCGCGTTGTTGACCAGCGCGTCCAGTCCGCCGCCCCACTCGGCGGCCTCCCCCACCACCCGGCGGCAGGCGTCCTCGTCGGTGAGGTCGGCTCGCAGGACGACGGCCCGGCCGCCCGACTCCTCGATCCGCGCGGCCAGTTCACGCGCCGGCGCGAGGGCCGTACGGCAGTGCAGCGCGACCGCCGCGCCCTCCTGCGCGAACCTGAGGGCGATGCCCCGTCCGATGCCGCCGCCCGCGCCCGTGACCAGGGCGGCCTGTCCGTCGAGAAGTCTCATGGCCGGGACAGTTCCAGGATGCGGGCGGCCCGGTCCGGATACCGCGCCGTGAGCTCGGCCGCGTCCCCGTGCTCGTAGCCCTCGAAGGTGAATCCGGGCGCCATGGTGCAGCCGAAGAACGTCCACGCACCGCCCTCGGCGACCCGTCCGCCCATCCAGGTCCCGGCGGGCACGGTGAGCTGCGGGTGCTGGCCGCCGAGGACGTCGGGACCGAGAACGGCCGTGGCGGACGTGCCGCCGGGAGCCAGGAGCAGGAGCTCCAGCGGGTCGCCGAGGTAGTGGTGCCAGATCTCGTCGGTGGGCAGGCGGTGCAGGGCGGAGAAGTCGGCGGCGGTCAGCAGGGCGACGATCGCCGTCCCCTCGGGCCGTCCGTCGGGGCGCTCGGGGCCCGCCCACGTCTGGCGGTACAGGCCGCCCTCGCGGGGCAGGGGCTCGAGTCCGTAGTGGGCGACGAGGTCTTCGGGCGTCACCCGGGGAAGGCTACCTCCCGCCGGAGGAACGCCAGTTGGGCGTGCTTCTCGGGCAGGTACACGTCCGGGACGTCGATCTCGGGCAGCACCACCACCGGGCCGGCCTCGAAGCCCTGCCGCAGGAAGCGGGCGATCGCCTTCTCGTTGCGCACGTCCGGGTCGACCACCACCCGGCGCCGGTCCAGCACCGTCAGCACGTAGGAGGCTACGGCGGCCAGCAGCGCCGCCGACCAGCCGGGGCGCGCACCCTGCGCCCCCGCGGGTGCTATCAGCAGATGGACGCCTATGTCGCCCTCGCGCACCTCGTAGCACTCGGCGACCCGATCGGACTCCGGCTCGTAGGTCTGCAGCAGTGCGGCAGGTGCCCCGTCCTTGACGACCAGGAAGGCGTGATGGGTGTCGAGGGTGTCCATGTGCCCGTAGATCTCCTCGACCTGGTCGCGGCCGAGGCCGTTCATGCCCCAGAACACGGCCCGTTCCGCGCTCACCCACGTGTGCAGCACGGGGGCGTCGGCCCGGGCGTCGAGGGGCAGGACGCGGACGGCGCCGAAGCCGTCAACGTGCTGCTCGTGGACCGCGGTCCGGTCGGCGTACGGGTCAGACATCGCTCTCCCTGCTGACATCGCACTCCTTGCTGAGCCGGTCGAAGTCGGTGACGACCGGGACGAGATCCCCCTTGAGCCACAAGGGGAGTTGATCGCGGTGGTGGGGCGAGCCGGGCACCCCGGACGCCCCGAGCGGGACCACCCAGCGGCTGTCCTCGCGCCGCGCCAGGTCCCACACGTAGCGGGCGGCGGGCCCCCGCGCGCTCAGCTCCGTCAGCCCCGGCACGGTGGAGGTGCACAGCACGCAGTCGTGGTCGCCGGACAGACCCGGTTCCTCGTACGAGGTGGTGGTGAGCGCCCGCCAGGGGGCGAGGCGGTGGACGTCGCCCCAGGTGCCGGCGGGCTGCTCGGCGGCCACCTCCTCCAGGGCCGTCCGCACCGCCTCCGTCCGGTCGACTCCGTACAACTCCACGGCCCGCAGCAGGTGTTCGAGCGCGTAGCCGATCCGGGGGAGCAGGGCCAGCCAGGGCAGGAAGACCTCGGGGTAGGCGGGCGGCACGGCCGATGCGGCGAACGCCGGGTGCGCGGCGAGCCGCCGTACGACCGCGCCACGCACCGCGGCGTAGCCGGCGGCGTCCGCGCTGCCCGCGTCCATGCGGCGGTCCCAGCGCAGCAGGCGCTCGCGCAGGGCGGCGGCCTCGGGGGACAGGTCCTTCAGGGCCGCCAGACGGTCCAGCAGGGGGCCCGCGGAGGCGAGGTGGGTGTCCATGTGGATGCCGGGCATGTCGCCGGGCGCCCAGCGGTCCTTCTCCGCCAGCAGGCCGGCGATGCGCTCCGCGCGGTGCGGCGGGGCGAACTCGACACCGAGCGGGGTGGCGAGACCGCGCTGGTTGGCCATCACGGCGACACCGCCGGTCACTTCGGCCCTCGGCGTCTGCTCCCAGCCCTCCCACTCGTGCCCGGGCTCCCAGGCGGGCACGAGCCGGGTCCGATTCGCCTCGGAGCGCACGGGCACGCGCCCGGCGACCCGGTGCAGCACCCCGCCCTCCGTGTCGGCGGCCTGCACGACGTTGACCGGCTCGGCCCACAGCTCGAGCGCCCGGTCGACGTCGGCGACGCGGCGGGCCCGCAGCAGCGGCAGCAGCGCGCCGAAGCCGAGGTCCGCGGTGACCCGGGGCGGGTACCGCAGGCTGATCGCGACCGCAGGCATGCCGGGGACGCCCTCGTCGAGGCCCTCGGGACCGCCGATCACCACCGGCCCCTGGTCCGTCTCGATCACCTCGACCTCGACCGGGTCCTCACCGGCCACCTCGACGGTCTCCGCGTGCCGGGCGGCACGGCGCCATTCGCCGTCCGGTCCGAGCGCCTCCACGCCCGCGCCCGTACGCCGCAGCCGCTCCCGGTACAGGTCCTGGTAGTCGGCCATGGCGTTGGTGATGGCCCAGGCGACCGTGCCGGTGTGGCCGAAGTGGGCGATGCCCGGCACGCCGGGGACCGCGAGGCCGACGACGTCGAACTCGGGGCAGGAGAGGTGGATCTGCTGGTAGACGCCGGGGTCCTCGATGAAGCGGTGCGGGTCGCCGGCGATCACGGCGTGGCCGGTCGTGGTCCGCTCCCCCGTGACCAGCCAGCCGTTGCTGCCCGCGGTAACAGGGCCCGTCCGTGGCGAAGAGCCCGACCGCGGCCGGACCAAGGTGCCGTATCGCCTCCTCGCGCCAGAGCTTGGCGGGGAAGCCAGCGAACAGGATGTGCGTGGCGAGCCAGACGCCGAGCGGGGTCCAGGGCTCCCAGCGGCCGGGGGCCTGGCCGGCCGCGAACTCGGGCGCCGCGGTGGCCGTCAGCTCCTCGTTGACGCCCTCGGCGTACGCCCGTACCCAGTCGGCCGTCTCCGCGTCCTGCCGCTGAAGGGCGGCGAAGCAGCGGCGGGCGGTGTCGTCCAGGCGGGCCCGTCTCGCGAACAGGTCCCAGGACAGCGCCCCGGTGCCGAGGAAGGCCGCCGAGGTGCCCTGCGCGCGGTGCCGTTCGACCTCCAGCTGCCAGGCGCGGTCCCGGGCGGTGACGCGGCCCTGGGCACGGGCCAGTTCGCGGACGCCGCCGGCGCGCAGGTGGGGGATGCCCCATGCATCTCGGTAGATCTCGGACGGCACCTGCGACCCCTCTCTATTTTAGGTTAGCCTCACCTAAGTAACTGATGCTCAGAATCGTACGTGAAGGGTGGAGAAGCCATGGCGCAGGGTCGGGGCTGGGAGGGCACGGTCCTCCGGCTGATGCGGGCGAAGGACTTCACCCTGACCGTCACGCGGGCCGAGGACGTCACGCCGCGGTACCGGCGGCTGCGACTGACCGACGGCGGTCTGCTCGCCGCGACCGGCGTCCACCCCGCCATGTGGGTCCGGCTGTGGTTCACCAACGCCGGAAAGCCGCACCAGCGGGCGTACACCCTGGTCGACCCGGACCCGGCGGCCGGCACTTTCTCCCTGGAGTTCGCCCTGCACGAGGGAGCCGCCGGCGACTGGGCACAGGCGGCCCGGCCCGGCGACACCATCGAGGCGACCGTCCAGGGCACCCGTTTCGAGGAGCCGGCGCCCGCGCCCACGCACGTCCTCGCCGTCGGCGACCCGGCCGCGCTGCCCGCGATCAACTCCGTGCTCGGCGCCTTCGATCCGGTCCCGGCGACGATCTGGTTCGAGGGCGGCCAGGACGACCTGCCCTTCCGCACCGACTCCGCCCGCCACGACCTGCGGCACGTCTCCCGCGAGGAACTGGTCGACCGCGTCCGCGCCGAACTCCCCGGGGATCATTTCGGGCACCGCCGACCCCTATGTGTGGATCACCTGCGACACCCGAACGACCCGGACCCTGTCCGCGTACGTCCGCAAGGAACTCGGCGTGCCCGGCGACCGGGTGCACGCGCTGGGGTACTGGCGGGCGGGCTGAGCGCAACCATTCGTGTGACTCGTGTGTCCAAGGGGGCGTCCGCAGACCTGTATCTCCGTGTCGAGGAGTCCCGTTGCGCAGAGCCGTCACGGCCGCCGCCGTGCTCGCCGCCGTCGTCGCCGTCCCGCTGACCCCGGTGGCGTCCTCGGCCGCCTCGCCCTACAAGGGGGCCAACACGGCAGCCGTGCAGGACGACTTCAACGGCGACGGATACCGCGACCTGGCGGTCGGCGCGCCCGACGCGGCCAACGGCGGTGTGGACGCGGCCGGTGCCGTCGTCGTGCTGTACGGCTCGAAGTCGTCGGTGAGCGCGACCCGGCGCACGGTCATCACCCAGGCGAGCGCGGGGATCCCCGGGGACCCCGAGGAATACGACCGCTTCGGACAGGCGGTGACCAGCGCCGACCTGGACCGGGACGGATACGCGGACCTGATCGTCGGCACGCCCGAGGAGGCGGTCGGAAGCAATTACTCGCGGGGCTCGGTGACCGTCGTCTGGGGCGGGCCGGACGGGCTGAAGGGCGGCACGAACATCGCTCCGCCGAGCGGATTCGGCGAGGGCATGACGTACTGCCGCTTCGGACTGTCCCTTGCCACGGGCGACATGGAGGGCGACGGCGCCCCGGAGCTGGGCGTCGGCTCGGGCTGCGAAGCCTCCTCCTACAGCGGTCCCTTCACCCGTGGCGGCCAGGCGGCCTCCCGGTATCTCGAGTGGCGGGTCAACGCCCGCGGCGTGGTGATGGGCGATGTGAACGGCGACGGCAAGTCCGAGCGGTTCTGGCTTCCGGGCCCCTCCGACGACGACCTGCGCGGATCCGTGTATGCCGACAACGGCGCACTCGTGGACGACGCCGGCACCACCAACTGGCCCACCGAACTCCCCTACGCCGACGGCCACGCCGGCATGGTCGGCGACATCAACGGCGACGGCTACGGCGACCTCGTCACCGGCATCTCCAGCGACGACTCCATGTCCGGCGGCCCGGCCGGCTGGGCCCACCGCGGCGGGGAGATCCAGGTGCTCTACGGCAGCGCCCAGGGCATCACCGCCGGTCAGAAGCCCCAGGTCTACCACCAGGACACGGCGGGCGTGCCCGGCGCCGCGGAGGACGGCGACGAGTTCGGCCAGTCCCTGACCGTCGGCGACCTCGACGGCGACGGATACGCCGATGTCCTGGTCGGCGTCCCCGGGGAGGCCGTCGGCACGCACAAGATGGCCGGCTCCGCCGTCCTGCTGCGCGGCTCCGCCGGCGGCCTGACCACCGCCAGGTCGGCCGGCTACACCCAGGACACGGCGGGCGTGCCCGGCTCCGTGGAGACCGGCGACCAGTTCGGCGCCGCCGTGCACCTCACCGACCTGAACAAGGACGGAAAGCTGGAGACGGTCGTCGGCGTGCCCACCGAGAACTCCGACGGCTGCGTCTGGATCGCCCGTGGCTCGGCCTCCGGCCCGGTCCTGAACGGCTCGGTGAACGTGTGCGGCAAGGCGTCCGGCATCAGCGTGCACGGCGTCAAGGGCTACTTCGGCGCGGCGCTCGCCGGCGTTCACGTGGAGCTCTGACTCCCGCCGGGGCATGATCGGGGTCATGGACGTCACTCTTCACCTCGCCCAGGACCCCGCGGCCGACGAACTCCTCGGGCGCTCCCCGCTCGCCGCGCTCACCGGGATGCTGCTGGACCAGCAGGTCCCGATGGAGTGGGCGTTCAAGGGCCCGCGCACGATCGCGGACCGGCTCGGCGCCGAGGACCTGGACGCGCACGACATCGCCGTCATGGACCCGGAGGCCTTCGGCGCGCTGCTGTCCGAGAAGCCGGCCGTGCACCGCTACCCGGGCTCCATGGCCAAGCGCGTCCAGCAGCTGTGCCAGTACGTCGTGGAGCACTACGACGGGAACGCCGAGCTCGTCTGGAAGGGCGTGACCGACGGCCGGGAGCTGCTGAAGCGGCTCCAGGAGCTGCCCGGCTTCGGCAAGCAGAAGGCGCAGATCTTCCTGGCGCTGCTCGGCAAGCAGCTGGGCGTGCGGCCCGAGGGCTGGCGCGAGGCGGCCGGCTCGTACGGCGACGCGGACTCCTTCCGCTCCGTCGCCGACATCACCGGGCCGGAGTCGCTGACCAAGGTGCGGGCGTTCAAGCAGGAGACGAAGGCCGCCGCCAAGGCCGCGAAGTCCGCCGGGAAATAGGGCGTCAGCCGACCGGCCCCCAGGGGTGGCGCGGCGCGCGCGGCCGGTCCGAGCATGGAGCATGACAGACCCACCGAACACCTGGGGCCCGGAGTTCGACGACCGCAAGGTCCACGCCGGAACCGCACCAGGCACCCATGCCCCGGAACCGCCCTTCGAGGGCCCTTTGCACGCGCTGTCGCAGGCCGCCTGGCAGGTCGTCCTGCTCACCGGCGTGGCCTCGCTGATCCTCGGTGTGCTGGTCCTCGTCTGGCCGGGCGCGTCCCTGTTCGCGGCCGGCGTCCTGTTCGGCCTCTACCTCCTGTGCAGCGGCGTCTTCCAGCTGGTCGCCGCGTTCGGCACGCACCGGACGACCTCGCTGCGCGTGCTGGCCTTCGTCAGCGGCGCCCTGTCGATCATGCTGGGGCTGTTCTGCTTCCGCGGGCCGATGCAGTCGATCCTGCTGCTCGGGCTGTGGATCGGCATCGGCTGGCTCATCCGCGGGATCACCCAGACCCTGGCCGCCGTCCACGACTCGTCCATGCCGGCCCGCGGCTGGCAGATCCTCCTCGGGATCGTCACGTTCGTCGCCGGCATCGTCCTGATCGACTCGCCCTTCCGGTCCGTCGCCGTCCTCACCCTGGTCGGCGGCATCTGGCTGGTCGCGGTCGGTGTCGTCGAGATCATCACGGCGATCCGCATGCGGGGCCGCGCCCAGCGGGTGCCGCTCGCCGTGTAGCCGTACGCAATACGGGCGTATCTCGCCTGCGGCGTGCCGAACACCGGGTGCGCCGCGGGCAGAGGACCTCCCGTGAGCACCGCACGAAGCCTCCCCCGCAGCCGCACCTGGCTGCGGGCGCTCGTGCTGCTGTGCGCCCTGCTGGTGCCGGGCGCCCACTCCCAGGTGCACGCGACGCCCGCGGTGTCCGCGGGGATCGTCGAGTACGACGTCCTGGACGCGGCCGTGCGCCCGCCGGCCTGCACCGTCCGCCGGACCGCCGCACCCCTGCGCCGCGTGCCCCGCACCGGCCCGCCACCCGCCGCCCCGCAGGGCCGGACCCTGCCCGCCCCGCCGCGGCCGCCGCACCCCCTGACCGCCCTGCGCACCGTGGTCCTGCGCTGCTGACGGACCCCGCTCCCGGGACCAGTCGGCACTACGCGAGGAACACAGCCATGCCCACCGACCCGTACGCGGACCTGCGCGCCCTGCTGCGCGCGGAGGCCGCACGCAGTGCGCCCCGGCACCGGGACGCGCAGCGGCCGCAACCCCAGCAGCCCGCACGGAAACAGGGCCGCTGATCTCCCCCGGCGGGGGCGGGCCTACCGCCTCCGCCGGGCCGTCCCGAACAACGAGCGGGTGATCTCGCGCCCGATCTGCGTGCCGACCGACCGCGCCAGGGACTTGAACATGCCGCTGCCGACGACCTGTTCGACGACGGAGTGCTCCTCGTCGGTCTTCGGAGCGGCCTTCGGAGCGGTCTTCGGGGCCGCCTTGGGCCGGGTCCGCGCCGCCATCTCGTCGGGCCCCTTGGCGCCGGCCGGCTTCGCGGCCTCGAGCTTCTCGTACGCCGACTCCCTGTCCACAGCCTGTGCGTAACGTCCGTACAGCGGCGAGTCCCGCACCGCGCCGTCGAGGACGCCGGCCTCGACGGGCC
Source organism: Streptomyces sp. NPDC048419 (assembly GCF_043200415.1). Lineage (NCBI taxonomy): Bacteria > Bacillati > Actinomycetota > Actinomycetes > Kitasatosporales > Streptomycetaceae > Streptomyces > Streptomyces sp. NPDC048419. Next base: position 276,306 of record NZ_JBICXT010000006.1, on the reverse strand, counting down.
CCATCAGGGACTCGGGGGCGCGCAGCCGGGTCGCCGCGACCGGGGTCGGGGCCCCCTTCTCGCTCAGCACCGTCACCACGGCCTCCCCCGTCCCCAGACCGGTGAGCAGCTCCTCCAGGTCGTACGCGGAGTTCGGGAAGGTCTTCACCGTCGCCTTCAGGGCCTTCTGGTCGTCGGGGGTGAAGGCGCGCAGCGCGTGCTGGACGCGGTTGCCGAGCTGCGCGAGGACGTCGGACGGTACGTCCTTCGGGGTCTGCGTGACGAAGAAGACGCCGACCCCTTTCGAGCGAATGAGCCGCACGGTCTGGGTGATCGAGTCCAGGAACGCCTTCGAGGCGTCGTCGAACAGCAGATGCGCCTCGTCGAAGAAGAAGACGAGCTTGGGTTTGTCCGCGTCGCCCACCTCGGGAAGGTCGTGGAAGAGGTCGGCGAGCAGCCACATCAGGAAGGTCGAGAACAGCTGCGGCTTGTCCTGCACCGCGGGCAGTTCGAGGACGGACACCGTGCCGCGCCCGTCCTCGGCCGTCCGCAGGAACTCGCCCGTGTCGAACTCCGGCTCCCCGAAGAAGCCGGCCATGCCCTGCGCCTCGAAGGCGGTGAGGGAGCGCAGGATCACCCCGGCCGTGGCGGTCGACAGACCGCCGATGTCCCTCAACTCCACCTTGCCCTCGTCCGAGGTCAGGAACGCGACGACCGCCCGCAGGTCCTTGAGGTCGATCAGCTCCAGGCCCTTGGTGTCGGCGTAGTGGAAGATCAGGCCGAGCGACTGCTCCTGGGTCTGGTTCAGCCCCAGCACCTTGGACAGCAGGACCGGCCCGAAGCTGGTGATGGTGGCCCGTACGGGGATGCCGTGCCCGAGGCCGCCCAGCGCGTAGAACTGGGCCGGGAATCCGGCCGGCGTCCACTCCTGGTGGACCTCGGCGGCCCGCCCGCGCACCTTGTCGTTCGGCTGCCCGGGCGCCGAGATGCCGGACAGGTCGCCCTTGACGTCGGCGAGGAAGACCGGCACGCCCTGCGCCGACAGCTGTTCCGCGACGAGCTGGAGCGTCTTGGTCTTGCCGGTGCCGGTGGCGCCCGCGACCAGGCCGTGGCGGTTGAGCATCGGCAGCGGGATGCGGATCTGCGCGTCCGGCAGGCACGTCCCTTCCCACAGCAGGGCTCCCAGGTCCAGCGCCGGCCCGGTGAAGGCGTAGCCCGAGGCGATCTCCAGGGCAGCGCGAGGGAGGGCGGGAGCACTTCCGGGTGCCTCGGGAGCGGTGGCCGGGCGCATGGTCTCGCTGTCACTCATATCGGGCCCCTGTTGCTGTTTGCCCCGTTTTGAAATGTCTTTTCCAGCGTCGCACTCCGTCTCCATGGCTGCGCCCGGAAGGTCTTGACCGGTAGGCTTTCCGTGTGATCTTCAAGCGCATCGGAAACGGCCGGCCGTACCCCGACCACGGCCGGGAAAGCACCCGGCAGTGGGCGGACGTCGCGCCGCGCCCGGTCCGCCTCGATCAGCTCGTCACCACCAAGGGACAGCTCGACCTGGAGACCCTCCTGGCCGAGGACTCGACCTTCTACGGCGACCTGTTCGCACACGTGGTCAAGTGGCAGGGCGACCTGTATCTCGAGGACGGTCTCCACCGTGCGGTGCGGGCGGCCCTGCAGCAGCGCCAGGTGCTGCACGCGCGCGTGCTCGAGCTGGACTGACACCCGCCTGGGCGCGGCCTGCCGGTAAAGGCTTGGCCCTTTTGGGTTCACCTGCGCGGACTGCAATGATCATCTAGTAGGCATTGCCGCTCAGGCGCACTACGCTGCGCTCATGAGCATGCTGACTCCCCCGGGCATGGGCGGCAAGTACAAGATCACGGGGGACAAATACCCCCGGATGCGCCAGCGCCGTCGTCGTGGCAAGCTCGTCGCCGCGGTCGTGGCCTCCGTCGCCGCGCTCGCGATCATCGCCTGGGGCACCCTGCAGCTCATCGACGTCTTCACCGGCGGCGGCAAGAAGGCTTCGGCGGCCGGCAGGAAGGCGGACTGCGGATCCAGGGTGAGCCCGTCGCCCGGCACCTCCGCCGGCACCAAGGGCGCCGCCGCTCCCGACCCCGGCCAGATCACGGTGAACGTCTACAACGCCACCACGCGCAGCGGCCTGGCCAAGACCACGGCGGACGAGCTGAAGAAGCGCGGCTTCAAGATCGGCGACGTGGGCAACGCGTCCAAGGAGTTCGACAAGAAGGTCAAGGGCACGGGGGTCCTGCTGGGCCCCGCGTCCGCCCTGAACAGCTCGCTGCCCGTGCTCGCCACGCAGCTCTCCACCGCCGAGCGCCGCACGGACGCGGCCCGCAAGGGCGCCGACGTCGACCTGATCATCGGCGACGGCTTCAAGACCCTCACGACGAAGCCGGCCTCGGACAAGGCCCTGGCGGCCCTGGCCAGCCCGAAGCCGACATCGACGTCGAAGAACGCCTGCTAGCAACGCCCTGAAGGGGCGCGGGGAACTGCGCGAACGGCCACGACGCACTCGCGGCCTCCGACACACCCGCACCCCGACGGCGAAATCGGCGAGCGCTACTCGGCAGAGCCGTAGAGACGGTCGCCCGCATCCCCCAGCCCCGGCACGATGTACCCGTGCTCGTTGAGCCGCTCGTCGACCGCTGCCGTCACCACGGTCACCGGCGTCCCCGCCAGCTCCCGCTCCATCAGCTCCACACCTTCCGGCGCGGCGAGGAGCACCACGGCCGTCACATCGTCCGCGCCGCGCTTGATCAGCTCCCGGATCGCGGCGACCAGCGTGCCGCCCGTGGCCAGCATCGGGTCCAGGACGTACACCTGGCGCCCGGAGAGGTCCTCGGGCATGCGGGAGGCGTACGTGGACGCCTGGAGCGTCTCCTCGTTGCGGATCATGCCCAGGAAGCCCACCTCGGCGGTCGGCAGCAGCCGGACCATGCCGTCCAGCATGCCGAGGCCGGCCCGCAGGATCGGCACCACCAGCGGGCGCGGATAGGAGAGCTTCACGCCGGTCGTCGCGGCGACCGGCGTGACGATGTCGACCTGCTCGGTGCGCACGTCACGCGTGGCCTCGTACGCGAGCAGGGTGACCAGCTCGTCGGCGAGCCGCCGGAAGGTCGCGGAGTCGGTGCGCCGGTCGCGCAGGGTGGTGAGCTTGTGGGCGACCAAGGGGTGGTCGACGACGTGGAGACGCATGCCCTAACAGTAACCGCGCCCCCGAAACCCTTGCGCTGGCATCAAACCGCCCATCAGAGGGAAAGTGGGAGGGACGGACCAGGGGGTGGTGAGCCTATGCCTGACCTGCCTGAGAGCGAAGCCGAGAAGGACGCGTCGCCGGACGAGAGCGACGCGGAGCGCCGCCGCCGCAGGGCCCAGTTCCTGCGTGATCTCGCCGAGGCGCGCGAACTGCGCGACCGTGTCCAGCCCCGCCGCGCCAAGACCGCACGCCTGCGCCACGCCATGCGCATGCGCACCTTCCGCTGGTAACTCCGGTCGAACTGACGGCACGTGGAAGGGCGGCCCTTTGCGCGCCGACAAGGATCGCCGCGTACGATCCCGCTCGTGGTCGATCAAAACGGGCGGACACAGGGAGCCGAAGACGTCCCCTGAAGGCCTTGTTTCTGCCACGATTCCGAGTGGGTGGGGCTCGGAGCACAGCTCTCCCCGCCCAGAACCTCCGCCGGGGGGACCCCCAACCGGCACGCCTATGACCAGTGGGAGAGTCACGGTGTACTTCGCCGCACTGCTCGCGCGCACCGAAGACGGGTGGGAAGCGAGCGACACAGAGCTCGACGATGTGGAGACCCTGTCGGATCTGGCCGACCTCGCCCGGGAAGCCTCGACAGAGGACGACACGGTGCTCGTGCTGATCGAACAGGAAGACGGGTGGTTCGGCGTCGTCCGCGTCGACGGCGAGGAAGACCCTCGTATCTACGTCTCGGACGCCGCCGCCGCTGCCCGCAGCAGTTACGGAGAGATCCTGCTCACCGACGAACTGCTCGGAAGGGAGCCCGGCGACGACGACTCGGACCTGGACTCCCTCGACCTCGACGGCACCGAGGACGGTGATGACGAGGACGACGACGGTGACGAGGACACGCCGTCCGCCGAGGCCGTACCGCACAGCCCCGTCGGCGACGTCGAGATCCTCGACGACCTGGGCGTCAGCTCCAAGGAGCTGCGCATCCTGGACGAGGACGCCCTGAGTGCGATCGCCGAGGCCCTGGGCGCCTCCGAGGTCCTGGAGACCGTCCGCTGACCGCTTCAGCGACCGCAGGCAACACTCCGGACCCGGTGCGCGACCCGTGGCGGGCCGCGATGCGGCGCGCGCTGGACGAGGCCGGACGGGCCGGCGGGGACGTCCCCGTCGGCGCCGTCGTGCTGGCCCCGGACGGCGCGACCGTGCTCGCGTCCGGGCACAACGAGCGTGAGGCCACCGGCGATCCGACGGCGCACGCGGAGATCCTCGCGATCCGCCGCGCGGCGGCAGAGCTCGGCGAGTGGCGGCTGTCCGGCTGCACGCTCGTCGTCACCCTGGAGCCCTGCACGATGTGCGCGGGCGCGATCGTGCAGTCCCGGGTGGACCGTGTCGTCTACGGCGCCCGTGACGAGAAGGCCGGCGCGGCCGGCTCCCTCTGGGACGTCGTACGGGACCGGCGGCTCAACCACCGCCCCGAAGTGGTCGAAGGCGTGCTCGCCGAGGAGTGCTCCCGCCTGCTCACCGACTTCTTCCGGTCCCGCTGATCCCCGTCCCGTGTCCCGCCGAATACCGATTTCAGGGCACTGCTCGGCGTGCTGTAAGGTCTCCCTCGGTAGCGTGTCCGAGCGGCCGAAGGAGCTCGCCTCGAAAGCGAGTGTGGCGCAAGTCACCGAGGGTTCAAATCCCTCCGCTACCGCTTGAAGAAGGGCCCCGTCGAAAGACGGGGCCCTTCGTGCGATCATGTGCGGTCGTTGGGCAACTTGTGACTCGGGAGGCCGCGGTGGCGGTGAATGCGAAGAAGATCGCCGTCTATGCGCTCGTGGTCTTCGCCCTGTACGTGATCATCACAGACCCGGCCAAGGCCGCGGACTACGTCCAGATAGGGTTCGAGGGCATCTCGGACGCCGCGAAGGCCATCGGCGACTTCTTCACCTGGCTGGCCGACGGGGCCCACTAGCTAGGAGCGCGCATGATCCGGCATCTCGTCCTGTTCAAGCTCAACGAGGGCGTCCTGCGCGACGATCCGCGCGTCGCCGCGGGCGAGGACGCCTTCCGGTCCCTGGACGGGAAGATCCCCGAGATCCGCTTCTGGGAACTGGGCTGGAACCTCAGCGACCGCCCCATCGCCTACGACTTCGCCATCAACTCCGGCTTCGAGGACGCGGCCTCGCTCCGGCGCTACGTCGAGCACCCCGAGCACCAGGCGGGCGTGGGCCTGTGGAAGGAATTCGCCACCTGGGTGATCGCCGACTACGAGTACTGAGCCGGCCCCCGATGGGCCCTGCACCGAAACCGGTGTGGGGCCTTTTTGCATGCTTTGTCCCAACTTGCCCTCAACACGACGTAATGCGGTGCTTGCACACAGTCCACATCTCTTGTGATGCTATGACCACTTTTGACGGATGAGTTGATCGATTGTGAGGCGGAGTTGACCGTGCCGGCCAGTACTGCGCCTCAAGCACCGCCCCAGGAAGCCGCGACGGAAATCGCGACGGCCCCCACCGAAGCCGCACCGCCGCGCAGCCGCGGCGCCGACACCCGGGCCCTCACCCAGGTGCTCTTCGGCGAGCTCAAGACACTCATCGCGGGCAGCCCCGAACACATCCGCGTGCGCGGGGCGCTGATCGAGGCCAATCTCCCGCTCGTGCGCTACGCGGCGGCCCGCTTCCGCTCCCGCAACGAGCCGATGGAGGACGTGATCCAGGTCGGCACCATCGGGCTGATCAACGCGATCGACCGCTTCGACCCCGACCGGGGCGTGCAGTTCCCGACCTTCGCGATGCCGACCGTGGTCGGCGAGATCAAGCGGTACTTCCGCGACAACGTCCGCACGGTCCACGTCCCGCGCCGCCTCCACGAGTTGTGGGTCCAGGTCAACAGCGCCACCGAGGACCTGACGACCGCGTTCGGGCGCACCCCGACGACCGCCGAGATCGCCGAGCGGCTGCGCATCACCGAGGAGGAGGTCCTCTCCTGCATCGAGGCCGGACGCTCGTACCACGCGACCTCCCTGGAGGCCGCCCAGGAGGGCGACGGGCTGCCGGGGCTCCTCGACCGGCTCGGCTACGAGGACCCCGCCCTGGACGGCGTCGAACACCGGGATCTCGTTCGCCATCTCCTCGTACAACTGCCGGAGCGGGAACAGAGAATCCTTCTGCTGCGCTACTACAGCAACCTCACCCAGTCACAAATCAGCGCGGAACTCGGCGTCTCCCAGATGCATGTGTCACGGCTACTCGCGCGTAGCTTCCAGCGGCTGCGATCCGCCAATCGGATTGAGGCATAAGAGGCGCACAGGCGCACACTCCGGAACACCGCAGATCGCAAACAGGATCGACGCGTAACCTGGGAGAGCGAATCGCTCACCAGGGATGTTCCTGACGGTTCTATGCCGAAAAAGCCTCAGACCCCCTCTTTCCAGGGCTGATTCGCATCTCACGTGTCGACATGTCACTACAGCGCGTTGCCGACATGTGACATTCTTCCCCAAGCGCGTTTGCCGGGGCTTCGGCTCCGGTATTCAGGTGAAGGCTGAACTCCTCGCCGAGGGGACTTCGGCCGCGACCGTCCCGCGACCCAGAGGGGGTGGCATGTCCGCAGATCAGGGCAGCTCGAAGGTGCTCACGCTCACCAAGAGCGATTCAGCGCCCGCCGACGCCGTGCTCGACGTAGCTCCGGTGGTGGAGGCGCCCGACGCCCCGGCCATCCCGGCCCCGGAGAACATCGACACCCGCACCCTGTCCCGCTCCCTTTTCCTGCGGCTCGCCGCACTCGACGAGAACAGCCCCGAGCGCGCGTACGTGCGGGACACCCTCATCGAGCTCAACCTCCCGCTGGTGCGCTACGCCGCGGCCCGCTTCCGCTCGCGCAACGAGCCGATGGAGGACATCGTCCAGGTCGGCACGATCGGCCTGATCAAGGCGATCGACCGGTTCGACTGCGAGCGGGGCGTGGAGTTCCCGACCTTCGCGATGCCGACGGTCGTCGGTGAGATCAAGCGGTTCTTCCGCGACACCTCGTGGTCGGTGCGCGTGCCGCGCCGGCTCCAGGAGCTGCGCCTGGCCCTGACGAAGGCCAGCGACGAGCTCTCCCAGAAGCTCGACCGCTCCCCGACCGTCCCCGAACTCGCCGCCGTGCTCGGCGTCTCCGAGGAGGACGTGGTCGACGGCCTCGCGGTCGGCAACGCCTACACGGCCTCCTCGCTGGACTCCCCGGCCCCCGAGGACGACGGCGGCGAGGGTTCCCTCGCGGACCGCCTGGGCTACGAGGACACCGCGCTGGAGGGTGTCGAGTACCGCGAGTCCCTGAAGCCGCTGCTGGCCAAGCTTCCGCCCCGCGAGCGCCAGATCATCATGCTGCGCTTCTTCGCCAACATGACCCAGTCGCAGATCGGCGAGGAGGTCGGCATCTCGCAGATGCACGTCTCCCGCCTGCTGACCCGCACGCTGGCACAGCTGCGTGAGGGGCTCATCTCGGACTGAGCGAAGCCCGCCCGGGGGTTCCTATTTGACGGAGCGTCAGCCACCATGGCGCGATGCTGCGTGGGACTTCCGGGACGACATGGACACATGGCCGTCGAGGCGCCGTGATCGGCGCGTCGGCGGCCGTCGTCTGCCTGGGCGCCGTGCTGGCGGCGTGCGGGGGCGGCGGTCCGGGCGGGGGCTACGTAGCCACCGGAGCGGCCGGCGGCATCCCCCGGGCCTCGGGCACGGCGGCGGCTCCGACAGGCGGGGTGACGCTCGTACCGCTGGACGGCGACCCGGAGCGCGGCGACTCCCCGGCGGCGAGTGGCAGTTCGAGCGGCGTACCGGACGGCCTGCCTGCGGGGACCGCACCGGCACCTGCGGCCGGGACCACGCAGGCGGTCGGCGGCCGCGGTACCAAGTCCACTCCCGCGAGCCCGGCTTCACCGTCTCCGACGGCAACTCCCGGACCCACAGAGCCCGCTGGACCCGCCGACCTGAGCTGGAGCGATCCGAAGCGGAAGGCGACCGCCCATCGCTGGTGCGAGGACGTGACGCTGACCTTCACCAACTCCGGCGGCACGGCGGTGCGTTCGGGCACGGTCACCTTCGGCACGCACATCATCGGCGCGCTCGGCATCGACTGGGCGACGAGGACGTCCGACGTGCGGCTCCCGGCGCCGATCGACGCCGGGGCACGCAGGAAGAAGACCTGGACGGTGTGCGTCGCCGCCTGGCGCGTGCCGCTCGGCATGCACATCGAGACGCGGGACGTCACCGTCCGGTGGAAGTGACCTGAGCTCTCGCTACATCATCGCGAGCCAGGCGACGGCCGCCACGACCGCCACCGCGACGACGATGCCGACGATCAGACCGATCCGGGGTCCGGACGGCGCCGGAGCCTGCTGACGGCTCTGTCGGCCCTGCGGGCCCTCGTCGACGAACGCGCGGAACATCTGGGTGCTGCCTGCGGGGTCGTTGTTGCCCTGGGGGCCCTGGGGGTTAGCCATGGCAGCAGACCCTAGCGAATCACCGGGTGTGGCCCAAGTGGGGGGAGGCCGACCTCTACAGCCTCTCGACAATCACCCTCACCTGCGTGTTTACGTTCGCAATACTTGCCTTTGCCAAGTTTTTGTCCCGCACCCCGCCATTTTGTTTGCCTGCAGCAACCAACAACTCTTATGGTTGCCCTAAGCAACGAATGCGGGAGGTGGGATGGCCGAGCAGACGCAGTACGAGGAGCTGATCAGGCAGTTCAGCGCCTTCGGTGCCGTGAAGCGGGAGCTCGGCCGGATCCTGCCGTCCGACTGCCCGAGCGGCAGCGCCGCCGTACTGACCCTCCTGGGCCGCTACGGCGACATGCGCATGAGCAAGCTCGCGGAGCTGCTCGCCGTGGACATGTCGGTCACCAGCCGCCATGTCGCGCACCTGGCCGAACGCGGCTGGATCGACCGCTCCCCCGACCCGGCGGACAAGCGGTCCCGGATCGTGCACCTCACACCCGCGGGCATCGCCCGCCTGGAGGAGCTGTCCGTGCGGACCACGCAGCTGCTCGCCGAGCGGCTCGCCGACTGGAGCGACGACGAGGTCGCCCAGCTCACCCGGCTCATGACCCGGCTGCGGGCGAGCTTCGACGACTGCCGCCCCGCGCCGCCGCGACTGCCGCCGCCGGCCGTCGCACTCGAACCGACCACCCGTACACCCGCAAGCACTTGAGATAAGGAAGCCCATGGCAACGACCACACCAGCCGGTGTGCGGGCTCATGCCAAGCACGGGGGAGGCTCCCCGGAGCACGCCCCGATGACGCACCGGCAGATCATGGAGGCGCTCTCCGGGCTGCTGCTCGGCATGTTCGTGGCGATCCTGTCGTCCACGATCGTCACCAACGCCCTGCCGCACATCATCAGCGACCTCGGTGGCGGTCAGTCGGCCTACACCTGGGTCGTCACCGCCTCGCTGCTGGCGATGACCGCGACCACGCCCCTGTGGGGCAAGCTCGCGGACCTGTACAGCAAGAAGGCGCTCGTCCAGATAGCCCTGATCATCTACGTGCTGGGCTCGATGGCCGCCGGTCTGTCGCAGAACCCGGGCATGCTGATCGCCTGCCGTGTCTTCCAGGGCATCGGCGTCGGCGGACTGTCCGCCCTCGCCCAGATCGTGATGGCCGCGATGATCTCCCCGCGCGAGCGCGGGCGCTACTCCGGCTACCTCGGCGCCACCTTCGCCGTCGCCACCGTCGGCGGCCCGCTGCTCGGCGGTGTCATCACCGACACCTCGTGGCTGGGCTGGCGCTGGTGCTTCTACGTCGGTGTCCCCTTCGCCGTCATCGCCCTGATCGTGCTGCAGAAGACGCTGCACCTGCCGGTCGTGAAGCGTGACGTCAAGGTCGACTGGGGCGGCGCCACGTTCGTCGCCGCCGCCGTCTCGCTGCTGCTGGTCTGGGTCACCTTCGCCGGTGACAAGTACGACTGGCTGTCCTGGCAGACGTACACCATGGTCGGCGGTTCCGTCGTGCTCGGCCTGCTCTTCATCCTGGTCGAGTCCAAGGCGAGCGAACCGATCATCCCGCTGCGCCTGTTCCGCAACCGCACCATCACGCTCGCGTCGCTGGCCTCGCTGTTCGTCGGTGTCGCGATGTTCACCGGCACGGTCTTCTTCAGCCAGTACTTCCAGCTGGCCCGTGACAAGTCCCCGACGATGTCCGGTGTCCTGACGATCCCGATGATCGGTGGTCTGTTCGTCTCCTCCACCGTCTCGGGCCAGTTCATCACCCGTACCGGGCGCTGGAAGGCGTGGCTGGTCAGCGGTGGCGTGCTCGTCTCGGCCGGCCTGGGTCTGCTGGGCACCATCCGTTACGACACGGACTACTGGAAGATGGCCATCTTCATGGCCCTCATGGGTCTGGGCATCGGCATGATGATGCAGAACCTGGTGCTGTGCACGCAGAACCAGGTCGAACCGAGCGACCTCGGCTCGGCCAGCTCCACGGTCACCTTCTTCCGTTCCCTCGGTGGTGCGGTCGGCGTCTCGGCGCTCGGCGCGGTGATGTCCCACCGGATCACGCACTACGTCCAGGACGGCGCCGCCGCCCTCGACCCGAAGTTCCGGGCCGCGCTGGCCGGTTCGAGCAACTCGAGCGACAGCATCCCGGACCTCAACAAGCTGCCGGTGCCGCTGCGCACGCTCCTGGAGAGCTCCTACGGCCACGGCATCGCCGATGTCTTCATGATCGCCGGTGGCCTCGCGGCCCTCGCGTTCCTGGTCAGCCTGTTCATCAAGGAGGTTCCGCTCAGGACCAAGGGCGGACTCGCGCAGGCCGCTGCCGCGGAGGAGACTCCGGACGCCGGCGCCGAGGCCGAGGCCGCTCCGGCCGCCGCCGAGGCCGCCGCCCCGGTCACGGAGAAGCTCCCGAGCTGGGCGATCTCGGAGACGGCCGCGGCCGCCGACGGCACCCAGCGGCTGGCCGCCGTCGCGACCATCGCACGGCCCGAGGAGTCCGCCCCCTCCGGCGGCACCCCGGTGCGCGGCTTCGTGCGCGGCAACGAGAGCGCGCCCGTGCCGCAGGCCGCCGTCACGCTGATCTCGCTCGCGGGACGGCAGCTCGGCCGGTCGGTCGCGCAGGCGGACGGGTCCTACACCCTTCAGGCGCCGGGCACCGGCTCGTACGTCCTGATCGCCTCCGCCGACGGCTTCCAGCCGCAGGCGTCCACGGTCGTGGTGAACGGTGAGCCGGTCTCGTACGACATCCTGCTCAGCGGCACCAGCGGGCTGAACGGTGTGGTGCGGGCCGCCGCGACGGCGCTGCCCGTCAAGGACGCGATGGTCATCGTGACCGATGTGCGCGGTGATCTGCTGGCCACCGGGACCACCGGTGAGCAGGGCGAGTTCTCCTTCGCGGAGCTGGTGCCGGGTGCCGTGACCGTCGCGGTCAACGCCGCCGGGTACCGGCCGCGGGCGCTGCCCGTCGAGGTGGGCGGCACCGGCGTCACCCGGATCGAGGTCGACCTCGACTCGGGCGCGCAGCTCCAGGGCGTCGTGAAGGCGCCGCACGGTCCGCTGGCCGACGCACGCGTGACCCTCGTGGACGCGGCGGGCAACGTGGTCGGCACCGCCACCACGGGCACGGACGGCGCGTACGCCTTCACGGACCTCGACAGCGGCGAGTACACCGTCATCGCGACGGGCTACGCACCGGTGGCGACGGCGCTGACGGTCAACGGCCGCGGCGTCGACGACCACGACATCGAACTGGCCCACCCGGCCGAGTAGTTCGACCACCGGCCCGTGGCAGGTGCGCCTTGAGCGGCGGTACACCTGCCACGGGCCGGACTCTTCACGACCAGTAGCACTTGCAGGGAGAAACGGGATGGGACTGACCGCGAAGATCCGTACGCGGGACGGATGGGCCGTGTCGCACGCGGTCGTCACGGTGACCGACATGACCGGCACGCAGGTGCTGCGCGCCGAGGCGGACTCCGACGGCGCCGTGCGGGACGCGACCGAGCTCGCGCCGGGGGCGTACACCGTCATCGTCACGGCCGTCGGGTACGCGCCCGTCGCCTCCAGCGCCCTCGTCACGGCGAGCGGCCGCGCCGAGCTCGGGGCGGTGACGCTGTCCCGGCAGGGTGGCACCGAGCTGCCGCCGCCCGGGCCGTGGACCGTCGACCCGGCGCACTCGTCCGTGGGCGCGGTCGCCCAGCACCTGGGCATCTCCAGCGTGCATGGCCGCTTCACCGACTTCGCCGGGCGCATCGAGATCGCCCCGGACGAGGTGGAGAAGTCCCGTGTGGAGGCGGTCATCCAGGCCACCTCCATCGACACGGGCAACGGCATGCGCGACGGCCATCTGCGCTCACCGGACTTCCTGGACGTCGAGAGGTACCCGGAGATCACCTACCGGTCCACGGGGCTGACGACAGCCGGCTCCGACCGCTGGACGGTGCACGGCGAGCTGACCCTGCACGGGGTCGTACGCCCGGTCGACCTGGACCTGGCGTACCTGGGCACGGGCCCGGACCCGTGGGGCGGCACGCGCGCCGCCTTCCGCGCGACGACCGAACTGCGCCGCGAGGACTTCGCCATGAACTACAACCAGGTGCTGCAGGCCGGCATCGCCGCGATCGGCACCACCCTGAGGGTGGAGCTGGACATCCAGGCGGTGCAGGGCGAATCGCTGCCCCAGGCGTAGGCACGGCAGGAGCAGGCTGAGCGGGGGCCGGGCGCCTACGCTGGCGGCATGGCACCCGACATCGCTACGAACACGACCGTCTCCCGCGACGACCTGCTCGACTTCGTACGGCCCCGGCACCGCGCCATCCTGCTGACCCGGCGCGCCGACGGCACCCCGCAGGCCTCGCCGCTGACCTGCGGCGTGGACGACTCGGGGCGGATCGTCGTCTCGACCTACCCGGAGCGCGCCAAGACCCGCAACGCCAAGCGGGACGAGCGGGTCAGCCTCGTCGTGCTGAGCGACGAGTGGAACGGCCCCTGGGTCCAGATCGACGGCACCGCCGAGGTGATCGACTCCCCGGAGTCCGTGGAGCCCCTGGTGGAGTACTTCCGCAACATCTCGGGTGAGCACCCGGACTGGGACGAGTACCGCGAGGCCATGGTGAAGCAGGGCAAGTCGATCATCCGCGTCACGCCCGTGAAGTGGGGACCGGTCGCCACCGGAGGATTCCCGGCGCGGCTGGCACCCGAGCAGTAGTCAGCTGCGGGCCACCATCGCCTCGATGCCCGCCACCAGGAGGTCCAGCGCGAAGGTGAAGTCACGCTCGCGCATCTCCTCCACCGTGTCGCCGCCCCGGGCCGCCATGATGTCGGCGTTCTGCTGGACGATCGCGGCGGCCCCGGGGGCCTGGTTCACCGCGCTCATGGCGTGCTGGAAGTACTCGTCCTGCGTCATGCCGGCGGCGGCGCAGCGGGCGATGAAGTGGCCCTCGATCGTGCCGAATCCGTAGACGAACTGGAAGACGGCCGAAAGGGCGCCGGACAGGCCGTGCACGGGCAGGCCCGTCTTGCGGACGATGTGCTGGACGACCTGGGAGAAGGCCAGCGAGTTCGGGCCGATGTTCAGGAAGGTGCCGGCCAGCGGGGACAGCCAGGGGTGGCGGACCAGCAGGGAGCGGTACTCGCCCGTCAGCGCGCGCAGTTGGTCGCGCCAGTCCTCGTCGGTCTCCGGGTCGGGCAGGGTCAGCTCGCCGAACGCCGCGTCGAGGGCGAGTTCGAGAAGGTCGTCCTTGGTGTCGACGTACCAGTAGACGGACATCGCGGTCACGTTCAGCTCGCCGGCCAGCCGGCGCATCGAGAACTTGGCCAGCCCCTCGGCGTCCAGGAGCCGGACGGTCACCTCGGTGATCCGGTCCCGGTCCAGCCCCGACGGCTGACCACCGCGACCGCCCCGGCGGACCTTGCCCTCCAGCCACACACTGGTCCGCGCCGCACGCTCGGCTGCCCTCACCATTGGCGCACCTTCCTAGACGTCCGTTCACTGATCAAGATGCTAGGCGGCAGTGGACCCGAAGGGGCGCGGGGACCTGCGCGAACAACCCCATTCGACCCGCACCCCCCAGATGTCCCGCGCCACCCGAGCGCTCAGGCGACCGCCACCCCCGAGTCTGCCCGCTCCGCGCGACGCAGCAACGCCGCCGCCAGCAGCCCACCGAGCAACACGGCGACGGAACCGACCAACTGACCGGTCTCCAGCCCCGCCGCCAGCCCCGCAGCAGGCACCCGCGACGTCAGCACAGCGCCAAGTACCGCTACCCCCAAGCCGTTGCCGAATTCCGCGAGCGTCCCGTTGATGCCGGCCCCTACCCCCGCCTTCTCCGGCGGAATCGCGCTCATGATGGCGTGCGCCATCGCCGGGTTGGCGATCGCGCAGCCGCCGCCGATCAGCAGCAGCCCCACCAGCGTCCCGGCGTAACCGCCCGTGTCCAGCGTGGCTATGGACACCAGCCCCGCCGACATCAGGACCATGCCCAGCGCGATCGACACCGGCGTCCCGATCCTGGCCGACCACTTCGCCGACAGGCCCGAGAAGTTGAGGGCCACGACGGTCAGCGCGAGCGGCGCCGTCCGAAGACCGGCCTCCAAGGGGCCGTAGCCGAGGACGAATTGCAGGTGCTGGGTGAGCAGGAAGAGCGCGCCGCCCATGCCGAAGGTGATCAGAACCGCCCCGGTCACGGCGCCCGTGAACCGGCGGTCCCTGAAGAAGTGCGGGTCCAGCATGGGGTACGGGATCCGGCTCTCCCAGTACGCGAACGCCGCCAGGACCACGACCGCGACGGCCACCGTGAGCAGCACGCGTCCCGACGTCCAGCCGTGCCCGGGGCCGGAGATGATCGCGAACACCAGCGAGGCCATGCCGATCGTGGAGAGCAGGGCGCCGAGGAGGTCGGGGCGGTCGCCGCGGGGGTTCTTCGACTCGGGGACGAGGAGGGCCACGGCCACCAGGGCGAGCGCCGCGACCGGCAGGTTGATCAGGAAGATCGCGCCCCACCAGAAGTGGTTCAGCATGAAGCCGCCGATCAGCGGTCCGGCGGCGAATCCGAGCGCGCTGACCGCGGCCCAGATGCCGATCGCCTTGGGCCGGTCCTCGGCCGTAAAGATCTGCATCACCACGGCGAGTGTGGTGGTCAGCAGGAGTGCGCCGCCCACGCCCATGCCGGCCCGCGCGGCGATCAGCCGGCCGGTGGTGTCCGAGAAGCCCGCCAGCAGCGACCCGGCGCCGAACAGGACCAGCCCCACGATCAGCATCTTCTTACGGCCGTAGCGGTCGGCCGCGCTGCCCGCGGTGAGCAGCAGGCCGGACTGCACGAGCGAGTAGGCGTTGATCATCCACTGGATGTCGGACGTCGCGGCGTGCAACTCCCTGGTGAGGGACGGGATCGCCACGTTCAGGACGGTGTTGTCGAGCAGCACGGTCAGCTGCGCGAGACAGATGACACCGAGGATCGGCCAGCGTTGGGGGTGGCCTTGGGGAGCGGACATGCTGTACACCGTATGGCTCTAGCCATACGGTGTACAGCAAGTTTCGTCGGCACTCGTGCGCCGCGTCAGCCGCTCGCCTTCTGCGTCAGGTCGTAGAAGGTGGCCGAACCGGCCGTCACCTTCTTGAAGTTCTTCTCGACCCACGACGTGATCTGCGACGAGGTGCCGGTGCTGCTGCCGCCCATGCCGCCACCGGTGCCGGACGAGATGAAGTAGTGGATCTTCCCTTCCGCCACGTACTTCTTGAACTGGGCCAACGTCGGGGACGGGTCGGTGCCGTTGAAGCCGCCGATCGCCATCACCGGGTCGCCGGTGGAGAGCTGGTAACTCGCCGCGTTCTGGGCGCCGATGGCCGCGGCGGCCCAGGTGTACTTAGCGGAGTCCTTCTCCAGCAGCTTCTTGGCCTGGGAGCCGACGCTCGCGCCGTTCAGCAGGCCGGCGGCGCCACCGCCGCCGCCCATGCCGCCGTCAGGTCCGCCCTGCTGGTTCCGGCCCTTGGTGCTGCCGTTGCCGTTCTGCTGGTTCTGACCCGGCATGCCGCCGAAGCCGCCGCCTGGGAAGCCGTTGCCGTTCTGGGTGCCGCCGTTGCCGTTCTGCTGACCTTGCCGCCCCTGCTGACCTTGCTGGTTCTGGCCGTTCTGGCCGTTCTGACCGGGCATGCCGCCGCCGAAGCCGCCGCGCATGGCACCACCGCCGCCGGGGCCTCCGCGCCCGCCGCCCATCATGCTCGCGCCGGACGGACCGGCGGTCACGATGGAGCCGGTGTGACCCTCCTGAAGGGTGCTGAGGGTGTACGCGGTCGGGCCGGCCAGTGCGGCCACGAGGCCCACCGCCGCCGCACCGAGGGCGAGTTGGCGGTTGATCCGGCCCGCGAAGATCAGGCCGAGCGCGGCGGCCAGGCCGCCGATCAGGACCAGGTACTTCAGCCAGGGCAGATAGTCCGAGGTGCGGTTGAGGAGCACGTAGCCCCACGCGGCGCTTGCCACGACCGCCGCCGCGAGGGTGAGCGACGCCCAGGTCTCGCGCCGCTTCTCCCACAGCAGCGCGGAGCCCATGCCGGTCACGGCCGCGATGTAGGGCGCGAGAGCCACCGTGTAGTACTGGTGGAAGATACCCGCCATGTAGCTGAAGACGATCACGGTCATCAGCAGCGAGCCGCCCCAGACCAGGAACGAGGCGCGGGTCACGGACGTCCGCGTGAGCTTCCGGGTCGCGACCAGACCGGCCGCGAGGAGGATCAGCGCGGCCGGCAGCAGCCAGGAGATCTGGCTGCCGATCTCGGAGTTGAACATCCGGTTCCAGCCGGTCTCGCCCCACATGCCGGAGCCGGTGCCGCCGCCACCGCCGCCGACGCTGCCGGTCTCGTCGCCACTCAGGCGGCCGAAGCCGTTGTAGCCGAAGGTCAGTTCGAGGAAGCTGTTGTTCTGCGAGCCGCCGATGTAGGGGCGCGAGGAGGCCGGCCACAGCTCGACGATCGCCACCCACCAGCCTCCGGTGACGATCAACGCCCCGGTGGCGACGGCCAGTTGACCCAGCCGCTTCTTCAGCGACACCGGCGCGCAGACGGCGTAGACGATCGCCGGCGGCGGCAGGATCAGAAAGGCCTGCAGCGTCTTGGCGAGGAACGCGAAGCCGATCGCCGCGCCCGCCCACACCAGCCATTTCGTACGGCCGTCCTCGACCGCGCGGACCACCGCGTAGCAGGCGACGGCCATCAGCAGCGCCAGCATCGCGTCCGGGTTGTTGAACCGGAACATCAGCGCCGCGACCGGGGTGAGCGCGAGCACCGCGCCCGCGATCAGACCGGCGGCGGGGCTGAACCGGCGCCGTACACCCGCGTACACGACGGCGACCGTGGCGACGCCCATCAGGACCTCGGGGACAAGGATCGCCCAGGAGTTGAGGCCGAAGATCCGGACCGACAGCTCCATCGGCCACAGGGAGGCCGGGGGCTTGTCGACGGTGATGGCGTTGCCCGCGTCCAGCGAGCCGAAGAAGAACGCCTTCCAGGACTTGCTGCCGGCCTGGACGGCCGCCGAGTAGAAGGAGTTGGCGTAGCCGGAGGCGCTCAGGTTGTAGAGGTAGAGCAGGAGGGTGGCGGCCAGCAGGCCGAGGAAGGCCGGGCGCGCCCAGCGCGGGTCCTCGGGGCGGCCGCGCCACAGTCTGCGGACGAAGGGCTGCTTCGGCTCGCCCGCCTGGGGGGCCGTCGGGGTCGCCGGCTCCGCCGCGGCCGGGCCGGCCGTGGGAGGCGGGCCCCAGGAGGACGGTGCGGGTCCTGCCTCGTGGGTCGTCCGGTCGTAGTGGATGGTCATCGGGGGTCCCTCGGATCGGTCTCGGTCGGACGCACCGGCTGAACGTGCATGGTGGCGTCCTCCCAGTTGCGGTCCGCGACTTCACCGGCGCGGATCTGAGTCGTCTCGTGGTGCTGGTGCGCGGCCGGGTACGCGACCGGGCGCTGCGGCAGCGGGGGCTGGAACGTCCGCTGTCCGTGCGGCTGCGACCGGTACTGCGGGTCCGGGGCCGTGGCGTACGTCGGCGAGGACGGGTTGTGCGAGGCCACCACGGCGGACTTCTCGCCCTCGGCGCGGTCGGGGAAGACCCAGGCGCGGAAGAGCAGGAAGCGCAGGACCGTCGCCGCGAGGTTGGCGGCGATCAGGACCGCGAGTTCGGTGGAGTGCGCGGGGCTCGACGTCGCCGCGTTCAGGGCGGCGAGAGATCCGCTGGTCAGCGCGAGGCCGATACCGAAGACCACGAGGCCCTGTGCCTGGTGGCGGACGGCACCGCCGGAGCCGCGCACCCCGAACGTCAGGCGCCGGTTGGCGGCCGTGTTCGCCACGGCCGAGACCAGCAGCGCGAGCGCGTTGGCGACCTGCGAGCCGCCGAACTGCCGGAACACGCTGTAGAGGAGCAGGTAGAAGAGGGTCGACAGACCGCCGACGACGCAGAACCCGACGAGCTGGCGGGCCAGCCCCTTCGGTACGTCCTGGATGTCACGGTCGCGCGGGTCGTCGCCGAACGGCCGGGTGATCCGGTCCAGCGGAAGCGAGCCGGTGGCCAGGGCCTTGCCCACCCGCCACACCCCCTTGAGGTCCTCGGTCGCCGTCTTCACGATGTGGACGGTGGAGTCCGGGTCGTCGACCCAGTCGACCGGAACCTCATGGATGCGGAGCCCCGCGCGCTCGGCGATGACCAGCATCTCGGTGTCGAAGAACCATCCGGTGTCCTCGACCATCGGCAGCAGCACCTGCGCCACATCACGCCGGATCGCCTTGAAGCCGCACTGCGCGTCGGAGAAGCGGGCCTGCAGCGAGCCGCGCAGGATGAGGTTGTACGCCCGGCTGATGAACTCCCGCTTGGGGCCGCGCACGACGCGTGAGGAGCGGGCCAGCCGGGAGCCGATCGCCAGGTCCGAGTGGCCCGAGATAAGCGGCGCCACCAGCGGCAGCAGGGCGTTGAGGTCCGTCGACAGGTCCACGTCCATGTAGGCGAGGATCGGCGCCTCGGAGGCGGACCACACCGTGCGCAGCGCGCGGCCCCGGCCCTTCTGCTCCAGGCGGAAGTTGGCGACCTCGGGGATCTCCGCCTCCAGCCGCGCCGCCACCAGCGGGGTGGTGTCGGTCGAGGCGTTGTCCGCGATCGTGATGCGGAACGCGTACGGGAACGTGCGCCTGAGGTGCTCGTGCAGTCTCAGCACACACGGCTGGAGGTCCTTCTCCTCGTTGTAGACGGGGATCACTACATCCAGGACGGGCGTACCGGCGTCGCCGGCCGGGAGGTGCTCCCGCGCCGGCAAGGTGCCGGGAGAAGAGTCGGTTCGCATGCGAACGACTCTGGTCAAGTGCCCTGTTGCACCCATGTGGTGGCACTGTGCTACGCCTGTGAGTGCGATTGCCAATTCGTTTCGGGGGCCGGATGGGGCAGGGCCGGGGCAAGCGCCGGCAAATGCACGGTGAACACGGTGCGTCCGGGCACGCTGTCCACGGTCACGGCACCGCCGTGCGCGGTCGCGACGGCCTGCACGATCGCAAGTCCCAGGCCGGTGGAGCCTGTTGCCCGCGAGCGCGCCGAGTCGCCGCGCGCGAACCGCTCGAAGACGTACGGGAGCAGTTCGGCCGGGATGCCCTGGCCGTTGTCCTCCACGTCGACGCACATCCACGGCCCCCGTCGCTGCACGCGTGCGGTGACGGTCGTGCCGGGCGGGGTGTGCTTGCGGGCGTTGCCGAGGAGGTTGACCAGCACCTGTTGGACACGGGCCGCGTCGGCACTGACCAGCGCGGGTTCGTCGGGCAGGTCGAGGCGCCAGTTGTGGTCCATGCCGGCCGCGCGGGAGTCGCTGATCGTGTCGACGACCAGCGGGATGAGGTCGGTCTGCTCGAACTGCAGCGGCCGTCCGGCGTCCAGCCGGGCGAGCAGCAGCAGGTCCTCCACGAGGAGCGTCATCCGGCCCGCCTCGGACTCGATACGGCCGAGGGCATGCCGGGTGTCGGGGCCGACCTGCTCCCTGCCGCGTCTGGTCAGCTCGGCATATCCGCGGATGGAGGCCAGCGGTGTTCTGAGCTCATGACTGGCGTCCGCGACGAACTGCCGTACCCGCATCTCGCTCTGCTGCCGTGAGTGCAGGGCGCCGTGGACGTGGTCCAGCATGCGGTTGAGCGCGGCCCCGACCTGGCCGACCTCGGTGTGCGGGTCGGTCTCGGACTCGGGCACCCGCTCGCTGAGGTTCACCTCGCCGGTGTGCAGGGGGAGTTCGGACACCCGCGTCGCCGTGACGGCGACCCTCCGCAGCGGGCGGGTGGCGACACCGACGAGCGCGTAGCCCGCGATGACGGCAGCGCCGAGTCCTGCGGCGGTGACGCTGACTTCTACGAGGATGAGGGTGTTGATGGTGCTGTCGGTCTCCGAGGTGGGGAGGCCGACGTAGTAACCGCTGCGGTACTCGACGCGGTAGCTGCCGAGTTCGGGCAGATCCGCGGTGTGCGGATCGCCGTCCTGGGAGACCTGGTTGAGTGCGGTCTTCTGGGCGTCGGTGAGATTCTTGGCGCTCATCTCGTAGGTCGAGTCGGACTTCTTGCCGACCTTGCCGTCGGTGACGCTTCCGTTGGTGACGGTGGCCGCGACCGTGCCGCTGGGCTGCGGACCGTGCTTGACGAACTCACCGAGATCCGTCGTCTTCGAGATCGGGTTCTGGCCGCCATGTCCCGGCGGCGTGCCGTCCTTGCCCATCCCCGGAGGCTTGAAGTCCCCCGACGCACGGGCCGTGGCCTCACGCAGCTGTCCGTCCAGCTGGTCGTACAGATGCGAGCGCAGCGCCAGCGTCGTCACCGTTCCGATCACCGCGCACACGACGGCGATCAGCACCACGGACGCGACGACGAGCCGCGCCCGCAGGGTGCGCGGCTGTCCCGCCCGCCGCTTCTGCGCCCGCGGTCGTCGCCGTCCGCTCATGACACGGCGGGCTTGATCAGGTAACCCGCGCCACGCCGGGTGTGGATCATCGGCTCCCGCCCGGCGTCGATCTTCCGGCGCAGGTACGAGATGTAGAGCTCGACCACATTGGCCTGTCCGCCGAAGTCGTACGACCACACTCGGTCGAGTATCTGGGCCTTGCTGAGCACGCGCCGCGGATTACGCATCAGGAAGCGCAGCAACTCGAACTCGGTGGCGGTGAGATGGATGTTGTCCCCCGCCCGCGACACCTCGTGGCTGTCCTCGTCGAGGGTGAGGTCGCCGACGACCAGCACGGAGTCGGAGCGCCGGTCGGCGGCGCCCGAACGGCGGATGAGACCACGCAGCCGCGCGACGACCTCCTCCAGGGAGAACGGCTTGGTGACGTAGTCGTCGCCGCCGGCGGTGAGCCCGGCGATACGGTCCTCGACCGCGTCCTTGGCGGTGAGGAAGAGGACGGGCACGTCCGGCAGCTCACGGCGCAGCCGTCCGAGGACGGCCAGACCGTCCATGTCGGGCAGCATCATGTCGAGAACGACGGCGTCCGGCCGGAACTCCCGTGCGGTCTGCATGGCACCCGTGCCATCTCCCGCGCTCCGGATCTGCCATCCCTCGTAGCGAAGGGCCATGGACAGCAGTTCGGTGATCGACAGCTCGTCGTCCACCACAAGCACGCGGACGGGGCTCCCGTCCGGCCTCAGCAGTTCGGTGCGCCCCTGGGGCGAGGTCGTGGTCATGGTGGAAACACTGTCGGGATGCTCTGAGAGCACCCTTTCGGCGACCTGTGAATTGCCTGAGAAACGCACAGGGGCCTCTCAGGGAACCCCTGGGAAGCTCCTGCCGGGCACTCACCGCACGGACCGGCACCCATCATCCGACGGTCCGGGGTGATCAGGGCGTAGAGCCTGCCTGTGCTCTCCTCACAGCCCGAACAGCCGCGCCCCGTTGTCGTGGCAGACGGCCCGCAGCCAGTCCTCGCCGAGCCCCAGCCGCTCCAGGGCGTGCAGCTGATGGACGTACGGATAGGGGATGTTGGGGAAGTCGCTGCCCAGCAGGATGCGGTCGCCGAGGTCGCCCAGACGGGGCAGCGCCCGTGCCGGGAACGGCGCGAACCGCTCGCTGAAGTCGGTGAACGCCATCGTCGTGTCCAGCCGCACCTCGCCGTACCGCTCGGCGAGGTCGAGGAAGTCCTCGTACTCCGGCATCCCCATGTGCGCGATCACCAGCCGCAGCCGGGGATGCCGGGCCAGCACGCGCGCGATCGGCTCCGGTCCGGTGTGCTTGCCGGGCGCGGGCCCGGAACCGCAGTGGATGACGACCGGGATACCGGCCTCGGCGAGCAACCCCCAGGCGGCGTCGAGCAGTTGGTTCGCCGGGTCGTACGCCCCGACCTGCACATGGGCCTTGAACACCCGCGCACCCGCCTCGACGGCCTCCCGTACGTAGGCCTCGACGCCCGGCTCCGGGAAGAGGGTGGAGGTGTGCAGGCAGTCGGGCGTACGGCGGGCGAAGTCGACCGCCCAGCCGTTGAGCCACTGCGCCATGCGGGGCTTGTGCGGGTAGAGCATGGCGGTGAAGCGGCGCACGCCGAACTCCCGCAGCCGCGCGAGCCGTTCGGCCTCCTCCTCGCGGTAGGTGATCGGCCACTCGACGCCGCCGGTCAGCGGGCCGAGCGCGTCGAAGTAGTCCCACACCTTGTGCAGGACGCGCTCCGGCATGAAGTGCGTGTGCACATCGACGAGTCCGGGCAGCCCGAGCCGCTCCCAGAACTCCCGGACCTCTCCGGCCTCCGCTGTCTCCGTCATACGCCCTCTCGAACCCTCGGCCGCTTCAGAACAGGCCGTCCTGAACTCCCGCCGCCTCCCTGAACTCCCGCACAGGAACGGTGCATCCATCCTCGCCCACGGCCGGGACGATCTCCCACCCGGTCATCAGCCGGGTGTCCAGCACGACGACCCCGCGCCCGGCCGCGAGATGCAGATCCGGCCCGGCGGCCGCGAGCAGCTCCCCGCCCACCCGTCCGCCGGCGACCAGCTCGCTCACCTCCCCCGTGGCGGCCGGCAGCCCGGCCAGCCCGAACACACCGGCGTGGTCGACGACTTCACACGGCTCCCGCGTCAGCGACTCCGGCCACCGGTCCAGCGCCGCGGCCCGCGCGTGCAGCGCCTCGATCTCGGCCGCCCGCTCGGCCGCGGACTCCGGCAGCCGGGAGCGCACCGCCCGCTTCTCGGCGTACGGAATCCGGTCCGGCACCTGGAGCGCGGCGCGCAGCAGCTCCTCCGTGCGCCGGGCGGCCATCAGCGGCCCCAGGCCGAGCCAGCTGAAGCAGACGGCGCCCTGCTCCAGCAGCCGCGCCGAGCCCCGCTCCCCGGCCGTGATCCCGACCTTGACCATGCCGGGCCCGAACCACGCCAGATATACGTGGTACGGCCGCGGGTCGTCCGCGATCGTGTCTGCGGCCACGGAGTGCGCCCGGTCCAGCCGCGCGCACTCCTCGCACCGCGCCCCCGTGCTCCGCCCCGGCACGACCGCCCGCACCGGACACGCATGCCCCCGCGCTCCCACGCATGTCCGCACACCCCCGTCCACGACCCCGAAGGCCAGCCGCTTGCCCCGGGCCGGCGCGCTGCGCCGCCCGCCTTCCCACACCAGCACGGGACCGTCCGCCGACCACCTCAGCCCCGAGCATTTCCATGCCTGTGCCATCGCTGTCGAGACTAGAGGGCGGCACTGACAACCGGACGTGTGAGCCGGATGGCGGGCTGGGTACCTGGGAGCGATGCCGCACGAGCCGGACGGAAGGCAGGAAAGAAGGAAGGAAAGAAGACAGGAAAAAGGAAGGGGGAAGGGGGAGGGCAACCCCCTACGGGTACGGCCAGCCGTACCCCGGATCGGGTAGGGCTCTTCATGGTGCCGGAAGGGCGGTGGGGGCATCGTAGAAGCCACGAACCGACACTCGCAGCCACACTCTCCGAAGGGAGACTCCCATGAAGCCGCAGCAGTCCTCCCGGCCGAGCCCCACCTTGAACAACCTGGTCACAGGCCCGGACGAGAGCGAACTGGCTCCCTTCCTGACCGCCTGGGACACGGCCCACGCGGCCCTGTCCGACCCCGAGTGGCGCCACGTCCTGGACGAGATCGCCCACCCGCGCACCACGCAGGCGTTCCGCCGGCTGGCCGAGGCGGCGTAGCTCCCGAGCGACGGCAGCCTCCAACCGCACGTCACTGACCAGCGGCAGCGCGGGTCTGCTCGTCGCGAGCCTGATACTCACCGCGACCGGCTGCGGCGGCGGAGACCGGCAGGCCGTCGAGACCAAGGCCGAGCCGGCGACGACGACCGTCACCGCGACGGTGACGGCCACACCCGAGCCCGGGCCGACGGTCACCGAGACCGTCACGGCCAAGCCGAAGCCCCGCCCCACGGTCACCGTCACGAGAACGGCCACCGCGAGGGCCGCGGGCACGTCCGGCGGAAGCACCGGGAGCAGCGGCGGCGGAAGCCGGGGCAGGACCGACACCTGCTCGATCGTCTCCAACGCGGGCAACTGCTACTCGGCGGGGCAGTTCTGCCGCAGCAGCGACCACGGAGCCGTCACGACCACCGCCGGCGGCTCGGCGATCAGGTGCACCTACAGCTCGAACGCTTGGCGCTGGACCTACGCCTGACGGCGCGACACGCTTCCGCCCCCACCCCTCTCCACGCCCTGAGAGCCAACTGGCCGAGCCTGTGGCACGGATGGCAGCCTCGAAGAGCGCCTTGGAACATATCGGACTAGCCTCCGAAATGAGCGCAAAGTGGATCTTTGTGAAGTGGATCTTTCGACGGTGCGCTCGACCCAACCCAAGGAGGAGAAATGCGCAAGCTCCCCAAGGCGGCTGTCGCAGCCGCCGTCATCGCTCTCGTCGGCTTCATAGGCACCGGCACCGCAAGCGCCCAGGGCGCAGAAGCCATGCATGGTGGCGGCGGATGCAAGTCCCACGACTTCAACATCGACATCCTGGGCCAGGTCGGCATCCTCAACGGGCTGGGCGGCAACCTCCTCAACGGCGAGGGCAACCCGGGCGCACAAGTGGCCCCAGTGGGCTCACACTGCGATTAGGGTCGATGAGCAACAGGATTCGCATCGCGTAGCCATGGAGAGGCCCCGGACCCGTCCGGGGCCTCTCATCTGTGCCCAGGCGATCCACAAAGCCACGCCCGAACCGGACACGCCCCGCAACGCAAGAGGCCCCGCATCACTGCGGGGCCTCTCATCTGTGTGCACTCGGCAGGATTCGAACCTGCAACCTTCTGATCCGTAGTCAGATGCTCTATCCGTTAAGCTACGAGTGCTTGTTTTGTTTTCTGCCGTTCCCGGGACTTTGGCCCGCTCGCGGCGACAGGAAGAACATTACATGACTGCCGCCGCCATGTGAAATCCGTTTGCCGCACCCCTTGTGACCTGCGAGAACGACGAAACCCCGGTCGAGTGGACCGGGGCTTCGGTGATCATGTCGATCAGGAGCGGAGGCGGAGGGATTTGAACCCTCGATGGGCTTTAAAACCCAAACCGCATTAGCAGTGCGGCGCCATAGACCGGACTAGGCGACGCCTCCAGCACAGCCGCCCGCGCGAGCGCGAGTGGTGCGTGCAGATGATGACACAGTCGAGCGTGGTGTCACCAATCGGCTCCTACGGTACTAGGCAGGCGGGCCGCAGGGCAAAGCCCTTCCCGGTGAGGCGGTGCGCGCAACGTCCTGGTGGGTGACGCGTTAGTCAGGTCATGTCGCTCGCCCGGTTCCTGGTCGTCGCCGCCTCCGCCGCCGCCTCCGTCGTGCCCTCTGTCCTGCCCGCCGCCGCGCACGCCGACGCCGTCCGGCCGGCCCTCGCGCCGCCGCCCGTGCAGAGCGACGACCAGGCCGGTGACCACCTCACCGTCACGGTCCGGCACGCCGGCGACGATGCCGACGGGACGTACGAGCTCCACTGCCATCCCGGGGGCGGCACCCACCCCGACGCCGACGCCGCCTGCGCGGCGCTCGACCGCGGCACGACGTGGGGCAAGGACACCTTCGCGCCCGTGCCCGACGACAGCATCTGCACCATGCAGTACGGCGGGCCCGCCACCGCGCATGTCACCGGAAGCTGGGCCGGGCGGCCCGTCGACGCCTCGTACGACCGCAGCGACGGGTGCGAGATCGGTCGTTGGGACCGGCTCGTGCCGCTGCTGCCCGATCTGCGGCCGCACGGGCTGCCGTAGAAACAGGCGGGCTGCCGTGGGGACACGGCGATCAAGACGCTGCCGTGGGGACGAAGTCGTGGAGGCGGCGTGGCCGGCTCGTGCCCCTGGAGTCAAGGGCAGGCAAGGCGCGCAGGCCAGGGGATGCGGTCACACGTTCTACTTCACTTCCTCGTGCGACCTCCCTCTCATCCGCCGCCGCGACCGCGAGCAGTGCCCGTAGACTCCCTCGCGTGACACGTCGCGGGCAGGTTGGCAAGATGGCCCGAGCGGTCGGCAAGGTGCGGTAACAGGGAGGAAGCGTCTCGTGAGCAGCAGGCCATCCCGAGGCGCTGCTCGCCTCGCAGCCATACTGGACGCGCTTCCCGATGCGTTGGTGCTGGTCAACGCCAATGGGACCGTCGTCAACGCGAACACCATCGCGCTCGAGGCGTTCGAAGCGCCCGGGACCGCACTCGTCGGCCGGGGACTGCTCGACCTGCTGCCGCAGTTCGACTCCAAGCTGATCCCCGGCTCCATGCGCCGGCCCGACCACATGGACCCCGCCGGGCGGACCAAGCCGACGCGGATGATCGCGCGGCGGACCGACGGGGTGGAGTTCCCCGTCGAGGTCACCAGCGCCAATCTCGAGAACGGCCAGCAGGCCTACGACGGTTACGGCTACAGCGGCGACGAGCTGCTGATGCTCGTCGTACGGGACCTGACCGGGACCGTGGACACCGAGGCGGAGCTGGCGCGTTCGCAGCGGCAGACCGAGATGATCCTGCGGGCCGCCTCCGAGGGCGTGGTCGGGACGGACACCGACGGGCGGATCGTGCTCGTCAATCCGGCCGCCGCGCAGATCCTGGGGTACCGGGCGAGCGACCTGGGCGGCAAGGAACTGCACGACCTGGTGCTGCACTCGCGCCCCGACGGCTCTCCCTTCCCGTACTCCGAGTCGCCGCTCGCGGACACCCTGCGCTCCGGGCGCAAGCACCGGGTGCGCGGGCAGGTGCTGTTCGCCAAGGGCGGCGAGAAGGTCTCCGTCGACCTGACCACCGCGCCCGTGCGCGACGGCGACCAGCTCGTCGGCGCCGTGATGACCTTCGCCGACCGGCGGCCGTACGACACGCTCGCCGACGAGAAGACCGAGCTGGAGAAGCGGCACGCCGAGGAGCTGGAGCGGATCGACGAGGAGCACGCCTCCGAGCTCACCGCCCTGCGCCAGAAGCACGTCACCGAACTCGAGGCGCTGCTGGAGCAGCACGGCGAGGAACTTGCCGCGGGCGAGGAGCGTTACGCCGCCCTCGGCGAGCGGGAGAAGGACCGCTACGAGGCGCTCGCCGCACGGCACGACCAGCTGCTGACGCTGCTGGGACGGTCGTTGCGGGGCCCGCTGGACGAGCTGCGGCGCGAGCTGGCCGCGCTCGCCGCGGACGACGCAGGGCAGCTGTGGCCCGAGGCCAACCAGGTGCTGCACCATCTGTCGGCCGGCTACTCGCGGATCACCACGCTCATCGACAACGTCCTCGGCTATCAGCTGATCGACGCCGGGAGCGAGCAGATCACCCGTGTGAAGGTGATGCTCGACGCGGTCGTCGCGGCCGGTGTCGACGGGGCCGTCGACCTGATCGGACCGGGCCGGGTGCAGTTCGCCGTGCACGCGCCGCCCATCGAGGCCGAGGTCGACCCGCAGCGCCTCGCGAGCGCGCTGGCCCATCTGATCGCGGACGTCGCGGGCGTCGACGCGACCGGCAACGCGCCCGTGTCCGCGGGCGGTTACATGGACAACACCGTGGTGGTGGCCGCCGCGCAGCGCGGTGAGGTCGTGCGGATCGAGGTGCGCGGGCCGTACGCCGGGGGAGACCCGGTGCACGAGCCGATCGTGCGCGGGATCGTGCGCGCCCACGGCGGTGTGCTGCAGACCCACGAAGTGCCGGGCATGAGCGGCAACGCGTACGTGCTCGAGGTGCCCATCGGCGGCGGCGCCGGGGCCATGACGGCCGAGATCCCGGCGCAGGCCTCGGGTGCCGACGACGGCATGTCCGACCACACCGCCGGCGGCCGGCGGCGCGCACGGCGCTCCTCCGTCGACGCGTTCCTGAGCGGCGAGGGCTCCGAGGAGCCCGGTGACCCGGCGGAGCACGACGACCCGGAGGCCGTGGCGCCCACCGGCCGGCGGCGCAGGCGCGCCGTCGAGGAGTCGGAGGCCGCCGCGGCCTCGACCGCGGGCGCCCTGGAGGTGGCCGGTGGCACCGGGCGGCGGCGCGGGCGGCCGGCCGAGGGTGCCGTCGTCATGGCGGGCGAGAACTCCGCGGGAACCGCGGCCGCCGGTACGGGCCTGGGCGGGACGGTGCCTCCGCAGGGCGTGCCCGCGCCGGGCGGCCGGCGTGCGCGGCACGGCGGCGGTGAGCAGAACGCCCTGCCCGCGGCACTGCCCGCTCCCGCCGCTCCCGGCGGCCAGCCGGCGCTCGCCGAGAAGGCCGAGGCGACCGGGCGCCGGCGCCGCGCCCTGGCCGCCGCGCAGGACCGCGCCGCGGCGCAGGAGGCGGCTCCCCGCTCGGTGTTCGCGCTGCCTCCGGCGGACGCGGACCGTCCGTCCGAGGCCGTGGCGGCGCAGGCTCCGGTTCCGGCGCAGGGGCAGACGCCCATGGCGGCGCAGGCCCAGCCGCAGGTTCCGGGTCAGGCGGCGGCTCCCGTTCCGGCGCAGGTGCCCGGCCAGGCCGGCCACGACTCCTCCGTCGATGTCCTGGCC
Organism: Streptomyces sp. NPDC048419; assembly: GCF_043200415.1. Taxonomy (NCBI): domain Bacteria; kingdom Bacillati; phylum Actinomycetota; class Actinomycetes; order Kitasatosporales; family Streptomycetaceae; genus Streptomyces; species Streptomyces sp. NPDC048419. The sequence goes on along the minus strand of NZ_JBICXT010000006.1, from coordinate 247,262 downwards.
GAGGACGGCCGGCACGACGCCGTGCCGCACGACCAGTCCGGCGACCACACGCCGCCCCAGCCGCATCCGACGAGCGCGCCGACGGGGCGCCGCCGCCGTGCTGTGGCGCAGCCCGCGGCCGCGCAGGAGAGCATGCCCGTTCCGGCGCAGGCGGCCCCCGCCCAGCCGGTCCCCGCGAAGGCCGCGCCGACTCCGCAGGCTCCCGCCGCGAACGCCGCCCAGCCGCTGCCCGCGCAGGGAGCTCCCGTCCAGGAGAAGGCCGCCGGTCCGCTCCCGGTCGAGGCCGCCCCGGGCCGGCCCGCGCCGGTGCCGCCGCAGCAGCCGGCGCAGACCCCTGCCACCCCGCTCCCGCCGGAGGCTCCCGCGGCGAAGGCGCAGGCGCGCCCCGCCCAGCCGCTGCCCGCCGAGGCGACCGCCGCGCCCGCGGCACCGGCCGCACCCGGCGCGCCCGTCGACCCCAACTCCACGCAGGGACGGGCGATCAGCGTCCGGACGCTGGGGCAGGGCGTGCCCTTCACCCGGCAGGCCGCGCAGGTCCAGCAGCCGGCCTCCGCCACGCCCGCGCCGCACAACCCGGCCGCCGGCGGCCGGCGCCGCAAGCTGGGCACGCGGACCGACCCCGCCGCCCCGGAGCACACGGGCCGTCCGCACCCGGCGGCCGAGCAGACTCCGGCGCAGGCCCAGCCGCAGCCCCAGCCCCAGCCCTCGCTCGCCGGTCAGCCGCGGCTCGCTCAGGCGACCGAGGCCGCCGGGCGGTCGTACGCCATAGGGGCCCCGGACGAGAACGCCGCCGAGGGGCCCGAGCCGCTGGACGGACCCGGTGGGGCCGTCGAGATCGCGGACCCGCCCCGGCCTCAGCCGATGGACGACGAACTGCCGCCGGAGCCGCTGGACAACCCGCGCCGCTTGCTGGTGTGGCCCGCGCCGGACGTGACGACCCAGCAGGCGCTGAGCGACCGCGGCTACCGGCCCGTGATCGTGCACTCGCGCGAGGAGGTCGACGCGCAGATCGCGGCCTTCCCCGCCGCGCTGTTCGTGGACCCGCTGACCGGTCCGATCACCCGGACCGCGCTCCAGTCGCTGCGCCAGGCGGCGGTGGCCGCCGAGGTGCCGGTCCTGGTGACCGCCGGACTCGGGCAGGCGACGCGCGAGGCGGCGTACGGCGCCGACCCGGCCGTCCTGCTGAAGGCGCTCGCGCCGCGGGACAGCGAGCAGCACCCGCCGCGGGTGCTGCTGATCGAGGAGCACGCGGAGATCGCGCTGGCGCTGACCGCGACGCTGGAGCGGCGCGGGATGCAGGTGGCGCGGGCCGCGAGCGACGCGGACGCGGTGGCACTGGCGGGGCAGTTGCGCCCCAACCTGGTCGTGATGGACCTGATGCAGGTGCACCGGCGCCAGGCCGGGATCATCGACTGGCTGCGGGCGAACGGCCGGCTCAACCGCACCCCGCTCGTCGTCTACACCGCCGCGGTCGACCAGGCCGACCTGCCGCGACTGGCCTCCGGCGAGACGGTGCTCTTCCTCGCGGAACGCTCCACGAGCCCCGAGGTGCAGAGCCGGATCGTCGACCTGCTCTCGCGGATCGGCACCAACTGACGCGGCGTCCGCGTCGGTCGGTGCCGTCCCGTCGAAGCCTCAGAGGCTGGTGACGTCCAGGTCGCCGTCGGCGTAGCGGCGGCGCAGGACCTTCTTGTCGAACTTGCCCACGCTGGTCTTCGGCACCGCCTCGATGATCGTCCAGCGCTCCGGCAGCTGCCACTTGGCGATCTTGCAGACGTCGCTCGCGAGGAAGGCGCGCAGGGACTCGAAGTCGGTGCTGGCGCCCTCCTTCAACACGACGGTGGCCAGCGGGCGTTCGCCCCACTTGTCGTCCGGTACGGCGACCACGGCGGCCTCCGCGACGTCCGGGTGGGACATCAGCGCGTTCTCCAGGTCCACCGACGAGATCCACTCGCCGCCGGACTTGATGACGTCCTTGGCGCGGTCGGTGAGGGTGAGGAAACCCTCGGAGCTGATCGTCCCGACGTCGCCCGTCTTGAGCCAGCCGTCCTCGCTGAACTTGTCGGCGGGGCGCAGGGGTTCGGCGTCGGGGCCGTTGTAGTACGCGCCCGCGATCCAGTTGCCGCGCACCTCCAGCTCGCCGGCGGACTCGCCGTCCCAGGGCAGGCGCTCGCCACCGGGGCCGGTGAGGCGGGCCTCGACGCCGGCCGGGAAGCGGCCCTGGGTCAGGCGGTACGCCAACTCCTCGTCGGTGCCGACCGCGTGGGCCGGCGGACGGGCGATCGTGCCGAGCGGCGAGGTCTCCGTCATGCCCCAGGCGTGGCAGACCCGCATGCCCAGCTTGTCGAAGGCCTCCATCAGGGAGGGCGGACAGGCCGAGCCGCCGATGGTGACCTGGGTGAGGGAGGAGACGTCGCGCGGCTTGGCGGTGAGCTCGGCGAGCAGGCCCTGCCAGATGGTGGGCACGGCGGCCGCGTGGGTCGGGTGCTCGGACTCGATCATCTCGGCGAGCGGCGCCGGCTGCAGGAAGCGGTCCGGCATCAGCAGGTTGACGCCGGTCATGAAGGTGGCGTGCGGCAGCCCCCAGGCGTTGACGTGGAACTGCGGGACCACGACGAGGGAGGTGTCCTGGTCGGTCAGGCCCATCGACTGGGCCATGTTGACCTGCATGGAGTGCAGGTAGATCGAACGGTGGCTGTAGACCACGCCCTTGGGGTCGCCCGTGGTGCCGGATGTGTAGCACATGGCGGCGGCCTGGCGTTCGTCCAGCTCCGGCCAGTCGTAGCTGGTCGGCTTGGCGGCGATCAGGTCCTCGTACTCGTGGACCTGCGCACGGGCGCCCTCCAGGAGGGAGCGGTCGCCGGGGCCGGTGACGACGATGTGCTCGATCGTGGGCAGCCTGGGCAGCAGCGGGGCGAGCAGCGGCAGCAGCGAGCCGTTGACGATGACGACCTTGTCGGCCGCGTGGTTGACGATGAACGCCAGCTGCTCGGCGGGCAGCCTGAGGTTCAGCGTGTGCAGCACCGCGCCCATGCAGGGGATCGCGAAGTACGCCTCGACGTGCTCAGCGTTGTTCCAGGCGAGGGTCGCCACCCGGTCGTTGTCCTGGACCTGGAGGTCCTCGCGCAGGGCGTGCGCGAGCTGGGCCGCCCGGGCCCCGATCTCGGCGTAGGAGCGGCGGTGCGGCTCGCCCTCTCCGGTCCAGGTGGTCACCTGCGATGTCCCGTGGACCGTCGACCCGTGGGTCAGGATCCTCGAGATCAGCAGCGGTACGTCCTGCATCGTGCTCAGCACGGTGTCCTCCCGGGGCGACATTGCCTACGCGGCGGCAAGGGTTGCGCTGATTCTGCGCACATACCGCGCGGTATGTCACTAGGGCCCGGGTGATCGATCAGAAGATGTCGGGTCCCAATAGCCACCAGGTGGGCCCCTCAGGGGCCACCAAGGGAGCTCATTACCGCACAAGTCCCAGCTCAGGGTCCTCGCGCAGCTTGCTCAGCGCGCGGGAGACCGCCGACTTCACCGTGCCCACGGACACATCGAGCACCTCGGCCGTCTGGACCTCGCTCAGGTCCTCGTAGTACCTGAGGACGACCATCGCCCGCTGCCGGGCCGGCAGCTTCATGATCGCCCGCCACATCGCGTCGTGCAGCGCCTGCTGCTCGGCCGGGTCGTCCCCGCCGCGCACGGGCTCCGGCTCGGGCAGGTCCTCGCACACGAACTCGTCGACCCTGCGCTTGCGCCACTGGGAGGTGCGGGTGTTCAGCAGTGCCCGGCGCACATAGCCGTCGAGCGCGCGGTGGTCCTCGATGCGCTCCCAGGCGACGTACGTCTTGGTGAGCGCGGTCTGCAGCAGGTCCTCCGCGTCGCTCGGGTTCGCGGTGAGCGACCGGGCGGTACGCAGCAGCACCGGCTGCCGGGCCCTCACGTACGACGCGAACGACGGGTAGGCGAGGGTCTGCGTCGCCGGTGCGGCGGCGTTCGAAGCGCGGGTGCAGACGGGTGTGGTCATGGCTCCACGCTAGGAGCGAGGGCCCCTTCGGCGGATCGGCCGCAGGTCCCGAAGCCGGGTCCGCCTCAGGTTGTAGGGGTGGAGGTGGCTCCACCTCCTGAAGGTGGACGAGCGGGGCCGGGATACTGCGGGATGACCCCTGGGGGCCGCCCGGGGACTCAGCCGTCCGCGGCCAGGACGAGGCCCGACGTGGGCACCCCCGTCCCCGCCGTCACCAGCACCTGTTCCGCCCCGGGCACCTGGTTCACGGCCGTGCCGCGCAGCTGCCGCACCCCCTCCGCGATGCCGTTCATCCCGTGGAGGTACGCCTCCCCCAGCTGGCCTCCGTGCGTGTTGACCGGCAGCGAGTCCCCGGCGACGAAGTCCGCCGCCTCCCCCTTCCCGCAGAACCCGAACTCCTCCAGCTGCATCAGCACGAACGGCGTGAAGTGGTCGTAGAGGATCGCCACGTCCACGTCGGCCGGGGTGAGGCCCGAGGTGCGCCAGAGCTGGCGGGCCACCACGTCCATCTCGGGCAGGCCGGTGAGGTCGTCGCGGTAGAAGCTCGTCATCTGCTCCTGGCCGCGGCCCGCTCCCTGGGCGGCCGCGGCGATCACGACGGGCGGACGGCGCAGGTCGCGGGCCCGCTCCGGCGTCGTGACGACGATCGCCTGGCCGCCGTCGGTCTCCTGGCAGCAGTCCAGGAGCCTGAGCGGCTCGACGATCCAGCGCGAGGCCGCGTGGTCGGCGAGGGTGATGGGACGGCCGTGGAAGTACGCCGCCGGGTTGGTCGCCGCGTACCCGCGGTCGACCACGGCCACATGCCCGAAGGCCTCCGGGGTGAGGCCATACGTGTGCAGATACCTCTGGGCGGCCATCGCCACCCACGAGGCGGGGGTGAGCAGCCCGAACGGCAGGGCCCAGCCGAGCGCCGCGCCCTCCGCCGAGGGCTCGCGGTGCTGCACGCCGGAGCCGAAGCGGCGGCCCGAGCGCTCGTTGAAGGCCCGGTAGCAGACGACCACCTCGGCCACCCCGGCGGCGACGGCGAGCGCCGCCTGCTGGACGGTCGCGCAGGCTGCCCCGCCGCCGTAGTGGATCCGGGAGAAGAAGGACAGCTCGCCCATCCCGCAGGCCTGGGCCACGGTGATCTCCGGGCTGGTGTCCATGGTGAACGTGACCAGCCCGTCCACGTCGCCCGGTGTCAGCCCCGCGTCGTCGAGCGCCGCGCGCACCGCCTCCACGGCCAGCCGCAGCTCGCTGCGGCCCGAGTCCTTGGAGAACTCGGTGGCCCCGATGCCGGCGATCGCGGCGCGCCCGCCGAGGCCGTCCTTCCCCCGGACGCTCATACCGCACCTCCCGACGGGACGGTGACGGTCACCATGCCCGTGACATGGCTGCCGATGCCGTTCGCCCCGACCACGCGGACCGTCGCGGTGTCGCCGTCGACCTGCTCGACGGTGCCGGTCAACACCATCGTGTCGCCTGGGTAGTTGGGCGCTCCCAGCCGGATGGCCACCTTGCGCAGGACGGCCGCCGGGCCGAAGTGGTCGGTGATGTAGCGGCCGACCAGGCCGTTCGTCGTCAGGATGTTCATGAAGATGTCCGGGGAGCCCTTCCGCCGGGCCAGCTCGGCGTCGTGGTGGACGTCCTGGTAGTCGCGGGAGGCGATGGCGCCGGCCACGATCAGGGTGCGGGTGATCGGGATCTCGAGCGGGGGCAGCTCCTCGCCGGCTCTCATACGGCGGCCTCCTCGCGGGCGCGGAACAAGGGCAGCACCAACTCGTCGTCGTACGAGCGGAATTCGAGCCGCACCGGCATGCCGACGCGCACCTTGTCGTACGGCACCCCCACCACGTCGCTGATCATCCGCACCCCTTCGGCGAGTTCGATCAGGGCGACCGCGTACGGCGGGTCGAAGGCCGGGAACGGCGGGTGGTGCATGACGACGTACGAGTACACCGTCCCCTCGCCGCCCGCCTCGACGGTGTCCCAGTCGAGGCCGCCGCAGGCGTTGCAGCCCGGCAGCCAGGGGAAGCGGAGGGCGGCGCAGTCGGTGCAGCGCTGGATGAGCAGACGGCGCCGGCCGACGCCTTCCCAGAAGCCCGCGTTGTCGCGGTTGACGACGGGGCGGGGACGGGGCGGGCGCTTCGGACCGGCTCCGGCCGGGGCGTACTTGAGGACGCGGAAGCGGTGCGTGCCCACGACGTCCGGGCCGACCCGGACGTCGGTACGGGTCGTGATGAAGTACCCCGCGCCCAGCTTGGTCGTCTTGCGCGGCGACACCGACTCGATCACCGTGTCGAAGGTGACCTCGTCGCCGGGGTGCAACGGGCGCAGATACTCCTGCTCGCAGTCGGTCGCCACGATCGAGGTGCAGCCGGCCTCGTCGAGCAGGGCGAACATCTCGTCGTGGGCCGCCGCGCGCCCCTCGTGACCGGCGAGGCCGCCCATCGTCCAGGCCTGGAGCATGGTGGGCGGGGCGATTGCGCCGGGGCCCGCGTAGGCGGGGCTGGTGTCGCCCATGGCCTCGCACCAGTGCCGGATCATCGGCAGGTTGACGGGGTCCCGGCCGGTTCCGGTGAGGGTGGCGGCCCGTCCCTCGTAGGACTTCAGCCGTGCGCCCAGCTCGTCGTCCACGACCGCACCTCCGACTGTCGAGTTTCTGACTGTCCGTCAGATCTGATGCACTGTCAAGGTCACCGCGGTACAGGGCGAAACGCCTGCGCGGCGGTGCCGAAGCACCGCCGCGCAGACGCCTTGCACCCCAACGTGCGCACCCCGCATCCCCTGCGTCAGGGGCGCCGGCTCACCACAGTTCGCTGAAGTTGATGGCGACGTTCCTGTTCCCCTGGTTGATGGCCGTGAACGCGGAGCCCTTGACCTGGGCGGTGTTGCTCTGGTTCGAGGCGCCGTTGCCGACCGCGTTCTGCTGCGTGGTGGACGAGTTGCCGTTGTTGTCGTGGCCGACACCGCTGCCGATGCTGCTCGCCACACCCGCGTTCGATCCGTTGTCCGCGATGGCGCCGTTGTCCGCCGCCGCGACGCCGGTGAACAGCGCGGCCGCCAGCGGAAGGGCGGAGACGGCGGCGATGACGCGGGCCGTACGGATGCTTGCCATGTTGTTCCTCCAGAACACCAACGTGAAGTACGTGAAGTACGGCTGCTACCAGGGCAGTTGGCCGACCGCCTCGGTGTTGTGCACGACGTCGCGTGATCAGAGTTGCCCACCGAATCCCCGGCGAACCACCCCGCAAGGCGCGATTCGCCCTCAAGTGCTACGACAAGTCGATAAACCCCTAACGCGACTTCTAACGCCCATGTCAGGACAGTCCGGACGCTCCATTCCCAAGCGCCGCAAGAGGAGAACCGCTCCGGCACTTTTCCGGCCAACCTCCCCGCCCCGGGCGCGTCGCACCCGATTCCGGCTTCCCTTTTTCGAACGTACGTACGAACATAGAGGCATGGCCACCACCGACCGGCAGGCCACGACGCTGGCCCTCGCACACGCCCTGTCAGCCGCCGAGCGCGGACTGGCCGTCATACCCCTGTCCCGGACGAAGCTCCCGGCCCTGCGCTCCCCCCACCACGACGACCCCGAACCGCAGCCCTGCCACGGCGAGTGCGGCCGCCTCGGACACGGGGTGTACGACGCCTCGACCGACCCGGCCCGGATCCGCGAGCTGTTCGCCGCGGCCCCGCGGGCGACCGGCTACGGCATCGCGTGCGGACTCCCGCCGCACCATCTGATCGGCGTCGACCTCGACACGAAGGTGGGCACGGACTCCTCGGCCGCCCTGCGCGAGCTGGCGCTGCGCCACCTGTTCACGATCCCCGACACGGTGGTCGTCATCACCCCGAGCGGCGGCCGCCACCTGTGGCTGAGCGGCCCGCCGGACGTGGTCGTGCCCAACTCCGCCGGCCGGCTCGCCCCCGGCATCGACATCCGGGGCGCCGGCGGCTACCTCGTCGGCCCCGGCTCCCGCACCGAGCACGGCGTCTACGGCGCGGCACCCGGCACCGCCCACCTCGCGCCCGCGGCGTGCCCGCCCGCCCTGTTACGGCTGCTGCTGCCGCCACCGCGCGCGCAGCGCCCCATGCCGGCCGCGGCGGGCGACCACGGACAGGGCCTGGTCCAGTTCGTCCTCGCCGCGCACGAGGGGCAGCGCAACACCCGCCTGTTCTGGGCGGCCTGCCGTGCCTACGAGGACGGCACCGGGTCCGCGCTCGTCGATCCGCTGGTCGAGGCGGCCCTGAACGCGGGCCTGACCGAACGCGAGGCGCGGGCGACGATCGCCTCGGCGGCCCGGATGACGGGGCACCGGCCGTGAGACCCACGGGACGGCCGTGGCAGCGCAAGAACCATGAGGAGCTCCATGCACGACCGCTCTGGGGTGCGGACCATGTCGCTGACGCGCGTGGTCCTCGCCACCGGCCGCTGCGTCGACCTCGCCGAGGTGCGGTTCACGTCGACGTACGGCGGGCTGGACGGCTACCCCTGCAAGCCGTTCAACGACCTGGTGATCAAAGGCCTCCTCAGCGCCACGGAACGGTCCTTCCCCGCCACCCCGGTCCACCTCGTCCCGCCCCCGCGCGAGTACCCCCACCACTACGCCGGCGCCTACGGCCCGGTCGAGACCCTGCCCCCCGTCGCCTGCGTCGGCTCCTTCCGCTCCGCTCCCCTGCAGCCCGTCCACGACCCGGCCCTCTCCTATTCGTCCCTCACGGTCATCTGGTTCCAGCGCACCACCCGCATCCCGCACGACTGCGACGCGGAGGCCTCGCTGCGGGGAGTGGACTGGGAGGGGCTGGCTCGGGATCACGAGGTGTAGCGGCCGGGCGGCGCCCGCTCACACCTTGTCGATACGCCAGGCCATCATTCCCGTGGCGCCGTGCACTCCGGGAACGTCGACGCGCTGCGCACGCTTCGCCGTGAAGCGCTCCAGGACCTGGGTCCCGTCGCAGGGAACGGGCTTCCTCTCGGCCCCGTCCGCCGCCGCGAAGTCGATGGCGACGGTTCCGGTGCCGACGCACACGACGGTCAGGCGGTACACCGCGCCCGGAGCGAGACCCGCGTCGACGTACAGCCCGTCCGACGCGCGTTCCAACCCGGAGGCAAACGCCGAATCGGTGGCGCCGAGAGCCGACTGCGCCCGGGCACCGAGCTCCTTCTCCTGCTGCGCCGCGCGGGCCGCCGATACGCCGGTCCGGCCCGGTGACGGGGTGCGGCCGGTGTGCGTGCCGTTCGACGCCGTGCAGGCGGCGAGCAGGAGTGCGGGCGCGAGGAGGCACCCGAGGAGGACCGCGGGGGTCCGGGGGATCTGCGTTTCCATGTGAGCGAAGAGCGCCGGGGCCCCGAAACCGTTCCGCCGCCCCGTACGGACCCGGGCCGGGGAAGTTTTTGCCTGTGGCCGATATCCGGTGGGGGCGGCCCGGCAGTACGGGGGTCCTCGGGTTTCGCGTGAGCAAAGTGGGGCCGAAAACACCGGGGTGTCCCGCCCGTTCGCGTCACAGCCGTGTTGACCATCTCCAGAGCACGGCGCACCCTCGCGCATAGATGGCAATTACATCTTGTTCGCCGCCGGGGTGTCGTTGCGTGCGGAAAACGCATGTGAGGAAGGCCCCCACGGCAAACCCGTATCGGGAGGCACCCCATGTGCGGCATCACCGGCTGGATCTCCTACGACCGCGATCTGCGGACCGAGTCAGCCGTATTGGATGCAATGACCGAGACGATGGCCTGCCGCGGCCCCGACGACCGCGGCACCTGGGTGCAGGGCCCCGCGGCCCTCGGGCACCGCAGGCTGGCGATCATCGACCTGCCCGGTGGCCGGCAGCCGATGGCGGCCGACACCCCGCACGGCAGCGTGGCGCTCGTGTACTCGGGGGAGACGTACAACTTCACCGAGCTGCGCCGCGAACTCACCGCCCGCGGCCACCGTTTCACCACCGACTCCGACACCGAGGTCGTCCTGCACGGCTACCTCGAATGGGGCGAGCAGGTCGCCGAACGCCTCAACGGCATGTACGCGTTCGCCCTGTGGGACGGCCGCCACGACAAGCTGGTGATGATCCGCGACCGTATGGGCATCAAGCCCTTCTACTACTACCCGACGCCCGACGGCGTCCTGTTCGGCTCCGAACCCAAGGCGATCCTGGCCAACCCCCTGGCCCCCGCCCGCGTCGGCCTGGACGGACTGCGTGAGCTGTTCACGATGATCAAGACCCCGCGGCACGCCGTGTGGGAGGGCATGGCGGAGGTCGAACCCGGCACCGTCGTCACCGTCGACCGCTCGGGCGTCCACCGCCGCGCCTACTGGCAGCTGGAGACCCGCCCCCACACCGACGACCGCGACACGACCATCGCCACCGTCCGCTCCCTCCTCGACGACATCGTGCGCCGCCAGCTCGTCGCCGACGTGCCCCGCTGCACCCTGCTCTCCGGCGGCCTCGACTCCTCGGCCATGACCGCGCTCGCCGCCCGCCAGCTCGGCGAACACGGCGAGAAGGTGCGCAGCTTCGCCGTCGACTTCGTCGGCCAGAGTGACCACTTCGTCGCCGACGATCTCCGCGGCACCCCCGACACCCCGTTCGTGCACGACGTGGCCCGCACCGCCCACACCGAGCACCAGGACATCGTGCTCGACGCGCAGGCGCTCGCCGACCCCGAGGTGCGCGCGAAGGTGATCAGGGCCCGTGACCTGCCCGCCGGGCTCGGCGACATGGACGCCTCGCTGTACCTGCTCTTCCGGGCCATCCGCGACCAGTCGACCGTCGCCCTGTCCGGCGAGTCCGCCGACGAGGTCTTCGGCGGCTATCTCCAGTTCTTCGACGAGGAGGCCCGCCGCGGCGGCACCTTCCCCTGGCTGGTGCAGTTCGGCCGCCACTTCGGCCAGGACGCCGAGATCCTGCGCCCCGGCCTGCTCGACTCGCTCGACCTGGACGGCTACGTCGCCGACGGCTACCGCACCGCCGTCGGCGGCATCCAGCGCCTCGACGGCGAGAGCGACTTCGAGTTCCGGATGCGGCAGATGTGCCATCTGCACCTCACCCGCTTCGTGCGCATCCTGCTCGACCGCAAGGACCGCGCGAGCATGGCGGTCGGCCTCGAGGTGCGGGTCCCGTTCTGCGACCACCGGCTCGTCGAGTACGTCTACAACACGCCCTGGGCGCTGAAGTCGTTCGACGGCCGGGAGAAGAGCCTGCTGCGGGAGGCGACCGCCGACCTGCTCCCCAAGTCGGTGTACGACAGGGTCAAGAGCCCGTACCCCTCCACGCAGGACCCCAAGTACGCGGTCGCGCTCCAGGACCAGGCCAAGGATCTGCTGGCCCGGCCCTCCCACCCGGTCTTCGACCTCGTCGACCGTGAGCGCCTGCACCGCGTCGCCCACCACGACGGCCCCGTGCACAACCAGGCCCGGCGGCGCGGTCTGGAACGGGCGCTCGACCTGGCCCAGTGGCTGGACATGTACCGCCCGGAGATCCGACTGGGCTGATCCGGGGGCCGGGTCCCGGGTGGGTCGGGGGCCGGGCCGGGCGGGTCCGGGGCCCGGGGGCCGAACTGGTCCGGGGGGCCGGGTCCCGGGCTGGTCCGAGCTGGTCCGGAGGCCGGGTGCCGAGCTGGCCCTGGGAGCCGCGTCCCGAGGTGCCCAGGTCCGGGACAGACGGCAGCATGGGGAGCGAAGGGCGTGGAACCCGCCTCGGTGACGTCGATCGCGAAGGTACCCGGCACACCGTGGCGCCGATCGCGGAGAGACGCCGCACCGTGGCGCCCATCGCCAAGAGACCCGGCGCTGTGGCGCCCATCGCGTGGAAACGCCGCACCGTGGCGCCGATCGCGAAGGGACGCGGCACACCGTGGCGGCGATCGCGAAGGGACGCGGCACCGTGGCGCCCATCACGGGGAAACGCCGCACCGTGGCGCCCATCGCGAAGGGACGCGGCACACCGTGGCGGCGATCGCGGAGAGACGCCGCACCGTGGCGGCGATCGCGAAGGGACGCGGTGGACCTGGAAACAGTCGCGGACGAGCTGTACGGACTGCGGCCGGAGGACTTCACCTCCGCTCGTGACGCGCGGGCGGCCGAGGCCCGCAGGGCCGGCGACCGCGCGCTCGCCGGGCAGATCGGCAAGCTGCGCCGGCCCGGTCTGGCGGCCTGGGCGAGCAACCTGCTGGTCCGTGAGCAGCCCGAGGAGACCGAGGCGCTGCTGCGGCTCGGCGAAGGGCTGCGCCAGGCGCACCGCGACCTGGACGGGGCGCAGCTGCGCGACCTCAGCCGGCAGCAGCACGTCGTGATCGACGCGCTGTCCCGGCAGGCGCGGCAGCTGGCGGAACGGGCCGGACACCCGATCGGCGAGAGCGCCCAGCGCGAGGTCGAGACCATCCTGCACGCCGTGCTCGCCGACCCCGACGCCGCCGAGGAGTGGGCCACCGGGCGCCTGGTCAAGGCCTTCGGCCAGGTCACGGGGTTCCCGGCCGCCGCGGACGGTGCCCGCCCGCGGCCCGCGGGAACGGAGCGGAGGCGGAAGGAGACCCGGCCCGCCCGACGCGGCAACAACAACGGCGAAGACAACAAGGCCGCCGCCGAACGCCGACGCCGGCTCGATCAGGCCCGGCAGAAGGCCGAGAACGCCGAACGGGAGCTCACGGCCCGCCAGAAGGAGGCCACGGAGGCCGGCCGGAACGCGGACGGCGCAAAGGAACGGGCGAAGACGCTCGAACAGCACGTCAGGGAGGTGACCGACGAGCTGAGCCGGCTCGACAAGGAGCAGCATCAGGCCGAGGCGGCCGCGCGAAAGGCGCGCGAGCAGGCCCGCGACGCCGACCGGCGCGTCCGGGAGGCCCGCCGCCGCGCCGGGACCGCCGCCGACCAGGTCGCCCGCCTCGAGACACAGGGACCGCCGCGCTCCGTGGGGCGCGCGTGAAATGCTGAACGTACGGCTCCGTCGAAACCGGCAGGAAGGTGAGGACACGATGGACTGGGCTCGGTTCGCGCAGCAGATGGCGTCGATGGCCCGGGGCCTGCTGGCGCAGACGTCCGTCGACGCCACGCTGGAACGGGTCACCACCTCGGCCGTCGAGCTGGTGGAGGGCTGCGACGCCGCCGGCATCCTCGTCCTGCGCGGCACGCGGGTGCTCACGCTGGCACCCACGGAACAGCTGGTCACCGACAGCGACCTGCTCCAGGAGCGGCTGGGCGAGGGCCCGTGCTTCAACGCCGCCCGCACCAAGGACGGCGAGCGGGTGTACCGGATCCCGGACTTCACCCAGGAACAGCCGCGCTGGCCCGAATTCGCCCCCCAGGCACACGGGCTCGGCATCGGCAGCATGATGGGCTTCCTGCTCTACACCGACGACGAAGAGCTCGGCGCGCTGAACATCTACTCCCGCAGGCCCGGCGCCTTCACCGACGCCAGTGAACTGGCGGGCTGGCTGCTCGCCTCGCACGCCGCGGTGTCCTTCTCCAGCGCCCGCACGCACTCCCAGCTGGAAGAGGCCCTCTCCACCCGCCACACCATCGGCGAGGCCATGGGCATCATCATGGGCAGCCACCGGCTCTCCGAGGACCAGGCCTTCGACGTCCTGCGCCGCTACTCCCAGGAGAACAACGTCAAGCTCCGCGAGGTCGCCCGCCTCGTCTGCGAACGCGGCGGCCTGACCTGACCCCAGCTGCCCGAGAAACGGTCAGGGGTGCCCCTCCGGAGAGTGGCACCCCTTCTGACCTGCTACGTCTGTGACGTGGGCGGAGGCGGTGGGATTTGAACCCACGGTGACATCGCTGCCACGACGGTTTTCAAGACTGTCAAGCATGCGGCACTAACGTGCTGGTCGGAGGCAGTATGGGCTCCCACAAGGGGGTGCATGGCCCACACATGGCCCAGGACTGCGGAGTGCGACCCCTCGTCCTCACCGGCGCAGTATTCAGGACGGACCGTGCCGCCGGAGCGGCCCAACGCCCGGTAGACCCCGGCATCTCCACAACCGATGCTGCGGCCCCCTCTATCCACAGCGGTGGAAAGAGGAGGCCGCGATCCGTGTGAAAAAGGGGTGCAGAGGCCGCGCCCTGCAGAGTAGCGGCCCTAGAGGGGGACGACCGCGCTCAGGGGGCCCGTCCAGCAGGCGGGACCGCCTGCTACATGCACGTTCTTCGGCTGCTTGGGTGAGTCAGCGCTGCGCGGGTTCAACGGGCTAGGCGAGGCGGTCAGTGTTCGGCGCCGATGACGATGTTGTGGCCTGCGCCGGCGTCGACGGTGTCGTCGCCTGCACCTGCGTTCACGACGTCGTTGCCCGTCCCGGCGGTGACGTGGTCGTCACCGGCGGCAACGTTGATGGCGTTGTTGCCGTTTCCTGCGCTGACGGTGTCGTTCCCGCTGCCGGTGGTGATGACGTCGTTACCACGGCCGCTGTTCACATTGTTGTCGCCGTCGCCTGCGCGGATGAAGTTGTTGCCGTCACCGGCGTTGATCTGGTCGTTGCCGTTGCCGGTGATAATGACGTCGTTACCGTCACCCGTGCACACCAGGTCGTCGCCACCCATTCCGTTCACCGCGTCGTTGCCGCCGTTTCCGAGAATGATGTCGTTACCGTCTGTGCCGTTCAGCACGTTGTTGCCACTAGTGCCTCGCACAAGGGTGTATCCAGCGGGCGCCGTCTGCAGTGACGCGGCATTGTCACACGTCAGTGCCTGGGTGGTAACGCTGAACGGCTCGGCGGTGGTCTCGGGATAAACCGACGTCGAATCTGGGTTGTAGGTCGCGTCGATTTCCGAAGTGCCGGGACTCTGCGGGGTGTAGCTGACAGTGGCCCGAGTAAAACTTCCGCTCACGGTCGTCAGCGGAGTGGTAATTGGGTCGCTGTCACAATCGTGGCCGTGATGGCACGGAGTCGTCTTGACGGACCAGGTTACGCTACCGGTGGGCGGAGTGCCCATATTCCCGGTGACGGTGAAAGCGATCGATACCTCCTGTCCCACGATCCATGGCGAGCTAGTGTCGATGGAAACGGTGGCCTGCGCGGGGACTGGCGGCGCGACGGCATTAGCACTGGTGGCGACAGGGACGGTGAACGCGCCCACCAGGGCAAGGACACCGAAGGAGGCAAGAAGTCGCCGATGGGAGCGGCGCGATGTCCCGCGCCGGAAAATAGAAAATTTCATGGCTAGGGTCCGTTCCGGCGGCCGGACACCTGTCACATTGTGGCCGGCGCACCACCTAACCGTCCGTCCCGCCTCCGGGCCCAAAGGGGAAACGCACCACTGTACGGCCACGCAGGCCCACCGACGACGCGACGGCCGCTGCCAACCGGGCGAGAAGGGCGGCGTAATTTTTCGATCTCCCCAACGTTACGCGCCTCCCGCCTCGCCCGCACCTTCGCCCTTATCAAGGAACGCTGTGCAGCGGACTCCACTCACTCTTGCCGCCCGCGGTTTCCGCTCCGATTGGCCCTCTCGGGGGACGCTTTGGAGGGAAGCAGCCTTCCTCCACTAAGGCGTGTTTGAGATGTGGTCACAATGCTTGCCGTATCAGGGCGAGTTGGACGGTGGCTTCGTAGTGGACGGCGAGCTTGTCGTAGCGCGTCGCGATGCCCCGGGCCTGCTTCAACAAGCCGATCCGGTTCTCAACCTTGTGTCTGGCCTTGTATTTCTCGCGGTCGAAGACGGGCGCACGGCCTCCGGACGAACCCCGGCGGAGGCGGTGTCGCCTCTGGTCCCGCTTCTCCGGGATGGTGTGCGGGATCTGCTTCCGTCGCAGGTATTCGCGGATCTCGCGGGAGGAGTAGGACCGGTCGGCGGACTCCTGCACGCCCCGGGTCGGGATGTTCTCGGCCGCCTTCTCGATCAGCTTGTTCTTCACTGCGGCCTCGACGGCGGCGTTCTCCCGCGGTGGGCTCGGGTGGCTCGCCGACCCCTGCGACGCGCTTCGCCTACAGGCCGATACTTCCGGGTGGGAACACCCACTCCTACGTATCCCCACCCACACGCCCCAAGATCACACGACGTGCCCACATCCTCTCCGGGGCTTACGCCCGGGGGAGGAAGATACAGGATACTGAAAATTATCCTGTGCGTATGCCGATGCCGGACCAGGACCCCGCCCCGACGGACGAATCAGGGGTGATCGAGACGGTGCGCGCGGCAGGAGAGGTCGATCCCCATCGGCTCGACTTCCCTCCCGTCCCCAACGGCGTCGACTACCTCGTCAGCGTCGTGCACCACCTGACCGCCGCCGAGGTCGGTCCCCGGGACATCAAGTACGCGGTGCTCCACCTGCAGGCCGCCACAGAGGTACTACTCAAGGCGCGGCTCGTGCGCGAACACTGGAGCCTGGTCTTCGACGACCCTGGCAAGGCCACTGAACGCCGCTTCCGCTCCGGCGACTTCAAGAGCTGTACCACCACCGAGGCCGTGACGAGACTGCGCAACATCGCCGACGTCTCCATCACAGACCAGGCGGATTCCGCGCTCAAGGACCTCGCTCGGGACCGCAACGCCCTGCAGCACTTCGGCCTGTCCCACGACGCCCGCGCGGTCGAAGCCCGCGCCGGCCGGGTGCTCGACTTCCTGGTCCGCTTCCTCGACGACGTCCTGCTTCCCGGTTTCTCGCTGGCGGAGGTGGCGGCCATCGCGTCGGACGTGGGCCGGATCCGCGACGGGCTCAGCTCCATCCACGCCTTCGTCACGGAGCGGATGCGGCGACTGCAACCCGACCTGACCGGTCACGAGGAACGCACGGTTGCCTGCTACAGCTGCGGACAGCTCGCCATGATCGCCGACGGTGAGCGGAACCGGTGCCTCTTCTGCAACACCAATGAGGCGACCAAGTACCTCATCGTCGAGTACCTGCTCCAAAGCCTCCACAACGACGGCGTCCGGGTCCGCGCCTGCCCCCGGTGCCAGCGAGAACTTCTCGTGGACGGCATCCGGAGCGCCAGCGGGCCCGACCCGGTGTCCTTCTGCTTCGGCTGCGCGACCAGGATTCCCGACACCGCTCCCGACGCCCCCGGCGAGCCGCGGTGACCTCGACGCCCGTCCTGCCCTCGCCCCGGACGGCCCTGCCGAGACGGGCCGCAAGGTGCTCGACCTGATGGCCGCCCTGAAGGAGTCCGTGACCAAGGCGCAGGCCTCCCGCGGCGAGGGCCATGCTGAGGTGCACGAGCTGCCGAAGAAGAAGAGCGCCGCCAAGAAGACGACGGCAAAGAAGCAAACGGCCAAGAAGGCGACCGCGCAGAAGACCACCAAGAAGGCCGCCGCGAAGAAGACGTCGGGGCGCCGGCCGCGGAGCGCCTAGTCCAGCATGCCCAGGGCCGTATCGGGCTGGCACTGCCGGCAGGCCTTCACGCCGTCGGCGAGCGCCCGCCGGGCCTGCTCCCGGCTGACGGCACGGTTGCGTTTGCCCGCCATCCAGCAGTCCCCCACGTGCACGAACAGCGGCGGGGCCTTCGGGTTGAGCCCCACATCGATCAGCCACTGCGGCGCCGACGGGCGGGCTTTCAGGCCGCGCCGCCGTTCGGCCTCGCGGCGCTCTTCGTCGGCGATCCAGCGGCGGGTGCGGGCCAGGTCCCGTTCCTGCACGCGCTCCAGGAAGCGGAGCAGGGCGAGTCTGGACGGGCCAGGATCGTTCACATGTTCGATTCTAGACAGTAGGCTGCCACCTGAACATCGAGGAGGCCCCGTGCGCGACCACATGGACCTGGGCGAGCTGCTGCGACAGCGGCGCGTCGACCTGTCCGCGCTGGACCCTGCGCCGACCGAGCCGACCGACCGCGAACGCTTCGACCGCATCCACCGCATGCTGCCCTGCTCGCTGTTGTGCGAGAGGAAGAGCTCCAGCGCCCGCATGCACGACGACCCCGAACACGGACCGCGCTGGGTAGATCTCTGCTTCGAGCACGCCCTCATCACCCATCCACCGCAGCCCCACCTGCCGACCACCTGGAAAGGCATCCTCAACGAACTACAGGAGGCAGCCGACAAGGTCGGACTCACCTCACCGTGCGCTCCATCAGCAACGGCGAGTTGAAACTGACGGCCCACCGGGCGAGGGAACGCCGTGAGCGCCCCTGAGCGCTACCACCTCACCCTGATCGCCGTCGACCGCCCGGTAGCCCACGGCTGGTGGTCGGACGAAAAAGTCGCCCGCGCCAAGTTCGTCCGCTGGATCGGCGAGTACGGCACAATCCCCGGCGCCCGCCTCACCCTGGTCGACGAGGACGAAGCCCGCACCCTGGCCATCTGGCCGGATGAAACGTAGCGCCGTCAGCCCTGCGGCTCCGCATGCCGTACGGCCCGCTTCACCGCCTGCTCCATGTTCAGCTGTGCCTACAGCCTGTCAAGCATTTTCAGCATGGTGACGCGCAGTCCCGGCGCCACAGCAATGGTGGCAGTCGACCGCAAGCTGTGCGGCGAGCCGTCCAAGTCCATTACAACGGCGCCGGCCTCCCTAGCGATCGCGACTCCGGCAGCCATATCCCAGGGATGGTTGCTCAGTGCGATGCTGCCGTCGAGCTTGCCGGAAGCGACCCAAGCAAGGTCGATAGCGGCTGAGCCCAACATACGTACGCGCAAGGCCTGTTCAGCAAGCATGCGCGTCAGGGCGAGACGGCGGACGTTACGCTCCTGGGCTCGGGCGCCTACGGCGTAGTCGCCGATCGCGACGACGGCCTCATCCAGCGCCGTCGTCCGGCTCGGCCCGATCGGTGTGTCGTCCGCGTAGGCGCCGCGGCCTTCGGCAGCCCGAAAACGGTGTCGCATGAACGGGAGATCGATCGCTCCGAGGACCGAGCGGTTGTCCTCAACGAGGCCCAAGGAAACCGCACACAGGGGAAGCCCGTTGACGAGATTTGCCGTTCCGTCGACGGGATCGAGAGCCCAGGTGAGCGGGCCATCGACCCCCGCACCGCCGCTCTCCTCTCCGAGGAAACCGATTTCCGGGGTCTCCTTACGCAGAAAGTCGCGCACTCGCTCCTCAACCCCTAGGTCGATGTCAGAGACCATGTCCCGATCGCCCTTGGAGCGGACCACGCCCACCGCCATCTCGGTAACCAGTGAGGACGCCTGGTCTAGGGCCGCGTCGGCGATCTGCAACAGTGGCGCCAGGTCAGTCATTCAGTTCCCGCCTCTCCCACAGGAGGTTGAAGATCTGCTCAAAAGTCGGGTACAGCCCGCCTGCCAACCGACGCTTGCGGATCAGGAACGTAGGCGAGTCGACACCACGAGTCTGCGGCAGGTAGGGCTGAGCAACGCACAGTTGACCATCGATCAGGGTGATGTTGAACCGGATGGGTTCGTCGTAGACCCCAACCTTGATGCGGCCGGCTGCCTCGGGACCGAGCCGGTCAGCGACCCGCTCTTGCAGGATGGTGATGTTGAGCGCCGTAAGGGCGGATAGACGCCCCTCGGGGTAGCCCTCTTCCTTCTCCCGCTCCTTGACGAAGTGGCCGTACGGCTTGAGGAACAGCGCAGTGAGAGTCGTACCGTTCTCGACGAGCTGCGTGAGTTTGGCCTCGGAGTAGGACTGGCAGAGGAGGTTCAGCGAGAGGCCCGCAATGCGGATGTCCTTGGCCTCATCGAAGAGATCTGAAGCAGACACCTTCGCCTGAAACTCTGAACGGCTGGCGTAGACGCCTGCCAGGTCCGCAAACTGGTCGCCGACTATCTGCGTCAAGGCATCGCGCGGTTCGCCGTCGACAAGCCCGGGAGCGGCCCGCCGCACCATCAATTCCGCAGCAACCAAAACATCACCAGGCGGGGTGGCCGTTGTCTCCCATGACTCAAGGGCCTCGGGGCTCACACTCCAGTCGAGCATGCTCGACAACAGCTCTGCGAACTCAGTGCGGCTGAGCCCCTGAGCGTTGCGAGCGGCAGCCAGCTGATTGCGCGCCAACTCCCCAAGATCCGGCCGATATGAGGCCCTGTCGTGCAGTGACACAATCTTGCCCGAGCTGCCCGTATTCACTTCATCCCCCTCAACCATGGTCTAGTCGCCGGCCGCCCTACGGAGGTGTCCCGATCCGTCTTCGCTCTTCAAGGGCGCCTTGTCACGCGGATACGGCTGGCCAACGCGCCCATACAGTTCGATCAACTGTGCCTGAAGAACGGCAACCGATCGACGAAGATCAGCGATCTCGGCTCGCAACTCCTCAACAGCATCGCGACCATTGCCCGGCTCGAACCCTTCGAGCTGTTCCTGGATTTGCTGGAAGCCCTCCGTCAGCTCATCAAGGGTCAGACGCTCGGAGACCGACTCCTCAGGCGTGGCACGGACAAAGACAGCCTTGCCCGGCTGCCCGTACACGAGCCCCTCTTCTCTGAGGATCCTGATGGCGTCCCGGACGACAGTGGTGGAGACGCCGTGAGCCTTGACGAGCTGCGACGCAGAGGGCAGTGCCGTTCCGACCCCTAGCTTTCCACTCGCGATCTGCGAACGCAGGTCGTCAGCAAGCCGCTTGTACGCCGGCCCCTCCTGCAAATACGCCATACCAGCACCTTTCCGCTTGTACCTGCTGCACTAACTACAGCTAGTGCAGCACACGAGAAGCCGAGGGACCAGCAGCCGTTGACAACCTCATGCACTATGTGCAACCTAGTGCATGAGGTTGAACCAGGGTGAGACATCGCCCAGGGCCCGATCGGCGCTCCTTGAGAACTGAACAGAGATCGTGCGGGGCTGACGCGAGAGCGGCGGTCACGGCAGGTGCCTAGGGCGAGGGCCCGGGGGCAAACCGCCGTGCTGAACGTCGTTCTCCCCCTACGCGCCTGGCCGGCGCCACCCGATCCCGGGTGTGGGGAGGTACAGCGGGGCCCCAACGCACGTGGCGGCAAGAGTGAGACCGCCCCCGCGGCGACCGGGTGATGTCGTCGGCGGCACGCCAACCTGCACCGACTTCGTGCAGGCCGCCTGCTGGCGTCAGAGCAGTGACGATGACGCACCCGACTGTCCGGCTCGGGACCGGCACTCCGTGGCAACGGAGCGCTGGTGAAGCCGTGTTCCTGCTATCTGCGGAAGGTCGGCGTGGGCCGACGACATACCTGGGCGCTGCTGTGTGGACCGGCCGGCGGCGCCTGAACGATTTCCCGGTCCGCCTCTTCCTGGCTTCGCAGCTGCTTGCGCTGCGGCCGGTTGCCTCTCCTCGCCCTCCGGCCCGCACCTGGTGTGCCGGCTGTACGGGCGGGGCGGGGGGAGCCGGAAAGTCCGGCCCTAAGCGGTCCCCCGGGGTGCGACCCGAGGGACCGCGGCCAGGCACCTGATGTGGAGGCACCTGTGTTCACCAGTCTGACAGACGCGGAACGGGCGGAACTGGCCCGGAAGGCGTCGGAGGCGAACAAGCGCAGCGAGGACAACGCCCGTGCCCGGGGCGGCCGTTGATGGCCGGCAGTGAGCACGAGAAGACGAAGGACCCGCTGCCGCCGCGTCCGCGCGGTCCGCACCCGTACTGACACCCCAACCGCTCGATGGCCCCGGCCGGGTTCGACTCCCGGTCGGGGCGCTTCGGCCCGTCGCCTCGCGCGGCGCCGGCCGCACTTCCCGGACTGGCCGCCGCCCTCGGGTGGGCGCTCTCGCGCGGCGTCCGGCTTATCCCGCCCCTTCGACATGGGAGCTCCCATGCTCAATTACGTCAGCGGTCACCGGGCCGACACCCCACAGGACTTTGCCGAACTCGCCCTCGGCACCCCGCCCGAACTCTGGCTTGGCGTCGACGGCGAGAGCGACGAAGAGCGCGCGGCCCGGTTGGATGCGGCCCGTGACATCCTCGCCGACCCCGACTACCGGGACCTGACGGACGCCCTGATCCGCCTGGCCGCGCGGGTCGTCGACGACCACACGGACCTGTTCAACGTCATCCCGCTGGCCCGCCCCGCCCGCCGCCGCACCGCCCGCCGGGGGGCCGCTGCCTAATGCCGTTGTCAAGCCACGAGACGAAGAGGCGGCCGGGCCTGGTAGGGCTGGCGGTCGCGCAGGATCGCGTAGAGGACGTTCACCTTGCGGCGGGCCAGGGCGATGAGGGCTTGGTGGTGTCGCTTGCCCTCGGCGCGCTTGCGGTCGTAGAAGGTCCGCGAGGCGGGGTCGCGCTGGATCGAGCAGAACGCCGCTTGGTAGAAGACCCGTTTGAGGGCCTTGTCACCGCCGGTGGCGCTGCGCGAGTAGCGCACTTTGCCGGACTGGGACAGGACCGGGGCCAGGCCCGCCGCAGCGGCCAGCGCATCGCCGCCGGTGAAGCGACGGATGCTGCCGACGGCGGCGAGGAACTCGGCACTCAGCGCGGCCCCCATCCCCGGCAGGCTCTGGATGAGGGCGCCGTCAGGGTGGGCGTCGACCAGGCCGGCGATTTCGGTTTCGATGCTCTTCAACCGGTCCTTGCCGGCGAGGAGTTCGGCGGCCAGTTCACGGATGAGCATCGCGGTGCGCCGCTCGCCCACCACGGTGGTGCGCTGGGCGGCGGCCGTCGTGTGCGCGGCCTCGGCCAGGGTCTGCGCCATGGGCTGGCTGACTCCGCGTCGGCGCAGGTAGTCGGCGATGCGTGCGGTCCCGGCGCGGCGGATCTCGGCCGGGGTGACGTAGTGGCCGAGCAGGATCAGGCCGGACTTTCGAGTGGTCGACGGCGCGTTCCAGGCCGGGGTGGATACCGGTGAGCAGGTCGCGCAGCCGGGCGGTGCGGGCGGTGGCGTCCTTGACCAGCGTGGTGCGGTGGGCGACCAGCAGCCGCAGCTCCACCGCGGTTTCTTCGGGCAGTTCGACGATGCGCAAATCGTCGCGGAGCATGACCTGTTCGGCGATGACTTTGGCGTCGCGGGGGTCGGACTTGTTCTCGCCGCCACGGGTGGCGCGGCGGGCCCGGTTGACCGCGAGGCCGGGCACGTGGACGCAGGTGAAGCCCTCGGCCAGCAGCATGGCGGCAAGCAGGCCGGCGATGCCGCCGAGGATGTCCAGACCGATCGTCACGGGGCCGTGTTCGGCCTCGATGATGTGCAGTTCGCTGATCGAGTGCTCGATGGCCTCGGGCGTGTTGTCGACCCGGTGGCTGAGCAGTGGACGGCCCCGGTCATCGAGGGCCGCGAGCCAGTGGAACTCCTTGGCGATGTCGTATCCGGCGGTGCTGCTCACGGTGCTCCTCCCCTGACTGGACGGCGTGCGGCGCACCTCCTTCCGCCTGTCCTCGCCCTACCAAGCGATGGTCCGCAGAGCCTAATCAGCAGTCCGGAAGAAGTGGCGGGGCAGGGGGATCAGCGGCCTGAGCCATCAAGGGCAGCCAGCATGAAAGCCATCCCTGCCCCACCCGCGCTGTCCCAGAGTCGCGAACTCGTAGGACGCACTCAAGAAGGTAGGGCCGCATGAGTGAGGACCTGACGCTGGACGACCTGGCCGTGCCGCTGCGGGCGCTGCGCCTGCTGGCCGCGGACCTCGGTCACCTGCCGGCGCCCGATGCGGACGTGACCCAGATCTACCCGAGCAACCTGCGGCTGAGCTTCCACCGCGGGGGCCTGGCGGCGTTCGAGGTGTGGCGCGAGACGTTGGGGATTGCCCCGGACGCGGTGCGGCACGGCACGCAGGCCGGGGGCCACACGCGCGTTCTGCGCGCCGAGGTCCAATACGCAGGCGCCGAGCTGGAGTTGGTCGCCTACCCGGACGTCCATACCCCGGCGCCGTCCTCGGCGGAAGGAGCGGCCGCGTGAACACCCTGGCCACACTCCTGCTCTCGGCGCTGCCGCTGGCCGCCGGGTGGACGCTGCACGTGTGGTGGCTGCGCCGCTGCCTCAACACCGCCCGGCGCGACCCGCTCACCGGCTTACGCACCCGCGACGGCTTCACCCGCCGCGCCACAGACCTGCTCAAAGACCCGCGCGCGGTCGTGATCCTCGCGGACGTCGACGACTTCAAGCACATCAACGACACCCACGGGCACCCGGCCGGGGACGCTCTGCTCAAGGCGACCGCCGAACGGCTCGCCCACCACGTCGGCCGCACCGGCGTGGCCGGAAGGCTCGGGGGCGATGAGTTCGCCGCGGTCCTCATCGATGACCACGGCACCGCCGCCGACCTGCTCACCGTGCTGCACGGCGTGCTCGCCCGCCCCGTCAACGGCCAGGACCCGGCCGTGCGCACCACGGTCTCACTGGGCTGGGTGCGCGCCGCCGACTTCCCCGCCGATGACCTGTCCGGGCTGCTGCGCAGGGCGGATGAGGCGATGTACGCGGCCAAGCAGGCCCGCGCCGGAACCCGCCGCGCAGGGCTGGGCCGGCTGTTCGCCACCGTCACCGGACGCCGCGCCGGCCGCACCGGCGCCCGCACCGATGCACCCGTGGTGGGGGTGGCGGCCTGATGGCCGCCTACACCAAATGCTTCGACCCGTCCGGCACCCGGTTCGGAGTGCCGACCTTCCCATGGCAGTTCGCCCCGGACGGCTACGCCACCCGCCGCCAGCTACGCGAACGCGGACTACGTCCCGGCGGTCAGCCCGTCGCCGCACAGGTGCTGCGCCACCACTGCGGCCGCAAGTCCGGCTACCAGGTCGCCTACCTCTACCGCGAGGACCTGGCCAAGCCCGTGTGACCGATGACCTCGCGCAAGTGGGGCGCGCTCGCCCTGGCCATGCACGCCCGGTGCACCTGCCCCAAGTGCGGTGTCACCTACAGCTACTGCCTGCCGACCTCGCTCGGCATGTGCGTGCTGTGCGCCTACCCCGACCAATACGAAAGGAAGTGATCACATGAACAGGGAGTGGAAGCACACCGCCCGCAAGGCGGTGCACTGGAGTCTGCCGGTCGCCCTGACCGGCCTGTCACTGGGCTGGACCGTCTACGCGGTGGGGGAGATCCTCGCCCACCAGGCCCCCGCCCCCCTCGCCTACACCGTGGCCGGGATCTACGACGCGGTCTGGCTGTACGCCCTGGCCATGGAGACCGCACACCGCCGGCAGGGATCGTCCGGCAAGCTGCCCGCCGCCCTCGGCTGGCTGTTCCTGATCACCTCGGTCGGCGTCCTGTTCACGCACGGCCTGCTCTACGCCACGGCGGTCGTCTCGGTCATCGGCGCAGTGGTCCCGGCCGCCGCCAAGGCCACGCTCATCATGGCCGTGGAGCGGGACACCACTCGCATCTCCCCCCAGGCTCAGCAGCAGATCGACGCGGTGCGCAGCGCCACCCGGGATCAGATGGCGATCGGCCGCGCGGTCACCCGGGCCAAGGCCGACCGGCACACCACTGCCGCCCACCTGGAACGCGAGGAGCACAAGGCCCGCGGCCAGGCACACAAGGTGCGCCACGAGGCAGCCGAGGAGCTGACGAAGCTCACCGCCGACCACCCGGCAGCCGACGTCCCGCAGGAGGTTCCCGCCCTTTTCTCCGATGAGGACCTGGCCCGGGTGCTGGGCACATGGACACAGGACGATGTGTCCCCGGGCGTGTCCCCCGTGTCCCCGCAGGTCAACCCCGTGTCCCCGATCGGGGAAATCGCCGCCTCCAAGAGCGAGGGACACACCCCGCTGGACTGGGACGCACTTGCTCAGGTGGCGGCCGTGGCCGGCGTCGAAACCCCCGAGCCGGGCCAGCCGCTGACCGACGATCAGCTCACCGTCGTGCTGCGGTGGCTGCGCCACTCGGAAAACCCCCCGCTGTCCTACCGCAAGGCCCTCACGGCCTACCGCGCGGCGGGCTTCTCCGCCAAGGAGGAGCGGGTGCGCAAGGCATACGCCGCCCTCATCGACGCGGAGGACGGAACGTTCTGAACCGGCGTCCGGCACACACCAATGAGGGCCAGCCCACGGGAATTGGGCTGGCCTTCGTCGCGACTGCCGGAAAGCAGTCGACCGCACCAGTGAAGCAGACCCGGTGAGCCCCGGTGAGCGGCCCTTTCGCAGACCCGGCGCGCAGACCCGGCGCGCAGCACACAAAGGCCATCGATACGTGAACGCACAGAACGGAGAAGCGTGGCAAGGAAGCAACAGCAAGCCAAGGGCGAGGACACCTACGGGCAGGCCGCCGGCGCCATCGGCGGTCTCGCGATCGTCTTCGGTGTCCTGGCCGCCATCAAGGACAAGTTGGGCCTGTCCTGGCCCGCTACCGTCCTGTTCACTGCCGGGACGCTGATCGCGCTCGGCTACCTGGCGTGGAGGATCCGTTGGGGCCTCCCGCGCCTGTGGGCACGCCAACCGGGGACCGCCCCGGCGACCCAACCAGCCGTCCTGCATCAGGAGGCCCCCGTTCCGGCCGTCGCCGCCCTGCCTACAGGCGCACCTTCGGCGGCTGTCGAGGCGACTCCGGACGGGGATGAGCCGCACCCGCAACTGTCCATGGTGCTCAGCCGGGTGGGGGCCATCAGCAAGGATGAACACGTCCGTGCTGGTGACGTCACGATCGAGGATCTGCCCGGCATCGGCACCGTCTACGACTTCCTGGTGCCCAAAGGGCGCACGCACGACGACGTCGCGAAAAGCCTCGGGCCGATCGCGTCGATGTTCGGCGTCACCCGCCTGCACCTGAAGCTGGAGACGAGCAGGAAGACCGAGCGCCGGGTGCGTCTTCTGGTGCTGAGCGAGCCTCCGTTCAGCAGCCCGTTCCCGTCCCCGACCCGGCAGGAGATCCAGGCGTTCGCGGGGGTTCCCCTCGGACACGAGGTCACCGGCCGGCTCGCCGGGGTGCCGACGTTCGACAAGGCGTCGCTGCTGATGGCGGGCATGACGCAGATGGGCAAGACGACGCTGGTCAACGGGCTCATCACCTGCCTTCTGATCGCGTACGGCGAGTTCGACCTGTATCTGCTCGACGGCAAGCTGTGCGGGCTGACCAAGTTCGAGAAGCTCGCCGTGCGCTACGAGGCGTCCGAGGACCCGGCCGTCCTGGAGTGCATGCTCGATGAGCTGCTGGTCCGCGTGGACGACCGGTACACGCGACTTCAGGACGCCATCCGTAACCGGCAGCCTGCACCGGTCTTCAAGCCGGTGTTCTTCGTCATCGATGAGGCCGCCGACTTCTACACCGACAACGGCACCAAGGAATCGAAGGAACAGGTCCGCCGGGTAATTGACAAGTCCCGGTCCCTCGTGGCGAAGTCCCTGGAATCGGGGATTTCCACGGTGATGCTGACGCAGCGTCCGGCCAAGGATGCCATTCCGGTGAAGGTGCGGGATCAGTTCCTGTACCGGATGTGCCTGTACGTGGCATCGGAGGGCAGCGCGAAGGTGGCCCTCGGGGATTCGTACTTCGATACGGTCGCCCCGATTCACCCGGCACTGCTCGACCCGGAGATCAAGGGTCAGGCCGTTTTGTTCGCGAACGGCTCTTCCACTCTGCTCCGGGGCTTCAATTTCGCGGATGAATTCATCTGGGGTGTGGTCGATGAGGTCCACGCCCGGCGCGAAGCAGCGATCCCGGATTCTCCGTTGAAGCACGCCATCGACCTGCTGAAGAGGAACGGTGCGGAGTTCATGCTCACCTCCGACCTGGCCCCGGCCCTCGGGATCACCGACGACCGGCCCGGTGAGCGCGGAAAGCAATTGTCGAAGCTGCTCGGAGTTGCTCCGGGCAAAGACGACAAGGGCGCCCGCGGCTACTGGCTGACCGACCTCACGGCAGCCGCCATGTCCGGTGCGTGACCGCCCTCCCGGGCCCGCCGGAGCATCCGCCAGACACCCGCCGACGGTCCGCCGTGGCGGGTGTCTCGTCCGCCGTGCGCCCGCCCTCCCGGCGGGTGCACGGCGGACCGCTGGCGGACTCCCGGCGGACCCGGATGGCGGTGCTGACCAGCGACAACGACCAACAACCCCCGGAAGGAGAGAGGAGGCCCGTTGCGAGCCTCTACAGCCGTCACGCTCGGCGTGACAGCGACCGCCGCCGTTCTCGTGTCTGCGCTCGTCCAGGGCGCCGGCGACGACCCGGTCGGGACGGCACTGAGCCTGGCCGTGCCCAGCCAGTACAAATCCCTGATCGAGGACGCGGGACATACCTGCGCCGAGGTCACCCCGAACATCCTCGGCGCGCTTCTCACGCAGGAATCCGGATTCAATCCGAAAGCCCGGTCCCAGGTTGGCGCGGAAGGCATCGCTCAGTTCATGCCGTCCACCTGGGAGAGCCAGGGAATCGACGGAAACGGCGACGGAAAGCGTGACGTGTGGAATCCCGCCGATGCGATCCCCTCGGCAGCCAAATACCTCTGTGGCATAGCCAAGGACGTGAAAGGCGTTCCCGGCGACCCGCAGAGCAACATGCTCGCCGCCTATAACGCCGGAAGCGGCGCCGTCCGCAAATACGGAGGCGTGCCCCCCTACAAGGAGACACAGAACTACGTTAAATCCATCCAGGCACTCGCCAAACAGCCATCCAGCGGAAAGACCGCAACCAACACGCAGGCCGAAGCCGCGATCAGCGCAGCCAAGGAAATGCTGGGCGCGCCGTATTCGTGGGGTGGCGGGAATTCCAGCGGTCCGAGCACAGGCACTTGCTGCTCCCCGAAAGGCCGCTCCGGGAAATCCACTTCCGGGTTCGACTGCTCCGGGTTGACGCTCTACGCCTACGCAAAGGCCGGTATCTCCCTGCCCCGCACGGCAGCCGAGCAGTACGCGGCATCGGAGCCGGTCAAGCCCGGCGACGTCCGGCCCGGCGATCTCGTCTTCTACGGCTCAAGTCCCGCGTCCATCCATCACGTCGGCCTCTACATCGGCGGCGGCTGGATTCTCGACGCCCCCCGCCCCGGCACCAAGGTCCGCTTCGACCCGATGGACACCATGCCCGACCTGTACGCCGTCGCCCGCCCCACCTCCCGCCAGAACAAGGAGATCTGACCCCATGTCCAAGCTCACCATCCTCGCCAAGCCCGTCGACATGTCCGGCGGGTTCAAGGACTTCTTCGACACCATCGGCCTGACCGGCGGCGGCCTGGTCACCAAGGGCATCGCCGCCGTCATCGCGGTCATCGCGCTGCGCATGCTGCTGCAGCTGTCCGGCGACCCCAAGGGCGCACTGCGCAAGGGCAGCACGGCGATCGGCACCCTGTTCGTCGCCGTCGTGCTCGCCCTGTACGGCGACACGCTGTTCTCCACCGTCACCCAGGCCAAGGGCTGATGCCGCATGAGTGATCCGTGCGACGCCATCAAAGGGCCCGGCAAGGCGTACTGCGAGCGAGACCCCAGCTCCAACGGGCCCCCCGGCACCGGCGGTGCCGGGGGCGCCTCAGAGCACGTCCGCACCCTCGCCGAAAGCCTGATCAGGAAGATCGAGGGGCTCATCGCGCCGGGGCACAGCTGGGCGCCGGCGAAGTCGGGCAGTGGGCTGTACGAGCCGTTTTTGTGGCTCGGGCAGCACCTGGCGGTCGCCATCTTCGTGTGCGTGGTCGTGGTGTGTGCCCTGACCGCCTGGCAGGGCGCACCCCGCCTCAAGCAGATGGGCGCGTCGACCGGATGGACCCTGGTGGCCGTCGCCGGCATGGCCTCGGTCCCCGGCGCGGTGATGCTGCTGAACAAGGCCGTGAGCAGTGCGTTCACGGCCGCGTTCAGCAGCAACGAGTCCACCCTGTTCGGCGCGATCAGCGACGACATGCAGCACGGGGCAGACTCGGGCAACCCGCTCGCGATCCTGATCATCTTCAGTGCTCTGGTGGTCGCCCTCGCCTTTGCGGCGCTGGTGTTCATGACCCGCCAGCTCGGCATTCTCGCGTTCGTGTGCATGGCCCCTCCGGTGCTGGCCTCGCTGGCCCGCGGGGGCGACACGAGCGGGGTCAAGCGGTGGGCACAGCGGC
The DNA here is from genome assembly GCF_043200415.1 of Streptomyces sp. NPDC048419. NCBI lineage: Bacteria > Bacillati > Actinomycetota > Actinomycetes > Kitasatosporales > Streptomycetaceae > Streptomyces > Streptomyces sp. NPDC048419. The sequence continues at coordinate 217,549 of NZ_JBICXT010000006.1, read as the reverse complement.
TGCTGGGCCTGATGTTCGCCCCGTTCGCCCTGCTGCTCGTCTCGCCGTTCGTCAAATTGGCGCAGGGCTCGCTGGTGGTGGACGCGGTCCTGCTGGTCGCCGCGGACGCGCTGATGCTGCGCATGATCTTCCACGGGGTGCCGTACTTCGGGCCCAAGGTGGCCCGTGCGGCCCGCTCGTACGTGGAAGGCAGGACCGCCAGCCCGCTGGCTCACGCCGTGATGCGGGCCGGTGTCCCCGACTTCTACGAGAGGGAGAACACTCCGCGCGGTCCGCGCACGGTGAAAACCCCGGGGCGTGCGATGTCCCAGGATCGGGGCGTGCTGTTCGCCGCCTACGGCCTGAACAAGCCTGACCGGTCCGGGCGGCTGACCACCGCATCGGCCGTCGCGAAGGAGCAGCGCGACAAGAGCGAAAGCGCGACCCGTCGTCAGCAGCTGCGGGAAGTGCGCGAGCAGTACCGCACCAACCCCCAGCCGCAGGCCGCGGCCCCCACAGCCCAGACCGACAGCGCCCCCGCCCCTGCTCCGGCGACGAGCCCCCAGGGTCCGGCGCCGACTCCGCCGCCGGACCCCGGCCGGCCGCCCACCCCGTAGAGCCGTCCGGGCCCGGCGTCCGCTCCCGCCCCGTCATCCGGTGGCGGGTGGGGGCGCCGGGCCGGGGTGTGCTCACCCCTTAAGACCCTTCTGGAGGTTGCTCCCGTGTACTCCCTGACCCCCGGCTACCGCATCCCCGCTGTGCAGCGCGGACTCAGCCGCGCTGAAACCCTGCTGACCAAGGTGAACGCCGGGCTCGGGAGCGCCGCACTGATGTCGGCGGCCATCACCCCACCGCCGACGTGGACCTTCGCCGCGGTCGGCGCCACGGCCGCCGTACTCAACCTCGCCCCCGGACCGCGCTCGCTCGCCCGCTGGGCAACGATCGGCTACCGCCATCTGCGCGAGCACAGCGCCCCGGACACGATCACTGCCCACCCCGGCACCACCACGTCGTGGTCACTGCACCCGGGGCACGGCACTATGCAGGATCCGCAGCGCCGGGCCGCATTTCACGCTGCGTTCGCCCGCGCCCTGACCTTCGCCGGCGGGCAGGCCCGCACCGCGGGCGTCCAAGTCCACGTCACCCACCACACCACCGCCGACGACTACACCGACCACACCCAGACGATCACCGTCCACGTCCCCAAAGGACTGATCGGCCACCCCGAGCGGATCATCGACAGCCTGGAGCACGAGTTCGCCGGCCTTGGGGCACTGACCCGCCTCACCCCGCAGGCGGCGCCCGCCGTGACCGAACGAGGCTCCGCCTGGGCGGGGTTGGCCGACGGCCGGTTCGTCTCGACCGCACGGATCACCGCCTGGCCGGAGGAGACAGACGGCGACCTCATGCCGAACCTGCTGCTCGGGCCGGGCACGGACCGGTCCCTCGCCGTGCTGTACCGGCCGCTGCCAGCAGGACTGTCCCGCCGGTCCGCGAAATGGCAGCGCGCCGCCTCCGAGGCGTTCACCAACGACAAGGTCAAGCAGGACACCCACGACATGGCCAGCGGCACCACGCACGGCGCGCTCGTCCAGGGCGCCACCCTGGTCGACCTGGACGCCTACCTCACCGTGTTCGGCGACAGCCCCGGGAGCGTCACCGAAGCCCGCTGGCAGGCCTCTCTCATGGCCGACCGGCGCCGCATCCGGCTGGACTGGCTTCCCGGCCAGCAGCACCGCGCGCACGTGATGACCACCCCGCACGGAGCCTCCACCAGGAAAGGGGCCATCCTGTGATCCGTTTGCCCACCACCCACGCCGCGATCACGGCACCGCTGGTCGCCTCCAACACGACGTTTCCCGGCATCCTGATCGGCCGCTCCCTGCTCGACGGGCGAGAGTTCCGCCTCTCTCCCGTCCAGACCTCGGCCGCGCTGCTGCCGTCGACCAACAGCCTCGCGCTGGGTGGGCTCGGGTCCGGCAAGAGCACCACGGCGAAGACGCGCATCCGCCGCGAGATCCTCGAGAACGGCCACCAGGCCGTCGTCATCGACTCCTTCGGCGAGGACAACACAGGTGAATGGGCACCACTGGCCCGCTCCCTGGGAGGCCAGGTCATCGAGGCCGGCACCTTCACCCTCAACCCGGTCAGCACCCTGTTCCCACCCGAGGTACGGGAACAGCTGGTCCGCTCCCTGATCCTGGCGGTCGAACCCGGGGCGCTCACCTACCAGGCCACCCACGCGCTCCAGCACGCTCTGAACCATCCGAAGGCCACCTCGCTCAACGGCCTGGTGGACGCGCTGGTCAGCCCGGAGGACGGCCGCTGGCCGGCCGCCAAGCTGACCGAGTGGGGCGAGGGCGCCGCGATCGGCCTCTCCCGCTACACCGAAGGCTCGTTGCGTGGCCTGTTCGACGGCCAGGGGGCGAGCTTGCCCGAGACGGACTTGCCGATCCTGTCCTTCGACTTTTCCCACCTGGACCGCAACAGCCCGGCGATCCCCTCGCTGATGGCCGCGGTCAGCTGCTGGGCAGAGCACGTGTGGCTGCGCCAGTCGACCGCCGTACACCGTCACCTGGTGCTGGAAGAGGCGTGGCAGATCCTGCTGTCCCCGGCCACCAGCGAACTGATCCAGCGGCTGCTGAAGAACAGCCGCAAGGCCGGGCTGTCGCTGGACGTGCTGATGCACACGCTGTCCGACCTCGGGGAGGGCAAGGCCAAGGATCTGGCCCGGCTGTGCGAGATCGCGCACGTCGGACGCCTGAACCCGGAAGAGGCCGCCAGCGTCGGCGCCCTGCTCGGACTACCTGCCTGGGCAGTCGAGAAGATCCCCACCCTCGATCCGGGACAGGCCGTGTGGAAGGTCGGCCCGGACTACGTCGACATCGTCCAGACCATCCTCAGTGAGGAAGAGGTCGCACTCACCGACACCTCGGCACGCCGCCGCCTGGCACAGCAGGCTCTGGCCGTCGAACAGGACACGACCACGCGCGGTGAGCCAGCCACGGAGTCGAGCGGGGACACCTGTGTCGACGTCGACCCGAGCGACGACCTGTACGCGCCGTTCACGACGGCCGACGACACCTGGGACTGGGAAACGCTGCCGCCCAACGTCACCGGCGGGCAAGGGCACTTCGACCTTGACCGGCACGAGGGCGTCATTCAGACCGCGATGGACGGCCGGTGCAGCGAAGCCGCCGACCTGGCCGCCCTCTACGAACGCGAAGACATCACCACCCACGGCCTCAACTCCCCCCAGGCCCTTGCCTGGTTGGAGACCCGAGCGCAGGTGGCGGATCTCCGCGGCGACCCCGGACAGGCAGCGCAACTGCGCGCTACCGTCGCCCGCATGGGCAACGACGACGTCGAATGGTTCGAAAAGAGCGCCGACAGCACGTCCCCCGCCTGGCACAGCGTGCCCCAACCCCCCACCCCCGCACCGCCACTGGACGACGAACAGCCCGCGCGGGCCCGTCGGCGGACCTGGCCCTACGTCGCCGCGATCGCGACGCTGTCCATCGCGGCTGCCTGCGTGTGGACGAACGCCCAGAACGAACACCACACCCAGGAACGCCAGCACAAGGCCGCCAACTACAAGGGCCGTTCAGGCGCGGCGCTCACCCTCGACGGGGTCAAGACCACCATCGTGGCGCAGTGGAACACCGACCGGGACCACGTGGAACTCGACCTGAGTTCGCTGTTCGACCGGAACGCGCGCTACCTGCGGATCGACGCATCAGGCAAGACCGCCCAGAGCACTCTGGGAAACGACCGGTGGTTCCCCAAGGACCCCAAGATCTTGCTGCCGGTGACCGATCCCCTCGCCGACGTAACGGTTCACGTAGCGGTCGGCGGACGCACCTGGAAGGAAGGCTCCCGAGCCACCTCCCGAACCGTCCGACTGTCTCCAGACGGCATCGCCTACGACGCACAGACCGGAGACAGACTTCCCTCCGACCTGTGACGCACGCCCGCCAGTAAGGGCCCGCACCCCTGTCCCCTGAGGGTGCGGGCCCTTTGTCGTGCTCGCCTCCGGACGCCCCGTCCAGTCCTCGCCCCACACGCTCCGGCGCGGTGAACGAGGACTGAACAGGCCGTCCGGCCGCACCCACCGCCGCGCTCGCGAAGGAGACCCGATTTGGCGAAAGCCCCGACCGTCATAGGCGTACTCACCGAGGTACCGGCTCCGACCTGGTGGAAGGCCAACCGACACAAGGTCCTCGCCATCGCCGGATTACTCATCGGCCTGTACCTCGGCACCCACCAGGACGGAACCCAGCAACCGCACCCGGGCCACACCACGCCCGCACCGTCTACGTCCGGCCCAAGCAGCACGCACACGATCCCGGGCGCGCAGCCTGACACCAGCCACGGCGGTGCTGGTCGCATCACCATCAGGCTCTCCAGCCCCACGCGCTGACCTGCGAAAGGAGCACCGTGTTCGAGATCCGGATCATCTGCGAGCCGGACGACGCCGACCGCGTCAGCCAGACGCTGGCCGCCGCGTTCGACGCCGGTCCGGCCCGCCAGTACCCCACCCGCGACGGCAAGCGCACCCGCCTGTACGTCACCGCCGATCACCGGCCCGAACCCCACGATGTCGACGCACGCAAGGAACCCTGATGGACATCGACCCGGACGAGATCGTCACCGTCGAACTGTGCTGGGACAACGACGGGTTACCGGCGACCTACAGCCGCAGATCACCCGCCGCCAGCTCGGCAACCTGCTGTTGCAGGTCGACGACCTGGCCGCCGACGCGGAGATCGTGCGGGAGGGCGCCGTATGAGCGCCGTCCTGTGGCCGGTCACCGCCCGCATCACCGCCGCCCTCAATGCGGCCAACGGCACGAGCGAGCACGAAACGGCGATGCGCCTGATCAAGGTCGTGGAGGAGGCGGGCGAGGCGTCCGCCGCCTACATCGGCGCCACCGGCCAGAACCCCCGCAAGGGCACCACCCACACCGCGGCGGACGTCGCCGGCGAACTGTGCGACGTCATCATCGCCGCCGCCGTCGCCCTGCACTCCTTCACCACCCACCCGCCCGCCGTGCTGGACGCCAAGCTGCACGCCGCCGCCCAGCGGCTGGAAGGTGCGGCCTCGCAGGACGGCACACAGGCCTGCCGCGCGGCTCTGATCGCCGCCGGCCGATGCCCCAACTGCCAATGGCCGGCCCAGGACTGCAACTGCGCCGACCACCCCGACGCATAGACCCGACCAGAAAGCGAGTGACCATGTCGTTCGGAGAGACCCCGATCACCATCATCGGCAACCTGACCGCCGATCCGGAACTGAAGTTCACCGCCTCCGGCCAGGCCCTGGCCAAGTTCACCGTCGCCTCCACCCCGCGCACCTTCGACCGCGAGGCCAACCAGTGGAAGGACGGCACGTCCACGTTCTTCCGCTGCGCCGCCTGGCGGGCGCTGGCCGAACACGTCGCCGAATCCCTCGCCAAGGGCTCCCGGGTCGTGCTGTCCGGTCGCATCCGCCAGCACGACTGGCAGACCCCGGAGGGCGACAACCGCAGCATGCTCGCCGTCGAGGTCGACGAGATCGGCGCCTCCCTGCGCTTCACCACCGTCACGATCAACGCCAAGCGCACCAGCAGCAACGGCAACGGCGCCAGCGCGTCGGGGGACGCGTGGAACACCGGGGACAACCAGCCCGCGGCGGCGGGCAACGAGCCGCCCTTCTAGATCGGCCCGGGGCGGCCACGTCTCGCCAAAGTCCCTGGCCGCCCCGGCTCCCTTGTCCTGCCCACAGAACGGGGGAACCTCCAGCATGCCCCAACCCAACCCCTCCGCGCTGCTGTCCGCAGCGCTGCAAGCCGCCGCGCGCGGCTGGTACGTCCACCCGCTCCGTCCCGGCGGCAAGGGCTCGGTCCTGCACGGCGAACGGGCCTGCCCCCGTACCGGTGAATGCGCCGGCGGGCACGTGAAGTGGGAACAGCGCGCCACTACCGACCCCGACCGCATCCGCGCCGCGTGGTCGGCGGGCGCGTTCAACGTCGGCAACGCCCCCGGGCCCTCGGGCCTGGTCGTCGTCGACCTGGATGTGCCCAAAGGACAAGAACAGAAGGGCAGTTCGGCCGCGCCTTGCGGCGCGACGTCCTTTATGGCGCTCTGCGAGCGCGCCGGCCACCCCTGGCCGACCACGTACACGGTGCGGACGCCCTCCGGCGGCATGCACCTGTACTTCACCGCCCCGCCGGACGTCCGCCTGCACAACACCGCGGGCACCGTGGCCCCCTACGTCGACACCCGCGCGTGGGGCGGCAATGTCGTCGCCGCGGGCAGCACCACCCCACAGGGCGTCTACGAGGCGGTCGACGAAGCGCCCGTGACCGCCTTGCCCGCCTGGCTGCTGTCCCACCTCCAGAACCCGCCCACGCGCGAGGCGACACCCGCCCCGCTGCTGATCCCGGGACAGGCCACCCGCCGCGCCACGGTGGCGCTGGAACGTGAGACGGCCGCCGTCTGCGGTTCCTCGGAAGGCGGTCGGAACAACCGGCTGTTGGCGGGCGCCCGCGCTCTGGGACGGTTCGTCGCCTGGGGCGAGATCCCCCGGGACGCGGTCGAGGAGGCGTTTCAGGGCGCGGGCGAGGCGGCCGGACTGTCCCCGACCGAATGCGGCACCACCATCCGCAGCGCCCTGGACTGGTCGATTCGCACCTGCCGGCCGCGGGAGGCCGCGTGAACCCCCGCCCCGCGCCTGAAAAGCCTCACCCGCCCACACCGCTCCGTCCGCGCCTGTCAGCGGCCAAGGCGGACACCGGCCGTGGCACGAAGGACGACGGCCGCCAGGCCGTCCTTTCAGCCCTTCCCCCCAACCAGCACCCCACCGGCCCGCCTACCGGTGACGGCCGGTTCCCGGTGGCCTGGCTCACTATCTGCGCGCCGCGCGGCGCCACCCCGACCGCCACATCGACCTGCCTGTGCGGCAGAAACCGCAGCGCGGTCGGCCACCCCAAGGTGCATGCACTGATCGCCGACCACGCAACGCACCGCGACGTCTGCCCGCTCCGCACCACCCAGGAAAGGAGGAGCGCCGCATGACCAGCACCACGACGCCCGAGCCGTCCATCGATGGCGCGGCCCTGCTCGATGAGGTCGAAGCGTTCCACCGCCGCTTCAACGTCTTCCCCACCGAACACGCCTACACCGCCGTCACCCTGTGGGACGCGCATGCGCACCTGATGGACGCGCTCGATGGCACCGCCCGCATCGCGTTCCTCAGCCCCGAACCCGGCTCGGGAAAGTCGCGAGCCCTGGAGATCATCGAGACCCTCACGCCGCGCGCTGCGACCACCGTCAACGCCTCCGCCAACGCCCTGTTCCGGCTCGTCTCCGCAGACGAGGGCACCCCCACCCTCCTCTTCGACGAGATCGACACGGTATTCGGGCCCAAGGCCGGCGGAAACGAGGAAGTCCGCGGGTTCCTCAACTCCGGATACCGGCGCGGCGCCAAGTCACTGCGCTGCATCGGCGAGGGATCCGACCAGAAGGCTGCGTTCCTTCCGTCATTCTGCGCGGTCGCCATGGCCGGACTCGGCTCGCTGCCCGACACGATCCTGACCCGCTCGGTCATCGTCCGGATGCGGAAGAAGGCGCCCAACGAAAAGTGCGAGCCCTACCGGCGGCGCATCCACGAGAAGCAGGGCCACCTGTTGCGGGACCGGCTCGCCGAGTGGACGGCCACCCTGCACGATCAGGTCGCCGCAGCGTGGCCGGAGATGCCCGAGGGCGTCACGGACCGGCCGGCGGACGTGTGGGAGCCCCTGCTCGCAGTCGCGGACGCGGCCGGCGGGCACTGGCCCGAGCGGGCCCGCGCGGCCTGCGTGGCGCTCATCAAGGCCGCGTCCGAGGGCGATCAGGCATCTCTCGGGGTACGCCTGCTGACCGACCTGCGCGACAAGGTGTACTGCGGCGTGGACCGGATGCCCACCGCGGCCATCCTGGAAGTCCTCCTCAACCTGGACGACGCCCCATGGGCCGACATGAGCGAGGACGGACAGGGCATCAAACCGCTCACCGCACGTGCCCTGTCCAAGCTCCTCAGCCAGTACGTGCGGCCCGACAACAGGCCCATCAAGCCCCGCGGAATCCGGGTCGGTGCAACGACCCCCAAGGGCTACTACGCGGAAGACCTCAGCGACGCCTGGGCCCGCTACTGCCCCCCGGACCCCCAGAAGTCCGCAACATCCGCCACATCCGCAACACCGCAGGTCAGCGAGGGTGAATCTGTGGCGGAAGGCCCTTCCGAGAGCCGCCACATGTTCGCCGAAACCGACACACGCACCCTCCGCAGCGTCGGCTGACGCTGCCCACCCTCGGTCCCGCCGCGCACCTCGCGTGGCGGGACCTATCCGCAACACAAACGGCATCCGCCACAAATTCAAGCCGTTGACCAGCAATGTTGCGGCGTGGCGGATGTTGCGGATTCCCCAGAAGGCCCGAACCCAGGAGTCGCAACGATGGCACGCTCCGAAAAGCTCACCCTCAACGAAGTCCTCACAGAGATCAAGATGAGCCGCGCCGCCTTCTATCGGATGCGCGCCCGCGGCCAAGCACCCCGCCTCAGCAAGCTCCCCAACGGCCAGGTCCGCGTCAGCCGCGCTGATCTCGACGCTTGGTGGGAGCGCTGCGAGCAGCACGCCGCGTAAGTCCGTTGCCTCAACGGGGCCCGCGCTCAGCGCGGGCCCCTCGTTCTGTCTGGAGACAGATGCTCACGTACGACGTCGACATTTGGTCCATCCGCAAGCGCGCCGACCGACCGAAACCCTGGGAACTGCGTTGGCGAGTCGGGGAGCGTCCGCACTCCCGGAGTTTCAAGCTCAAGCCGCAAGCCGAGGGTCGCCGCTCGGAATTGATGACTGCACTACGCGGCCACCAGCAGTTCGATGAGGAAACGGGCCTGCCGGCGGCTGAATTGAGGGCTCGCACCTCTCCGTCCTGGTACGAACACGTCACCGGTTACGTGCTGATGAAGTGGCCGCGAGCCGCCGCCAAGCACCGGGCGAGCATCGCGGAGTCTCTCGCAGTCGTGACCCCTGCACTCGTCACCAGCAAGCGAGGAGCACCCCGAGCAGCGGTATTGCGCACCGCCTTGTACCAATGGGCGTTCCGGGCTGTTCGCGGTCCCGACGGAACTTGGATCGCGCGCCATGAGGTGGAGGAGCCACCCGTTGACATCCGAAGCGCGCTGGATTGGATCGCTGCCCACTCCATCAAGGTCAAAGACCTGGAAGACCCCGCGCTCCTACGTCCTGCACTAGAGGCCCTGTCACTCCGTTTGGACGGCAGTAAGGCCGCTGAGAACACCTCCAGGCGCAAGCGCATGGTGCTGAGCAACGTGCTGCGCTACACGGTTGAAGAGAAAGGGCTCCTCTCAGCGAACCCACTGCCGCGTGTGGACTGGGCACCCCCCGAGAGCGACGACGAGATCGATTTCCGGTACGTGCCTGGCCCGGACGTGGCACGCGCCCTGCTGGGGGCCGTCCACGATTCCGGGCCCCGCGGCAAGCACCTGCATGCCTTCTTTGGGTGCCTCTACTACGCGGCCATGCGACCAGGGGAAATCGTCGCGCTCAAAGAGTCGGACTGCACCCTGCCTCCCAACTCGCCAGAGTCCGTGAAGGAGTGGGGCGAGCTGCTGCTAGGGGAAAGCCGCCCCGAGGTGGGAGGTGGCTGGACGGATGAGGGCACGTCCTACGAGAAGCGCGGCCTTAAGCGACGTAGGAGCGGAGCAACGCGCACCGTCCCCATCCCGCCCGTTCTTGTGCATCTGCTCCGGGAGCACATCGCCCGCTACGGCACAGCTGAGGATGGGCGGCTCTTCCGTGCCCGTGCAGCACGGGGAGGGCGGGTGGCGTCTACCGAATACTGCGATCTGTGGGAGGGCGCTCGAAGAGCTGTACTGACCCCCGGCGAGGTGAAGTCCGACCTCGCGGCGGTGCCGTACTCCCTTCGACACGCGGGCGTATCGCTCTGGATCAAATCGGGGGTGGACCCCGCGGAGGTCGCTGCGCGCGCCGGCCACAGCATCGCGGTGCTGTACCGCTTCTACGCGAAGATCCTTAAGGGTGGCCAGCAGCATTCAAACAGCCTGATCGCCCGAGCGCTCGATGAGGGAGAGCGAGCCTGAATCCTGGCCCACAGATGGCCCATACGCACTGGTCAAAGCTGGGATAGGGGCGACTCAGGGTGAGACAGGGGGCATGCAGAAGGGGTGCCCTTCCAGAGAGTGGCACCCCTTCTGACCTGCTACGTCTGTGACGTGGGCGGAGGCGGTGGGATTTGAACCCACGGTGACATCGCTGCCACGACGGTTTTCAAGACCGTTCCCTTCGGCCGCTCGGGCACGCCTCCCCGCGCCGTCGATCACGAACAGCGCGGGGACAAGAGTAACGGGTGGGCACGCGCGCGCGTGGGCCAGATGTCGCGAACCCGGGGAGGCACGCGCGCGTGGGTCGGTGGGTCAGCTGTCGCCCGTGCGGGAGCCGAGGGTGAGCTGGACCGTGTGGGTCTTGCCGTCACGCTGGTAGGTGATCGTGACCTGGTCGCCGGGCTTGTGGGTCCAGATCTCGCCGATCAGGGTGGGCCCGGAGTCGATCACGTGGTCGTCGAGCTTGGTGATCACGTCGCCGGGCTTGAGGCCGGCCTTGGCGGCGGGGCCGCCCGCCTCGACGGCGTCGGAGCCGCTGGCGCCCTGCTCGGTGATCTTCGCGCCGCTGCTGGAGTCCTCCAGGGAGACCGACGCGCCGATCTTCGCGTAGACCGGCTTGCCGTTCTTGATCAGCTGCTGGGCGACGAACTTGGCCTGGTTGATCGGGATGGCGAAGCCCAGGCCGATCGAGCCGGACTGACTGCCGCTGCCGCCGAGCCCGCCGCTGCTGGTGGACTGGATCGCGGAGTTGATGCCGATGACGTTGCCCGAGGCGTCGAGGAGCGGGCCGCCGGAGTTGCCGGGGTTTATCGAGGCGTCCGTCTGCAGGGCGCTCATGTACGACGCGTTGCTGCCGGTGCCGTCGCTGGAGGCGACCGGGCGGTCCTTGGCGCTGATGATGCCCGTCGTCACCGTGTTGGAGAGGCCGAAGGGAGCGCCGATCGCGATCGTGGAGTCGCCCACGGCCACCTTGTCGGAGTTGCCGAGGGTCAGCGGCTTGAGGTCGGACGGGGCGTTCTTGAGCTTGATGACCGCCACGTCGTAGCCCTGTGCGTGACCGACGACCTCGGCGTCGTACTTCTTGCCGCTCGGGAACGTCGCGGTGAGCTTGCCGCCGTCGACCGCGTCCGCGACGACGTGGTTGTTGGTGACGATGTGGCCCTGGGTGTCGAAGACGAAGCCGGTGCCCGTGCCGCCCTCACCGCTGGTGGACTCGGCCTGGATGGTCACCGTGCTGGGCAGCGACTTGGCGGCCACGTTCGCCACCGTGCCGGGGTCGCGCTTGACGGAGCCGCCGCTGTCGGAGGCGGAGACCGTCGTGGAGCCGGAGGAGTCGTTGTTCTTGGCCAGTGTGTAGCCGAGGCCGCCGCCCAGGCCGCCGGCGACGAGCGCGGCCACCAGTATCGCGGCGACGAGACCGCCGCGGCCCGACTTCGGCGCGGGCTGCTGGTAAGTGGTGCCCCATCCGGTGCCCGAGCCGCCCGAGTCGGAACCGCCGGAGTGCGCACCGCCGCCGGAGCCCGGGTCGGAGTAGGACGGCGTGGCGGGCGGCGGGGGCGGCCAGGAGGCGTCCGGGGCCGAGCCCTGGGACCCTCCGGGCCCGTGGCCCTGCGGGGCGCCCGGCCCCTGGGGGTCCTGCGAACCCGCCGACGCGTAGGCGGGGGTGTGACCCGCGTGCACCAACTCCTGCTCCGGGGCGCCGGGGGCGCTCGGAGGCACCGGCGGAAGCGGCGCCGTCGGGGCGCTCCCCCCGGAGGCGTCGGGTGCCGAGGGAGTGGGAGCGTCCACCGGCACGGGGGGTGCGGACGGGGCCGGGGGTACCGCAGTGCCCTCGTTCTCGGTGCTCACAGCTTGTCTCCTCGGTCCACGGCTGTTCTTCTCGGTCGCACTCGGTCACGCTCGTTCACGTTGGTCGACGGTCCGGCGCGATGCAGCTGTGCTTGTTCTTTTGTATGCCGTCAGCCTTTCCCATGGGCCGTCAGGGCACCATAAGCGGTGCCTGTGGGTCTGGCGCCATTCCTTATATAGGCCATGACAGGCAAAAGGGGCGCAATCTATGCTCCTCCGATCGCACGACTACCCAGCTGCGGTGGCACCATGACGCGGTGACTCACGCACGGCAGCACCGGACCCAAGTCGTCGCCCACCGCGGAGCCTCCGAAGAGGCCCCCGAGCACACCCTGGCCGCGTACAAGAAGGCGATCGAGGACGGTGCCGACGCCCTCGAGTGCGATGTACGCCTGACGGCGGACGGCCATCTCGTCTGCGTCCACGACCGTCGCGTCAACCGTACGTCCAACGGGCGGGGTGCGGTGTCCGCGCTGGAGCTGGCCGATCTCGCCGCCCTGGACTTCGGCTCGCGCAAGACCAGGGAGTTCTGGCGCAACCGCGACGAGGAGCCCGACTGGGAGTTCCTGCCGGAGGACCCCCAGGACACCTCCGTACTGACGCTGGAGCGGCTGCTGGAGCTGGTCGCGGACGCGGGCCGGCGGGTGGAGCTGGCGATCGAGACCAAGCACCCGACCCGTTGGGCCGGACAGGTGGAGGAACGGCTGCTGATGCAGCTGAAGCGTTTCGGCCTGGACGCTCCGGCCTCCGCCGAGGAGTCGCCGGTGCGCGTCATGAGCTTCTCCGCGCGGTCGCTGCACCGCGTACAGGCGGCGTCGCCGTCGCTGCCGACGGTGTATCTGCTGCAGTTCGTCTCGCCCCGGCTGCGCGACGGACGGCTGCCCGCGGGTGTCCGGATCGCGGGCCCCTCCATCAGGATCGTGCGCAACCACCCCGCGTACATCGAGCGACTGAAGCGGGCCGGGCACCAGGTTCACGTATGGACCGTGAACGAGCCCGAGGACGTGGAACTCTGCGTCGGCCTGGGCGTCGACGCCATCATCACCAACCGGCCACGCGCCGTTCTGCACCGGCTCGACCGCTGAGCCGCTTTCGTCACTGTCCGAACCCGCTTCAGTGGTAAAGACCTGTGAAGAACCCTTGACCCATGCACCCCTTCGGCACCATTCTCCAGACTTGGTCACAGTCGAAATCCGGCCATACGACTACAGGGAGTGCTCCGGCGCGTTCGCTCCGTGTTCGATCGTTGCGAATGCGTCACTGAACGTGGAATGGCCGGTTTCCGGTACAGGCCAATGGGGCATCCACACCGTGGCGTGGGGCAAAGGAGGTCTCGGGGGTGGCGTTGGTGGTGGCACAGGAGGTGCCGACGTCGTCGAGCATGGCCGTACCCCATGGTCCTGCGGGCGTGGGGCAGGCGAGGCATCGCATGCGCGAGCAACTGCGCACGGGCGGTGTGTCGGACACGGTCATCGACGATGCAGTACTGATTCTGTCCGAACTCTTGAGCAACGCGTGCAAGCACGGCCGGCCACTGGGTGACGCCCTCGCCGGGGACGGCGACGTACGGGCGGCCTGGCGCGTGGACCGCGGCGGCCGGCTCACGGTGGAGGTCACGGACGGTGGCGGACCCACCCGCCCGGCTCCGGCCACCCCGTCGATAACGGCGCACGGCGGCCGAGGCCTGAACATCATCACCGCACTGGCCGACGACTGGGGTGTCCGGGACGACGCCCGCGGCGAGGTCACCGTGTGGGTCGTGGTGCACGAGGGCATCCCGGACCGCGAACCCGGCCCGGTCCGCGAGGCCTTTCCTACGCGCGTCACCACCTCGTCGGCGGCGAGGATTCCGCGGATGCCGGGCCGGGGTTTCGCGGACGCCTTCGACGACCGGGACTGACCGGACCCACCGGACCGGGTTGTCCGCCGGATCCGAAGTGAACGGGCCGCAGGTTCCCGTCAGTCATCGTGTGAACGGCTAGGCTCCCGCCGTACCAGACGAGCCGTAACCGGGAGACACCCACGATGGCCAAGAAGCGACCCCAGACGAAGGCCAAGCCGCAGATCACGGACGGAGAGGTCCCGGTCGTCGGCGCGCGCGAGCCCTGCCCGTGCGGCAGCGGCCGGCGCTACAAGGCCTGTCACGGACGGGCCGCCGCACACGCCGCGACCGAGCTGGTGCACCGCCCCTTCGAGGGCCTGGCCGGCGAGTGCGACTGGGTGGCGCTGCGCGAGCTGGTGCCCGCGGCCACCGTCGAGCTGACCCTGAAGGGCGGCCTGCCCGAGGGCGTCCCGTCCCTGACCCTCGCGACCGTGCTGCCGATGGCGTGGCCGGCGCTGCGCCGCGACGACGGCTCGGTGCTCCTGGGCCTGCAGAACGACACGGCCTCCGGCGACGTCAGCCGCGACCTCGCCGACAACCTCCAGCGTGCGCTGGCCGCCCGGCCGGGCACGCCGGTCGAGGGCCGCCGCGCTCCGGCCGGCGGTCCGCGGCTGCAGGATCTCCTCGATCCCGAAGGCGCGTTCGAGCCAGTTGTGCACAGCGGCTTCGAGTTCTGGGTCCCGGACGCGGAGAACAGCACGCCGGAGGTGACCGCCTCGCTGGAGCGGGCCAACGCCGCGGCCATCCCCACCGCCAGGCTCACCGGCGTGGACGCCGCCTACTGGTGCGAGACCCCGGAGAAGAACCACCTGCGCTGGGTCATGCCGCATCCGGAGGAGCAGCTTCTGGACGCCCTCGCGCGGCTGCACGCGGCGGGCCGCTCAAGCCTCGGTGAAGGCACCCGTCTCGTGGGTTCCTTCCGCGCTCACGGCCTCACCGTGCCGGTCTGGGACCTGCCGAGCGGGGTCGGCGCGGAGGATGTCGAGAAGCCGGCGGCCGAGTTCGCCGAGCGTCTGACGACGGCCCTCGCCGCGGACGGGCCGCTGACCGCCGAGGAGCGCCGCGCCCGCGGCGGCCTCACCAACCGGCAGGTCACGCTCAGTTGACGGATCCGGCACGATCGGGTCCGGCTGACCGACCGGTCAGCTGAACCCGATCTTCCGGAATCGGCCTGCCCGTTCGCAAGTCCCGCTCGGTTCAAGCAAATACGTGACTGGAAAGTCGGGATCGAATTTGCGAACCGCCGATCTCTTGTTACCGTTCGAGTAGCCCGGTTGCTGGTGCATCCCCCGTCGCCAGCAACCGGGCCTTTTCTGTCCGCAGCTTCTTTACAGAATGCAACTGGAAGTCAACTACCGGTGGCCGCCGAGGAGTTGCTACCGGAACGGAGCAGCAACGGACCGTTCGCCGCCTGCCCCGCGAATTCCGCGACGGCCGTGTAGGCGGAGGGCTCGCCCCGGCCGTGCTGCCGGGGCGTCTCGCACATTCCCGGCTCGTCGTCGGCGCCCACTACGCACTTCATCTGCACCGTGCGGCCGCGCGGCCCCATGAGACTCAGCACGGAGTCCAGCGCCCCGCCCGTCACATTGCGGTAGTAGGTGCGCGCCCAGGTCTCGTCGCCCTGCGTGAGCACACAGGTCTGCGCCTCGATGCCGTCGGGGGAGGTGAGTTCGGGACCGCAGCGGACGGCGGTGGCCAGGCCGAGGCCGAGCAGCAGGGGGGAGCCGGCGGGGGTGGCGGAGCTCGCCTTGGCGTCCTCGTCGCGCGGGGAGGACCGGACGGTTTCGCGCGCGGGAGCACGGACGACCGTGCGGTCCTCGTCGCCCGCCGGTCCCGCGGACGCCACGGCCAGCGGCAGCGCGACCGCGCATGCCACGATGCCCACCAGGGCGAGAAGACGAACCTTTCGGGGGTCTGAGGGCCGTCCCCCAGAATTACGCAGCATGATGCGGAAGATAGCCACCGCTCGGGGGCGCACGGACCCGTGCGCGCCCGACACCCCTACAACTCGGGCGCGCTCACACCCGTACGAGTGAGGGCCTCTACGGCGGCATCCACCACGGCCTCGACATCGGGGACCCACGGGGAGGCCGATCCGGGCAGTGGCGCGCGCTCCCAGCGGATCTCGCCCTCGCCGGTCTCGGACGGGGGCAGGGCGAGGTAACCGCCCTCGCCGTGGAAGCGGAGGGCGCCGGGGACGAAGTCCTTGGCGTAGAGCAGTTCGCCGAGCTGCTCCATGGAGTACGGCCGCACGAGGATCGCCCAGCGGCTCGGCGAGGCGACGACCGGGCCGAGGCGGATGCCCACCCGGTCGAGCGCGGTGAGCGTGTGCGCGGCGGCGAGTGCCGGCAGGCTCACGGCGCAGGGCGCGCTGCCTCCGGTGGCCAGGACGATGGGCGCGGCCGGCCGGTTGCTCCACCACCAGCGCACCATCCGGGCGTCGGTGGTGGCCGCGAGGAGGCCGGGGTCGAAGGGGTGTGCACCGGGCACCGTGCAGTCCGCGTCCGGGCAGCCGCAGCGGGAGCGTGCCTGCGGGTCCGCCGTCACACCCGGGAGCACGGGCCACTGCCATTCGGTGGCGAAGGTCAGGGCCGCGCCGATCAACTCAGGCCTTCCGTCGTTGCGCTGGGACAGGAGCCTGCGTCGCCTTCCGAGGATCTCGCGCATGAGCGCTCGTTCCTTTCCGTTGCACCGCTGGCAACACCGTGGGCCACATCACACCATGTGTCGATCACTTCACTGTGCGTACCTGTTGGCGCATCACACCCCGGCCGTGGGCACGGGGAACCCCTATGGGTCGAACGTTGACTGCATCCGTGGCAGCCTCGTCCATGCTGCATCCATCAAAAGCATGGGCGTGGCGCGGGGGTGGCGAAGTCTGGCGTTTTGCCGTCCCGTGTATTTCTCTTCGCCTCTGCCACGGGAGGATGGGGCACGGTCGTCGGTGGCTAAGACGCCCGGGTCGGGCACCAGGTTCCGGGTGGCGGCAACCACCCCTGGCCTTCACCGAGTACGTACCCATCACGACCGCTGTGACGCTCTGTGGAGCAAACCCAGTCGACCGCAATAAGCCGTAACCCGAGGCAGTTTTAAGCCAAATTTGCTTTTAGGCGGAGGGACCACTGCTTACCCCTGGACACCAGGAATCCCGGCAGGACAATGCTGGACATCCCCTCACGAGTGCGTGTACATGTGGAGACACTGCTGGCGACGCAGAATGACATGGGGGTTTGCGATGCTTTTGAGCAGTACGCACCGGTCGGAAAGCCGGACGCCATGAACGCCCCTCACCTTCCGAAAGTGGCTGGAATCGATTCAACGGTTCCCTCGCCCGCACACACTGTCGCGCCCGCGCCCGCAGCTTCCGGCAGTTCTCCGGTCTCTCCGCCGCACCCACCAGGTGCGTTGCTCACCGACCGGCTCGCCGGCTGGGTCTCGGACCTCACGACTCTGCACGAACTCACCGAACGCCTGGCCCGCACGGACGCACTGGCCGACGCCCTGACGGAACTGCTGCGCGCCGGAGCCGCCCTCGTGGGCGCGCGGCGCGGACTCGTCGCCCTGGAACCCGGCGACGGACTCGGCCCCGACACGACGATCGGCCTCGGCCTCGCCCGAGCCGATCTCGGGCACATCGAGACGGTGCCGCGCAGGGCCATGTCCTACGGCCGCATCCTCGACGGACTGCCGGGCGCGGACGGCGAGATCGCCGAGCCGGACCTCTTCGCCGAGGACGGACTCGACCCGCGGCACCGCGAGGTGGCCGCCCGCCTCGGCTACGCCGCGTGCTACGCCCTCCCCCTGGCCGGCGACGGCGCGGGCCGGCTGGGCGCCGCGGTCTGGCTGTACGACGAGCCCGCCGAGCCGAACGAACGCCAGCGCCACCTCGTCGGGCTCTACGCGCGCTACGCAGGCGAGCACCTGGCCCGGCTGGTGGAGGTGGAGCGCACACGCGCGTGCATGGCGACGATGTCGGAGGAGCTGCTGCCGTCCCGGCTCCCCCGCGTGGCCGGCGTCCAGCTCGCCGCCCGGCACCGCACCGGTCCGCGCGGCGGCGGCGACTGGTTCGACGCGCTGCCGCTGCCGGACGCCGCGCTGGGGCTCGCGGTGGGCTCGGTGACGGGCTCCGGGCCGAGCGCGGTGGCCGCGATGGGGAGGCTGAGAGCGTCCCTGCGCGCCTACGCCGTGATGGAGGGCGAGGACCCGGTCGCCGTCCTGTCCGATCTCGAACTGCTGCTGCGGCTGACCGAGCCCGCGCGTTCCGCCACCGCCCTGTTCGCCTATTGCGAGCCCTCGTTGCGCAAGATCACGCTCGCGGGTGCCGGGCACTGCCCGCCGCTGCTGGTCGGCGAGCGGCGCACGGAGTTCGTGGAGACGTCGGTGTCCGCCCCGCTCGGCATGCTCGCCTGCTGGGAGGCGCCGAGCGTGGAGCTGGAGGCGGAGCGCGGCGAGACGGTGCTGCTCTACACCGACGGACTGCTGCACCGCACCGGCGACCCCACCGACCGCGCCTTCGCCCGGCTGCACGCGGCGGCGGCCGGGGTGCCCAGGGCGCTGCGCGACGACCCGGACGCGATCGCCGACCACGTGCTGCGGACGGTTCTGCCGGACGGGCTGGACGAGGCGGAGTGCGATGAGGACGTCGTGCTGCTGGCGGCGCGCTTCGAGTAGCCGCCGGAACAGGACTTCCGACCCTGGGCCCCCTTCCGTACGACCGTACGATGGAGGGGGTCCAGTGCCGTATCTAGGAGGATGACCGTGGCCGACGAGCTCACACCGGAGACCCCGGAAGAGAGCGAAGAGCCGATCAAGCAGCGTAAGAACGGCCTGTACCCGGGCGTTTCCGACGAGCTGGCCGAGAGCATGAAGTCCGGCTGGGCCGACACGGAGCTGCACGACCTGGAGCCGATCGCCCAGGCCGCCGCGACCGCCGCGCGCCGCGCCGCGCTCTCCGCCCGCTTCCCGGGCGAGCGTCTGGTGATCCCGGCGGGCAACCTCAAGACGCGCTCGAACGACACGGAGTACGCGTTCCGTGCGTCGGTGGAGTACGCGTACCTCACCGGCAACCAGACCGAGGACGGCGTCCTCGTGCTGGAGCCCACGGCCGACGGCCACGAGGCGACGATCTACCTCCTGCCGCGCTCCGACCGCGACAACGGCGAGTTCTGGCTGTCCGGCCAGGGCGAGCTGTGGGTCGGGCGCCGGCACTCCCTCACCGAGGCCGGGAAGCTGTACGGCATCCCCGCCTCCGACGTGCGCGAGCTGGCCGGCACCCTGCGCGAGGCCACCGGCCCGGTGCGCGTGGTGCGCGGGTACGACGCGGAGATCGAGGCGGCCCTGACCGACAAGGTCACCGCCGAGCGGGACGACGAGTTGCGTGTCTTCCTGTCCGAGGCGCGGCTGGTGAAGGACGGGTTCGAGGTCGGCGAGCTGCAGAAGGCGGTCGACTCGACCGTGCGCGGCTTCGAGGACGTCGTGAAGGTCCTCGACAAGGCCGAGGCGACCTCGGAGCGCTACATCGAGGGCACGTTCTTCCTGCGCGCCCGTGTGGAGGGCAACGACGTCGGCTACGGCACCATCGCCGCAGCCGGGCCGCACGCGTGCACGCTGCACTGGGTGCGCAACGACGGGGCGGTGCGCTCCGGCGAGCTGCTGCTCCTGGACGCCGGTGTCGAGACGCACACGTACTACACCGCGGACGTCACGCGCACGCTGCCGGTCAACGGCCGCTTCAGCGAGATCCAGAAGAAGATCTACGACGCCGTGTACGACGCCCAGGAGGCCGGGATCGCGGCCGTCAAGCCGGGCGCCAAGTACCGCGACTTCCACGACGCCGCGCAGCGCGTGCTCACCGAGCGGCTCGTCGAGTGGGGGCTCGTCGAGGGCCCCGTGGAGCGGGTGCTGGAGCTCGGGCTCCAGCGGCGCTGGACGCTGCACGGCACCGGGCACATGCTCGGCCTGGACGTGCACGACTGCGCCGCCGCGCGGGTGGAGTCGTACGTCGACGGCACCCTGGAGCCGGGGATGTGCCTCACCGTCGAGCCGGGGCTGTACTTCCAGGCCGACGATCTGACGGTGCCGCAGGAGTACCGGGGCATCGGGGTGCGGATCGAGGACGACATCCTGGTGACGGAGTCCGGGAACCGGAACCTCAGCGCCGGGCTGCCCCGGCAGTCGGACGAGGTCGAGTCCTGGATGGCTTCGCTGAAGGGCTGACGGTTGGACGGACGGCCGGGTACGAGTTCGGTGCCCGGCCATTTGTCTGCGGTCTGCGGGTAGTCGTAGGGCTGGTCGCGCCCGCGCGGCGCAGCCGCACATGGACAGTGCCCCGCCCCCCGAGGGGGCGCTCTTGCTCACGGGGGTTCGATAGGTGAACGACTTCCTGGCCGGAGTCGGTGTGGATCTGCATGTCGAGACCGATGACGGCGACGGGCGGCGGGTCGGACTCGAACGGGCGCTGCGCGACGCCGTGCGGGACGGGCGGCTGGCACCCGGCACCCGGTTGCCGGCGACCCGCCGGCTGGCCGAGGAGCTCGGTATCTCCCGGGGTACGGCGAAGGCGGCGTACGACCAGCTCGTCGCCGAGGGGTATCTGACCGCGCGGCAGGGGTCGGGGACGCAGGTCGCCTCGTTGCCCTCGCTCGACGCCGGTGCGCCGGAGGCGGCGGCACGCGCGCGTACGCCGCGTTTCGATCTGCGGCCCGGCAGCCCGGACGTCGGGGCGTTCCCGGCGGCGGCCTGGCTGCGGGCGCTGCGGCGGGCCATCGCGACGGCGCCGCTGCTGGCGTACGACTACGGGGATCCGCGCGGCCGGACAGAGCTGCGCACCGCGCTGTCGGGGTATCTGGGGCGGGCCCGGGGGGTCATCGCGCCGCCCGAACGGATCGTGATCACCTCCGGGTACGTGCAGGGGCTCGCACTGCTCACGCGGGTGCTCGACGGGGGCACGATCGCCATGGAGGACCCGGGGCTGCCCTTCCACCGGGAGGTGGTGCGGCGCAACGGCGGGAGCGTCGTGCCGGTGCGGGTCGACGAACGGGGCGTGTGCGCGCGGGAGCTGGGGGACGCCGGGGCCGTGGTCGTGACGCCGGCCCATCAGTACCCGACCGGTGTGACGCTGCACCCCGAGCGGCGGCGCGCGGTCACGGACTGGGCACGCGCGCGGGGCGGGCTGATCGTCGAGGACGACTACGACGGGGAGTTCCGCTACGACCGGCAGCCCGTCGGCGCGCTCCAGGGGATGGCGCCGGGGCAGGTCGTCTATCTGGGCACGGCCTCGAAGACGCTCGGGCCCGCGCTGCGGCTCGGCTGGATGGTGCTGCCGCCGCACCTCGTCGACGACGTCGCCGACGCCAAGCTGCACAGCGACCACCACACCGAGTCCATCGGCCAGCTGGCGCTCGCCGAACTCATCGACAGCCATGCCTACGACCGCCATGTGCGCGCGTGCCGGCTGCGCTACCGAAGACGCCGGGACCAGCTTCTCGACCGGGTCGGCGGCCGGAGCGAGGTGCGCGGGATCGCCGCCGGGCTGCACGCGCTCGTGGAGGTCGCCGACGAGGAGGAGGCGCTGAAGCGGGCCGAGGCGGAGGGGCTCGCGGTCGGGCACCTGGGCGACCACTGGCACACGCCGGGGCCGGACCGGCCGCAGGGGCTCGTCGTCGGGTACGGGACGCCGCGGGAGCGGGCGTATCCGGAGGCACTCGAGGTGTTGCGGAGGGTGCTCGCGGGGGAGTGACCCCGCTCCTGCGTCTCCCCCGCTCCTCGGTCAGACCGGCCGGACCTTCGCGCCCGCCGGCAGCGCGTCGAGGAACAGGGCTCCCGCGAGCAGGCCCGCGCTGCCCCGCGGGCTCCATGCGCGCGCGTGCAGATCGGCGTCCAGGGTCCGCAGGGCCTCGGTGCCCTGCTCGGTCGCCGTGCCGCCCGCGTCGAGGACGTCTCGCGCCCCCGCCTGCACGTGCCGCAGCCCCAAGGGGCCCGCGGTGTGGAGCAGTTCCGTGTCCTGGAGGGTGGACATCACGGTGAGCAGGGCGTCCAGCCGTGCCTGCGTCTCCGTGGCGCCGGCCGAGCGGGACCGGGCGAGGGCGTCCAGCGCCCGCCGTACGTGCGGGAAGCCGGCGCGGGCCTCGCCCCGGGCGCCCGCCGCGCCGTACTTCACCGAGACCGACGAGCCGCGCGACGGTCTGCGCGGGGCGCCCCTGTCCGTGAGAGCGGCGATCTTCTTGGCGGCGGCGGCCACATCGCGTCCCCCGGCCAGGGGGTCGAACGCGGCCGCCGCGACGAGCAGGCCGAGCGCCCACAGCGCGCCGCGGTGGCCGCCGCCGGCCAGGCCCACCGAGTGTTCGGTGGACCGGCCGATCGCGCCGAGTTCCGCACGGAGCACCGAAGTGGGCGCACCGGTGCGGCGGGCGGCGGCCGCCATCGCCGCGAGGCCCGGCGCCAGCGCCTTGGCCGACCAGCGCAGGGAACCGTGGTCCGGGCACAGGGCGCGGGCGCCGAGGTCACGCGGGTCGGGCAGCCCCGGCTTGGGGGCCAGGGCGAGCTGCCCGGTCAGCGCGGCCACCGCGGCCCGCGCCAGCGTCTCGTCCTCGCGGGTGCCCGTCATGGCCGCGACCGTAGGGGCACGGCCCGTCAGGGACGTAGGGCGAGACTGAGAACGAGCTGTGAATCCCGGGGAGCACTTCGGCAGTTGGGACGTCGCGCGGTCGCGACCCTTACGGCGCTCCGCCGCCCCGCGCGCCTCACACCGCCAGCAACGGCGCGTCCTCGCGCCACTTGAGGATCTTGTCGAAGCTGACGATCGTGCCCGCGCGGCCGGGCTTGACGGCGACGTGGACGTGGTCGGCGAGTTCGCGGATCAGATAGAGGCCCCGGCCGTGCTCGGAGTCGGCGCGGACGGGACGGGGGGACGGGGAGGGGGCGAAGCCCGGCCCCGAGTCGGTGACCTCGATGCGGCACTTCTCGCCGTCGAGGTAGGCGGTGACCCGGTACGCCTCCGAGGGCACGGTGCCTCCGCCGTGCTCGACGGCGTTCGCGCAGGCCTCGCTGAGGGCCACGGACAGGTCGTAGGAGATGTCGGGGTCGACGCCCGCCGACTCCATCGTGCCGAGCAGCAGGCGTCTGGCCAGCGGGACGCTCGCAGCTTCCCGCCTCAAGTGGAGTGACCACCAGATGCTCATGCTCCAGCCTCCAGGCAGCAGCTCGACATACCGTTTCTTATTGCCGCGAGTGCACCGGTGTAAGCACAGAGTTGACGTGATGCAGCCCATATGGGCGATGCGTCCGGAACGGAATCGGTGTATGTGCGGGCGGCCCGTACCAGAGAGTGACCTTCCGGGCTCTACGGAACCTTGCGGACCTGCCGTACGGCACTCGTGGCGCCAGTGCGATGATTGGCCCGCCATGACTGCCCCCCACCAGCGCGCGGCGCGCTCCGGAATCGGTCTCCGGATGTTCAGGGCCTCGGTGTTCGCCGCGGTCTGCGTCGTGCTGGCCGCGGGTGGCCACACCCTCGCCTCCTGCGCCACGGTCCCGCTGTGGACGCTGGGCGCGGGATTCCTGGGGACCGTCCTGGTCGTGGCACCGCTAGCCGGACGCGCCCGCTCGCTCCCCGGCATCGTGGCACTGCTCGCCGCCGGACAGACCGCGCTGCACACGCTGTTCGGCCTGGGGCAGCACACGGCAGCCGCGGCATCGGCCTCCTCCATGGCCTCGATGCCGTCCATGTCCTCGATGCCGTCCATGTCGATGCACACGACGGCCGACGCCACCCTCGTGGAGCGCGCGGCACGCCTCGTCTGCGGCACCACCGCCGCGGCGATCAGCCCCGCCCAGGCCCGCAGAATCCTCGCGGACGCACGGCTGTCCCCGGAGACCGCCGCGAGCACGGACATGAGCTCCATGCACCACCCGGCGGACGCCCTGTCCACCTCCGGCTCCCTGATCTCGCTGCTGCCGTCCCTGCCGATGCTGCTCGCCCACGTGCTCGCGGCGATCGCCGCCGGCTGGCTGCTGCGCCGCGGGGACCTGGCCCTGCTGCGGCTCACCGAACTGTCCGCGCTGTCGGCCCAGTCGGTCGCCGAGAGCGCGCTCGTACGTTCCCTGCGCGGCGCGCTCGCGCTGGTGCGCGCCCTGCGTGCCGGGTTCCCGGCCGCGCCCGAGACGGGCCCGCGCCCGCCGCGCACCGTCCTGCTCGCGCCGCCGAAGCCCCGTATCACCGCACTTCAGCACACGGTGATCCGGCGCGGCCCGCCGGCCGCCGCACTCGCCCTCGCCGCCTGACACGACGACACCGCCACTTTGCCGAGACCGGGAGAGGGGCCGCCGTCGTGCGGCACACGCGCGTGCCCGCGTATCCGCGCCGCGCCCCTCATCGCCGAACCTCACTCGAAACTCGAAGTGGAGTGCATCCGTTCATGAAGGCTTCCCGCCTCGCCGCCACCGGCGCCCTCGCCGCCTCGGCCGTCGTCGTCCTGTCCTCGCCCGCCTTCGCCCACGTCAGCGTGCAGCCCGAGGGCACGGCCGCCAAGGGCGGTTACGCGGTCATCGACTTCAAGGTCCCCAACGAGCGCGACAACGCCTCGACCACCAAGCTCGAGGTCACCTTCCCCGCCGACCACCCGCTGGCCTCCGCGATGCCGCAGCCGATGGAGGGCTGGGACGTCAAGGTCACCAAGTCCAAGCTGGCCAAGCCGATCGAGATGCACGGCGAGAAGATCAACGAGGCCGTCTCCAAGATCACTTGGACGGCGAAGAACGGCGGCGTCAAGCCCGGCTTCTTCCA
Source organism: Streptomyces sp. NPDC048419 (assembly GCF_043200415.1). Taxonomy (NCBI): domain Bacteria; kingdom Bacillati; phylum Actinomycetota; class Actinomycetes; order Kitasatosporales; family Streptomycetaceae; genus Streptomyces; species Streptomyces sp. NPDC048419. The sequence continues at coordinate 192,893 of NZ_JBICXT010000006.1, read as the reverse complement.
GAAGTTCCCGGTCTCCGTCGGCACCCTGCCCGAGGACACCGACCAGCTCACCTTCAAGGCGCTGCAGACGTACTCGAACAACGAGGTCGTCCGCTGGATCGAGGTGCAGCAGAAGGGCCAGGAGGAACCGGAGAACCCGGCCCCGGTGCTCACCCTGTCCGCCGCCGCCGAGGACGGCCACCACGGCTCGGCCGCCGAGGACGCGTCCGACAACTCCAAGAACACCGAGGCCACGGCCGCCGACACCGCCGCGGGCTCCGACAGCAGTGACACCACCGCGCGCGTGCTCGGCGTCGTGGGCATCGTCGTCGGCGCGCTGGGCGTGGCGTACGGCGTGCTCGCCGGCCGCCGCCGCAGCGACGCCTGACGCCCGTCCGTCCGTGTGACCGGGGGCGCGTGCCCAGCACGCCCCCCGGTGCACACCGGAGCTCTCACATCTGGGACATTTTTCTATGCGCAAGAAGACGTTCGCCGCGGCCGCGCTGCTCGCCGCCGCCTCCCTGACCCTCTCCGCCTGCGGCAGCGGCGACGACGGCAAGTCGCCCGTCTCGGTGGTCTCCGAGGACACCTCGCGGAAGGCCGTGTACGTCCTCGACAAGCCCTTCGAGAAGCCGGACATGGTCCTGACCGACACCCAGGGCAAGAAGTACGACTTCCGCAAGGAGACGGCGGGCCGGCCGACGCTGGTCTACTTCGGCTACACCCACTGCCCCGACGTCTGCCCGCTGACGATGAACAACATCGCGGTGGCGAAGAAGGCGCTGCCCAAGGCCGAACAGGACAAGCTTCGGGTCGTGTTCGTCACCACCGACCCGGGGCGCGACACCCCCTCCGAGCTCGGCAAGTGGCTCAAGGGCATCGACCCGCAGTTCGTGGGCCTGACCGGCGACTTCGCCACCATCCAGGCCGGCGCCCGCACGCTCGGCATCTCCATCGAGCCGACGCACAAGGACAAGAAGACCGGCAAGACCGTCTCGGTGCACGGCACCCAGGTCATGGCGTTCTCACCGAAGACCGAGGGGGGTTACCTCCTCTACGACGACCAGGCCACCGTCGACGACTACACCAAGGACCTCCCCAAGATCGTCAAGGGGGAGAACCCGTGAGGCACCTCGCATGTTCCGCCGCGGTGATAGCCGGGGCCCTGGCCCTGACGGCCTGCGGCGGTTCCGGGGACTCGGGCGACGTGAAGGCCGACCTGTCCGTCAGCTCCTCCTACATGCCGCAGCCGGTCTCCGACATGGCCGCGGGCTTCCTCACGATCGCCAACAAGGGCGGCGCGAAGGACGAACTGACCTCCGTCACCAGCGACGCCGCGGGCAGCGTCACCGTCCACCGGACGGTGGGACAGTCCATGGAGGAGGTCAAGTCGCTCGACGTCCCCGCCCACGGCCGTCTCGTGTTCAAGAGCGGGGGCAACCACCTGATGTTCGAGAACCTGAAGCGGAAGCCGAAGCAGGGCGAGAAGGTGACGGTCGAGCTCCACTTCGCCGGCTCCGGCCCGATCAGGGTTGAGATGCCGGTGAAGTCCGCCACGTACAACCCCGCGAACGGACACTGAGGGAGGGATCACCGTGACGCAGACCATCACCCCGCGCCGTATGCGGACCCTGGTGCTGCTGTGCCTGACCGTCATCGGCGTACTCCTCGCCGGTGCCGGCCCGGCCTCCGCGCACGCCGCGCTGACCGGCAGCGACCCCGCGCAGGGGGTGGTGGTCGACAAGGCGCCCAGCCAGGTCACGCTCACCTTCTCCGAGAAGGTCGCCACGTCCGACGACTCACTGCGCGTGCTCGACCCCAAGGGCAAGCGCGTCGACGCCGCCAAGCCGTCCAACGTCAGCGGCACCTCGTACGCCGTGCAGCTCAAGAGCGGCCTGCCGGACGGGACCTACACGGTGTCCTGGCAGGTCGTGTCCGCGGACAGCCATCCCGTCGCGGGTGCCTTCACCTTCTCCATCGGCGCCCCGTCCACGACCTCGGTCAAGGTGGTCGGCCAGGAGGTCGGCGGCGGGGTGGTGGGCTGGCTGTACGGCTTCGGCCGCTACATGTCGTACGCCGGCTTCATCGTCATGGTCGGCGGCGCCGCCTTCGTCCTCGCCTGCTGGCAGCGCGGTTCGGGGGTACGCCCCCTGCAGCGGCTCGTCGTCTCCGGATGGCTCTCGCTCACCGCCGCGACCCTGCTGCTGCTCCTGCTGCGCGGCTCCTACACCAGCTCCGGGAAGGTCGGCGACATCTTCGACCTGGGGCTGCTCGGGCAGGTGCTGCAGACCAAGACGGGCGCGGCGCTGGTCTCCCGGCTGCTGCTGCTCGCCGCGGCGGCGCTCTTCATCGCCGTGCTGTTCGGCGCGTACGACAAGCGGGAGGACGAGGAGAAGCGGGACCTGACCTTCGGGCTCGCGATCGGCGGGTTCGTCGTGTCGGCCGGGCTGGCGGCGAGCTGGGCCATGGCCGAGCACGCCTCCACCGGGCTCCAGCCCGGCATCGCCATGCCGGTCGACGTCGTCCATCTGCTGGCCGTCGCGACCTGGCTGGGCGGACTGTGCGCACTCCTGGTCGCGCTGTACCGCTCGCAGACCCCGATCGAGTCCACCGCGGTACGGCGCTTCTCCCAGGTCGCCTTCGGCAGCGTCCTCGCGCTCGTCGCCACCGGCATCTACCAGTCGTGGCGTCAGCTCGGCTCCTGGTCGGCCTTCACCGACACGTCGTACGGACAGCTGCTGCTCGTCAAGATCGGCCTGGTGTGCGTGCTGGTCGGCATCGCCTGGTTCTCCCGGCGGTGGACGGCGCAGCTGGCGGACACGGCGCCCGCCGAGACCCGTCAGCGGGAGAAGGCGCACGTCAGCGCGGGCTCCACCACGGCAAAGGACGCCGCGGCCGAGGGCAGCACGGACGCGAAGGAGACCGCCGCCGGCGGTTCCGGGGCGTCCGGCGACCCCGAGCGCGCCGCCCAACTCGCCCGCCAGCAGGCCGCCGTGGCCACCGCGGAGAAGAAGCGTCTGCGCGACGCGGACCCGCACCGCTTCGGGCTGCGGCGCTCGGTGCTCGCCGAGGCGGGTGTCGCCGTAGCGCTGCTCGCCGTCACCACCGTGCTGACGCAGACCGAGCCGGGCCGCACGGAGCAGGACGCCAAGGCGGCCACCGCGGCCTCGTCGTCCTCCTCGTCCTCGTCGTCCGACTCCTCGTCCGGCGCTCTGACGCTGACCATGCCGTTCGACACGGGCGGCACGGACGGCAAGGGCGTCGTGTCGGTGGACTTCGACCCCGCGCGCGTGGGCGGCAACGAGCTGCACGTCTACGTCACCCGGCCCAACGGCCGCGCCTTCGACGTCCCCGAGGTGAAGCTCGCCCTCACGCTCGAGGCCAAGAAGATCGGGCCGCTGCCCATCACGCCCGACCACGTCACCACCGGACACTGGACCGCGAACAACGTGCAGATCCCCATGGCCGGCGGCTGGAAGGTCGCGGTGACCGTGCGCACCTCCGACATCGACCAGGTGACCGTCTCCAAGAACGCGCAGATCGGCTGAACCGCACCATGGCTGACCAGTCCACCCCGCAGACCCGCACCCCTGTGGACGCGGGTGCCCCGCCCGGGGCCCCCGCCGCGCCGGGCGTCTCGCGGCGCACCCTGCTCGGCACCGCCGGCGCCACCGGGCTCGTGCTCGGCGCGGCCGGCGGCGGCGTCGGATACGCGGCCGCCCCCTCCGCGGCCGCCCCGCTGACCTCCGTGGGCTCCGGCCGGGCGATGTTTCACGGGAAACATCAGCCCGGCATCACCGAGGGCCTCCAGGCCAAGGGCCACCTCGTCGCCTTCGACCTGGCGGCGGGCGCGGGCCGCACCGAGGCGGCCGCGCTGCTGCGCCGCTGGTCGGCCACGGCCGAGCGGCTGATGGCCGGTGAGCCCGCGGCGCACGACGACACGGACGTGGCCCGCGACGCGGGGCCGTCGTCGCTGACGGTCACCTTCGGCTTTGGGCACAGCTTCTTCTCCCGCACCGGGCTGGAGAAGCAGCGCCCGGCCTCCCTCGACCCGCTGCCCGACTTCTCCTCCGACCACCTCGACAAGGCCCGCAGCAACGGCGATCTGTGGGTGCAGATCGGCGCCGACGACGCCCTGGTGGCCTTCCACGCCCTGCGCGCGATCCAGAAGGAGGCGGGGAGCGCGGCCAGGGTGCGCTGGCAGATGAACGGCTTCAACCGCACGCCGGGCGCCACCGCCCACCCCATGACGGCACGCAACCTGATGGGCCAGATCGACGGCACGCGCAATCCGAAGCCGGCCGACTCCGACTTCGGCAAGCGGATCTTCGTGCCCGCGTCCGGCTCGGCCGACCCGTCCTGGATGGCGAACGGCTCCTACGCCGTCGTACGCCGCATCCGCATGCTTCTCGACGTCTGGGAGAAGCTGACGCTCCAGGCCCAGGAGAACGTCATCGGGCGCCGCAAGGCCGACGGGGCGCCCCTGTCCGGCGGCTCCGAGACGACCGCGATGAACCTCGACAAGACCGACGCCAAGGGCGAGTACGCCGTCCCCATCAACGCCCACGCGCGCATCACCCGCCCCGACCAGAACGGCGGTTCGGCGATCCTGCGGCGCCCGTTCTCGTACCACGACGGCATCGGCGTGGACGGGGCGCCCGACGCGGGCCTGCTCTTCGTCTGCTGGCAGGCCGATCCGCTGCGCGGCTTCGTCCCCCTGCAGCGCAAGCTCGACCGCGGCGACGCCCTGTCGAAGTACATCCGCCACGAGGCAAGCGGCCTGTTCGCGGTGCCGGGCGGGGCGGCGCAGGGGGAGTACGTGGGGCAGCAGCTGCTGGAGGGGTGAGGAATCCGCCGGATTCACTCGCGGGAGGGGCCCGCGTGAGACGTGTGAGCCGCGCCCCCGTGACCCCATTAGGGTGAAGGCATGCCAGCGAGCTACGCGTATCTCGGTCCCGAGGGCACCTTCACCGAAGCCGCCCTGCGCACCCTTCCCGAGACGGCCACCCGGGAGCTGATCCCCTACGTGTCCGTCCAGTCCGCGCTGGACGCGGTCCGCGTCGGCGAGGCCGAGGCCGCCTTCGTGCCGATCGAGAACTCCGTCGAGGGCGGCATCACCACCACCCTGGACGAACTGGTCGCGGGCGCACCGCTGATGATCTACCGCGAGGTGCTGCTGTCGATCACCTTCGCGCTGCTGGTCAGGCCGGGCACCCAGCTGTCCGACATCAAGACGGTCTCCGCGCACCCGGCCGCCCAGCCGCAGGTGCGCAACTGGCTCAGGAACAACCTCCCCGACGCCCACTGGGAGTCGGCCGCCTCGAACGCGGACGCCGCCCGCCTGGTCCAGGAGGGGCAGTACGACGCCGCCTTCGCGGGCGAGTTCGCCGCCGCGCTGTACGGCCTGGAGGCGCTGGAGACCGGCATCCACGACGCCGAGAACGCGCAGACCCGCTTCGTGCTGGTCGGCCGGCCCGCCCGGCCCGCGGCACCGACCGGCGCGGACAAGACCTCCGTCGTGCTGTGGCAGCGCGACGACCACCCCGGCGGTCTGCGCGACCTGCTCGGCGAGTTCGCCACCCGCGGCATCAACCTGATGCTGTTGCAGTCCCGCCCCACCGGCGCCGGCATCGGCAACTACTGCTTCTGCATCGACGCCGAGGGACACATCTCCGATCGCCGGGTGGCCGAGGCCCTGATGGGGCTCAAGCGGATCTGCCTGGAGGTGCGCTACCTCGGTTCGTACCCGCGTGCGGACCTCGGAATCGAGGACGTGAGCGCCCCGCGGAAGGGGACGTCCGACCAGGAGTTCGTGGCGGCGGCGGACTGGGTGGCCCGCTGCCAGGACGGCCGTTTCTAGCCAGTCGCGTCCGCGCCCCGCCAGTCCTACCTGCAGATTTTCGTTGTCCACAGGAGTTATCCACAGGCGCGCTTCTCGACCTGGGGACAAGTCGACAGCGAGGCATCAGTCAGTCGACAAATCGCCCTGTGAGCCCCTGCGGCGTCCACTCGCGCGCAGGTTACCGTTCGTCCACTCGTTTCCTATAGGCAATCCTTTGGAGCGACCGCTTTCCACCGAAAGTGGTGGTAAAAGCGGGTTTGCACAGGGAATCCGCACGGTGACGCAGCGGTTTCGGAGTGATCAATTCCGAAATCCACAGACCCGCCGCACACCCTGTGGATAACTCTTGGGGGGTTGTGGATCGCTGTGGACAAACGACCCCCCAAGTCCCGCTCCGCACAAGGGAATCGAGTCAACCCGGCGCCCACCACCCCTCCCCGTCCAGGGAGTGGGACACTTTTTGTTGACACAGTGCGCAATTCACCCATAGCGGAACGTAAGCCGCAATTGAGGGCCCCGGCTATGACGTGTCGTGGGCCGTATCCCCGCACCGGTAGCCTTGACCGCGTGATTGACCTTCGCCTGCTCCGTGAGGACCCCGACCGTGTGCGCGCGTCCCAGCGCGCCCGTGGAGAGGACGTCGCGCTCGTCGACGCTCTCCTGTCCGCCGACGAGCGGCGCAGGTCGTCCGGCGTCCGCTTCGACGAGCTGCGCGCCGAGCAGAAGCAGCTCGGCAAGCTCATCCCCAAGGCCTCCGGCGACGAGAAGGCCGAGCTGCTGAAGAAGACCGGCCAGCTCGCCGCCGACGTCAAGGCCGCGGACGCCGAGCGCGACGCGGCCGACACCGAGACCCAGGAACTCCTGCTCCGGCTCGGCAACCTCGTCCACCCGGACGTGCCGGTCGGCGGCGAGGAGGACTTCGTCACCCTCGAAACGCACGGCACCATCCGCGACTTCGGCGCCGAGGGCTTCGAGCCCAAGGACCACCTCGAACTCGGCACGATCCTCGGCGCGATCGACGTCGAGCGCGGCGCGAAGGTCTCCGGCTCGCGCTTCTACTTCCTCACCGGCGTCGGCGCCCTCCTGGAGCTCGCCCTCGTCAACGCGGCGATGGCCCAGGCGACGGCGGCCGGCTTCACGCCGATGCTGACGCCCGCCCTGGTCCGCCCCCAGTCGATGGCGGGCACGGGCTTCCTCGGCCAGGCGGCCCAGGACGTCTACCACCTCGACAAGGACGACCTCTACCTCGTCGGCACCTCCGAGGTCCCCCTCGCCGCGTACCACATGGACGAGATCCTGGACGCCGACAAGCTGCCCCTGCGCTACGCCGGCTTCTCGCCCTGCTTCCGCCGCGAGGCCGGCTCGCACGGCAAGGACACCCGGGGCATCTTCCGCGTCCACCAGTTCGACAAGGTGGAGATGTTCTCCTACGTCGCCCCCGAGGACTCGGAGGCGGAGCACCAGCGCCTGCTGGCCTGGGAGAAGCAGTGGCTGTCGTCGCTGGAGCTGCCGTTCCGCGTGATCGACGTCGCCTCGGCAGACCTCGGCGCCTCGGCGGCCCGCAAGTTCGACTGCGAGGCGTGGATCCCGACGCAGGGCAAGTACCGCGAGCTGACCTCGACCTCGGACTGCACCGAGTTCCAGTCCCGCCGCCTGTCCATCCGGGTCCGTGACGGCAAGCAGGTCAAGCCGCTCGCGACGCTCAACGGCACGCTGTGCGCCGTACCGCGCACGATCGTGGCGATCCTCGAGAACCACCAGCAGGCCGACGGTTCGGTGTACGTGCCCAAGGTGCTGCGCCCGTTCCTCGGCGGCCGGGAGGTCCTGGAGCCGGTCGCCAAGTGAGCGGCACGTCTCCCGCCGGGGGTTTCCCGTACCAGCTGATCGCGACCGACCTCGACGGAACGCTCCTGCGCTCCGACGAGTCGGTCTCCCCGCGCACCCGTGAAGCGCTCGCCGCGGCCACCGCGGCGGGCGCCGCGCACATCGTCGTCACCGGCCGCGCCGTCCCCTGGACCCGGCACATCCTCGACGACCTCGGCTACCAGGGCCTCGCGGTCTGCGGCCAGGGCGCCCAGGTCTACGACGCCGGGGCGCACCGCCTGCTGACGTCCGTGACCCTGGACCGGCAGCTGGCGGGCGTGGCGCTGGCCAAGATCGAGGCGGAGGTCGGCCCGCTGCACCTCGCGGCGAGCCGTGACGGCCTGTCCGGCGAGGTGCTGGTCGGCCCGGGCTACGCGGTCACCGGCGCGCTTCCGTCAACCCCCTTCACGGACGCGTCCGACCTCTGGGCGGCCCCGCTGAACAAGATCTACATACAGCACCCGGACCTGACCGACGACGAGCTCGCGGAGGCCGCCCGCCGGGCCGCGGGCGGCTTCGTCACGGTCGCGATGGCGGGCGAGGGCATCGTCGAACTGCTGCCGCTGGGCCTGTCGAAGGCGACGGGCCTGTCCCTGGCGGCGCGCCGGCTCGGCCTGAAGGCCGCGGGCACGATCGCCTTCGGCGACATGCCGAACGACATCCCCATGTTCGCCTGGGCGGCCCACGGCGTGGCCATGGCCAACGCCCACGAGCAACTCAAGGCGGTGGCACACGAGATGACGTCCTCCAACGAGGAGGACGGGATCGCGGTGGTGCTGGAGCGGTTGCTGCCGTAGCAGCGGGAGGTCATGCCGCTGGGGCGGCTTCCGGTCCATGGCGAGCGGCGCCTCACGGTGCCGATTTCCCTGACCGATCAGCCGCCCCGGCGGGGATGCCCCCTTGCGACGGGGGCGACGGGGGAAGGCGGCCCACGCGAGCGCAGCGCGCGCGTGCTCGAAGCGGCCGCCCCGGGCAGCTCCGGATGCGGAGCGGGCTCCACGGTGGGGTAACTACACCGGAACCCGCCGCGGGCTGCCCTGAAGGGAGCGGGACGTACTGTCGTGCATGGACACCGTCCGGCTCCTCTCCCAGAACGTGGCGCCGGGCTCACCGTCCGGCGTCGTGGACACAACCACTGTGCCTGTCCGGCGAGTTGGACGCCACCGAATAAAACGGACGTACGGCCGGGCTACCGGCGCCGCCACCTGCGGCGCCGCCCCTTGCTGAAGAACCACCCCGCGGGCGGCTCGTCGGAGCGCCAGGGCCGCTGCTCCGGCTCCTCGTTCCGCCAGCGTGCGGCGAGCATGCGGGCACGGGCAGACGGCTCGGAGGTCTCGGCGGACCGTATGAAGTCCTCGTCCAGGACCAGGTCGTCCCAGTCGTCCGTCATTGCCGTGCCTCCTGACCGTCCGTCCTGTTTTGCCCAGTGTGCCCGGACAGAGGTGAAGCCTCCGTCAAGGCGGTGCCCCGTCGAGGCAGGGCACCGTCGGGACGAAGCCCTCACTCCTCCCCGGCGAGCTTCAGCGACCGCAGCTTCTGCCCGGCGTACCAGGTGGCCAGGACGGTCACCACGATCAGCAGCACCGTCGCCGTCGTGAGCCCGACGTCCGACGTCACGAGGTCTCCGCCGGCCACCTTGTGGGCGACGGCCAGCGACCATTGCTGGACGCTCAGCGTGCGCGCACCGGGCACCAGGGAGCCGAACAGGGCTTCCCAGACCAGCGCGTAGACGAGTCCGAAGACCACGGCGTGCCGGGAGACCGTGCCGAGGAGCAGGAAGAGTGCCGCGTAGGCGATGGACGAGACGAGGGCGGCCACCGTGTAGGCCACGGCGATCTGCTGGCCGTTGCCGTTCAGGATGAAGCCCGCGACGAGCGTGGGCAGCGCCGAGAACACCATCGTCACCGCGATCGCCACGATCAGCTTGGTGAAGATGATCGTCGGCCGCTTCAGCGGCTTGGACAGCAGGTACACCACCGAGCCGTCGTCGATCTCCGGCCCGATCGCGCCCGTGCCGGCGATGACGCCGATGATCGGCACCATGGTGGCGAGCGCGAGCCCGCCCAGCAGGTCGGAGGCCGTCTGGTCGTCGGCGCCCGCGAGAGCGCGCACGACGACGGAGATGGCGATCAGCAGCAGGGGCAGTGCCCCCAGGATGAGGGCCCGGCGACGGCCGAGCAGGGCCCGGTAGGTGAGCCGGGCGACTGTGGGGTCGTACATCTTGGGCCTCCTACGCCGTGACCAGGTACGAGAACACGGACTCGAGGGACTCGTCGGACGGCGAGACCGTGAGCAGCCGGATGCCGTTGTCCCTGGCCACCCGCGGCAGCAGGGCCGTGAAGCGGCCGAAGTCGACGGCCTGGACGCGCAACGCGCCCTCGGCGAGGTCGACTTCGATGCCGGACGTCGACGGGTCGGCGATCAGCGCGGCCGCGAGCGCGCGGTCGTCGCTGGAACGCACCAGGTAGCGGTGCGGCCGGTCGGTCATCAGGCGGCGGATCTTGCGGAAGTCGCCGCCGGCCGCGTGCCGGCCCGCCACGACGACCTCGATGTGCCAGGCGAGTTGCTCGACCTCTTCGAGGATGTGGGACGAGAAAAGCACCGTGCGGCCCTCGTCGCCCATGCGCCGCAGCAGGTCCATCAGCTGCATGCGCTGGCGCGGGTCCATGCCGTTGAAGGGCTCGTCCAGCAGCAGCAGCGAGGGGTCGTGCACCAGGGCGGACGCCATCTTCACGCGCTGGCGCATGCCCTTGGAGTACGTGGAGATCTTGCGGTCCTGCGCGTACTCCATCTCGACCGTGGCCAGGGCCCGCCCGGCGGCCTTGGCGCCGAGCCCGTGCAACTCGGCGTTGGCCACGACGAATTCGCGCCCGGTGAGGAAGTCGTACATCGCCTCGCGCTCGGGGACGATGCCGATGTGCTTGTAGATGTCCTCGTTGCGCCACACCTGCTGCCCGTCGAGGGTGACGGTGCCGGTGGAGGGGGCCAGGAAGCCGCCCATCATGTTGATGAGGGTGGACTTTCCGGCGCCGTTGGGACCGAGCAGCCCGGTGACTCCGGGGCCGATGGTCATGGTGATGTCGTTGACGGCGACCACGTTGCCGAACCAGCGGGAGACGTGGTCGATGCTGAGCGTGGTCACAGTCCGACCTTTCGGTAGCGGCGCATCAGGAGGCCGTAGCTGGCGGCGATGAGGCCGAGGAGGACGAGGACGTAGACGACGCCCTGGCCGCTGCTGGGGCCGACCTCGCCGGGAAAGGCCGACTTCGCGCCGAGGAACGCGGACTGCACCCCGTCGATCAGCGTGACCGGTGAGAACAGGCCGATCCAGGGGATGGCCGCCGAGCTGTTCTGCGCGTCCGCGATCGCCTGGAGCGTGGAGACCGCGCCGTAGGAGATGGTCAGGACGGCGATGACGGCCGCGATGCCGAAGCCGCGGCGCGGGGTCACCGAGGCGATGACCAGGCCGATGCCGGCGAAGAGCAGCGAGAGCAGTGCGACGGAGACGAGTCCCTGCCCGAATCCCTCGGTCTGGTCGGCGAAGTCGAGCTTGGCCAGCAGTGCGCCCACGTAGAGCACGATCAGGGGGGCCGCGGTGAGGATGAACATCGCGGAGGCCAGGGCGGCGAACTTCGCGCGCACGTAGTCGGCGGTCTCGATCGGCCGTGAGAAGTACAGCGGCACCGTCTTGAAGCGCAGGTCGCGCGAGACGGACTGCGGTGCCTGCGAGGCGACGTACAGACTGATGACGGCCTGCATGATGATCGCGTAGCGCGTGTAGTCGACCGGCAGGTCCTTGGCCTTCGTGGCGACCGCGACGGCCACCATGATGGCGGCGGGCACGCACATCACCACGAACAGCAGCATCGGCAGGACCTTGGACTTGATGGAGCGTCCGAGGCCGTAGGCGCCGCGCAGGGACTGCGAGTAGAGCGAGCGGGTGGCGTAGGAGCGGCCGAGGCGTGGGCCGTCGTAGTGGCGGTAGCCGATGTTGTGGATACGGGTCTGGTCGCCCGGCGCACCGGCCAACGGGTGCTCAACTGCCATGGACGGCCGCCTCCTTCGTCTCGTCCCGGTCCTCGGCGTCCGTGTGGAAGACCTCCGAGATGTGGTGCCTGCGCTGTTCCATGCGCACCAGGCCGAGGCCGAGGTCGGCGACGACGTCGCGCACGAGGTCGTACGTCTCCTCGCCCTGCGCGGTGAGCAGCAGGATGTGTCCTGCGCCCGGCAGGCCGTTGCTGCCGTCGAGGACCTCCACCCCACGCGCGTGCAGCGACTCGCGCACCGCGCGCGTGCCGTCCGGGTGGTCGTCGGTGTCGGTGACCTCGATCGCGAGCGTCGTCGTGGTCTGGGTGAAGTCCGTGGTGGAGCTGGACCGCAGCAGCTTGCCGCCGTCGATGATCACCACGTGGTCGCAGGTGCGCTCCAGCTCGCCCAGCAGGTGCGAGGTCACCAGGACCGAGATGCCGAAGTCGGTGTGGATACGGCGGATGAGGCCGAGCATGTCGTCGCGGCCGACCGGGTCGAGGCCGTTGGTCGGCTCGTCCAGGAACACCAGCTGCGGGTCGTGCACCAGGGCCTGCGCGAGCTTGACGCGCTGCTTCATGCCGGTCGAGTAGCCGCCGATGGGACGGTAGCGCTCCTCGTACAGACCGACGTGGCGCAGCGTGTCCGCGGTGCGCTCGCGCGCGGCCGTGGGCGGCAGGCCGGACATGCGCGCCATGTGGACGACGAACTCGGTCGCCGAGACGTCCGGCGGCAGGCAGTCGTGCTCCGGCATGTAGCCGACCCGCTCACGGATGGCGGCGCCCTTGGTCGCGACGTCGAGCCCGAGCACTTCGGCGCGGCCTTCGGAGGCGGGGGACAGACCCAGAAGGATCTTGATCAACGTGGACTTGCCGGCTCCGTTCGCTCCGACGAGGCCCGTCACACCGGCCCCGACGTCGACGGAGAGCCGGTCAAGCGCGGTCACCCGGGGGAACCGCTTGCTCAGGCTTTCGGTCGCGATCACAGTCACGTCCTCGACGATAGTGACGCGCACCACGCGGGTCGTCAGACCGCAGAGCTGTCTTGTCCTCAGACTCCAGATGTACGGGTCCGTAGGGGTGCCCCCTACCTGAGAGTTACGGAGCGTGGTCCACCGCCCCGGCAGGGCGGTTTTCCACAGCCCCGGCCCCGCTATTGACGCGACCTCTAACAACTGTCACATTCATCGGTGTCAAGTTACGGACACGTACCGCAGTCGGCACGGGCGAGGTTGGGGCGGTGGCATGACGACGGCAGTGGCAGGTGAACTCTCCGCGCGGCTGGCGGGGTTCAGGCGGGTGCAGCGCCTCGCCTACGAGTGCGCGGAGGCGGTCGCCGCGCAGCTCCAGCCAGGTGTGACCGAGCGCGAGGCGGCCCGTATGCAGCGGGAGTGGCTGCGCGAGCGGGGTGTGCGGGACTGGTTCCATCTGCCCTTCGCCTGGTTCGGCGACCGCACGGCCTTCGTGAACTTCCACTTCCCGCTCCAGTTCTTCCCGACCGACAGGCGCCTGGAGCCGGGGATGCCGTTCATCCTCGACATGGCCCCGGTGTACGACGGCTTCACGGCCGACATCGGCTACTCGGGATCGCTCGGCATCAACCCCGTGCAGGACCGCCTCATGGCCGACCTGGAGGCGCACCGCGAGCTGATCCTGCGCGAGGTGCGCGAGCGGCGCCCGCTGCGCACGATCTACGAGGACGTCGACCGCCTCATGGTCCGCCAGGGCTACGCCAACCGGCATCGCGCGTATCCCTTCGGCGTGATCGCGCACAAGGTGGACCAGGTGAAGGAGCGCCGCTGGTCGCCGCGTCTGTTCGGGTTCGGCACGCAGTCCCTGAAGGGGCTCGCCTCCGACGCGCTGCACGGCCACCGCGACGGCTGGTCCCCGCTGTGGTCGCCGTACCGCTTCTCCGACCACCCGCCGCAGCCGGGCCTGTGGGCGGTCGAACCCCACCTCGGATTCCGGGGCACGGGCGCGAAGTTCGAGGAGATCCTGGTCGTCACCGACTCCCGGGACCCCGAGGAGAGCGCCTTCTGGCTGGACGACGATCTGCCGCACGTGCGGCGCTGGGCGGAGGACAAGTGACGTTGCTGAAGGGCGCACGGGAGCGGCGGATCCGGACCGGCGGCGTCGAGCTGCAGGTGGCCGAACTGGGGGACGCGGCACAGCCGACGGTGGTCCTCGTCCACGGCTACCCCGACAGCAAGGAGGTGTGGTCCGAGGTCGCCATCCGGCTCGCGGAGCGCTTCCACGTCGTGCTGTACGACGTCCGCGGACACGGCCGGTCGACGGCGCCGAAGCCGCTGCGCGGGGGCTTCACCCTGGAGAAGCTGACCGACGACTTCCTGGCCGTGACCGACGCGGTCAGTCCCGGCCGGCCGGTGCACGTGGTCGGGCACGACTGGGGCTCGGTGCAGTCCTGGGAGTTCGTCACCGTCCGGCGCACCGAAGGGCGCATCGCCTCCTTCACCTCCATGTCCGGACCGTCCCTCGACCACTTCGGCCACTGGATCAACCGGCGGCTGAAGCGGCCCACCCCGGCCCGCATCGGCCAGCTCCTCGGACAGGGCGCCAAGTCCTGGTACGTGTACCTGCTGCACACGCCCGTGCTGCCCGAACTGGCCTGGCGCGGCCCCCTGGGCAAGCGCTGGCCCGGCATCCTGCGGCGCGTGGAGAAGGTCCCCGCCGGCGACTACCCGACCCCCTCACTGCCCTCGGACGCGGCCCACGGCGCCTGGCTGTACCGCGACAACGTGCGTCCCCGGCTGCGCAGGCCCCGCCAGGACGCCTACGCACACGCGCCCGTGCAGCTCATCACGCCCCTCGGGGACGCGTTCCTGTCGGAGCGCCTCTACGACGATCTGGAGCAGTGGGTTCCGCAGCTGACCCGCCGCACCCTGCCGGCCAAGCACTGGGTCCCGCGCACGCGACCGGACCAACTGTCGGCCTGGATCACCGAGTTCGTCACCTCCGTCGAGGGCGGCAGGCCCGAGACGACACAGCCCACCGGCAAGTACGCCGAGCGCTTCGGCGGGCAGCTCGTCCTGGTCACCGGTGCGGGCAGCGGCATCGGCCGGGCCACCGCGTTCGCCTTCGCCGAGGCGGGCGCGCGCGTGGTGGCCGTGGACCGGGACGCCGAGGCCGCCGCCCGCACCGCCGAGCTGTCCCGCCTGGTCGGCGCCCCCGAGGCCTGGGCGGAGAGCGTCGACGTCTCCGACGAGCAGGCCATGGAGAAACTCGCCGACAAGGTCGCCGCCGAGTACGGCGTGGTGGACGTCCTGGTGAACAACGCCGGTATCGGACTGGGCGGTTCCTTCTTCGACACCACCCCGGAGGACTGGAAGAAGGTCCTCGACGTCAACCTGTGGGGCGTGATCCACGGCTGCCGTCTGTTCGGGAAGCAGATGGCCGACCGCGGACAGGGCGGCCACATCGTCAACACCGCATCGGCGGCGGCCTATCAGCCCTCCAAGGCGCTGCCCGCCTACAGCACCTCCAAGGCGGCCGTGTTGATGCTCAGCGAGTGCCTGCGCGCGGAACTGGCGAGCCAGGGGATAGGCGTGAGCGCGATCTGCCCCGGCTTCGTCAACACCAACATCACCTCCACCGCGCGCTTCGCGGGCGTGGACGCCGACGAGGAGAAGCGGCGCCAGAAGAAGACGGCGCGCCTGTACGGCCTCAGGAACTACCCACCGGAGAAGGTCGCCGACGCCATCCTGCGCGCGGTGGTACGCGACGAGGCCGTCGTGCCGGTCACTCCGGAGGCCCGGGGCGCCCACCTCATGTCCCGGTTCACCCCGCGCGCACTGCGGGCGATCGCCCGGATGGAACCGCCGCTGTAGCCACCGGAACAATCGCCCGCAGTCCCGGGCGCCCACGAGTCAGAGGGCCGCCCCAGGACGGGAGCCGTCGCGCGAAGGATCACCCGGAACGGGGCAGCCGATGCGCGAAAGGTCGCCTCGGGGCGGGGCAGCCGACACGCGAAAGACCGTCCCAGGACGGGGCAGCCGATGCGCGAAAGGTCGCCCGCGGACAGGGCGGCCTCATACGGACAACCGCCCGCGCCCGGGGCGGCCGACCCGAAGAGAGTCGCCCGCGGCCGGGGCGGACCTACGCAAAGAACCCTGCGGACGGAGGCACCCAGCATGCGGACGCCGTACCGGATCGAGGACCTGGCGCACGCCAGCGGTGCCTCGGTCCGCACCATCCGCGCGTACCAGGACCGCGGTCTGCTCCCCCGGCCCGAGCGCAGCGGCCGCGCCAACCTCTACTCGGACGCGCACCTGGCCCGGTTGTGCCAGATCGCCGAACTCCTGGACCGCGGTTACACCTTGGCCTCCATCAAGGAGCTCCTGGAGGCCTGGGACGCCGGCCGCGGCCTGGGCGGGGTGCTCGGTCTGGTCGCCGAGGTCGACCGGCCGTGGACCGACGAGGAGGCGGTGCGGATCTCCCGTGCCGACCTGGACGGGCGCTTCGGCGGCTCCCCCGACGACGCGGCCCTCGCGGAGGCCGTCGAACTCGGCGTGCTGGAACCGGTTCCGGGCGACGACGGCTCCTTCCTGGTACCGAGCCCTCAAGAGCTCGCCGTGGCCGTGGAGTTGCACGCGGCGGGCGTACCACTTTCGGCGATATCCGCCCATTTGCGGGAGTTGAGGGTCCAGGTCGAGCACATCGCCGCCCGTTTCCTGGAGTTCACCACCGAGCACGTCTTCGCCCGCTACCTCGACGGACCGCACCGCCCGACCGACGCGGACGCGGCGGAAGCGGCCTCACTCGTACGCCGGCTGCGACCGCTCGCACAGCAGACGGTGGACGCGGAACTGGCGCGGGCGATGCGGTCATTGGCGGTGCGGCAGCTGCGGCAGCAGCTGGGCGAGGACAACCCGGAGGCAGCCCGTCCGACGTCACGCTCCGTGTCGCTGCCGGAGGAGACGATACGGGCGGTGGAGAGGCTGGTTGGGGCGGAGAGCGCGGCGGAGTTCGTGGCGCTGGCGGCCGAACGGGAGGTGCGAGCACGGGCGTTGGACGCGCTCACGTCAAGAGGCGGGCCCCCAGACGATCTTGACGAACGGGGCTGACGTGTCAGGGAGTTGTCCACAGATCTGCCAACTAGCCTGTGGATAACTACAGTTGGTTGTGGATCAAACCTGCGTGGCAAAAATAATCTGCGTGATCCGCGTCTCGCCCGTCATGCTGAGCGGATGGACGAAAGACGCACCGTGAAGGTGTCGAAGTATCTCTCGAAACACCTGCGCCACCAGCCCGAGCGGATCGGGCTCACCCTCGACGAGGCCGGCTGGGTCGAGATCGACGTGCTGATGGCGGCGGCCGCCGCCCACGGCTTCCGCTTCACCCGCGACGAGCTGGACCACGTCGTCGCCGAGAACGACAAGAAGCGCTTCGCGGTCGACGGCACCAGGATCCGCGCCAGCCAGGGCCACAGCGTCGAGGTCGACCTCCGACTGCCCCCGGCGACCCCGCCCGCGTACCTCTACCACGGCACCGTGGCACAGAGCCTGGACGCGATCCGCGCCGAGGGGCTGCGCCCCATGAACCGCCACGACGTGCACCTCTCGCCCGACCGCGAGACCGCCACCCGCGTCGGCGCCCGCCGCGGCCGGCCGGTGGTCCTGTCGGTCGACGCCGGCGCGATGCACCGCGACGGGCACGTCTTCCACGTCAGCGCGAACGGCGTGTGGCTGACCCAGGCCGTACCGCCGCGCTACCTGCGCTTTCCCGAGGCGCACTGACCTCCGCCGGCCGCACCGGCTCCGGCATGATCAAGGGTATGGACCACCTCCCCACCACCGAGTCCGCCGTCACCGCGCTGCGCGCCCTCGCCGACGAGTACGCGCGCGAGATCGAGGTCGCCCACGACATCGGCGCCGATCAGACCTCCCGTCGCAGCGCCGCGGGCGTCGGTGTCACCGCCGACCCGGACGGCTCCCTCCCGCACGAGGCCCACGTCGAGTTCGGCGGCCTGCCCCGGGTGAGCGTCCGGCTCTACCCCGACGACGACGCGCTGATCACCGTCGAGGGCGTCGAGTGCCCCGACGTCGACCGCGACGACGTCCCCGCCTTCGTCCGCTCCCTCTTCGAGGACCGCGCCTTCGTCAAGGCCCGCCGCTTCCCGCCGGCCTACTTCCTGATCGTGCCGCTGCCCCGCGACCGCACGCACAAGGAGTACCTGCCGATGATCGGCCTCGGTCCGTGGCTGAGCGCACGCGTACGGTGACCGTTTCGTCCGCTGTCGGTACGGGCCCGTAGGCTCGAACGCATGAGTCTGCGTCTGAGCACCGTGATCCTCCCGTACCGCCGCTGGCACGAAGGCGGCCGTTCGGCATGGCAGCGGGCCGAGCAGCTCGGTTTCCACACCGCCTACACCTACGACCACCTGTCCTGGCGCGTGCCCTTCCGCGACGGCCCCTGGTTCGGCGCCGTGCCGACGCTGACCGCCGCCGCGGCCGCCACCGAGCAGCTGCGCCTGGGCACCCTGGTGACCTCGCCGAACTTCCGGCACCCGGTGACCCTCGCCAAGGAGCTGGTCTCCCTCGACGACATCTCCGGCGGCCGCGTCACCCTCGGCGTCGGCGCGGGCGGCACCGGCTTCGACGCCACCGCGCTCGGCCAGGATCCCTGGACCCCGCGGGAGCGGGCCGACCGGTTCGCGGAGTTCGTGCCGCTGCTCGACCGGCTGCTCACCGAGGACACCGTGTCGTACGAGGGCGACTTCTACTCGGCGCACGGCGCGCAGAACATCCCGGGCTGCGTGCAGCGGCCCCGGCTGCCCTTCGCGGTGGCCGCCACCGGGCCGCGCGGGCTGCGGCTCGCCGCGCGCCACGGACAGGCGTGGGTGACCACCGGCGACCCGAAGCTGTACGAGAACGGCACTTCTGAACAGTCGATTCAAGCCATTCGCGGACAGGTCGCGAAACTGGCCGACGCCTGCGCCGCGATCGGCCGGAACATGGCCGAAATGGACAAGGTCCTGCTCACCGGATTCACCCCGGACCGCGCCCGCCCGCTGGAGTCGCTCGACGCGTTCGTTGACTTCGCGGGCCGCCACCGCGAGCTGGGCTTCACCGAGATCGTGATCCACTGGCCCGTCCCCGGCACCTACTTCGCCGCCGACGAGAAGGTCTTCGAGCAGATCGCCATGGAGGCCCCGGCGCAGCTCGGCTGGGCCGACGGAGAGTGATGGGGCTGAAGAGGACGGTAACCACTCAGATGTGCGGAGTCCCGCACGGCCGTGCAGGCATATGCGGGAGAATGACCCGGTGACCTCAGCGACTCGACAGCCCGAGACCCCGGCCCCCGCCGTACCGCCGCGGCTCATAGCCACCGATCTCGACGGCACCCTCCTGCGGGACGACAAGTCGGTGTCCCCGCGCACGGTCGCCGCGCTCGCGGCCGCCGAGAAGGCGGGCATCGAGGTCTTCTTCGTCACCGGCCGCCCGGCCCGCTGGATGGACGTCGTCAGCGACCACGTCCACGGCCACGGCCTGGCGATCTGCGGCAACGGCGCGGCCGTGGTCGACCTGCACGGCGGCCCCGGCGCCCACCGGTTCGTGAAGGTGCGCGAGCTGGCCCGGGACAACGCGCTGGACGCCGTACGGCTGCTGCGCGACGCGGCCCCCGGCACGATGTACGCGGTGGAGCAGACCTACGGCTTCCATCAGGAGCCGGATTATCCGAAGCTGCACATGGAGCGCCCGGACCACCTCGCGCCGGCCGAGGAACTGCTGGCGCCGGACGGCCCCGGGGGCGCCGAGCCGGTGCTGAAGATCCTCGCCCACCACCCGTCCCTCGACCCGGACGCCTTCCTCGCTACGGCCCGGCTCGCCATCGGCGACCGGGCCAACGTCACCCGCTCCAGCCCCAGCGCCCTGCTGGAGATCAGCGGCCCCGGCGTCTCCAAGGCCAGCACGCTCGCGCTGTGCTGCGCCGAGCGCGGCATCTCGCACGAGGAGGTCGTCGCCTTCGGGGACATGCCGAACGACGTCGAGATGCTCACCTGGGCGGGCCGGTCCTTCGCGATGGGCAACGCGCACCCGGACGTCGTCGCCGCGGCCTCCGGCCGCACGGTCGCCAACAACGACGACGGTGTGGCGGTCGTGATCGAGCGGATGCTGGCCGGGCGGCGCTAAGGCTTACCGGTTCAACAGGGCGCCTGCTCCGGGCAGTTCAGTACGGCGCCTGCCACACCACCGTCGTACCGCCGCCGTTCTCGCCGAGCCCCGGACCGTGGCTGCTGTCGCCGCCCAGGGACTCGGCACGCCGCTTCAGGTTGCTCAGGCCGCTGCGCCGGCCGCCCTCGGGGATGCCCACGCCGTCGTCCGCCACGGTCAGGCGCACGCCGGGGCGGCCGTCCGGCAGGGTCACCGTCGCGTCGACGACGACGTCGATCCGGGCGGCGCCCGCGTGCCGGAAGGCGTTGGAGAGTGCCTCGCGCAGCGCGGCGATGAGGTTCTTGCCGGTCAGATCGCCGACCAGGGTGTCGACCGGGCCGACGAGGCGGGGCGAGGGCCTGAAGCCGAGCGGTACGGCGGCCGTCTTGATCTCCCGCAGCACCCGCGTGCGCAGCCCGGAGGGCACCTCGGCGGGTCCCTGCTGGAGGGCGAAGATCGCGCTGCGGATCTCCTGGAGGGTGACGTCGAGTTCGTCGACGGCCCTGCCGACCCCGTCCCGCACCTCGGGCACGACCGAACCGCGCTGCGCGCTCTCCAGCAGCATCCCGGTGGCGAACAGCCGCTGGATCACCAGATCGTGCAGGTCACGGGCGATGCGGTCGCGGTCCTCGAACACCGCGAGCCGTTCCCGGTCGCGCTGCGCTTCGGCCATCATCAGCGCGAGCGCGGCCTGCGCGGCGAACTGGACCGCGAGGGTGCGCTCCGCCTCGGTGAAGGCGTGCTCCCCCCGTGCGCGCGGCAGGACGAGGCTCCCGAGCACCCGGCCGTCGCTGTGCAGGGGCAGCATCATGGCCGGCCCGTAGCGGCGGGCGAGCCCGGTGACCATGCGCCGGTCGGTGGCGGCGTCGTCGGTGAACACGGCCTGGCCGGCGAGGAGTTCGGCGACGACCACGCTCTGCGCCGGGACGACCGTGCCGAGCAGGCCGGACGGCCGGTCCGCGGCCACGGCGACGATCTCGAGTCCGCCCTCGTCGGCGGGCAGCAGCACGATCCCGGCCGCGGACCCGGACAGCCGACGGGCCTGCTCGGCGACGACCTGGAGGGCGTCGTCGGCGTCGCGTCTCCGCCGGACAGCAGGGCGGTGGTGACGGCGACCGACCCGTCGATCCAGCGCTCGCGCTGCTGGGCCGCCTCGTACAGCCGGGCGTTGCCGATGGCGATACCGGCCTCGGTGGCGAGCACCCGGACCATGTCGAGGTCCTCGTCGTCGAACGGGCCGCCGCCGTGCTTCTCCGTCAGGTACAGATTCCCGAAGACCTCGCCCTGCACCCGGATCGGCAGACCGAGGAAGGTGCGCATCGGCGGGTGGTGCACGGGGAAGCCCAGGAGCGCGGGTCCGCCGTCAGATCCGCGAGGCGGACCGGTTCCGGATCGCGGATGAGCGCGCCGAGCAGCCCCCGGTGCCCGTCGGGCAGCCGCCCGATGCTGCGGGCGGTCGCCTCGTCGACGCCGTCGTGGACGAAGTCGGAGAGACCGTCCCCGTGCTCGTCGACGACGCCGATGGCCGCGTACCGGGCGCCGGTCAGGGCGGCCGCGGTCTCGCAGATCCGCTCCAGGGTGGAGTGCAGCTCCAGCCCGCTGCCGACGGACCGCATGGCCTCCAGCAGCCGGGGCACGCGGGTGGCCGGGTCGGCCGGGAGCCCCGGGGCGGACTGCTCCGGGCCGGGGAGCGGTGCGACGGACATGTCCCGAGCCTAGTTAGTCCTGTTTGCTCCAGAAAGCCGGGAGTTGCGGCACGTGCTGCGTCCGTGCCGCCGCTACGCCGCCGCGAGCAGCGACTCCGCCTCCGCCTCCCGCTCCACCATCCGCAGCAACGGCCCCGGAACCGCGGCCAGTTCGGCGTACGTCCCCCGCTGCACCACCCGCCCCTCGTCCAGGACGACGACCTCGTCGACCGCCTCCAGACCGGCCAGCCGGTGCGTGATGAGCAGGGTCGTACGGCCCTCGGTCGCGGCCAGCAGGTCGGCGGTGAGGGCGTCGGCCGTCGGCAGGTCGAGGTGCTCGGCGGGCTCGTCGAGGACGAGGACGGGGAAGTCCGCGAGCAGCGCGCGGGCCAGCGCCAGCCGCTGCCGCTGGCCGCCCGACAGCTTGGCCCCGTGCTCCCCGACCAGCGTGTCCAGGCCGTCCGGCAGGCGGTCGGCCCATTCCAGCAGCCGGGCCCGCCCGAGTGCGTCGCGCAGCTCGTCCTCGGTGGCGTCCTTCTTAGCCAGCAGCAGGTTTTCGCGCACCGAGCTGTCGAAGAGGTGCGCGTCCTGCGCGCACAGCCCGACGAGCCGTCGTACGGCGTCGCCGTCGAGCGCGTACGCGTCCACGCCGGCCAGCGTGTACGAACCCGCGCCCGCGTCCAGGAAGCGCAGCAGCACCTGCGCCAGGGTCGTCTTGCCGGAGCCGGACGGCCCGACCACGGCGATCCGGTGCCCCTGGCCCAGGGTCAGGTCGAGGCCGTCGAGGGCCTCGCGCCGCTGCCCCTCGTACCGGGCGGTCAGGCTTTTGAGGGCCACCGGGAAGGGGGAGGCGGGCGCCTGCCGCGGCCGCTCGGGCTCCCGTACGGGCTCGGGCGCATCCAGGACCTCGTACACGCGCTCCGCGCTTCTGCGCACCCGCTGCCGGTACTGCACGGCGAGGGGGAGCCCCATGACGGCCTCGAAGGCGGCCATCGGGGTGAGGACGACGACGGCCATCGTCACGCCGCCCAGCCGCCCGGCGGCGACCGCCTGGGCGCCCACGAGAGCGGCGGCGGCGACCGTCAGACCGGAGAGCAGCGAGCTGAGTCCGTCACCGAGCGCGGTGGCGGTGGCGGCGCGCGAGGCGATCCGGGTGAGCGTGCCGTCCGCGCGCCGGGCCTCGGCGCTGCGGGCGGGCAGGGCACCGGCGACCGTCAACTCCGCGGTGCCGGTGAGCAGATCGGCCACCCGCGTCGCGAGCGCCCCACGGGCTGGGGCCAGCCTGCGGTCGGCGCGGCGGGCCACGGCACCGGTGACCAGCGGGACGCCGACTCCCGCCGCCACCAGCCCGGCGGCGAGCACGAGACCGGCCTCGGGCAGCAGCCACGCCGTGAAGGCCACGGCCGCGGCGGACACGATCGCCGCGGAACCGGCGGGCAGCAGCCAGCGCAGCCAGTAGTCCTGCAGGGCGTCCACGTCGGCGACCAGGCGCGAGAGCAGGTCGCCCCGGCGGGTGCGGCGCAGCCCGGCGGGGGCCAGCCGCTCCAGGCGCCGGTAGACGGCGACCCTGGTGTCGGCGAGCATCCGCAGCACAGCGTCGTGCGACACCAGCCGCTCGGCGTACCGGAAGACGGCCCGCCCGATGCCGAAGGCGCGCGTCGCCGTGACGGCCACCATCAGATAGAGCACGGGCGGCTGCTGCGAAGCCCGCGAGATGAGCCACCCCGAGGTGGCCATGAGCCCGACGGCACTGCCCAGCGCGAGGCTGCCGAGCAGCAGGGCGAGAGCGAGCCGGCCGCGCCGGGGACCGGACATGGCGCGCACGCGGGCGAGCGCGCCGCCCCTGATCGCGGCGGACGTGGCGGCTTCGGGCTCGGGCAGTGCGGAGCTTTCGTACGTCTCCGGTGTTGCCGGGCGCGCTTCGGGCGCCCGGCGTTCCACGGGCGCCGCAACGGCCGGAGCCTTTAGCCGGACCACGCGGTCCGCCGGTCCGAGCAGGGCCGGCCGGTGCACCACCAGCAGGACCGTGCGCCCCGCCGACAGCCGCCGTACCGCCTCCACGACCTCCGCCTCGGTGGCGCCGTCCAGCGCGGCCGTCGGCTCGTCGAGGAGCAGTACGGGCCGGTCGGCGAGGAACGCCCGGGCCAGCGCGAGCCGCTGCCGCTGCCCCGCGGAGAGCCCGGCACCGTCCTCACCGAGCAGGGTGTCCGCCCCACCGGGCAGTGCTTCCACGAACTCCAGCGCTCCGGCGTCCGCCAGCGCCCGCCGTACGGCGGTGTCGTCGGCGTCCGGACGCGCGAGCCGTACGTTCTCGGCGACGGTCCCGGCGAACAGGTGGGGCCGCTGCGGCACCCAGGCGATCCGCGAGCGCCACTGCTCCAGGTCGGCCTCGCGGAGATCGACTCCCCCGGTCAGCACCCGCCCCTCGGCCGGCCGCACAAAGCCCAGCAGGACGTTCAGCAGCGTCGACTTGCCGATGCCGCTCGGGCCGACGAGGGCGACCGTCTCCCCGGGCTCGACGGTGAAGGACACCTGCGACACCGCGTCCTCGGACCGCCCGGGATAGCGGACCGTCACGCCCTCGAAGGCGAGGGCACCCGCCGGCACGTCCGCCGTGCCCGACGCCGGCACGGGCGTCTCCAGGACGGTGAAGATCTCCTCGGCGGCGGCCAGCCCCTCCGCCGCCGCGTGGTACTGCGCCCCGACCTGGCGCAGCGGCAGATACGCCTCCGGCGCGAGGACCAGGATGACCAGGCCGACGTAGAGGTCCATCTCCCCGTGCACGAGCCGCATGCCGATCGTCACGGCGACCAGGGCCACGGACAGCGTGGACAGCAGCTCCAGGGCGAAGGACGAGATGAAGGCGATCCGCAGCGTGCGCATCGTTGCCTGCCGGTACTCGCCGGTGATCCGGCGGATCGACTCGGCCTGCGCCTTGGCCCGGCCGAACACCTTCAGCGTCGGCAGCCCCGCGACGACGTCCAGGAAGTGCCCGGACAGCCGGGACAGCAGCCGCCACTGACGGTCCATCCGGGACTGGGTGGCCCAGCCGATCAGCATCATGAAGACCGGGATGAGCGGCAGGGTGGCGACGATGATCGCCGCCGACACCCAGTCCTCGGTGACGACCCGGGCCAGCACCGCGACCGGCACGACCACAGCGAGCCCCAACTGCGGCAGGTAGCGCGAGAAGTAGTCGTCGAGGGCGTCGACCCCCCGGGTGGCCAGGGCGACCAGGGAACCCGTCCGCTGCCCGCCCAGCCACCCGGGCCCGAGCGCGACCGCCCGCTCCAGCAGCCGGCCGCGCAGCTCCGACTTCACCGCCGCGCTCGCCCGGTGCGCGGCGAGCTCGGTGAGCCAGGAGACCAGCGCACGGCCGCAGGCGACGGCGGCCAGCAGCAGCAGGGGAGTGCCGAGTTCGGAGACCGTCATCCGGTGCTGGAAGGCGCCCACCACCACCTCGGCGATGAGCATCGCCTGTGCGATGACCAGACCCGCTCCGACCACACCCAGGCCGACGACCGCCGCCATGAACAGGCGGGTGGCGCGGGCGTAGCGGAGCAGACGGGGATCGATTGGTTTCACGTGAAACACACCTCAGTGCACGGTCTCAGCGATGTGCTGGGTTCCGATGCGCTTGCGGAACACCCAGTATGTCCACCCCTGGTAGAGGAGCACGATCGGAGTGGCGATGCCGGCACACCAGGTCATGATCTTCAGGGTGTAGGGGCTCGACGAGGCGTTGGTGACGGTGAGGCTCCAGTCCTCGTTGAGCGACGACGGCATCACGTTCGGGAACAGCGTCAGGAAGAGCATCGCGACCGCGGCCACGATGGTGACGCCGGACAGTGCGAACGACCAGCCCTCCCGGCCGAGCTGGTTGGCCACCAGCGCGGCCACGAGCGCGACCACCGCCACCGTCATGGCCACCAGGCTCTTGCCGTCCCCCTTGTCGATCTGGGTCCACAGCAGGAAGACCAGCGCCGCCACGGCCGTCACCAGACCGACCATGAGGGCCGTCTTCCGCGCCCGCTCCCGGATCTCCCCGACCGTCTTGAGCGCCGTGAACACCGCCCCGTGGAAGGTGAACAGCGACAGGGTCACCAGGCCGCCGAGCAGGGCGTACGGGTTGAGCAGGTCCCAGACCGTCCCGACGTACTCGAAGTTCCTGTCGATCTTCACGCCGCGGACGATGTTGCCGAAGGCGACGCCCCACAGGAACGCCGGGATCAGCGAGGTCCAGAAGATCGCGGTCTCCCAGTTGCGCTGCCAGTTCTCCTCGGGCCGCTTGGCGCGGTACTCGAAGGCGACGCCGCGCACGATCAGGCAGACCAGGATGACCAGCAGCGGCAGGTAGAAGCCGGAGAAGAGCGTGGCGTACCAGTCGGGGAAGGCGGCGAAGGTCGCGCCGCCCGCCGAGAGCAGCCACACCTCGTTGCCGTCCCAGACCGGGCCGATCGTGTTGATCAGCACCCGCCTCTCGGGCCGGTTGCGGGCCAGCAGCTTGGTGAGCACCCCGACCCCGAAGTCGAAGCCCTCCAGGAAGAAGTAGCCGGTCCACAGGACGGCGATCAGGACGAACCAGACGTCGTGCAGTTCCATGACTCGATCTCCCTCGGCCTAGTACGAGAAGGCCATCGGCTTGTCGGCGTCACGGGTGTCGCCGCCGATCTTCGTGGGCGGGTTGAGGTCGGCCTCGGTGAGCTCGGGCGGGCCCGCCTTGACGTACTTCACCAGCAGCTTGACCTCGACGACGGCGAGGACGGCGTACAGCGCGGTGAAGGTGAGCATCGAGGTGAGCACCTCGCCCTGGGAGACACCGGGGGAGACGGCGTGCCGGGTCTGCAGGACGCCGTAGACGACCCACGGCTGGCGGCCCATCTCGGTGAAGATCCAGCCCCAGGAGTTGGCGATCAGCGGGAAGCCCAGGGTCCAGATGGTCACCAGCCAGTACAGCCTGCTGAGCCTGGGGTTGAGGGCCTTGTTGCGGAACAGGACCAGATGCGGCACCTCGTCCTCGCCGACCCGCAGGTGCTGCGGCAGCATGAACTTCTTGCGGGTCAGCCAGAGTCCGGCCAGGCCGATGGCGAAGGACGTCATGCCGAAGCCGATCATCCAGCGGAACGCCCAGAAGGTGACCGGGATGATGGGCCGGTAGTCGCCAGGGCCGTACTTCTCCTGCTCGGCCTTGTTGGTGTCGTTGATGCCGGGGACGTACGAGTTGAAGTTGTCGTCGGCGAGGAACGACAGCACACCGGGGACGGACAGCTCGACGGTGTTGTGGCCCTTGCTCACGTCGCCGTACGCGAAGACCGAGAACGGCGCGGAGTCCTGGCCGTTCCACAGGGCCTCGGCGGCCGCCATCTTCATCGGCTGCTGCTTGAACATGACCTTGCCGAGCGTGTCACCGCTGATCGCCGTGAGCAGGCCGGCGATGACGACGGTGACCAGGCCCAGCCGCAGCGAGGTCTTCATCACCGGGATGTGCTTCTTGCGGAACAGGTGGAAGGCGGCGATGCCGACCATGAACGCGCCGCCGGTCAGGAAGCACGCCGCGAGCGTGTGAAACGCCTGGGCGAGCGCGGTGTTCTGGGTCAGCACCAGCCAGAAGTCGGTGAGTTCGGCCCGCCCGCGGGCCTTGTCGATCTTGTAGCCGACGGGGTGCTGCATCCAGGAGTTGGCCGCGAGGATGAAGTACGCAGACAGGACCGTGCCGATCGAGACCATCCAGATGCAGGCCAGGTGGATCCGCTTCGGCAGCTTGTCCCAGCCGAAGATCCACAGGCCGATGAAGGTCGACTCGAAGAAGAACGCGATCAACGCCTCGAAGGCGAGCGGCGCACCGAAGACGTCACCGACGAAGCGCGAGTAGTCGGACCAGTTCATGCCGAACTGGAACTCCTGCACGATGCCGGTGACCACACCCATCGCGATGTTGATCAGGAAGAGCTTGCCCCAGAACTTGGTCGCCTTGAGGTACTTCTCCTTCTCCGTGCGCACCCATGCGGTCTGCAGCCCGGCCGTGAGAGCGGCCAGGGAGATCGTCAGGGGGACGAACAGGAAGTGGTAGACGGTGGTGATGCCGAACTGCCATCGCGCCAGGGTCTCCGGCGCCAAAGCCAGGTCCACGTCGCCGCTCCTTACACTACGCTTGTGAAAGCGTTCACATTCACAAGCAATTATGACGCACGGATTTTCGGGCGAAGGCACGGGGGCCCTGTCTTCTGCGTCACGTCAACCCCTTGGCAGCAACTTCAACATCTTGTTGAATTGTTTGCCGTGCAGATACGCATCTCGTGGCCCGCCGGCCACCTCACCGCGACCCTCGACGACACCCCGACCGCCCGGTCCCTGGGCAAGGCACTGCCTCTGGCCTCCACCGCCCGTACCTGGGGCGAGGAGGTCTACTTCGACACGGGCGTGCGTGTTCCACGTGAAACAACGGCCCAGCAGGTCGTGGAGGCGGGCACCGTCGCCTTCTGGACCGACGGCGACGCCCTCGCTCTCCCCTACGGGCCCACACCGATCTCGCGAGGCGACGAGAGCCGCCTCGCGAGTCCCTGCAATGTCCTCGGCCGCCTCGACGGCGACCACCGCCTCCTCGCCACGGTCCGCGACGGCGACCCCGTACGCGTGGAACTCGTGGCCGACTGAGGCCGGTCGCAAAGCCTCAGAGCTCCTTGCGGAACTCTTCCGTCACCTTCAGGAAGATGTCGTTCGCCTCGGTCTCCCCGACCGTCACCCGCACACCCTCGCCGGTGAACGGCCGGACCACCACGCCGTGCTGCTCACACGCCTGCGCGAACGCCGTCGTGCGCTCCCCCAGCCGCAGCCAGACGAAGTTGGCCTGGGTCTCGGGCACCGTCCAGCCCTGGGCGCGCAGCGTGTCGACCACGCGGTTGCGCTCGCAGACCAGGGAGCCCACCCGGCCGAGCAGTTCGTCCTCGGCCCGCAGCGAGGCGATGGCCGCCTCCTGCGCGACCTGGCTCACCCCGAAGGGCACCGCCGTCTTGCGCAGCGCCGCCGCCACCGGCTCATGGGCGATGGCGAAGCCGACCCGCAGTCCCGCGAGGCCGTACGCCTTGGAGAACGTGCGCAGCACGCAGACGTTCGGCCGGTTGCGGTACAGCTCCACGCCGTCGGGCACCTCGGGGCCGCGGATGAACTCGCGGTACGCCTCGTCCAGCACCACCAGCACGTCGCTCGGCACCCGGTCGAGGAAACGCTCCAGCTCCCCCCGCCGCACGACCGTGCCGGTCGGGTTGTTGGGGTTGCAGACGAAGATCAGGCGCGTGCGGTCGGTGATCGCGTCCGCCATCGCGTCCAGGTCGTGCACATCGCCCGGTGTCAGCGGCACCTGCACCGACCGCGCGCCGCTGATCTGCGTGATGATCGGGTACGCCTCGAAGGACCGCCAGGCGTAGATGACCTCGTCGCCGGGTCCGCTGGTGGCCTGGATCAGCTGCTGGGCGACGCCGACCGAGCCGGTGCCGGTGGCCAGGTGGGAGAGGGGCACCCCGAAGCGGTCGGAGAGCTCGCTCATCAGGCCCGAGCAGGCCATGTCCGGGTAGCGGTTGAAGGACGAGACCGCGGCCGTCACCGTCTCCATCACGCCGGGAAGCGGCGGATAGGGGTTCTCGTTGGAGGACAGCTTGTAGGCCACCGGCCCACCGGCAGCGGCGGGCTTGCCCGGCTTGTAGGTGGGGATACCCTCCAGCTCGGCGCGCAGCTTGGGGCTCGTCTCGCTCACCGCAGTCCTCCTCATGACCCACCTGCTTTCAATACTGCTTACCTTATGAGGATTCGGCGCCCGTGCGTACAGCTGGGGCCAGACCTCCTCCGTCACAGATGCATCAGGGGCAACACCACCCTTAGGCAGACGAATCGAGGGGCGCGCTCACATATATCTACGCGCCGGTGGCTCGCGCCGTAGCGCGCATCACCCGTGCAGGTGAGTTGAGACCTCTTCGAGACATCCGGAGCTCGACAGGCCCATGCGTGCAGACAAGTCACGTAGTGCCATTGGATCGTTCAACTGGCTTGTTTTCAAAGGCAGTTGAGGTGAGATGACCTTGCAGAAACGTGCCTGTCAACGCGTGCATATGCGTCCGCCCTACCCCACTGCATGAGCCCTACTATCGGCTCGCCATGACAGCAGCAGGGAAGCACCAGGTGAGCCGCGCGGAAACCTCACGCCGAGGCAGCCGGCCGGGCCGGGCGGGCATCAGGGACGTCGCCGCCGCCGCCGGAGTCTCCATCACGACCGTCTCGGACGCTCTCAACGGCAAGGGCCGGCTCCCGGACGCCACCCGACGCCATGTCCGCGAGGTCGCCGACCGGCTGGGCTATCGCCCGTCGGCAGCGGCCCGAACCCTCCGTACCGGCAAGTCGGGCCTCATCGGCCTGACCGTGACGACGTACGGGGATGAACCTTTCACCTTCACCGAGTTCGCCTACTTCGCCGAGATGGCGCGCGCCGCCACCTCGGCCGCCCTCGCCCGGGGCTACGCGCTGGTCATCCTGCCCGCGACCTCGCGCCACGACGTGTGGTCGAACGTAGCGCTGGACGGCACGGTCGTCATCGACCCCTCCGACCAGGACCCGGTCGTCAGCGAGCTGGTCCGCCAGGGTCTGCCGGTCGTCTCCGACGGCCGCCCGGCCGGCTCGCTCCCGGTCACGGCGTGGGTCGACAACGACCACGAAGCCGCCGTCATGGGCATCCTCGACCACCTGGCCGACGCCGGCGCCCGCCGCATCGGCCTGCTGACGGGGACGACGACGGACACGTACACCCATCTGTCGACCACGGCGTACCTGCGCTGGTGCGAACGCGTCGGCCAGGACCCGGTGTACGAGTCCTATCCGGCCCACGACCCCTGCGCGGGCGCGGTCGCCGCCGACCGGCTGCTGGCCCGGCCCGACCGCCCCGACGCGGTCTACGGCCTGTTCGACCCGAACGGCACCGACCTGCTCGCCGCCGCCCGCCGCTACGGCCTGCGCGTACCGGAAGACCTGCTTCTGGTCTGCTGCAGCGAGTCCACCGTGTACGCCAACACCGAGCCGCCGATCACCACGCTCTCGCTGAAGCCGCGGCGTATCGGCACGGCCGTGGTGCAGCTCCTCATCGACGCGATCGAGGGGGTCGATTCGGACCAACCGGTCGAGCAGGTGATACCGACGGAGCTGATCGTGCGTACCTCGTCACAGCGGCGCCCGCCGCGGACGACGGTCAGTGCGCCGCGGTCGCCCGAGGAGGAGTAGGGCGGACGCCGTCAGCCTGCGGTCCAAGCCCTGCCCAATCGGGGCGAAAGCCGCGGTGAACTGGACTCTTACTCCGATTCACCACCCCTGGGTCATCACATGGCGCGATCGGCATTCCTATGATGGGCGCACGACACCGCGGGCCGCTGCGACCAGGCAGTCCGATGCGGTGCAGGTGCGGCGCGATGGTGGAGGGGTCTGATGACTCAGGGGGCCGGTCAGGGACCCGAAGCGGAACGGACGGCGACGTTGCGCGACTTCCGGGTACCGGCGTATGTCCACGAGACCGGTCCGTACGGCCAGAACACCCATCCCGGTGATGTCGTCCCGCCCGAGGAGGCCGCGCTCGGGGAGGGGTACACGCCGACCGAGCGCGACCTGCCCGTCATCAACCGCGGCGACACGCTCCAGGTGCCCGTCGCCCCCGCCCCCCTGGCCGTCCCGCAGGACACGGACGGCAGCGGCCCGCTCTACGTCGTCGGCGACGTGCACGGCTATCTGGACGAGCTGCTCGCCGCGCTCCGGGAGCAGGGCCTCGTCGACGCCGCGGGCCAGTGGTGCGCCGGCACGTCCCGGCTGTGGTTCCTCGGCGACTTCACCGACCGCGGTCCCGACGGCATCGGCGTCATCGAGCTCGTGATGCGTCTGTCGGCGGAGGCGGCCGCGGCCGGCGGCTACTGCAAGGCACTCATGGGCAACCACGAGCTGCTGCTGCTCGGCGCCAAGCGGTTCGGCGACACCCCCGTCAACTCCGGTGCGGGTACGGCCACTTTCCAGGCCGCCTGGCTGCTCAACGGCGGCCAGAAGACCGACATGGACCGCCTCCAGGACCACCATCTGCAGTGGATGGCCCGCCTCGACGCCATGGAGTCGGTCGACGGCTATCTGCTCGTCCACTCGGACACCACGGCCTATCTCGACTACGGCGACTCGATCGAGGCGGTCAACGACACCGTCCGCGAGACGCTCACCCGCAACGACGCCGACGAGTGCTGGGATCTGTTCCGCAAGCTCACCAAGCGGTTCTCCTTCCGCGACGAAGGTGGTGCAGACGCCGTCCGTTCCCTGCTGGATACGTACGGCGGCACGCGAATCGTTCACGGCCACAGCCCCATCCCGTACCTGCTGGGCGAGGTCGGGTCCGAGGAGGGCGACGACAGCGCGGGGCCCGTGGTCGAGGGACCGCACGTCTACGCCGACGGGCTGGCCATCGCGATGGACGGCGGAGTGACCATGGCCGGAAAGCTACTGGTGCAACAACTTCCTCTGGATATCTGAACGTTCGCAGGGCAGGCGACCCCCGGCGGGAGGAATCGCAACGAACGGTGCAGGCCAGAGCCCAATTTCTGGAAACCCCCTGTCACCACCTGCCGTGACCGCTCTACCATCGGCTTATCCGTAGCAGGCTCCCCTCCGTTTCTGCCCGACGGCTCGTTGGCATGCGAGCCCCAAGCCCTACGGAGCATCGGGGGATGCACATGAACAGCGTTCCGCAGCACCTGCTGAGCGAGGACCGCCAGGAGTACGAGCGGGTCCTCGACGAGGCGCTGCGCTCCGCCCCAAATCGCCCGGAACTGGCCGCTGTCGGACAGCGGCTCAACGCCGAACAGCTGCGCACCATGGCGCTCAACGCCTCCGCACTCATAACGGCGGCCGCGGCGACCGAGTACCAGCACTACGTGAAGGTCCGCGAGGAACTGCGCCAGCCGGCGCCGTCCACCCCGTCATCCACCCGCGAAGCCGGCTCCTCGGAGCCGGGCGGGGCGGCGATGGGGCTCGCCACCACCCTCGGCGAGGCAGCCGAGACGGCCGGCGCGGGCGCCGTCGCCGTCGCCGCCGTCCTCACGCCCGTCCTTGCCGGAACAGCAGCGGTGATCTTCCTGCTCGTCGGCTATGTCATCAAGTCGCTCGACCCCGGCCAGGTCTTCGGCAAGACCATGATCACGGCCGGCTGGGTGTTCGGTGCCCTGACCGCGGCCGCGATCCTGGTGGCCGCCGTGGGCCTGCTGCTCACCGCTCTGCGCAACAGGCCGTCGCTCGAGACCGGTCCGTACGGTGAACTACGCGGGGACGTGGCGCTGGCCAGGGAGGCCTGGCGCGAGGCACTTCTGGAGCGCGGCATCATGCCGTTCCTCAGGGAGGCACTCGTCGACCCGGGCGCCGCCGCGGCACTGCACAGCACCACACCGCGGACGCCCACCAGCCGTATGCCGAATCTGGGCTACGGCCGCCCCGGCTTCAGCAGCCCGGACGACGGCGCCACCGGCCCGCGCCCGAGCTTCTCCAGCCCGGACTACACCAGCCCGGAGTTCGGAGGCCCGGAACACCAGCCGGAGTGACCGCGGGCTTGCGCCCTCCGCCACGGCGCGGCCCCTCGGGGCCGGCCGGGGGAGCGCAAGCCGAACGCCCCTTTCGCCGAACCGAGTTCGTCAGTCCGCGACCGGCAGACCCACCCTGCTCCCCGCGGCCGCGAACTCCTTCGGCTTCTCCGCCGTGCCCATCCCGACCTCCGCCCGCATGGTCAGCCGGGTGGGCTGTTCAGATCGGCCCGGTGGTGAACGACGTCGTGTGCGACGTCCAGGAGGGGCAGGTTGTGGGTGAAGGCATAGGCGCGCAGGCGGGCGAGGGCCTGGTCGAGGGGGATGCCGAGCAGAACGGTCAGGGCGCCGGTCGCCTGGTGGATGAGGGCCCGGTGCAGCGGCAGCGGGTCGTTGCTGCTCAAGTCGTCGATGCCGTGGGGCGTGGTGAGGATCGTTGTGGCGCCTTCGGCGAGCGCGAGGAAGTGGCTCATCTGAGAGCGGGTCAGCGAGCCGGCGGTGCTGCGGTGTCCGGTGAGGACGCCCAGCCGGGCCGCACCCAGATTCAGGGGGACGGCGTGCGCGGCGTGCGGGGACTTCTGGTGCGTGGCGGCCAGTAGGGCAGGCCATCGGTGCTCGGGCACGGTGTACAGATCGGGGACGAGTACGGGCTCACCGGTGCGGGCGGCGTCCACGGTGGGGCCCTCGCCGAGGGTGTACTGCAGGTCTTCGAAGGCCACTCCTGCCTTGTCCGCCGGGTCGTACCAGACCAGTTCGAGGCCGGAGTGGTCGAGCAGGCAGATGGTGAGGCTGTCGAGGCCGAGTGCGACCGCGCAGGGACCGGGCTCGAGTGCGGTCAGACCATGGCCGGCCTGAGTGGCCGCGGCCAGGAGGCCGGGGATGTCGGGGGCATCTGCGGGCACCGCGGGTACTCCTTGACTGAGTGCGGTGGGGCGCCCGTGGCGCGGGCCGCAGGGCGACATGAAACCAGCGTCACGAGCGGTGCGGCCGGTCCTGGGATGCGGCGAACGTCCCTGCGGATACGCCGCCCTCGACGACGAGTTGGCACAGGCGGGTCAGTGACGTCCGGTTGTCGCGGGCGTGGGCGCGCAGGCGCTGGAAGGCCGCATCGGGCGGGATGTTCAGGCTGGCCCCGAGGGCGCCTTTGGCCTGTTCGATGATGATCCGGCTGTTGAGCGCGGTCTGCAGTTGGCCGACCCGTTCGGCCTGGTCCTGGGCCAGGCGTTGGTGCAGGATGCCGATGGTCGCGGCATCCGCCAGGGCCTGTCCCAGACGCAGGCTCGCCGGGTGCAGGCCGGCGGGACTCCCGTGGAAGACGTTCACCGCGCCGATGACCTCCTCGCGCAGGCGCAGCGGGATGGCGGCCACGGCGGCATATCCGGCCGTGCGGGCCGCCTTGGTGAAGCGCGGCCAGCGCACGGCGGTGTCCGACCGGGTCAGGTCCACCGGACCGACCTGTTCCTGCTGCCGGCAGCAGTCCCTGGACGGGCCCTCGTCGAACTCGACCTGGGCCTCCTCCAGTTGGTGTGCGGTGTGGGTGGATGCGGTCACGTCCACCAGTCGTCCCTGGGCGTCGACCATGACCACCCCGGTGGCCGACACGTCCAGCAGCGCGAGCATGTGCTCGGTCAGCACATGCAGGAAATCGACCAGGTAGAAACCCTCCACCAGGGTGTCGGCCAACTCCAGGAAGGCTCGCGCGAGTCGTTCCTCCCGCTCCCACCGCACCATCGCGCTCCTCCTCCACCCCCTGCCCAGGACCGCCGGCTGACGATCCGGCCCGGGAGGCGTGGGCTCGGTGTCATTGTCCCGCCGTCACACCAGGCCGGGAACAGAACCGCCGCATTCGCGGCACCGGCAGGGTGAACACGACTGCGGGCGGGCGCCGGAGCCTGGCTCAAGGCTCCGGCGCGCTTTCGGGCTCCGCCGTCAGTCGGCGATCGGCAGATACACCCTGTTCCCGGCGGCCGCGAACTCCTTCGACTTCTCCGCCATGCCCGCCTCGATCTCGCTCCGGTTCCCGCCGTGCTCACGGCGGATGTCCTGGGAGATCTTCATCGAGCAGAACTTCGGCCCGCACATCGAGCAGAAGTGGGCGGTCTTGGCCGGCTCGGCCGGGAGGGTCTCGTCGTGGAACTCCCGTGCCGTGTCCGGGTCCAGGGCGAGGTTGAACTGGTCCTCCCACCGGAACTCGAAGCGGGCGTCGGAGAGCGCGTCGTCCCAGTCCTGGGCGCCGGGGTGCCCCTTGGCGAGATCGGCCGCGTGAGCGGCGATCTTGTAGGTGATGACGCCGGTCTTGACGTCGTCACGGTTGGGCAGCCCCAGGTGCTCCTTGGGCGTGACGTAGCAAAGCATGGCCGTGCCCCACCAGGCGATCATCGCGGCACCGATACCGGAGGTGATGTGGTCGTACGCCGGCGCGACGTCCGTGGTCAGCGGGCCGAGCGTATAGAACGGAGCTTCATCGCAGATCTCCTGCTGAAGGTCGATGTTCTCCTTGATCTTGTGCATCGGGACGTGTCCCGGGCCCTCGATCATGGTCTGTACGTTGAAACGCTTGGCGATCGTGTTGAGTTCCCCGAGCGTGCGCAACTCGGCGAACTGCGCCTCGTCGTTGGCGTCAGCGATAGAACCCGGCCGGAGGCCGTCTCCCAGCGAGTACGTGACGTCGTAGGCGGCGAGGATCTCGCATAGCTCCTCGAAGTTCTCGTACAGGAACGACTCCTTGTGGTGCGCGAGGCACCACGCGGCCATGATCGAGCCGCCGCGCGAGACGATGCCGGTCTTGCGGTTCGCGGTGAGCGGGACGTACGGCAGGCGGACGCCCGCATGGACCGTCATGTAGTCCACGCCCTGCTCGGCCTGCTCGACGACGGTGTCCTTGTAGATCTCCCAGGTGAGCTCCTCGGCCCTGCCGTCGACCTTCTCCAGGGCCTGATAGAGCGGCACGGTGCCGATGGGCACGGGGGAGTTGCGCAGCACCCATTCACGGGTCGTGTGGATGTTGCGGCCGGTGGACAGGTCCATGACCGTGTCGGCGCCCCAGCGGGTCGCCCAGGTCATCTTCTCGACCTCCTCCTCGATGGAGGACGTCACCGCGGAGTTGCCGATGTTGGCGTTGACCTTCACCAGGAAACGCTTGCCGATGATCATCGGCTCGACCTCCGGGTGGTTGACGTTGGCCGGCAGTACCGCGCGGCCCGCCGCGATCTCGTCGCGGACCACCTCGGGCGCCACCTTCTCCCGGAGCGCCACGAACTCCATCTCGGGCGTGATCTCGCCCTGGCGCGCGTATGCGAGCTGGGTGACCGCCGTCCCGTCGCGTCCGCGCCGCGGCTGGCGTGGACGTCCGGGGAAGACCGCGTCGAGGTTGCGCAGCCCGCCCCGCGGCGAGGTGTGCTTGATGCCGTCGTCCTCGGGGCGGACGGGGCGGCCCGCGTACTCCTCGGTGTCGCCGCGGGCGACGATCCAGTTCTCCCGCAGCGGGGCGAGCCCCCTGCGGACATCGGTTTGTGTGAGCGGATCGGTGTACGGGCCGGAGGTGTCGTACAGCGTGACCGACTGCCCGTTGGTGAGGTGCACCTGACGGACCGGCACCCGCAGATCGGGGCGCGAGCCCTCGACATACGCCTTGTGCCAGCCGATAAACTTCCCGGCCTCCGAGGACTGTTCACCGGACTGTTCGCCCTGAATGAGCGGTTCGTCCTGGTTGGAGGCAGGCGTGCGTGCGTCCTTGTTGGTCATGAGACCTACTCCCTACGCCGGCATTACCCGGTAACAGGTTCGGCGGTCGACGCAGCGATATCCGTCTGTCGACGTCTCGTGGGGAACATCACCCAAGTTCGGTGATGTTCCACGTGAAACATCGCAGGGACGGAGGTCAGCGCCCTCTCAGCCCGGTGCTCCGAGCTCCCGCGTGTGCAAAGGTGCCTCCACGCTAGCGTCAATTCCGGCGAGCTGAACAGGGGGCCCCGGCGTTCTTGCAATGATCGGGCGGTGACCACGACACGCCAGCACCCCTATCCACCCCCGGAGCCGCCCCATGGGCACGGCTCCGACAGCGGCCAGGGACACGGTCCCGGTGCTGGGCACGAGCCCCGGGTTGAGCCCGGCCATGGCTCCGGTGCCGGGCACGGTCACGGCGGCGGCCACGGTCATTCGCACAACCACGGTCCGGCGGCGCCCGTCTCCAAGCACCTGCGCAAGGTCATCGCGGCAGTCCTCATCCCGTTCACCGCGGCCGTGGTGGTCGGGCTCGTGGTGCTGTGGCCCGGCGGTGCCCCGGGGCACCAGCGCAGCGGCGTGGGCTTCGACCGGCAAACCCAGCAGGCGACGGTCGCCAAGGTCGTGAACGTGAGCTGCAAGTCGGTGAACGCCTCCGGCCAGGCCGCGGCCGGCGACACCTCCGGCGCCGCGGGCTCCTCCGCACAGCAGCCGGAGAAGGGCACTTGCAAGAAGGCGACGATCCGCGTCGACACCGGCAAGGACAAGGGCCGTACGTTCACCGAGATCGTGCAACCGGACCAGTCACGCCAGTTGCACGAGGGCGAGAAGGTGGTGGCCGCCTACGAGCCTTCCGCGCCGAAGGACCTGCAGTACTCGGTCACCGATGTGAACCGCCGGCTCCCCATGGCGCTGCTCGCGGGCATCTTCGCGCTCGCCGTCGTGGTGGTGGGCCGCCTGCGCGGTGTCATGGCGCTGGTCGCGCTGGCCGTCAGCTTCATGGTGCTGACCTTCTTCATCCTGCCCGCGATCCTCCAGGGCTCGGACCCGCTGCTCGTGGCGGTGATCGGGTCGAGCGCCATCATGCTGCTCGCCCTCTACATGTGCCACGGCCTGTCCGCCCGTACGTCCGTGGCGGTGCTCGGCACGCTGCTCTCGCTCGTGCTGATCGGCCTGCTCGGCTCCGAGTTCATCGGCTGGGCCGCGCTGACCGGCAACACCGACGACAGCACCGGCCTGATCCACGGCCTGTATCCGTCGATCGACATGAGCGGTCTGCTGCTCGCGGGCGTCATCATCGGCTCGCTCGGCGTCCTCGACGACGTGACGGTCACCCAGACCTCAGCGGTGTGGGAGCTGCACGAGGCGAACCCGTCGATGGGCTGGCGAGGGCTGTACCGGGCCGGTATCCGCATCGGCAGGGACCACATCGCGTCCGTCGTCAACACCCTCGTCCTCGCCTACGCGGGCGCCGCACTGCCGTTGCTGCTGCTCTTCTCCATCGCGCAGAGCGGCGTGGGGACGGTCGCCAACAGCGAGCTGGTGGCGGAGGAGATCGTACGCACGCTGGTGGGTTCGATCGGCCTGGTCGCCTCGGTCCCGGTCACGACGCTGCTCGCGGCCCTGGTGGTCGCGGCCGACCGTCCGGGGGCCGAGCCGGCCGCGGGGAGGGTGCCGGGCGCAGCAGCGCCGGTTCCGGCGCGATCGGGGAGAGGCCGGCGCCGTAAGCGCTGAGCCGATGGCTGCCGCGTCTTGCCCGCATCCCCTGCGAAGAAGCGTTCCTGCAACCCTCCGCTGCACGCAGAAGCGTTACAGCCACTCCGCGGCACCAACCTGTCAGCCGGCGCTCTGCTCCTCCGCCAGAATCCGGTCCAGCGCCTCGTCGAGATGGGCGTCGAAGTCCGCGAGGGAGCCCTCCTGGCCGAGCGGCACCAGCTTGTCGGTGCGGTCGAGGAAGGCGATGAGCGGCACCGTGGAAGAGCGGAACAGCGCCTGGTCACAGCCCACCTGAAGCCGGATCAGGACCTCTGTCAGCGAGTCCGGTTCGGCGGGTGAGACCCGCACATCCCCCTCCCCGCACGGCCGGCCCACCCCGTCGATGAGCAGTTCACGGCCGAACGCCCAGGTCACCGGAGCATCACCGGGCAAGTGGAAGGTCAGCCGTACGGCATACGGATCAGAGGTCTCGTACCGCAGTTCCACCGGGATGCGGAACGAAAGCTCCTCGGACACGAGAAAGCTCATCATGACCTCTGCCTGTACGGACTCGCGCATCGCCTACCCCGTCTTGTGAAGCCGAACGGCCGGGAATCGCCCCGGACTCTGGTGGCATCTTGCTGAACGTACACAGCAGATCACAAGGAGTGAGTTTTCAGATACTGATAGAGAGCGCCAGTGACCCCAGCAGCTGCCCGATCTCGCGCTGCAGTTGCTCGATCGCGGACACCAGCCGATCAGCCTGATGAGCAGGCAAGGAGATGGCCATCGTGGCGGCCGCGGTGCCCGCCGTGATCGGGATCGCCGCGCAGACCGTCCCCAGCGCGTATTCCTGTCGCTCCGTCACCGGTTCCAGCCGACTCGCCCGTTCGAGTCGTCTCAGCAGCGCATGGTTGTCACGCACCGTGTACGGAGTGAGGGACTGCACGGGGTAGCGGTCGAGGTGATCACGGCGGGCGGTCTCGTCCAGCTGGGCGAGCAGGCACTGCCCGATCGCATGCGCGTGCGCGGTCTCACGGAAGTCGGCCCACTCCTCGACCGCCGGATTGCCCGGGGTGTCGGAGACGCACATCACCTCGATCTCGCCCTCCTGGTACACCGCGTAGTACACGGGCACACCGATCGCATCCCGCCAGCGGGCGAGCGCGTCGACGATCGTGCTGCGACGTTTCTGCTGGGCTGCGCCGCTGCTGAGCCGTACGGCCGCGTCACCGAGGAAGAACAAGCCCTTGTCCCGGCACAGATAGCCCTCGTGGACCAGAGTGCGCAGCAGGTGGTACGCCGTCGGCAGCGCCAGGCCCGTCTCGCGGGCCAGCTGTTTGGCGGGAGCCCCGTTCTCGTGCCCGGCGACGCACTCCAGCAGGCGCATGGCGCGCTGGACCGATCCGATGAGGGTCGCGGACTGCGACGGGGCGGAAGAGGCGTCCGCGGACGGCTCCGCGGGGGGCGCCGTCGAGCCCGTCGGTGTCGGTGATGCCGAACGCGACGGCGGCGGTGATGCCGCCGGACGCGACCGGGCAGCCGCTGCCGTGGTGCGTTCCTGCGTCGAGGGCCCCGGTTGTTCGGGGGGCCTGATGCGGTGTCGCGGGGGTGGAGCCGGAGGTGCGTGGGGGTCCGTGACTGCGGTGTCTACCGTGACCAAGGATGTCTCCCGTAGCGCGAGGGGGCAGCCCGTGCCGGGGAACACGGGTGGGAAGGTACGCCGCTCGCGGGGTCTTCCCCGCGTCGATTTCCGGACTCTAATGGCCAGTCGCCGTCTTGAGACGGCCTGTCCGGAAAACTTCCCTCGCGCGAGGGAACCGGTGATTCCTGTTACCGATCACCGGTGTCCCAGGGGTCTCACCAGTCGCTTCGTGACGACGAGCTCGACATGAACTTCCGCACGACGTAGATCAGTCCGCCGACCAGTGCCACGAATACCAGCACCTTGAAGAGCAGCCCGATGACGAAGCCGACCACGCTGGCTATCAGCCCGCCGAACACGACCAGGGCGATGACCGGCACCGCGACCCACTTCACCCACCACGGCAGTCCGCCGAAAATCTCTCCCATTGCCCTCGTCCTTACCTCTCCGCCCGACTGCTGTGCAGGGCTCCATTGATGTCCTGCACTCGATGCTAGGGCCGGCAGGGGTGCCGGCGGGGGCCTCGCATCCCTTGTCCTCCCCTGACTGAACCCCTAGGGAACCCCGAGAGGCCGCCTCAGCTTTCCGGCGGAGAGAACACCACGAGGACCCGCAGGTCCTCGCTGATGTGGTGGAACTTGTGGGAGACGCCGGCCGGCACGTACACCACGCTGCCGCGCGCGACCTCGGTGGTCTCCAGGCCGACGGAGATCGAGGCGCGGCCGCTCACGACGAAGTAGACCTCGTCCTGGTTGTGCGGCTTCTGTGGATCATGTTCGCCGGCGTTGAGTGCGTACAGCCCGACGGACATGTTCCGCTCACGAAGAAACTGCAGGTAGGCGCCCTCGTTGGCGGCACGTTCCGCCTCAAGTTCGTCCAGCCGGAATGCCTTCATCGCTGTTGCCGCCCTCGCACCACTGCTCGTAACCGATCTCGTCTGCCACGATCAGACACATGAAGAATTTCGTAGTCAAGACGATCGCCAACGCAGGTGCCCTGGCGGTCGCCGTATGGCTGCTCGACAAGATCACCCTGACCGGTGACAGCACGGGCAAGAAGACCGGCACCCTGATCATCGTCGCGTTGATCTTCGGCTTGGTGAACTTCCTGGTCAAGCCGGTCGTGAAGCTCCTGAGCCTGCCGCTGATGATCCTGACCCTGGGGCTCTTCACCCTGATCGTCAACGCCCTGATGCTGCTGCTCACCTCGTGGCTGGCCGGCAAGTTCGACCTGAGCTTCCACGTCGACGGCTTCTGGACCGCGGTGCTGGGCGGCCTGATCATCTCGATCGTCTCGTGGGCGCTGCACGTCGTCCTGCCCGACGAGGACTGAGACTCCGATGAGTTACCGCGTCTGCTTCGTCTGCACGGGCAACATCTGCCGCTCCCCGATGGCCGAGTCCGTGTTCCGCGCCCGCGTCGCGGAGGCCGGGCTCGACGGCCAGGTCGAGGTCGACAGTGCCGGCACCGGCGGCTGGCACGAGGGCGACGGCGCCGACCCGCGCACCGTCTCCGTCCTCGAGGGGAGCGGCTACGAGAGCGACCACAGGGCGCGCAGGTTCGAGCCCTCGTGGTTCTCGCGCCTCGACCTCGTCGTCGCCCTCGACTCCGGCCACCTCAAGGCCCTGCGTCGCCTCGCACCCACCCAGGAGGACGTGGCCAAGGTGCGGCTGCTGCGCTCCTACGACCCGGCGGCCGCCGGCGACCTCGACGTCCCGGACCCGTACTACGGGGGCCTGGACGGGTTCGAGGAGTGCCTTGAGATGGTGGAAGCAGCGAGCGAGGGCCTCCTCGCCGCGGTACGCGAGCACGTGGAGGGACGGGCGGCATGAGTGATTCCGCTACGGACAGGCCTTCTGGCGACGGTGACGGCACGCGCGCGGTGCGGGCGGGCCTGCCCGAAGCGGTCAAGAACGAACCGACCCTGCCCGGACCGGTGTTCGCCGCCCACTTCCATCTGCCGGGCGACGTCGCCGGACCTTACGCCTACGGCCGGGACGAGAACCCCACCTGGACGCTGCTGGAGCGGGCCGTCGGCGAGCTGGAGGCGCCCGGGCAGGGCGGCGCCCAGACGCTCGTCTTCGCCTCCGGCATGGCCGCCATCTCGTCCGTCCTGTTCTCCCAGCTGCAGGCCGGGGACACGGTCGTGCTGCCCGTCGACGGCTACCAGGCCCTGCCCCTGGTGCGCGCACAGCTGGAGGCGTACGGCATCGAGGTGCGCACGGCGCCGACCGGTCAGGACGCCCAGCTCGACGTCCTCGACGGCGCGAAGCTGCTGTGGCTGGAGACGCCCTCGAACCCCGGACTCGACGTGTGCGACATCCGCCGTCTCGTCGAGGCCGCACACGCGCGTGGCGCGCTCGTCGCCGTCGACAACACGCTGGCGACGCCTCTGGGGCAGCGCCCGCTGGAGCTGGGCGCGGACTTCGCCGTGGCCAGCGGCACCAAGCAGCTCACCGGGCACGGGGACGTCCTGCTCGGCTACGTCGTCGGCCGCGACGCCGAGGCCATGGCCGCCGTGCGCCGCTGGCGCAAGATCGTCGGCGCGATTCCCGGCCCCATGGAGGCCTGGCTCGCGCACCGCTCGATCGCCACGCTCCAGCTGCGCGTCGACCGGCAGTGCGCGACGGCCCAGACCCTCGCCGAGGCGCTGCGCGGGCGGCCCGAGGTGACCGGGCTGCGCTACCCGGGGCTGCCCGACGACCCCTCGCACAAGATCGCCTCGCAACAGATGCGCCGCTACGGCTGCGTGGTGTCCTTCACGCTGCCCACGCGCGCGCGTGCCGAGCGTTTTCTCGACGCGCTGCGGCTCGTGGACGACGCGACGAGCTTCGGCGGGGTGCGGTCCACCGCCGAGCGGCGCGGGCGCTGGGGCGGGGACGCGGTGCCGGAGGGCTTCATCCGCTTCTCCGTCGGTGCCGAGGATCCCGAGGACCTGGTGGCCGATGTGTTCCGCGCCCTGGACGAGTCGGCGCGATGACCGCGCCGGAACCCGTTTCGGCGAACCCCGGACGAGCCCTGCCGCGTACAACGGACGGTCCGAGCCTCCCCCCTCGTGGCTCGGACCGTCCTCGGTTCTGCGCGCGAAGAACCGCGCGACCAAGGCTAGTTGACTCTGTGTCAGTGTCCAATCACAGTAGCGACAGAGACCTATCGACTTATTTATAGTTGGGCCCTGCCTGAAGGCCGGGAGAAGGGCAGGGAACTGGGGAGGGCGAACGATGGATCTGGCCTTGCTGCGCACTTTCGTGACCGTGCACCGGGCCGGCTCCTTCACCCGCGCCGCCGCCCTGCTCGGCCTGTCGCAGCCGGCCGTGACCTCACAGATCCGCACGCTGGAACGGCAGCTGGGCCGCCCCCTGTTCCTCCGGCAGGCCCGCGGCGTCACTCCGACGACCATCGGCGACGAACTCGCGCACAAGGCAGCCCCGCACCTGGACGCGCTGGTGGAGATCGCCGAGACCGGTGTCGACGACGAGTCCTCCTTACGGACGCTGCATCTCGCCGGTCCCCCCGAGTTCACCGCCGAGCGGGCGCTGCCCGCCCTCACGGAGCTGACCGGTGAGGAGGGCCAAGGCTTCGCCCTGCGTGCCTCCTTCGGCAATGCCGACGAAATCCTGGAGGGGCTGGCCGCCGGGCATCACGATCTGGCCATCAGCACGGCCCGTCCGCGCGGCGCCCTGCTGAAGGCGACTCCGCTGTGCGACGAGGAGCACGTCCTCGTCGCCACCCCGCAGCGGGCCGAGGAGGTCGGCTCCGGCAAGCCGGATCTCAAGGGGGCCCCGGCCCTGGAGGACGTCCCGGTGATCGAGGTACACGAGTCGCTGCCCTTCGTCTCCCGCTACTGGGCCTCCGTCTTCGACTCCCGCCCCGGCGCCCCGGGCGCCGTCATCGTTCCCGATCTGCGCGCTGTCCTCGCCTGCGCCGTCGCGGGCGCGGGGCTCGCGGTCCTGCCCCGCTATCTGTGCGGCACTGCCCTGGAACGCGGCGAGATCGTCGCCCTGCACGAACCCGCGGTGCCTCCGCTGCGGACCTACTTCTTGGTGGTGCGTACCGGCACACTCGCGATGCCGCATATAGCGCGGGCTCACGAATGGCTGCTGCGGGCCGCGACCGAGTGGTGCTGACCTGCGCTTTTCCAGCCGTCACCGGGAGATCCCGGCCGGTCACGTCCAGCGATGTTTCACGTGGAACCAGCCGGGCCACATTTCCCCCATGACCGTCCGACCCGTGGTCAAGCGCACCGCCCGAGCTGTTCTGCTGGACGGCGACAATCTGATCCTGATCAAGCGCACCAAGCCTGGTGTCGATCCCTACTGGGTCACGCCCGGTGGCGGGGTCGAACCCGAGGACTCGACCGTCGTCGACGCCCTGCACCGCGAGGTGTACGAGGAGCTCGGCGCCAAGATCACCGATGTGGTGCCCTGCTTCGTGGACACCGTGGAACACATCGGTGAGGACGGCGGCGCGACCGGCGTGAAGGTGCAGCACTTCTTCGTCTGCCACCTGGAGTCCATGGACACCTCCCTGCGGCACGGCCCCGAAGTGGACGAGCCCGCCGGCGAGTACGAGATCGTACGGATCCCGTTCACCCGCGTCGGGATCGCCTCGGTGCATCTCGTGCCCCTGTCCCTGCGGCACTACCTCGACGGGAACATCGAGGGCGTACGCGCCATGCA
The DNA here is from genome assembly GCF_043200415.1 of Streptomyces sp. NPDC048419. Lineage (NCBI taxonomy): Bacteria > Bacillati > Actinomycetota > Actinomycetes > Kitasatosporales > Streptomycetaceae > Streptomyces > Streptomyces sp. NPDC048419. The sequence continues at coordinate 148,008 of NZ_JBICXT010000006.1, read as the reverse complement.
CGCGCCCGACCTGGGCTGATACCGGCGCCTGGTCAGTGCCACGCGGCGACGAGGTCCTCGACCGAGTCGTGCCGTATGCGCTCCGACGGGATGCCGGCGTACCTCAGGGCGTCCACGCCGCTGCGGATCATGCCGGGCGGGCCCGACAGATAGGCGTCGTACCCGTTCCACGGCCCGTGCTCGCGTACGGCGTCCGGGAGCTGGAGACGCGTCTGCTGGTCGACGACCGCCCGGACCGAGAGCCATGGATGGGACTGCTGGAGCCTGAGCATCGTCTCGATGTCGTACAGGTCGTGGCCGGTACGGGCGCCGTAGAACACCTCGACCGTCCGCCGCTCACCGTGCTCGGCCACGTCCTCGACGAGGGCCTTGATGGGCGCGATGCCCGTGCCGCCGCCCAGGCAGAGCAGTCCGCTGTCGGAGGTGTGGTCGACGGTCATCGAACCGGCCGGCGGGCCGAGGCGGATGACGTCGCCGCGGCGGGCGCGGTGCACCAGCGCCGTCGAGACCCAGCCGGTGGGGACGGCCCTCACATGGAACGTCAGCAGACCGTCTGAACGGGGCGCCGAGGCGAAGGAGTAGTGCCGCCAGATCCGCGGCCACCACGGCGTCTCCAGACTCGTGTACTGCCCGGCCAGAAACGGGTACGGCTGGTCGGGGCGCACCGTAACGACCGCCACATCCGGGGTCCTGAGGTCGTGCCCGACGATCTCGGCGTGCCACCAGGCCGGCGCACGCAGCTCGTCCGCCGCCGCGGCGTCGATCATGATCTGCGAGATCGTCGTGTACGCCCGGACCCAGGCCGCCTCCGTCTGCGCGTTCCAGCTGCCGGAGGCGTGCCTGCTCAGCGCACCGATGAGGCACTCACCGACGGCCGGGTAGTGCCAGGCCCTGGTGCCGTACCTGCGGTGGCCGCGGCCGAGGCTCTGCAGTTGCGCCACGAGGGCCTCGGTGTCGTCGATGTGCTCGGCCGCTCTGAGCAGGGCTCTGAACAGCCGGTCCCGCTGCACGTCCATCGCCGCCGGGAACAGGGCCCGCAGATCCGGATGACGGACGAAGAGCATCGCGTAGAAGTACGAGGTGAGCTGGTCGGCGATCGGTGTCACCTCGGCCATGGTCCGGCGTATGAGCACGGCATCCGGTGACCCGCTCCCGGCGCTCGTCGTGCCGCTGTCGCCCCACGGTGTGGCCGGAGCGTCCATGGTGTGCCTCGCCTCGAACATATTTCAGCCGGTCTGCGCGCTTCCGCCGGGTGGTGAGTGACATTGACCCACTGCTCTCACCGCAGCGTTCCATCACGCCAGGGCATCCCCTTCGCATAACCGCGTATGCGGGTCTTCGATCTCCCCATGCCGTTAAGCTGCGGCCACCTTTATCCCCGTTCGCACTGGATTCAATCAGCGGGCGCGGCGCACCAATTCATAGGCCATCCCACAGATCCCCGCCCCGGTACGAAGGGGTCGCAAGACCCGGCAGATGACGGTCCGCATTGACCGCGACGGTGACGGGCACCGCACCGAATAGATCCAGGTCGACTCCTGCCGGATCCACGGGCCCCGTGAACGGCACGGCGGGAAAACGTGATCCGAAAGTCGCATGCGCGCCCCAGCCGGTGAGCCGCTCCACAAAGAAGGACGACGAGAGCGACATCACGGCGCAGTAATCGCCCGCCTGCCGGATATCCGCCCAGACCTCGCGGATACGCGCCAGCCACGGTGCACCGTCGAAAGCCGCCGACACATGTGCATCGGTCAGATCGGCCCAGAGCGCATACACGTGCGTCGCGTACGCCGGCGGGTCCAGGAGCCCCGCTGAGATCGCCTTGTCGAGCGCCACGGTCTCGGCTTCCAGCCCCAGTTGCCGTGAGATCTCCACGGAAGCCGTCGTGCAACGCTGCAGTGTGCCGTCGAGGTCGAAGAGATGAAGTCTCGCCATGGGACTCGAGGCTATGGGGCCGGTGATCCGTCCCTGCGCGTCGGATCACCCGTCGCTCGGGTCGGCCCACGTTTCACGTGAAACGTCCAGCACCCTCCACCGGCTATGCGCTTGGCCACGTCATGGCCAAAAGCTCCTGCTTCTCGCCGGAAACAGGTGGACGGCGAGGGCGCCTGTCGGACAGCCTGACCTGCGTGCCGACTGACTCGCTCTCTCCTCTTCCCATCCGCCGTCTGACGCCTCGGGATCTCGCCGCCTGCGCCGACTTGTCCGAGAACCGGGGGTGGCCGCGCGAGGAGCACAAGTGGGGCTTCCTCCTCACGGCCGGAAGGGGATACGGCATCGACGACCCTGACGGGGGCCTGGTGAGCGCCTGTGTCGTCACCGAGTACGGACCGCAGAACCATCCTTCGCTCGGAGCCATCGGCATGGTGCTGGTCGCCGAACAGCATGCCCGCCAGGGCGTCGGACGCCGCCTGATGCGGCACGTCGTCTCGACGATGGGCACCACCCCGCTGACCCTCCACTCAACCCCGTACGGTCGCCCGCTCTACGAGGAGCTCGGCTTCAAGGTCACCGGACGGGCCGAGATGCTCCGAGGGCACTTCACGCCCGGCGGTCTGGTGCCCGAGGTCGTCACGCGTGCGGCCACCGCCGAGGACCTCACCGCGATCCTCCGCCTCGATGAGGAGGTGTTCGGCGCCGACCGCACACCCGTCATCACCCGGCTGCCGGCCTTCGCCGACCGCATGCGGGTCGCCGAGGAGAACAGCCGGCTCATCGGCTACGCGGCCGCCTGGCCGAACATGGACACCCATGTCGTGGGCCCGCTGATCGCCCGCGACACGGAGACGGCCAAGGCGCTCATCGGTTCTCTCGCCGCCCACACCGACCGTCCCCTGCGCACCGACATCGACGTACGGCACGAAGAGCTGCTGGCGTGGGCGAAGGAGCACGAGCTGGCTACCGTCGCCTTCAACTCGGTGATGACGTACGGGATTCCGGAACTGCCCGGCGACTGGACCAGGCGATTCGCTCCACTGACGGTGGCAGCGGGCTGAGCCCTGCCCACGAGCTCGGCAGTGCGTAGGGTGCGGGCATGGGAGATCTTGAAATACGGCCCGCCACGGCGGACGACGTGTCCGCGATCGTCGCGATGCTCGCCGACGACCCCCTGGGAGCCCAGCGCGAGTCACCGGACGATCTGACGCCCTACCTGAGCGCGTTGCGGCGCCTTGCGTCCGACCCGAACCAGCACCTGGTCGTCGCGGCACGTGAGGGCCGCGTCGTCGGCACGCTTCAGCTCTCGGTCATTCCGGGCCTGTCGCGCCGCGGTGCCACCAGGTCGATCATCGAGGCTGTCCGCATTCATGCCGACGAACGCGGCAGCGGCCTGGGCACACGGCTCATCGAATGGGCGATCGACGAATCCCGGCGCCAGGGCTGCCAGTTGGTCCAGCTCACCTCCGACAGCTCCCGTACCGACGCCCATCGCTTCTACGAGCGGCTCGGCTTCACGGCCTCACACGTGGGCTTCAAGCTCCCGCTGTGAGGCCGTGCGGTGAGGCGTCAGGTGGTACGCGGTGATGTGAAGCCTCTCGTTTCACGTGAAACAGGGGCCTTGCTGGTCGACGGTGTCAGCCGATCCCCCGCCACCCCTCCGAGTCCACCCCACCCGGCACAGGAGCCTCCTGGTCATACGGCTGGCGCGTGAACACGAACGATCCGAGGTCCAGGTGGCTCACGGTTCCGTCCGGGCGCCGTACGGCCTTCAGGAGCTCTCCGGCGTAGTAGCCCTCCAGTCCGGTCCAGGTGCCGTCGCCGTTCGTCCTGAAACGCGAGCGGCGGCCACTGCCGGACAGCGGCTCCAGCGAGACACCCTCCTCGGCGGACAGCCGCAGGGCGAACGCATACGTTCCCCAGTACCACTGTCCGGCCAACTCCACTGCAGACGCGTCGACTTCGGACAGCGGCCGCCACGGATCAGGAACGCGCGGCTCGGCCTCGGCGACGATCCGTACGAGGTCGGCGCCCACGCCGGACAGCAACGGACCGGACGTGCAGTTCGCCAGCACCACGGCTGCGACGTCGTCCTCGACGCTGATGGTGAGGTTGGCCAGAAAGCCCGGCAGCGACCCGGAGTGCCCCACGAGCAACCGGCCGTCCCAGCGCTGGATCTGCAGCCCCAGCCCGTACGCCGCACCGTCCAGCACATCGACCGCTTCGGCCGGCGCCGCGGGCGTCCGCATCTCCCTCATGGTCTCGGCACTCAGCACCCTGTCGTCGCCCCGGGCCAGGAAGACGGCAAAACGTGCCAGGTCAGCCGTGGTGGACCAGAGCTGACCGGCCGGGGCCATCCGTCCCAGGTCCTCGGTGGGCTCGGGCAGCAGGACGTCGGCCCACGGGTGCACGGCCCAGCCACCCGCGTGGGGTGCCTGCGGGTGAGCGCTCGTGCGGTCGAGGCCCAGGGGTTCGAGCACTTCACGCCGAAGTACCTCCTCCCACGGCTCCCCGCGCAGCTTCTCGACGAGCACGCCCAGCACGGTGTAGCCGGCATTGGAGTAGTGGAAGCGGCGGCCCACCGGATGCAGACCGGGTTGCTCACCCAGGACATCCGCGAGCTCAGGGCGCAGAGATCCTGGGGTGCGCTCCCACCACGGGGCCGGCGACTCCGCCGCCAGTCCGCTCGTGTGGGCGAGGAGATCGGCGATGGTCGCCTCCCCCGCGCCGGTTCCCGGCAGGTGCTTCTCCAGCGGATCACCGAGGTCGAGGGCTCCCTCGTCCCGCAGCCGCAACACGAGAACAGCCGTGAAGGTCTTGGTGATCGAGCCGATGCGGTACTGCACGTTCTCGTCCGGACCGTGTCCCTCGACCGAAGTCCGCGCACCGTGCCAGACCGCCCGGCCGTCCCTCACGACCGCCGCGACCAGTGACGGCGCACGCCCTTCCGCCTGGGCCACAGCGATCCGATGCAGCAACGCCCGGCTCGTGCCGGGGAGCAACTCTTCCTGAGGTGTCGTCATGCGCACAGTCCATCCCGCGAGGCGCTCGAGCGTCGAGTGCATTTGTGCGGGTCAGGGATCGGCGCAGGAATATTGCCCACCCCGGACGGATCAGGTCTGGGCCATGTCCACGAACCGCGAGTAGTGGCCCTGGAAGGCGACCGTGATCGTCGCCGTCGGGCCGTTACGGTGCTTGGCCACGATCAGGTCGGCCTCACCCGCGCGCGGCGACTCCTTCTCGTAGGCGTCCTCGCGGTGCAACAGGATGACCATGTCGGCGTCCTGCTCGATGGAACCCGATTCACGCAGGTCGGAGACCATCGGCTTCTTGTCGGTGCGCTGCTCGGGGCCACGGTTCAGCTGGGACAGCGCGATGACCGGGATCTCCAGCTCCTTGGCGAGGAGCTTGAGGTTACGGGACATGTCCGAGACCTCCTGCTGACGGTTCTCGGCGCGCTTGGAGCCGCCGGACTGCATCAGCTGGAGATAGTCGATGACGACCAGTCGGATGTCGCTGCGCTGCTTGAGGCGACGGCACTTGGCCCGGATCTCCATCATCGACAGGTTCGGGGAGTCGTCGATGAACAGCGGTGCGGCCGAGACGTCCGGCATCCGGCGGGCCAGTCGCGTCCAGTCCTCGTCGGTCATGGTGCCGGAGCGCATGTGATGCAGGGCGACACGGGCCTCGGCGGACAGCAGACGCATCGCGATCTCGTTGCGCCCCATCTCGAGGGAGAAGATGACGCTCGGGAGATTGTGCTTGATGGATGCGGCCCGGGCGAAGTCCAGCGCGAGCGTGGACTTACCCATCGCCGGACGGGCGGCGATGACGATCATCTGGCCCGGGTGCAGACCGTTGGTGAGCGAGTCGAAGTCGGTGAATCCCGTGGGCACGCCGGTCATCTCGCCGGAGCGGGAGCCGATCGCCTCGATCTCGTCGAGCGCACCCTCCATGATGTCGCCGAGCGGCAGATAGTCCTCGCTGGTGCGCTGTTCGGTGACCGCGTAGATCTCGGCCTGGGCGCGGTTGACGATCTCGTCGACGTCGTCGTCGGCCGCGTATCCCATCTGCGTGATGCGGGTGCCCGCCTCGACCAGGCGGCGCAGGACCGCGCGCTCGTGCACGATCTCCGCGTAGTACTCGGCGTTGGCCGCCGTAGGCACGGTCTGGACGAGGGTGTGCAGATACGACGCCCCGCCGACCTTGTTGATCTCGCCTCGCTTGGTGAGCTCGGCGGCGATGGTGATGGGGTCGGCCGGCTCTCCCTTGGCATAGACGTCGAGGATCGCGACGAAGATCGTCTCGTGCGCGGGCTTGTAGAAGTCGTGGCCCTTGAGGATCTCCACGACGTCGGCGATGGCGTCCTTGGACAGGAGCATGCCGCCGAGGACCGACTGCTCGGCGTCGAGGTCCTGGGGCGGCACACGCTCGAAGGAGGTGCTCCCGCCCTCCCACTCACCGCTGTCGCCGCCTCGGTCGTGCTGCTCGTCACGACCGCGTCCCCCGTCGCCGCGGCGTCGGGAGGCCGGCAGACGATCGCTGGGACCGCTGCCGGCCCACGGGTCGTCCAAGGGCTCGGAAATGCTCACCGAGCCACCTCCTCCCGTCCGCCCCCGAGCGGACCTAGCCATGCCCTTATTTCTACGGCACGGCACTGACAAATGAGAGGCCCAACTCCGGTTGATGGACGTCGGTTTTGGGCTGGTCTCCCAGCCGACGAACGGAGCGGGCGCCGGACCACGGTAGGCCCGTTGGCGACGTCAGCCAATCTGGTTATCCACAGGCCATGTGGACGACGGCCCCGATGCTGTGGAGAACTCCGCAAAACCTGTGCACGACCCGGTGGACAGCCCTGTGAACAAGCACGGACGTCACCCATGAGACCTTTTCTGACCTGCAACTTTCCCGTCCACCGGCTGTGCAGAAGAAAAACTTCCTCGGTCGGACCAAGATCTCTTCGAACGACGCACGAAAGAGCAACCGACATGTGAAGACGTAAGGGTCATAGATGCATTGCATCTCTTACCTGTGGATGATTACATTGGTGCACATGACACAGGCTCCCGCGACCCCCAAGGCCACCCGGCGACAGCACGATCGAGAGATCGTCGCGCTGGCCGTCCCGGCCTTCGGTGCACTCGTCGCCGAGCCCCTGTTCGTCATGGCCGACAGCGCAATCGTCGGCCACCTCGGCACCGCACAACTCGCCGGCCTCGGCGTCGCCTCCGCCCTCCTCACGACAGCGGTCAGCGTCTTCGTCTTCCTCGCATACGCCACCACGGCGGCCGTCGCCCGACGAGTCGGCGCCGGTGACCTCCAGGCCGCCATCCGCCAGGGCATGGACGGAATCTGGCTGGCACTTCTGCTCGGCGCGGCCGTCATCGCCGTCGTCCTCCCCGCCGCACCGTTCCTCGTCGAACTCTTCGGCGCCTCGGACACCGCGGCACCCTACGCAACCACCTATCTCCGCATCTCGGCCCTCGGCATCCCGGCCATGCTCGTCGTCCTCGCCTCGACCGGCGTCCTCCGCGGCCTGCAGGACACGAAGACACCGCTCTACGTCGCTGTTGGGGGCTTCGTCGCCAACGGCGCCCTCAACGCAGGCCTGGTCTACGGCGCCGGCCTCGGCATCGCAGGTTCCGCCTGGGGCACCGTGATCGCCCAGTGCGGCATGGCCCTCGTCTACCTCACGGTGGTCGTCCGGGGAGCACACCGGCACGGAGCCTCGCTGCGCCCCGATGCCGCCGGGATCCGGGCCTCCGCTCAGGCCGGCGTGCCCCTGCTGGTCCGCACGCTGTCGCTGAGGGCGATTTTGATGATCGCCACCGCCGTCGCTGCCCGCCTCGGGGACGCCGACATCGCTGCCCACCAGATCATCCTGTCCCTGTGGAGCCTGCTCGCCTTCGCGCTCGACGCCATCGCCATCGCCGGACAGGCCATCATCGGACGCTACCTCGGCGCCGGTGACGCTCAGGGCGCCCGGGACGCCTGCCGCCGCATGGTCGAGTGGGGCCTTGCGGTCGGCGTCGTACTCGGCTTCCTGGTAGTCGCGACGCGTCCCGTGTTTCTGCCTCTGTTCACCAGTGACTCCGTGGTCAAGGACACGGCCTTGCCCGCTCTGGTGATCGTGGCGCTCTCCCAGCCGATCAGCGGCGTCGTCTTCGTCCTGGACGGCGTCCTGATGGGCGCGGGAGACGGGCCCTACCTTGCCTGGGCCATGGTGATCACCCTGGCCGTCTTCAGCCCTGTGGCTCTCCTGATCCCGGCCCTCGGCGGCGGACTCACCGCACTGTGGGGAGCGATGACGCTGATGATGACGGTCCGCCTGATCACTCTCTGGCTGCGCGCCCGCTCGGGGCGCTGGATCGTCACCGGCGCGACGCGCTGAGCCGTTTCACGTGAAACATCGCGGGCTGCCACGTTTCACGTGAAACGAACGGCACGGCACGCAAGAGGGGCCGCACCTCGGGGGCGCGACCCCTCTCGCAACTGCCTCAAGCAAAGCGCAGCAATCAGGCCGAGACGACCTCGATGTTGACCTTGGCGGCAACCTCGGGGTGCAGACGCACGGACGTCTCGTGGGCGCCCAGCGTCTTGATCGGCGAGCCCAGCTCGATGCGGCGCTTGTCGACCTCGGGACCACCGGAGGCCTTGATCGCGGAAGCGACGTCGGCCGGGGTGACGGAACCGAAGAGACGACCGGCGTCGCCGGAGCGGACGGCCAGACGGACCTTGACGCCCTCGAGCTGGGCCTTCACCTGGTTGGCCTGCTCGATGGTCTGGATCTCGTGGATCTTGCGAGCACGACGGATCTGCTCGACATCCTTCTCGCCACCCTTGGTCCAGCGAATAGCGAAATTCCGCGGGATCAGGTAGTTGCGAGCGTAACCGTCCTTGACGTCGACGACGTCGCCGGCGGCGCCGAGGCCAGAGACCTCGTGGGTGAGGATGATCTTCATTGGTCGGTCACCCTTCCCTTAGCGCGCGGTGGACGTGTAGGGCAGCAGCGCCATCTCACGGCTGTTCTTCACGGCCGTGGCGACGTCACGCTGGTGCTGCGTGCAGTTGCCGGTCACGCGGCGGGCACGGATCTTGCCGCGGTCGGAAATGAACTTCCGCAGCATGTTCGTGTCCTTGTAGTCCACGTACGTGACCTTGTCCTTGCAGAAAGCGCAGACCTTCTTCTTCGGCTTGCGCACAGGCGGCTTCGCCATGATGTTTCTCCTGTGTGATCAAGAAGTTTGGGTACGACCCACCCTTCGGCCTGAGGCCTAGAAGGGGGGCTCGTCCGAGTAGCCGCCGCCACCGCCAGCGCCGCCGCCGGAGTTTCCACCCCAGCCACCGCCGCTGCCCTGGTTGCCACCGGCGGGAGTGCCGGTCGCCCAGGGGTCGTCGGCGGGAGCGCCGCCGCCCTGCTGACCGCCACCGGGGCCGCCGCCCCAGCTGCCGCCACCCTGGCCACCGCTGCCACCGCCGCCGTTGTAACCGCCCTGGCCACCGCGGCCGCTGGTCTTGGTGACCTTGGCCGTGGCGTTGCGAAGGCTGGCGCCGACCTCGTCGACGTCCAGCTCGTAGACCGTGCGCTTGACGCCCTCACGGTCCTCGTAGGACCGCTGCTTCAGCCGGCCCTGCACGATGACGCGCATGCCTCGCTGAAGCGACTCGGCGACGTTCTCCGCCGCCTGACGCCAGACCGAGCAGGTCAGGAACAGGCTCTCGCCGTCCTTCCACTCGTTCGTCTGACGGTCGAAGGTGCGGGGAGTGGACGCGACACGGAACTTCGCGACCGCCGCACCGGAAGGGGTGAAGCGCAGCTCGGGGTCATCGACAAGATTGCCGACGACCGTGATGACGGTCTCGCCTGCCATGGGGGAACCTCTCGGCGGGTTTGCTGCTGGCTGCTTGTGCTGCTACTCGAATCCCGGGATCTACTGAGCGAGAGCTCAGTGGGTCTCGGGACGGAGGACCTTGGTCCGGAGGACCGACTCGTTCAGGTTCATCTGGCGGTCGAGCTCCTTGACGACCGCAGGCTCGGCCTGCAGGTCGATGACCGAGTAGATGCCCTCGGGCTTCTTCTTGATCTCGTACGAGAGACGACGACGGCCCCAGGTGTCGACCTTCTCGACCTTTCCGTTGCCCTCACGGACGACGGAGAGGAAGTTCTCGATCAGCGGGGAGACAGCGCGCTCCTCGAGATCGGGGTCGAGGATGACCATCACCTCGTAGTGACGCATGTGGAACCCACCTCCTTTGGACTCAGCGGCCACGGTCGTTCCGTGGCAGGAGGGTTGTGATGCGTACGCAACGGTATCGGCCGCCACTGACAATCGGGGGCCGTCGAGCGGCTTCCACGATCTGTCCTGGGCGGTTTCCCTGGCTCTGCCTGGGCAGACACCGGTGCAGACCGTACAGAGTACCCGCACACCGGCTTCCGGTTGAAATCCGACCGCCAGGGCCGTCAGTCTGTACACATCGGGTGTGCATGGCGCTACGATGCGCCGTCTTCCGCAGGAGGTGCCCTATGGCACAAGCATTGCGACCCAATACCGCCGGAGGTCTCTTCGCCACGGACGGAAAGCCCCATCCGCTCCAGGACACGCTGCTCGCGGTGACCCTGGTGCTCGGCCTGGTGGCGTTCGTGACGGGCTTCTTCCACCACCTGCATCTGCTGAGCTCCTGGGCCGGCCTGGTGGGCATCCTCACCGGCGCCTACGGCCAGTGGATCTCGGAGACGACCCGCGAGCGCTTCGGGCTGATCCTGGGCCTCGGCGCCTCGGGTGTCGGCTTCTTCCTCGGCATGGCGCACGGCGGTCTCTTCGGCGGGGTCATCAGCTGACGCCAGGGACACCGTCTCTCCAACTCTCCATAAAACACCACGGAACGCCTCGGCAGCCCATGGGCCGGGGTGCGGGTTTCGTACGCCCACTCGGGGCGCTCGCAAGGCGCAGTAGGCTTCGGCGCGAGAGCCGGAGCCCCTGAACCCATGGGGACACACCAGCCCGAGGAGCGCCCCGAATGAGCCTGACCCTGAGGACGATCAGCCGCGAGCAGCATCTGGCGTACATCCAGAGCCTGCCGTCGGCGAGCCACATGCAGGTTCCGGCCTGGGCGGACGTCAAGGCGGAGTGGCGCTCCGAAAACCTCGGCTGGTTCGACGACCGCACCGGCGAGATGGTCGGCGCGGGTCTCGTCCTCTACCGTCAGCTGCCCAAGATCAAGCGCTACCTCGCCTATCTGCCCGAGGGCCCGGTCATCAACTGGTTCGCGCCGAATCTGACCGAGTGGCTGGAGCCGATGCTCGCCCACCTCAAGCAGCAGGGCGCCTTCTCCGTGAAGATGGGCCCGCCGGTGATCATCCGGCGCTGGGAGGCCGGCTCCATCAAACAGGGCATCCAGAACCCGGACGTGAAGCGGCTGCGTGACATCGAGGCCGACTTCATCGAGCCGCGCGCCTTCGAGGTCGCCGACAAACTGCGCCGGATGGGCTGGCAGCAGGGCGAGGACGGCGGGGCCGGCTTCGGCGACGTCCAGCCGCGCTATGTCTTCCAGGTGCCGCTGGCCAACCGCTCCCTGGAAGAGGTGCACAAGAACTTCAACCAGCTATGGCGCCGCAACATCAAGAAGGCCGAGAAGGCCGGTGTCGAGGTCGTCCAGGGCGGCTACCAGGACCTCGAGGAATGGCAGCGGCTGTACGAGATCACGGCTGTGCGCGACCACTTCCGGCCCCGCCCGCTGTCGTACTTCCAGCGCATGTGGACGGCCCTCAACTCCGAGGACCCCAACCGCATGCGGCTGTACTTCGCCCGGCACAACGGCGTGAACCTGTCGGCGGCGACGATGCTGATCGTCGGCGGGCACGTCTGGTACTCCTACGGCGCCTCCGACAACATCGGCCGTGAGGTCCGGCCCTCGAACGCGATGCAGTGGCGCATGCTGCGGGACGCCTACGCGCTCGGCGCGACCGCCTACGACCTGCGCGGCATCTCCGACTCGCTGGACGAGACCGACCACCTCTTCGGCCTGATCCAGTTCAAGGTGGGCACGGGCGGCCAGGCCGCCGAGTACCTCGGCGAGTGGGACTTCCCGCTCAACAAGCTGCTCCACAAGGCGCTCGACATCTACATGTCGCGCCGCTGAGCCCCACCGGTACCGGACGTTTGCTTCGATAAGTCCGACAGCTTCGTTCGCTTCCATACCTCTGATACACCGCAGCCACCAGAAAGGTTCCAGGTCCGGCCATGGCGCTCACCCTCTACGTCGACACCGCGCGCTGGCGGGCGCATCACAAGCACGTGCAGGAGCAGTTCCCGGGGCTCGTCCCGGTCTGCAAGGGCAACGGCTACGGCTTCGGGCACGAGCGGCTGGCGGAGGAGGCCACGCGACTGGGCTCGGACGTCCTCGCCGTCGGCACCACGTACGAGGCCGCGCGCATCAAGGACTACTTCGGCGGGGACCTGCTGGTGCTGACGCCGTACCGGCGCGGCGAGGAGCCCGTACCGCTGCCCGACCGCGTCATCCGCTCCGTGTCCTCGGTGGACGGCGTGTACGGCCTCGTGGGCGCCCGCGTGGTCATCGAGGTCATGTCCTCGATGAAGCGGCACGGCATCAGCGCGCAGGAACTGCCGCAACTGCACGCCGCCATAGAGAACGTCCGCCTCGAAGGCTTCGCCATCCACCTCCCGCTGGACCGTACCGACGGCTCGGACGCCGTCGAGGAGGTCATCGGCTGGATGGACCACCTGCGTGCGGCCCGTCTCCCGTTGCACACGATGTTCGTCAGCCACCTCAAGGCCGAGGAACTGCACCGGCTTCAGCAGCAGTTCCCGCAGACCCGCTTCCGCGCCCGTATCGGCACGCGGCTGTGGCTGGGGGACCACGACGCCACCGAGTACCGCGGTGCGGTCCTGGACGTCACGCGCGTCGCCAAGGGCGACCGCTTCGGCTACCGCCAGCAGAAGGCGGCCTCCGACGGCTTCCTGGTGGTCGTGGCGGGCGGCACCTCGCACGGGGTGGGTCTCGAGGCCCCGAAGGCGCTGCACGGCGTCATGCCGCGCGCCAAGGGCGTCGCGCGGGCCGGCCTCGCCACGGTGAACCGGAACCTTTCTCCGTTCGTCTGGGGCGGCAAGCAGCGCTGGTTCGCGGAGCCGCCGCACATGCAGGTCTCCATCCTGTTCGTGCCGTCGGACGCGCCCGAACCGCAGGTCGGCGACGAGCTGGTGGCCCATCTGCGGCACACCACCACGCAGTTCGACCGCGTCATGGACCGCTGAGCAGGCGTCAGACAGCCGAAAGGCCGTGCACGGGCTCTCCCGTGGACGGCCTTTCGCTTTGCTCACCGGTGGCTCGTGGGGGCGTCGTCCACCCGCCTCGACCTGTTCGCTCAGAGCGAACCTTCCGTGGAAGGTGCCGTTCCGCCGCTTCCCCACTCCACCTGCGGCCCGTCGAAGTGGGCGGCGTGCCGCGGCGGATGGGCCGCCGGGCCCAGGGCGAAGACATCCTCCGCGCCGTCCAGCACGCCCCCTGACGGGTCGTCGTCGCCGGCTCGGCGCACCGGGTCGCGCTCCGGCATGAGGATGTCGCGCACGATGATGGCGCACAGGTACAGCGTCCCCAGTAGGTGCACGCCGATGGCCCAGTGGTAGCCGTCCTGTGGCAGTCCCTTGTGAGCGTCGCCGCTGGTCGTGTAGGCGAGGTACAGCCAGATACCCAGGAAGTACGCGATCTCGCCCGCCTGCCAGATCAGGAAGTCGCGCCATTTCGGCCGGGCCAGTGCGGCCAGCGGGACCAGCCACAGCACGTACTGCGGCGAGTAGACCTTGTTGGTGAGGATGAACGCCGCGACGATCAGGAAGGCGAGCTGAGCGAAGCGCGGGCGGCGGGGAGCCGTCATCGTGAGCACCGCGATGCCCACGCTGCACAGCACCATCAGTGCCGTGGCCAGGTTGTTGACGGTATCGGTGGTCAGCGGGTTGTCGGAGTTCTGGGCCAGGATCAGCCAGAAGGACCCGAAGTCCACGCCTCGGTCGTGGCTGAACCTGTAGAACTGCGACCAGCCGTCCCAGGCGAAGAACATCACCGGCAGGTTCACCAGGACCCAGGCGACGACCGCTCCCAATAGAGCTCTGCCGAAGTCCCGCCACTTGCCCGCACGCCAGCACAGCAGGAGCAGCGGACCGAGCAGCAGGACGGGATAGAGCTTGGCGGCCGTAGCGAGCCCCAGGAGGACACCGAAGGCCACTGAGCGCCCCCGGGCCCACATCAGCATCGCCGCGGCCGTCAGAGCGACCGCCAGCAGGTCCCAGTTGATGGTGGCGGTCAGCGCGAAGGCGGGCGCCAGGGCGACCAGCAGGCCGTCCCAGGGACGCCGGGCGTGCGTACGGGCCACGCAGACCGCGATGACGGCGGCGCACACCATCAGCAGTCCGGCGTTGACCATCCAGTACCACTGCTCCTGGTCCTGGATGCTGCCGCTGCCGGGCGTGAGCCAGGCGGCCACCTCCATGAACACACCGGTCAGCACCGGGTATTCGAGGTACGGCATGTCGCCGGTGAGCTTGTCGAAGTACGGCACGAGCCCGTCCGCGAAACCGCGCCCCTGATAGAGGTGCGGGATGTCGGAGTAGCACGCCTTCGTGTACTGCGAGCTGGCGCCGAAGAACCAGGCGCCGTTGTAGCACGGCGCCTTCTGGACCAGTCCGAGGGCGAACATGCCGATCGCCACCAGCGCGACGACCCGGACGGGAGTCCACCAGGACGTCCCGAGCAGGGCACGCCGCCCGAGGGGGCCGCCGATCAGCTCGCTGCCGGACGCGGCGACCTCGTCCTCCTTGGTAGGCCGCACCGGGTCCGGTTCGTGCACGCTCGCTTGCGTGGATTCTGCGCTGGGCATGCCGCACATCCTGCCGTACGTGTCTAGGTGTACGCCGAGAGTCCACGTATACGCCGAGGGCCGCCGCACCGTTCAGGTGCGGCGGCCCTCGTTTCACGTGAAACATCGACCTGTTTCACGTGAAACACCCGTGCCGGGCGTTTTGGCGCTAGCCGTTCCCTCCGAAGAGGCCTCCATTGCCGTTGCCTCTGGTGTTGCCGCCGTTCCCGCTCGTGTCCGTGGCCGTCGGTGTCGGGGTGACACCGCCGTCCGTGCCACCTGTGTCCGTGCCGCCGGTAGTCGTGCACTGCCAGCTGAACCGGCAGGAATCCGTCGGCGACGGCGTCGGACTCGTCAGCGTCTCGCTGGGGGACGGCGTCGGGGTCGGAGTGGCTTGCTGTGTGTCACTCACTGTCGGGCTGGGACTCGGGCTCGGTACGTCGTTGACAACCTCACCGAAGGGCACCGGGACCGGGAAGTCCTTCGGCGGCACGTTCTTGAGCGCCCCCGCCATGTAGTCGTGCCAGATCTCCGCCGGGAACGAGGCACCGTGGATCTTCTTCTGCCCGCCCGTCCCGTACATCTCGAGGAACTCCCGTTTCTTGTTCTTCTCGTTGTCGTCCAGGCGGAACATCGTGATGGCTGTGGACAGCTGCGGGGTGTAGCCGACGAACCAGGCGGATTTGTTGCCGTCGGTGGTACCGGTCTTGCCGGCCACTTCGCGGCCGGGCAGCTTGGCGCTGGTACCCGTACCCTTGTCGACCACCGTCTTCAACACGTCGGTGACGTTGTCGGCCACCTGCGAAGTGAAAGCCTGCTTGACCTTGTCCTCGTGGGTGAAGACCGTGCCGTCCTTGCTCGTGACCTTCTTGACGGAGAACGGGTCACGCTGCTCGCCACTCGACGCGAAGGTGCCGTACGCACCCGCCATTCGAATCGCGCTCGGGTCGGAGATACCGATGGAGAACGACGGGTAGCTGGTGCCGGCAAGGCTGGTCTTCAGGATGCCCGCGTCGACCGCGGACTCCTGGACCTTGTCCAGTCCTACGTCCATGCCCAGCTGGACGTAGGCGGAGTTCACGGAGAACTGCATCGCCTGACGAAGGTCGATCTGGTAGTTCGGCGCATTGCCCACCGACTCGTTGCCGTCGTTCGTCTGCAGCCACTCCTTGCCCTTGTCGTCCTTCCAGACGTCCCCGTTGTACTCCTTGATCTTGAGTTTGTTCTTGCCGCTGTAGAGGCTCTTGGGCGAGATCTGGGTGCGCTCGTCCTGCGCCTGCTCCGTTCCGAGCTTGGGATCGCGCACTCCCCACTTCATGGCCGCTGCGAGCACGAACGGCTTGAAGGTCGAACCCACCTGCGCACCGGTCGCGTCGGCGTTGTCCGTGAAGTGCTTGGTCGCGTCCTCACCGCCGTAGATGGCCTTGATGGCGCCGCTCGTCGGGTCCACCGAGGCTCCGCCGAACTGGACGTGGGTGTCCGTCTTCGGGCGCTCGTTGGGCTTTATGTTGCTCTTCTGGACCTTCGTGACCGACGCCTCGAGCTCCTTGACCTTCTTCTTGTCGAAGGTCGTGTAGATCGAGTAGCCGCCCCGCTGCAGGTCGTTGGCGGAGATCTTGGTGTTGTTGATCAGATAGCTCTTGGCCAGGTCGACGAGATAGCCGGTCTGTCCACTGAGAGCGGTGTTCGACCGCGGGTTCTTCACCGTGGGGAGCTTGGTGTACTTGGCCCGCTCCGTCTGGCTCAGGTGGCCGTACTCGACCATCTTGTCGAGGGTGTTCTGCATCTGGTTCAGAGCACGCCTCTGGTTGGCCTGGGGCGTGGCAGCCGGGTCGATGGAGGTCGAGCCCGCGGGGTCGTAGTACGTGGCGCCCTTGAGCATGGCCGCCAGGAAGGCGCACTCGCCAGGGTTCAGCCTGACAGCGTCCTTGTTGAAGTACGCCCGCGCCGCCGCCTGGATGCCGTAGGCGTTGCGCCCGTAGTAGGCGGAGTTGAGGTAGCCCGCCATGATCTCGTCCTTGGGGACCGTGGCGCCCACCTTTATGGAGATGAAGATCTCCTTGAACTTACGCGTGACCGTCTGGGACTGGTCGTCGAGGCGCGCGTTCTTGACGTACTGCTGGGTGATGGTGGAGCCACCCTGCGTCGCACCGCCGCTGGCCATGTTGAACACCGCACGGGCGATGCCCTTGGGGTCGATGCCGCTGTCGGTGTAGAAGGTCTTGTTCTCCTGGGAGACGACGGCGAACTGCATCGACTTCGGGATCTGCGAGAGGTTGACGCTCTGGCGGTTGGTCTCGCCACCCGTGGCGACCATCTCGCTGCCGTCGTTCCAGTAGAAGACGTTGTTCTGCGCCTTCGCGGCCAGCGCCACGTTCGGGACACTCACCATGGCGTACCCGATGCCCGCCACTGCCACGATGCTGCCGATGAAGCCGATGAACAGGCCTGTCACCAGCTTCCATGACGGCATCCACCGCGCCGCGCCGTACTTGCCCGCGCGCGGGTAGTCAATGAAGCGCTTCTTGGCGGGGCCCGCAGAGCGTCCCCTTCCGGGCCCCGCGGGACCGCCGGGTCCGCCGCGTCGACCCCCGCGGCCCGGCTCGGCCGCTCTACGGCGGCCACCTCCAGTTCTCTGTGCCGCGCGGCGGGCCTCGGCGCGGCCACTGTAGGGCCGCCCCTCGTCTCCCGACCCATATGCATCGGAGGGAGATCCGGTGGCGCCTCGCGGTGCCGCACGGCGGCCGGAGGACGAGCCGGACGGGCCGCCTCGTCCTGCGGCACGCCCTCCTCCCTGCGGCTGCGGCGGTTTGCGACGGTGCTCGCTCATCGAACGACTACTCCTCGGGCAGGCGCACCGTTGTGCGCCTGGAAACGGCAGCTGGTTTCCGGTCCCCCCGAAATACGGATGTGGTCGATTGCGCATTCATCCGTACGGCACCTGGGACGAGGACGTCCCCTCGCGTCACTCGGTTCCCGCTGATGTGCATGGCGCACAGACTACGCACCGTCAAAACCCATCGAGTCCCGAAGTTCACCCCAAATCAGGCAACTTGCCTCGGATGAATAAGTGGTGTGATCCCGTTCACCGTCTCCCCACTTGTCCCATCCGGAAAGCCGTTCTATCGTCTCGATGTATCGAGTCGATACATCGGAGCGAGATAAGGACGAGGAGGCGAGGGGATGAGCCGGAGGTCCGGGATCCTCGAGTTCGCCGTACTCGGCCTCCTCCGCGAGTCCCCGATGCACGGCTACGAGCTGCGCAAGCGGCTCAACACGTCACTGGGTGTGTTCCGTGCGTTCAGCTACGGGACGCTCTACCCCTGCCTCAAGACGCTGGTCGCCAACGGCTGGTTGATCGAGGAGCCGGGACACGTTCCGGAGGACGCCCTCGCCGCACCACTCGCAGGGCGTCGCGCCAAGATCGTCTACCGGTTGACGGCGGAAGGTAAGGAGCACTTCGAGGAACTGCTCTCGCAGACGGGTCCGGACGCATACGAGGACGAGCACTTCGCCGCCCGTTTCGCGTTCTTCGGGCAGACGTCACGCGACGTACGCGTGCGCGTGCTCGAGGGCCGCCGGAGCAGGCTGGAGGAGCGTCTGGAGAAGATGCGCGCCTCCTTCACCCGCACCCGGGAGCGCCTCGACGACTACACGCTTGAGCTCCAGCGCCACGGGATGGAGTCCGTGGAGCGCGAAGTGCGCTGGCTGAACGAGCTCATCGAGAGCGAGCGGGCCGGACGGGACCTGAAGGGTCCTGCCTCCGGGGGGTCCGCTCAGCAGGACAACACCACTGGATCGGCGGGCGGCCTGCCCCGTCCCGGGGACACCCCCAGGACGGATACGCCCGGCGACACCGCCACGTGAGAGCCCAGTCAGGGCCTCACTCGTACACACAGGGAGCAACCGGAATGGGTTCGGTTCGCGTAGCCGTCGTCGGCGTGGGCAACTGCGCCGCGTCGCTGGTGCAGGGAGTCGAGTACTACAAGGACGCCGACCCGGCGTCGAGGGTCCCCGGCCTGATGCATGTGCAGTTCGGTGACTACCACGTGCGTGACGTGGAGTTCGTCGCCGCGTTCGACGTCGACGCGAAGAAGGTCGGCCTCGACCTGGCCGACGCGATCGGCGCTTCCGAGAACAACACCATCAAGATCTGTGACGTGCCCTCCACGGGTGTCACGGTGCAGCGCGGCCACACCCTCGACGGTCTCGGCAAGTACTACCGCGAGACCATCGAGGAGTCCGAGGCCGAGCCGGTCGACGTCGTCCAGATCCTCAAGGACAAGCAGGTCGACGTCCTCGTCTGCTACCTGCCGGTGGGTTCCGAGGACGCGGCGAAGTTCTACGCCCAGTGCGCCATCGACGCCAAGGTCGCCTTCGTCAACGCCCTTCCGGTCTTCATCGCCGGCACCAAGGAGTGGGCGGACAAGTTCACCGAGGCGGGCGTCCCGATCGTCGGTGACGACATCAAGTCGCAGGTCGGCGCCACCATCACGCACCGCGTCATGGCGAAGCTGTTCGAGGACCGGGGTGTCATCCTCGACCGCACGATGCAGCTGAACGTCGGCGGCAACATGGACTTCAAGAACATGCTCGAGCGCGAGCGCCTGGAGTCCAAGAAGATCTCCAAGACGCAGGCGGTCACCTCGCAGATCCGCGACCGCGAGCTCGGTGAGGGCAACGTCCACATCGGCCCGTCCGACTGGGTGGCCTGGCTGGACGACCGCAAGTGGGCGTACGTCCGCCTCGAGGGCCGCGCCTTCGGCGACGTCCCGCTGAACCTGGAGTACAAGCTCGAGGTCTGGGACTCCCCGAACTCCGCCGGTGTCATCATCGACGCCGTGCGCGCCGCGAAGATCGCCAAGGACCGCGGCATCGCGGGCCCGATCCTGTCGGCGTCCTCGTACTTCATGAAGTCCCCGCCGGTCCAGTACTTCGACGACGAGGCCCGCGAGAACGTCGAGAAGTTCATCAAGGGAGAGGTCGAGCGCTAAAACGCGCTCCCCTCGCTCAAAACGCTCCTGCCAGGGCTCTGAGGGTCCCCGGGTCACCCGACTCGGGGACCTCCCCATATGTGAAGCTGTGCCTCATGGCCGTCGTCCGTGACCTGCGCGTCCTCCTGCGCTTCGCGAACTTCCGGCGCCTGCTCGCCGTCCGCCTGCTCTCGCAGGGCGCCGACGGCGTGTACCAGGTCGCACTCGCCGCCTACGTCGTCTTCTCGCCGGAGAAACAGACTTCGGCCGCCTCGATCGCCTCCGCGATGGCCGTCCTGCTGCTCCCGTACTCGCTCGTGGGCCCCTTCGCCGGCGTCCTCCTGGACCGCTGGCGCCGCCGCCAGGTCTTCCTCTACGGCAATCTGCTCCGTGCCGTGATGGCCTCGGCGACGGCCCTTCTGATCCTCAGCCACGTCCCGGACTGGCTCTTCTACGTCTCCGCTCTGTGCGTGACCGCCGTCAACCGCTTCGTCCTCGCGGGGCTGTCCGCCGCGCTGCCACGCGTGGTCGACACCGAGCGCCTGGTGATGGCCAACTCCCTGTCGCCGACCGCCGGTACGCTCGCCGCGGCCGCGGGCGGCGGCCTCGCCTTCGTCGTAAGGCTGGTGGGGGCGGACTCCGACGCGGCGGTGGTACTGCTGGGCTCGGTCCTCTATCTGTGCGCGGCACTGGCGTCCCTGCGTCTGAAGCCGGAACAGCTGGGCCCCGACCAGGAGTTGGTTCAGCCGCACGTGGCGGCAGCCCTCACCGGCACGGCCCGCGACCTGGCGGCAGCGGTACGGCATCTCACCGCGCCACCCCGACGAGAGGCCGCCTGGGCCCTCCTCGCGATGACCCTGATGAGGTTCTGCTACGGCGCCCTGCTGGTCATGCTGCTGATGCTGTGCCGGTACTCCTTCACCTCGAACACGGACGAGGGACTGCGGCTGCTGGGGACCGCGTTGGGGACGTCGGCGGCCGGCTTCTTCGCAGCGGCCGTGATGACGCCCTGGGCCGCCGGGCGGCTCGGCCCGGGCCGCTGGATCGCCGTGTGCGCCGCCGCGGCCGCGGTCCTGGAGCCGGCCCTCGGGCTTCCGTTCGCCGTCGGCCCCATGCTCGTCGCGACATTTGTTCTGGGGATGACGACCCAGGGCGCGAAGATCGCGACGGACACGATCGTCCAGTCCTCCGTGGACGACGGCTTCCGGGGCCGGATCTTCTCCGTCTACGACGTGCTCTTCAACGTCGCCTTCGTCGGCGCCGCCGCGGTGGCCGCGCTGATGCTGCCGCCGGACGGCCGTTCCGTACCGCTCGTGGTCACAGTCGCCGCTGTCTACGGGGCAGTTGCTGCGGCTATGGTCCGCTTTGAACGTCGGTAAGTGTCACATCAAAGCCACAGAGTCCCCCTCAACTACAGAACTGTCAGTGGGTCCCGGTAACTTACGTGCGTCTTACGCACCTCTTATGTGTGCTGCTCACCAACTCTTCTAGGGGGACCCCTAACGTGACGACTCCGCCGCCCCAGGGCCAAAACCCGTTCGCACAGGGCCAGCAGCCTTACGGCCAGCCTCAGGCCCAGGCCCCGTACCCGCCCCAGGGCGGCAACCCCTTCGGTCAGGGCGGCGTGCCTACCGC
Organism: Streptomyces sp. NPDC048419; assembly: GCF_043200415.1. NCBI lineage: Bacteria > Bacillati > Actinomycetota > Actinomycetes > Kitasatosporales > Streptomycetaceae > Streptomyces > Streptomyces sp. NPDC048419. Next base: position 126,594 of record NZ_JBICXT010000006.1, on the reverse strand, counting down.
TCCGGTACCTCCGGCGCCGCCCGCCCGCCGCTTCAACAAGAAGGTGCTCCGCATCGTCGGGATCATCGTGCTCGCGATAATCATCGGCCTGGTCAAGTGGCAGCTCGGCAAGACCGACGCGGAGACCACCTCCAAGGGCAGTTGCATGCACAACTCGGGCACCCAGACCGACCCGAAGCTGAAGACGGTCGACTGCTCGTCGAGCGACGCTCAGTACAAGGTCGTCGAAAAGTTCGACAACACCAGCGACGACAGCAAGTGCAAGACCGTCGCAGACGCGGAGATCGCCTACTACCAGACGGGCGACAGCCACGATGTGGTTCTCTGCCTGAAGACGGTCAAGTAGGTAGAGAACGCCAAACGTTGAGCGGTGTTTCACGTGAAACACCGCCACCCGAACGTGGAGAGCGCCGCACCGGACATGCCCGGTGCGGCGCTCCTGTGTGGGCATGTTTCACGTGAAACATGCCCGCCCTCTCGTGCATCAGCTCTGCTCGGCCCACCACTCCTTGAGCGACGCCACCGCCGTGTCGTGGTCCATCGGCCCGTTCTCCAGCCGCAGTTCCAGCATCTGCTGGTACGCGCGGCCGATGACCGGGCCGGGGCCGACCCCCAGGATCTCCATGATCTGGTTGCCGTCGAGGTCCGGGCGGATGGAGTCCAGCTCCTCCTGCTCCTGGAGTTGAGCGATGCGCTCCTCCAGACCGTCGTACGCACGCGACAGGGTCGCCGCCTTGCGCTTGTTGCGGGTCGTGCAGTCCGAGCGGGTCAGCTTGTGGAGGCGGTCGAGGAGCGGGCCGGCGTCACGGACGTAGCGACGGACGGCCGAGTCCGTCCACTCACCGGTGCCGTAACCGTGGAAGCGCAGGTGGAGTTCGACGAGACGCGACACGTCCTTCACGAGCTCGTTGGAGTACTTGAGCGCCGTCATGCGCTTCTTCGTCATCTTCGCGCCGACCACCTCGTGGTGATGGAACGAGACCCGCCCGTCCTTCTCGAACCGGCGCGTGCGCGGCTTGCCGATGTCGTGCAGCAGCGCCGCCATCCGCAGGGTCAGGTCGGGACCGTTCTTCTCCAGCGCGATCGCCTGCTCCAGGACGATCAGCGAGTGCTCGTAGACGTCCTTGTGACGGTGGTGCTCGTCGCTCTCCAGACGCAGTGCCGGCAGCTCGGGCAGGACGTAATCGGCCAGGCCGGTGTCGACGAGCAGCGTCAGTCCCTTACGGGGGTGCTCGGAAAGGATCAGTTTGTTCAGCTCCTCCCGCACCCGTTCCGCCGAGACGATCTCGATCCGTCCGGCCATCTCCTTCATCGCCGCCACGACCTCGGGAGCCACCTCGAAGTCGAGCTGCGCCGCGAAGCGTGCCGCGCGCATCATCCGCAGCGGGTCGTCGGAGAAGGACGCCTCGGGAGTGCCAGGGGTGCGCAGCACCCGCGCCGCCAGGTCGGCCTGTCCGTCGTGCGGATCGATGAACTTCTTCTCGGGGAGCGCGACCGCCATCGCGTTCACGGTGAAGTCCCGCCGGACGAGGTCTTCCTCGATGGAGTCGCCGTACGACACCTCGGGCTTGCGCGAGGTCCGGTCGTAGGCCTCCGACCGGTAGGTCGTCACCTCGATCTGGAAGCCGTCCTTCTGTGCCCCTACCGTGCCGAAGGCGATGCCGACCTCCCACAGGGCGTCGGCCCACGGCCGGACGATCTTGAGGACGTCCTCGGGGCGGGCGTCGGTCGTGAAGTCGAGGTCGTTGCCGAGCCGGCCGAGCAGCGCGTCCCGGACCGAACCGCCGACGAGGGCGAGCGAAAATCCCGCTTCCTGAAAACGGCGAGCGAGGTCGTCGGCGACAGGGGCAACCCGCAGTGATTCACTCGGCACGCGGTGCGACTCCTGGCTCGGGGCACTGAGGTGGGCTTCGTTGGCGTTCGGCACAACAGAAGAGGGTACGTGGCCCGGGCGGGCGCGAGCGCCTCCATTAAGAGGGGACGAACATCTCCCTGGATACGGGTACAAGACCTGCCCCCGGCCCGTACGGTGGCGCTCTGCTTTATACACATACATAAGGGACGACCTGACGCCGTTCTCCGATCTTGTGGGACGGTCCGCGGCACTTCCCCTCAGCGCGCATCGTTACCATGCGTGGACGCACATTCCGACGACCACTGACGACGACGAGGGACGGGCGAGCGCGTGGCCGAGGCGGCAGACTTCCAGGGGACGACTCCCTCACCTGCCCGCCGCTGGCTGCGGCGCACCGGAGCGCTGCTCGCCGCGGCGCCTGTCCTGGCCGGTCTTCTCCAGCTGCCCTCCGCGGCTTCCGCGGAAGCCGCTGGTCAGACGTCGGTGAAGGACGCCTCCGGCTCGGGTTCGGTGGCCGTCGCCGTCGACTCGCTCACCCCGAACGTGCCCACGAGCGGCGACACGCTGACCGTGTCCGGCACGGTGACCAACAACGGCAAGCAGACGGTCACCGGCGCCCATGTGGGGCTGCGCCTGGGTCCCCAGCTGTCCACGCGCTCGGCCGTAGACGACGCCGCCAACGGCGGTGACAGCCTCCGGGGCGCGACGGGCACGGAAGTCGGCGGCAAGTACGTCGAGAAGTTCCCGAAGCTCACTCCGGGGGTCGCCGAGCACTTCAGCATCTCCGTGCCGGTCGACAAGCTGGACCTGGGAAGCGACGGGATCTACCAATTCGCCGTGTCGCTGAACGGCCAGACGTCGGCGGAGCCCTGGGACCAGGTCCTCGGCATCCAGCGGACGTTCCTGCCGTGGCAGCCCGAAGAGGCCGACACGAAGACGAAGACGACGTTCCTGTGGCCGCTCGTCTCCACGGTCCACATGACCGCGGAGACAGGATCGAACGAACAGCAGACGCCGGTCTTCCTCAACGACGACCTCGCCAAGGAGATCTCCCCGGGCGGCCGCCTGGAGGAGATGTTGTCCCTGGGCAAGGACCTCGACGTGACCTGGGTCGTCGACCCGGACCTGCTCGCCTCCGTCGACGCGATGACCCGCAGCTACCGGGTCCGGACCGGCGACAACACCTCCACCCCGGGCACGCACCAGGCGGTCGCCAAGCAGTGGCTGGCCGAGTTGCAGACGGCGGTGGCGGACAAGGAGGTCGTCGCCCTGCCCTTCGCCGACCCGGACGTGGCCTCCCTCGCGCACAACGGCACAAGCGTCACCGGCTCGCTGAGCCATCTCAAGGACGCCACCGACGTCGTCGCCAACACGGTCGAGCCGATCCTCCACGTGAAGCCGGTCACCGACTTCGCCTGGCCCGTGGACGGCGCCGTCGACCCGTCCATCGTCAAGGTCGCCACCTCCGCAGGTGCCGATCAGGTGATCGCGCGCAGCGACAGCCTCCAGGAGACCGGGGGCCTGCCCTACACACCGTCCGCCGCCCGCCCGATCGGCGGCGGAACCACGGCGGTGGTCGCGGACGCCCGTCTGTCGACGGCCTTCCAGGGCGACCTCACGAAGGCGTCGGCCGGCACGCTCGCCGAGCAGCGGTTCCTCGCCCAGAGCCTCGCGCTCGACCTCCAGTCGGACAAGCAGCGCAGCATCGTCGTCGCCCCGCAGCGCATGCCGACGACGGGCCAGGCCCAGGCGATGGCCGCGGCGATCTCCGCTCTGGGAGGCGGCAACTGGTCCGAGGCCCAGCCGCTCACGTCGGCCGCCAAGGCCAAGCCGGACCCGGGTGCCACGACGAAGGTGCCGTCGACCAGCGCGTACCCCTCCTCGCTGCGCAAGCAGGAGCTGCCGCGCTCGGCCTTCGAGGCGATCGCGGCCACGCAGGACAAGCTCGACAGCTTCACGGTGGTCCTCTCCGACGAGTCCCGGGTGGTGACCCCCTTCGGGCGGGCGACGAACCGCGGGATGTCCACGTCGTGGCGCGGCCGCCCGGAAGCCGCGCAGAACTTCCGCACCAACGTGGAAGAGCACCTCAACGTCCTGGCGGACCAGGTCAAACTGATCGACAAGTCCCCCACCAAGCTGTCCGGACGCAGCGCCACGATCCCCGTGACCGTCCAGAACAACCTCGTGCAGGGCGTCGGCCACCTGGTGCTGCGCCTCTCCTCGACGAACCCCACCCGTCTCCAGGTCGGCGGTCACGCCTACGACGAGCAGCCCGTGACGGTCTCCGGCGGGCACGCCCAGACGGTGAAGTTCACCACGTCGGCCAAGGCCAACGGCCAAGCGACGCTGGTCGCCCAGCTGTACACGGAGGACGGCCAGGAGTACGGCCAGCCCGTCACCTTCGACGTCAAGGTCACCGAGTTCACGGCCACGGTGATGCTGGTCATCGGCGGCGGCTTCCTCCTGCTGGTCCTCGCCGGCTTCCGCATGTACACGCAGCGAAAGCGGGCGGCCGCCCGTGAGGCCGAGGACGACGGTCCCGACGAGGCGGGCGAGGCCGCCGACGGGCCCGAGAACCCCGAGGGCCCGGACGACCGTCTCACCGAGGAGTCCGGCTCCGACGCCCGTGCGGACGAGCCTGAGCAGCCGAGTGACCCGACACCGGACACCGCATCCGAAAGCACCGACCCGTCCGGCACGGGTGAGAGAGTGGACCGTTGAGGATGCGTGGCCGGTGGGCCCGGGACTATGAGGTGGGGTAACCATGAACGCGCCGTACGACGGTGACCGCGGCCGGTCCGCGGGCGACTCGGGTCCACCCGAGGGTCCGCAGCCCGAGCACGGCCAGGCGCAGCAGCAGCCTCCCGCCGACATGTACCTCCAGGACGCCTACGCCCAGGACCCCTACCGGGAGCAGGACCTCGCCGCGCAGGACCCGGTCGCCGAGGCCCTCTACGACCGCGCCGCGCACCCTCCGCCGCCCCCGGGCACCTACCAGCCGCAGCAGCCGCTGTACTCCCAGCCGCCGCAGTCCCAGTACGCACCCGACCCGCGCGTGTGGGCCCAGCCGCCCGCCCCGGAGCCGGACGGCCCCACCCAGTACCTGCCCTACGGCGACGATCCCCGCAGAACCCAGTTCGTGGGCGTCGACGACCTGGTCACCCAGGCCGGCGAGGAGCACCACGAGCCGGACGCGTTCGCGCATCTCTTCCGGGACCAGCAGCAGGGCAACGGCTACCTGCCGTCGGACACCCCGTCGGTGCCGGGTCCCGCGCCTGCCCCGGGCGGTCCGTCACCTGCGCCGCAGTACCCGGCGCCGGGCGCCCCCGCAGCTGCGGCCGACCAGACCCTGAACCTCGGCGCCATGCCCGCCGCGGCTGTCGCTCCCGTGCCCGTCCCCGCGCAGAAGGGTGCGAAGTCCGGAGGCCTGCTCAAGTCGAGCGCCGTGATGGCGGCGGGCACGATGGTCTCCCGCCTCACGGGATTCGTCCGCTCCGCGCTGATCGTCTCGGCACTCGGCGTCGGCGTGCTCGGTGACACCTTCCAGGTCGCCTACCAGCTGCCGACGATGATCTACATCCTGACTGTCGGCGGCGGCCTCAACTCCGTCTTCGTGCCGCAGCTGGTGCGCGCGATGAAGGAGGACGAGGACGGCGGCGAGTCCTACGCCAACCGGCTACTGACCCTGGTCATGGTCGCGCTCGGCGCCCTCACGGTACTGGCGATCCTCGGGGCGCCGCTCCTGATCCGCCTGCTGTCCAACTCGGTCGCCAGTGATCCGGCGGCCAACGAAGTCAGTGTCACCTTCGCCCGCTACTTCCTGCCCTCGATCTTCTTCATGGGCGTCCACGTGGTGATGGGGCAGGTCCTCAACGCCCGTGGGAAGTTCGGCGCGATGATGTGGACCCCGGTCCTCAACAACATCGTCATCATCGTGACGCTCGGCATGTTCATCTGGGTGTACGGCTCCGCGGCCGACTCCGGCATGAAGGTCACGACCATCCCCCCGGAGGGCCAGCGGCTCCTCGGCATCGGCGTCCTGCTCGGCCTGGTCGTCCAGGCGCTGGCGATGATCCCGTACCTGCGTGAGACCGGGTTCCGGCTGCGGCTGCGCTTCGACTGGAAGGGCCACGGCCTCGGCAAGGCCGTCACGCTCGCCAAGTGGACCGTCCTGTTCGTCCTCGCCAACCAGGCCGGCGCCATCGTCGTCTCGCAGCTGTCCACCTCTGCGGGCAAGAAGTCGCCCGTCGACGGCACCGGCTTCGCCGCCTACGCCAACGCCCAGCTGATCTGGGGCCTGCCGCAGGCGATCATCACGGTCTCCCTGATGGCGGCCCTGCTGCCGCGCATCTCGCGCTCCGCGGCCGAGAGCGACAGCGGCGCCGTACGCGACGACATCTCGCAGGGCCTGCGCACCACGGCCGTCGCCATCGTGCCGATCGCCTTCGGCTTCCTCGCCCTCGGCATCCCGATGTGCACGCTGATCTTCGGCTCCTCGGGCACCAGCGAGGCCACCAACATGGGGTACATGCTGATGGCCTTCGCCCTCGGCCTGATCCCGTACTCCGTGCAGTACGTCGTCCTGCGCGCGTTCTACGCCTACGAGGACACGCGGACGCCCTTCTACAACACGGTCATCGTGGCCGCCGTCAACGCAGGTGCCTCGGTGCTCTGCTACTTGCTGCTGCCGCCGCGCTGGGCCGTGGCCGGCATGGCCGCCTCGTACGGCCTCGCCTACGCGATCGGCGTAGGCGTCGCGTGGAACCGACTGCGCAAGCGGCTGGACGGCGATCTGGACGGCGCCCGCGTCCTGCGGACGTACGCACGACTGGCCATCGCCTCGGTGCCGGCGGCGCTCCTCAGCGGCGTGGCCTGCTACGAGATCGGCCACACGCTCGGCCAGGGAGTCGTCGGATCCTTCGCCGCGCTGCTGGTCGGCGGGGCGGTTCTGCTCGGGATCTTCTTCGTCGCCGCACGCAAGATGCGCATCGAGGAACTCAACTCGCTGGTCGGCATGGTGCGCGGACGTCTGGGGCGCTGAGCCAGGGGTACGCGCACAACCATCGCCCGCCACCGTGTGTCGTGCATAGCGGCGGACTGTGGGCACAATTGGTTTCGGCGTCGGACGGCGCGCACGGAAGTCGGTCGGCGCGCAAGGAATGGGGAGGCGGGAACGACGGTGGCGGAACGGAGCACGGCTGCCGTCGACGTGGCAGACAACAGCGGTGACGAGCCGCTGACCGCAGAGGCGGACCAGTCCACGGCCGACGGGGTGGCCCAGAATCGGGAGCGGGACACGGAGATCGACGAGGCACAGGGGAGCGGCGGGACCGAGGGTCCTGAGAAGGCCTCACCACTCGAGCTGCACAGCGGCCACAAACTCGCCAGACGGTACCGGCTCGAGGAGTGCGTCACCCGTCTGGACGGATTCAGCAGCTGGCGTGCCGTGGACGAGAAACTTCGCCGTGCCGTCGGCGTCCATCTCCTGCCCGCGGACCATTCGCGGGCGCGTTCGGTCCTGGCCGCGGCCCGTTCCGCGGCGCTGCTCGGCGACCCTCGCTTCGTCCAGGTACTGGACGCCGTCGAGGAGAACGAACTCGTCTACGTCGTCCACGAGTGGCTGCCCGACGCCGTCGAGCTGACCGCCATGATCGCCGCCGGCCCCATGGAGCCGCACGACGCCTACCAGATGGTCAGCCAGATCGGCTCCGCGATGGCTGCCGCTCATCGCGAGGGCCTGGCCCATCTACGGCTGAACCCCAACGCCGTGCTGCGCACCTCCAGCGGCCAGTGGCGCATCCGCGGCCTCGCCGTGAGCGCCGCGCTGCGCGGCATCAGCTCCGCCACCCCGCAGCGCACCGACACGGAATCCATCGGTGCGCTCCTGTACGCGGGGCTCACCCAGCGCTGGCCGTACGAGAGCGACGCCTACGGTTTGTCGGGGCTGCCCAAGGACGTCGGCCTGATCGCACCCGACCAGGTGCGGGCCAACGTCCACCGCGGGCTGTCCGAGCTCTCCATGCGCGCGCTGGCCAACGACGGCGCGACCGCCTCCCGGCACGAGTCGCCGTGCACGACGCCGGAGGAGCTGGTGAAGGCGATCGGCGAGATGCCCCGCATCCGCCCGCCGGAGCCCACCTTCACGGCGCCGCCGGACTACCAGCGCACCACATACCAGCAGGGCACGTACGGCCGTCCCGCGCCGCACCCCGGTGCCGCGCAGCCGGTGCCGGCGCCTCCGGCTCCGCTGCAGAGCCGTACCGGCAAGGCGCTGAAGTGGGCCGTCTCGGCCCTTCTGATCGCCGCCCTGGGTCTGGGCAGCTGGCAGCTCGCGGACGCCCTCATGGACAGCGGCGACAAGTCCGACGACACGAACAAGACCCAGACGAACGACGGCAACGACAAGAGCGGCGAAGACGCCGCGGTCAAGCTGCTCAAGATCGACAACGCGCAGGAGTACGCCGCCGAGGGGTCCCTCCAGGCACCCGAGGACGCCAGGCTGACGTACGACGGCAGCAGCTCCACCTACTGGCGGACGAAGAGCTACAACTCCGGTCCCAAGCTCGCGCCGTACAAGCCGGGCGTGGGCATCGTCTACCAGCTCAGCTCTTCTCAGACGATCTCGACGGCGACGATAGGGCTGCGATACCCGGGGGACCACACGACGGTCCACCTCTACGCCACCGACTCCCTGTCCCCCTCGACGTCGGTCGACGGAATGAAGGAGATCGGAACCGCCACCACCAACAGCACCTCTCTCACGGTGAAGGCCACGAACAAGCTCAAGACCCAGTACGTGCTGCTGTGGATCACGGACGTGCCGCAGGCGCCCCGGGACAGCTACAGCGGCGCCGGCTACAAGCAGGCCGTCACGGACGTGAAGTTCACCGGCTGATCAGGTACCGCATCCCAGGGGAGGGGGTCCGATGGCAGATGACACCGCATACGGCGACGCAAGCGATCAGGACCTCCTGGCCCGCCATGTGAAAGGCGACCCGGACGCCTTCGGTGAGCTTGTGCGGCGTCATCGCGACCGTCTTTGGGCCGTGGCCCTGCGGACGCTGGGGGACCGCGAGGAAGCCGCTGACGCCGTCCAGGACGCCCTCGTGTCCGCCTACCGGGCGGCCCACACCTTCCGGGGGCAATCGGCCGTCACGACATGGCTGCACCGGATCACGGTGAACGCCTGCCTCGACCGTGCACGGAAGGCGGCCTCCCGGAAAACCTCCCCGGTCGACGACACCGAGCGGCTGGAACAGCTGCTGGAGCCGCACGAGGAGGCATCGGCACCTGCCGAGCGCAACGATCTGCACCGTCAGCTGCTGGCAGCCCTAGGCACCCTCCCGCCCGACCAGCGGGCCGCTCTCGTCCTCGTCGACATGCAGGGGTATCCGGTCGCCGAGGCCGCGCGCCTGCTCGATGTGCCGACCGGCACGGTGAAGAGCCGCTGCGCCCGTGGCAGAGCCAGACTGCTGCCGCTTCTCACCCATCTACGACCGCAGAACGCCGGCCGAGGAAAGGAACGGGGTGAGGGGCGGAACCGGACGCAGGGGACATCCGTCCCACCGGCAGCGGGGCCGCCGAGCCACGGTCCACGCGATACCGGGCCGAGCGATTCAGCTGCAGTGAAGGGCGGAGGTGGGCGAGCGTGACTTCTAAGACGGACATGGCCGGGCACCCGGACGTCAACGAGATCTCCGACCTCACCGAAGGACTGCTCGAGCCGTCCCGGACCGCCGACATACGGCAGCACCTCGACGAGTGCGAGCTGTGCGCGGATGTCCACGCGTCACTGGAGGAGATCCGGGGGCTGCTCGGTTCTGTGCCGGGTGCGACGCGCATGCCCGCCGATGTCGCCGAGCGGATCGATGCCGCCCTCGCGGCCGAGGCACCGCTGAGTGCGACGGCGCCCGGTGACATGGATGCTCCGGCGCTCCCCGGCGCGTCCTCTTCCATGGACGACGCCGACGACGACGCACATGTTTCACGTGAAACATCGACGGCGGATCGCCCCGCAGGGCACGCTCGTGCGTCCACCACCGGTCCGGGCCGCAAGCGCAACGAGCGCAAGCGGAGCGGGCGTCGCAGGATCGCCGTCCTGGGCACCGTCTTCACGGTCGCCGCTCTGGGCCTCGGCTCCGTTCTGCTGTCGTCGCTGGACGACGGCAATCCGTCCTCTTCCCAGGCTCACGGCAGGCAGTCCGCCACGGACACCTTCTCGGAGGCCAAGCTGGGGAACCAAGTCGCCGGTCTCCTCAAGGGCCAGAGTTCGGGGAGTGGCTCCCACGCTCCGCACAGCCTCGGTGTGGAGGGCGGCACCAACCAGCCCAAGGTCTTCAAGGAGCCCACGGTCCCGGCCTGCGTCCAGAAGGGCATCGGGCGGACCGATCCGGCGCTCGGCACCCAACAGGGGATCTACAAGGGGACGGACGCTCTCCTCGTGGTCATGCCCGACCCCTCCGTCGGCACGAGGGTGACCGCATACATCGTCGACGCGACGTGTGTGAGCCATCCGTCCTCCGCCAAGGCGAAGGTTCTGCTGACGCATTCCTACACCCGTCCCTGAACGGACACGCTTGGTCTTCCCCCTGCGTGGTATTCCGTACGGTGTGGCGACCCCGTGTGCCCGGACACAGTGGGAATGCGCGCCCCTTAGGATCCGTTGGGTGGGGTGAGAGCTTCGAGAGAGGCTCCCTCCGGTCAGACGACGCAGTCCAGAGACGAGGAATCAAGCCGTGAGCGACGTCCGTAACGTGATCATCATCGGCTCCGGGCCCGCCGGCTACACGGCGGCGCTCTACACCGCGCGCGCGTCGCTGAAGCCGCTGGTGTTCGAGGGCGCCGTCACCGCCGGTGGCGCCCTGATGAACACCACCGACGTGGAGAACTTCCCGGGCTTCCGGGACGGCATCATGGGCCCCGAGCTCATGGACAACATGCGCGCCCAGGCCGAGCGATTCGGCGCCGAGCTCATCCCGGACGACGTCGTCGCCGTCGACCTGACCGGTGAGATCAAGACCGTAACCGACACCTCGGGCACTGTGCACAAGGCGAAGGCCGTCATCGTCACCACCGGCTCCCAGCACCGCAAGCTCGGCCTGCCGAACGAGGACGCGCTCTCCGGGCGCGGTGTCTCCTGGTGCGCCACCTGTGACGGCTTCTTCTTCAAGGACCAGGACATCGCCGTGATCGGCGGCGGTGACACCGCGATGGAGGAGGCCACCTTCCTCTCCCGCTTCGCCAGGTCCGTGACCATCGTCCACCGCCGGGACACCCTGCGCGCCTCCAAGGCGATGCAGGAGCGCGCCTTCGCCGACCCGAAGATCAAGTTCGTGTGGGACAGCGAGATCGCCGAGATCCAGGGCGAGCCGAAGCTCTCCGGACTGAAGCTGCGCAACATCAAGACCGGCGAACTGTCGGACCTGGCGGTCACTGGCCTGTTCATCGCCATCGGCCACGACCCGCGCACCGAACTCTTCAAGGGCCAGCTCGACCTCGACGCGGAGGGCTACCTCAAGGTCGCCGCTCCCTCGACGCGCACCAACCTGACGGGTGTCTTCGCCGCCGGTGACGTGGTCGACCACACCTACCGCCAGGCGATCACCGCTGCCGGCACCGGCTGCTCCTCCGCCCTCGACGCCGAGCGCTTCCTCGCCGCTCTCGCGGACGAGGAGCAGGCCGAGCCCGAGAAGACCTCTGTCTGACCCTCACCATCCGCTTCCGCCTCACGCACCAACCAGTTAAGGAGCCCGCCGTGGCCGGCACCCTGAAGAACGTGACCGACGACTCCTTCGAGCACGACGTCCTCAAGAGCGACAAGCCCGTGCTGGTGGACTTCTGGGCCGCCTGGTGCGGCCCGTGCCGCCAGATCGCGCCGTCCCTCGAGGCGATCGCCGCCGAGTACGGCGACAAGATCGAGGTCGTCAAGCTCAACATCGACGAGAACCCGGGTACGGCCGCCAAGTACGGCGTCATGTCCATCCCGACGCTGAACGTCTACCAGGGCGGCGAGGTCGCCAAAACCATCGTCGGCGCGAAGCCGAAGGCCGCGATCGTCCGCGATCTCGAGACCTTCATCGCCGAGTAGTCGGGCGAAGCCGTCGAGTCGACGGCGATGTTTCACGTGAAACACGAATGGGCCAACCCCGAGGGGTTGGCCCATTCGCTTGTCCGGGCGACTTTCACAGCGGCCTCAGTACCGGCTCCTTCTGGACTGCCCCCAGGAGCCGGTCGAGCGCCATCTCCACATCTTCCTTCCAGGAGAGGGCCGTCCGCAGCTCCAGCCTCAGGCGGGGGTGCGTCGGGTGCGGGCGGACCGTCTTGAATCCCACGGCCAGAAGATGGTCGGCCGGCAACATACACGCGGGTTCTTTCCACCGGGCGTCGCCGAAGGATTCGATGGCCTTGAAGCCACGTCGTAGCAGATCCTTGGCGACCGTCTGGACCATGACTCTGCCGAGCCCCTGCCCCTGGTAGCCCGGCATGATGAACGCGGTCATGAGCTGTACGGCGTCCGGTGAGACGGGGCTCGTGGGGAACGCGGTCGAACGGGGCACATAGGCCGGCGGAGCGTAGAGAACGAAGCCCACCGGTACATCGTCGACGTAGACGACACGGCCGCAGGATCCCCAGTCCAGCAGGACCGCCGAGATCCACGCTTCCTTCTCCAGGGCGGGAGTGCCCGCTTTTACCGAGGCCTCACCGCTGACTGGGTCCAACTCCCAGAAGACACACGCCCGGCAGCGGTTGGGGAGGTCCTGGAGGTTGTCCAGCGTGAGCGGTACGAGCCGACGCCCCATGAAGCCTGTTCCTCGCTTCCCTCGCCCGCGGCGTCGCGGGCGGCTGTCAGAGCGCTGCGTTCTCTGAGGAGACTGCCGACGAATCCGCCGACCGCGCCCAGTCCCAGGCCTGCGCTCACCAGTCCGGTGCGGCTCATCGTTCGCATGGCCCCTGCCTCCCTCTCAGAGGTACTGCCAGGTGGGATGCGCCATACCCGAACGCATCGTATCCACCAAGGGATTCCATCGATACCGTCTGAAAGCAAAGAGCAGGCCGTGTTCCGGTACACACCGGACACGGCCCGCTCCGACGGCTTTCTACTCCTCGGTCTCCTCGGACTCGCCGTCCAGGAGACTCTTCTGCAGAACCGGTCCCTCGCCGGGGGCGAGGCTGCTGAGGATCCGCTCGAGGTCCTCCATGGAGGCGAACTCGACCGTGATCTTGCCCTTCTTCTGCCCCAGGTCGACCTTCACCCGCGTCTCGAAACGGTCCGAGAGACGGGTCGCGAGGTCCGTCAGCGCCGGGGAGACCCGAGCGCCGGCCCGAGGACCCTTCGAGCGCTGGATCGTCTGCGGCCGCGAACCCATCAGGGTCACGATCTCCTCGACGGCCCGCACCGACAGCCCCTCGGCGACGATCCGGTGGGCCAGCCGGTCCTGCTCCTCCGAGTCGTCCACGGAGAGCAGCGCCCTCGCATGGCCGGCGGAGAGAACACCGGCGGCCACCCGCCGCTGGACGGCGGGCGAGAGCTTCAGCAGACGCAGAGTGTTGGAGACCTGCGGACGGGAGCGCCCGATCCGGTCGGCCAGCTGGTCGTGCGTGCAGTTGAAGTCCTTCAGGAGCTGGTCGTAGGCGGCGGCCTCTTCCAGCGGGTTCAGCTGCGCCCGGTGCAGGTTCTCCAGGAGGGCGTCCAGGAGGAGCTTCTCGTCGTCCGTGGCCCGCACGATCGCCGGGATCGCCTCAAGGCCGGCCTCACGGCAGGCCCGCCAGCGCCGCTCGCCCATGATGAGCTCGTAGCGGTTGGAGCTCAGCTGCCGGACGACGACCGGCTGGAGGAGGCCGACCTCCTTGATGGAGGTGACCAGTTCCTGCAGCGCGTCCTCGTCGAAGACCTCACGCGGCTGGCGCGGGTTCGGCGTGATGGAGTCGAGAGGGAGTTCCGCGAAGTGGGCGCCCATGGGAGGGGCGGGGGTCTCCGCGAAGCCGTTGACCGACGGCTCCTCGGTTTCATGTGAAACGGGCGGCAGCGTGGCCACCTTCGCCGCGGCCACCCCGCGCTCGTTCGTCAGCACCGGCACGGATGACGGGGACGCGGAACCTGCGCCCCCCATCGCAGCCGGGGGCGGCGTCTTCTCCGTCGGTGCAGCAGGGATCAGTGCGCCGAGACCACGGCCCAAACCCCTCCGTCGCTCGCTCACTGAATGCCCTCCACCATGCTTGGATCACTCTGGGCGCCGATGTGGGCATGCGGCGCCTCATACGCCACGCCGACACCCTTCAACGCGATTTCTCGTGCTGCCTCAAGGTAGGACAGCGCACCGCTCGAACCCGGATCGTAGGTCAGCACGGTCTGTCCGTAGCTCGGTGCCTCGGAAATGCGGACCGAGCGGGGAATGCTCGTCCGCAGCACCTCGTCGCCGAAGTGGCTGCGCACCTCGTCCGCGACCTGGGACGCGAGGCGCGTCCGGCCGTCGTACATGGTGAGCAGAATCGTCGAGACGTGCAGGTTGGGGTTGAGGTGCCCCCGTACCAGGTCGACGTTCCGCAGCAGCTGCCCCAAGCCCTCCAGCGCGTAGTACTCGCACTGGATCGGGATGAGAACCTCAGCACCCGCGACCAGCGCGTTGACAGTCAGCAGGCCGAGCGACGGGGGGCAGTCGATCAGGATGTAATCCAGAGGCTGCTCGTAGGCCTGGATGGCCCGCTCCAGCCGGCTCTCCCGCGCCACCAGGGACACCAGCTCGATCTCCGCACCGGCGAGATCGATCGTGGCGGGGGCACAGAACAGGCCCTCGACATCCGGGACAGGCTGGACAACCTCCGCGAGGGGCCTGCTCTCGACCAGGACGTCGTAGATGGAAGGAACTTCGGCGTGGTGGTCGATCCCCAGCGCAGTGGATGCGTTGCCCTGTGGGTCGAGGTCGATCACCAGGACACGGCCGCCGTGCAGGGCCAGGGAGGCGGCAAGATTGACGGTCGTCGTCGTCTTGCCCACGCCTCCCTTCTGGTTGGCGACGACCATGACGCGTGTCTGCTCAGGCCGTGGCAGGCCCTCGCCGGCACGCCCCAGAGCCTCCACTGCCAATTGGGCAGCACGACCGATCGGGGTGTCGTCCATCGGGGGCGGTGTTTCACGTGAAACATCCTCCCCGAGGGACTCGGTACGGGGACCAGGGACCGGATCGGTCATCGGTCCCGCGATGTTGGCGTCGGACCGCAAGGATTCACTCTCCTCGACTTCAGGCTCGCAATAAACAGAGCCTCCCATGTCTTCGGGGTCGCGAACCAGTGAGGCCTGTTCTTCTGTGGAGAAATCCACCTCTGTGGACAACTCCGTGCCCCTCGCGGGGGCCCGAGCGCCACCGGTGGGCGCCTCTTCAAGTGAACCAAGAGGCTTGCGGTCGCGGGGTTCGGCCGCGGCGCGGCCGCGACTGATGATGCCGTGCAACAGTGAGCGACGTTTCACGTGAAACACGATGCACAGCCACAGTGGCCGAACTGTCGCGACACTCCGGCGTGTGTAGGTTTGGCAGCTTGTGTGGAGTACGTCTCGTCGTCAGGCCGGATCAGCGGCGCCGACGTACACGCCCGACTCGAGCGGCCTTGGCCTTCTTCGCGGCGAAGCGCACACCGCCCGGGCTCTCCCCTACTTCGACCCGCACCACCGTGGACAGCGGATCCACCACTCCTTCGCCCACATGCAGGATCGACGTCTCCACGGCACCGAGCTTGCTGAGCGCCGTGGCCGAGCTCTTGAGTTCCTCCTCGGCCGTGTCGCCCTTGAGCGCAAGCATCTCGCCGTACGGCCGCAACAGTGGGATACCCCACGTCGCCAGCCGGTCCAGCGGCGCCACGGCCCGTGCCGTCACGACGTGGACCGTCGGAATCTTGCCCAGGACCTCCTCGGCACGGCCACGCACGACCGTCACATGGTCCAGGCCCAGCAGCTCCACGACCTCGGTGAGGAAGTTCGTGCGCCGCAGCAAGGGCTCCAGCAGCGTGATCTTCAGGTCCTCGCGGACGAGCGCCAGGGGGATGCCAGGCAGGCCGGCGCCCGAACCGACGTCGCACACGGTCACGCCTTCGGGCACGACCTCGGACAGCACCGCGCAGTTCAGCAGATGCCGCTCCCACAGTCGGGGCACCTCACGCGGGCCGATCAGACCGCGCTGCACACCCGCCTCAGCGAGCAGCTCCGCATAGCGGACCGCGTCCGCGAAGCGATCGCCGAACACCTCACGCGCCTGCTCGGGCGCGGGGGGAAGCTCCGCTGCCTCCGTCACGGGGACCGTCCTTCCGTACCGCATCGGCGCGTTCGGCGCCGACCACCAGAACTATCAGGCTGACAAAGTTCGGCCCCGTCTGCGCTACAGACGGGGCCGGAGTACGTACGAACCGATCAGGCGGGCAGCACGACGACGAAGCGCTGCGGCTCCTCGCCCTCGGACTCGCTGCGCAGCCCCGCGGCCTTGACGGCGTCGTGCACGACCTTGCGCTCGAACGGCGTCATCGGCTTCAGCTTCACGGGCTCGCCGGTGTTCTTGACGTCGCTGGCCGCCTTGGCGCCCAGCTCGGAGAGCTCGGCGCGCTTCTTGGCACGGTAGCCCGCGACGTCCAGCATCAGCCGGCTACGGTCGCCGGTTTCCCGGTGCACGGCCAGGCGCGTGAGCTCCTGGAGTGCCTCCAGCACCTCGCCGTCACGGCCGACCAGCTTCTGCAGGTCTCGGCCGCCCGCGTCGCTGATGATCGAGACAGCGGCGCGGTCGGCCTCGACGTCCATGTCGATGTCGCCGTCGAGATCGGCGATGTCCAGCAGACCCTCGAGGTAGTCCGCCGCGATCTCGCCCTCCTGCTCCAGGCGGGACAGGGTGTCTGCACCCTCGGCAGCAGCGGAGGTGGTGCCTTCCGTCACGGGATGGGCTCCTTCTTACTTCTTGGACGGGGACTTGGGGCGCTGCGGGCCCTTGCGCTGCCCGGACTGGGCCTTGCTGCGGGAGCCGCTGCCGGGCTGCGAAGTGGTCTTCTTGGCAGCGGATTCCGGCTTGGCGTCCTCGGGCTCGTCGGACTTGCTCAGCGACGTCGGGGATCCGGAGCCGGCCGGCTTCGCACCGCCGGACGAACGCTGGGACTTCGACTGACGCTTGGGCTGCTGGCGCTTGGGGGCGGCGGCGCCGGGCGTCGGCGTACCGTCCTCGTTCACGGTCTGGGCAGCGGCGGCGTTGTCGCTCTGCACCACGGTGCCGTCGGCCTGAGCCGCGAGGCCAGACTTGTTCAGGGCGTTGATGAACTTGCGCTCGAACTCGTTGCGGTCACGGCCCTTGGTGACGATCGCCTTGATGATCGTGCGCTCGCTGCGCCGGCGGGTCTTTCCGTGGTGCGTGACGTGCTTGGTCAGGCGCTCCAGGTACGCGGCCTGGGCCTTCGAACCCGGGGTCGGGTTGTTGTGGATGACGTACATCTGCTGGCCCATGGTCCACACGTTGGTGGTCAGCCAGTAGACGAGGACACCGACCGGGAAGTTGATGCCGAAGACGGCGAACATGACCGGGAAGACGTACATCAGCATCTTCTGCTGCTGCATGAACGGCGTCTTCACCGTGGTGTCGACGTTCTTCGTCATCAGCTGACGCTGCGTGTAGAACTGCGACGCCGACATCATGACGATCATGATGGCGGTGACGACCCGGACGTCCGTCAGCGTGGCGCCGAGCTGGGCGACCTTGTCCGCGCTGTCCGTGAACTTCGCGGCGAGGGGGGCGCCGAAGATGTGCGCCTGACGGGCACTGGCGAGCAGCTGATCGTCGATGACGCCGATCGTCTTGCCCGTCGCGATGCCGTTGAGCACGTGGTACAGGGCGAAGAAGAACGGCGACTGCGCCAGGATGGGAAGGCACGAGGAGAGCGGGTTGGTACCCGTCTCCTTGTACAGCTTCATCATCTCTTCGGACTGGCGCTGCTTGTCGCTCTTGTAGCGCTCCTGGATCTTCTTCATCTCGGGCTGCAGCGTCTGCATGGCCCGGGTCGCCTTGATCTGCTTCACGAAGAGCGGGATCAGGCAGATACGAATCAGAATCACCAGGGACACGATGGACAGGCCCCAGGCCCAGCCCGTGTCGGGACCGAAGATCTTCCCGTACACCGAGTGGAACTGGACGATGACCCATGAAACGGGTGTCGTGATGAAGCTGAAGAGGCTGGCAATCGTGTCCACTAATCATGCTCCTTGGACATGGGACGAGGTCTCTGCGGCCGGGCTCGAAGGACCGCTGCCTTCGGTGGCCGATTCGGCGGCGGAGGACCCGCCCTTGCGTGCACGCCAGGTGTTGCGCAGCATTTCGTGCCACCGCGGGCGCTTACGCGGCGGGACATGGTCCACGCCACCCAGCGACCACGGATTGCACCGCAGGATCCGCCAGGCTGTGAGTGCCGTGCCCTTGATCGCACCATGCCGGTCGATGGCCGTGTAGCCGTAGTGGGAACACGACGGGTAGTACTTGCAGACCGGCCCCAGCAGCGGACTGATCGTCCACTGGTACAGCTTGATCAGAGCCAGCAGCGGGTACTTCATCGCGCGCCCCCTCCCAGCAGCCGCTCGATGGCGGCATCCAGGTCTCGGGCCAGTTGTGCATGGTCGGCGTCGCCCGCACCGGGCAGCGCTCGTACGACTACCAGGCTACCGGGGGGCAACTGGGCTACTCGGTCCCGCATCAGATGACGCAGTCTGCGCTTGACCTTGTTGCGTACGACCGCTCCGCCCACGGCTTTGCTCACGACGAAACCCGCACGCGTCGGGGGAGCGCTCTCCCCAGGCGCGTGCGGGTCCGTGGCACCGCTACGAAGATGGACGACGAGGGACGGGCGGCCTGCCCGGCGCCCTCGTCGTACCGCGGTCGCGAAGTCCTCGCGCCGCCTCAGCCGGTTCTCGGTGGGCAGCACGACGGCATGACCTGACCGGGATCAGGCGGAAAGGCTGGCGCGACCCTTGGCACGACGGTTCGCGAGAATCGCGCGGCCGGCACGGGTACGCATCCGCAGGCGGAAGCCGTGGGTCTTGGCGCGGCGACGGTTGTTCGGCTGGAAGGTGCGCTTGCTCACTCGGGGGCTCCAGAAGTCAAATCGGTGGTGGCGGGTGCCGTGCTGGCTGTCACCGTGCGCCCACGAGTAGCTCGCAGTTACGCCCGAGTGCACCGCTCCCGATCACCTGACGCGATCTGTGCCCATCGGAGGCAGGCGGCAGCAGCCATCGACAACTCGACCTGGTTACGGTACGCGGGGCTACGCCATCCGGTCAAACCAGCGGTCACTGAGAGACACTATCCACAGGCTGGGGACAACAACTTGAACCGCACCGGTCGCCCTGACTACCGTGGCTGAACTCCGATTCGTTCCTGTGACCCCACTTTTTGGGCTCCACCCCATTTCAATCCCGACCCGTCCCACAACCACACGTTCGTGGGACCCGTGAGAGAGCGTGCCCTGTGGCTGACGTACCTGCCGATCTTGCCGCAGTGTGGCCACGAGTACTCGAGCAACTTCTCGGTGAGGGCCGGGGACAGGGTGTCGAGACCAAGGACGAGCACTGGATCCGGCGCTGCCAGCCGCTCGCGCTGGTCGCCGACACCGCGCTGCTCGCCGTACCGAACGAATTCGCCAAGGGCGTGCTCGAGGGCCGCCTCGCCCCGATCGTCAGCGAGACGCTGAGCCGCGAGTGCGGCCGGCCGATCCGTATCGCGATCACCGTCGACGACTCCGCGGGCGAGCCCTCCGCCCCGCCGGCGCCGCCCCGCCCCCAGCCGCGTTACGAGGAGCCCGAGCTCCCCTCCGGGCAGTACGAGGGCTACGGCCGCCACCGTGCCGACGAGCGCCGGTCCGGCCGCCCCGAGCAGCACACCGACGACCAGCTGCCCTCCCCCCGCGGGGACCAGCTCCCCACCGCGCGCCCGGCGTACCCCTCGGAGTACCAGCGTCCCGAGCCCGGCTCCTGGCCGCGCCCGCCGCAGGACGAGTACAGCTGGCAGCAGCAGCGTCTCGGCTTCCCCGAGCGGGACCCGTACGCGTCGCCGCGGCAGGACTCCTACGGGGCGTCCGCCCAGGACTCGTACGGCTCCTCGGCCCAGGACTCCTACGGACCCCCGTCCCAGGATTCGTACGCACCGCCTTCCCAGGACTACCGCCCGCAGTCGATGGAGCGCCCGCCGTACGACTCGCAGCGCCCCGACTACGAGAAGCAGCGCCCCGATTACGACCAGCCGCGCCCGGACTACGACCAGCGCGACGCGCGCCGAGAGCTGCCAGAGCAGCGGTCCGGCACCGGGCATGTGCACCGGGGCGGACCGGTCGGACCCAACCTGCCCGCCAGTGGCGCGCCCGGCCCGCTGGCCGCTCAGCCCGCGCCGGCGCCCGGCCCCGGTGAGCCCACCGCGCGGCTGAACCCGAAGTACCTCTTCGACACGTTCGTCATCGGCGCCTCCAACCGCTTCGCGCACGCCGCCGCGGTGGCCGTCGCCGAGGCCCCCGCGAAGGCGTACAACCCCCTGTTCATCTATGGGGAGTCGGGGCTCGGCAAGACCCACCTGCTGCACGCGATCGGGCACTACGCCCGCAGCCTCTACCCGGGCACGCGCGTGCGGTACGTGAGCTCGGAGGAGTTCACCAACGAGTTCATCAACTCCATCCGCGACGGCAAGGGCGACAGCTTCCGCAAGCGCTACCGCGAGATGGACATCCTGCTCGTCGACGACATCCAGTTCCTTGCGGACAAGGAGTCGACGCAGGAGGAGTTCTTCCACACCTTCAACACGCTCCACAACGCCAACAAGCAGATCGTGCTCTCCAGCGACCGGCCGCCCAAGCAGCTGGTGACGCTGGAGGACCGGCTGCGGAACCGTTTCGAGTGGGGTCTGATCACCGACGTCCAGCCGCCCGAGCTGGAGACGCGTATCGCGATCCTCCGCAAGAAGGCGGTGCAGGAGCAGCTCAACGCCCCGCCAGAGGTACTGGAGTTCATCGCCTCCCGCATCTCGCGCAACATCCGCGAGCTGGAGGGCGCGCTGATCCGGGTGACGGCGTTCGCCTCGCTCAACCGGCAGCCGGTGGACCTGGGGCTGACGGAGATCGTCCTCAAGGACCTGATCCCCGGTGGCGAGGACTCGGCCCCCGAGATCACCTCGACCGCCATCATGAGCGCCACCGCCGACTACTTCGGCCTCACCGTCGAGGACCTGTGCGGAACCTCCCGCGGCCGCGCGCTCGTGACGGCCCGACAGATCGCCATGTATCTGTGCCGGGAACTGACGGACCTCTCCCTGCCGAAGATCGGGGCGCTGTTCGGCGGCCGCGACCACACCACGGTGATGCACGCGGACCGCAAGATCCGCAATCTGATGGCCGAGCGACGCTCCATCTACAACCAGGTGACGGAGCTGACCAACCGCATCAAGAACGGCTGAGAGCCGCAGGGACACGTTCCACAGACGTCGCCAGGGCGCCTCCGGAGGACATCCGGAGGCGCCCTTCGTCGTACCGGCGTCGTCCGCGGCGCCATGTCTGCGTTGTCCGTTGTTCGATTACCTGCCGGGTTACGGCCTCTCTCCACAGATCGCGGTACTTTTTCCCGTCCACATCCTGGGGACCGCGAAGTTGTCCAGATCGCCATCCACAGGACGCCCGTCGCAGAACGATCAACCCAGGTCAGGTGGTTGTGGATTCGTGGACGAAGGATCTCCACAGACTGTGGACAGCCGCGTGATCCACAAGCTGTGCACGAAGTTGTCCACCGGCAACCCACAGGAAGAAGCCGGTTGTCCCCAGAGATCAGCACCTTCTCCACATCGCTGTCCACTGTTCGGCAACGCGACGCGCCTGATCACCGTGTCGAGTGAAAGCCGTCACATGAAGGTGCCGGGTTGGCCTGTGGGAAAGGTGGGCAAAGCTGGGGACGGCGCTGGGGAGAAGTCGCCTCAGGCTGTGCACGGGGTGTGCAGAACTTCCTGTTCTCCACAGAACCCCGGAGTTGTCCACCGCCTCCGCCCACAGGGCCCGTGGACAAAATCTCGCCTCTGAGCTGCGGAAACGAGGTTATCCACGGTTTCCACAGCCCCTACTACTACTTCCAACTAGAGAGAGCGAGAAGTTCGATTCGAAGAGGGGGCTGTGCACAACTCGCTGTCCGGTGCCCGACTGCCCCTCGTCACGACTTGACCCCGAGAGGCACCTACTGTCAGTGCGGTGCGTCAGACTGGTCCCCGGTGTTCTTCCCCTCACAGGGACCGACGACACCGAGACAGAGACGAAGCCAGGCAGGGCGAGCAGCGCCGGCAACAGCAGGAGGCGGCAACAGTGAAGATCCGGGTGGAACGCGACGTACTCGCGGAGGCAGTTGCCTGGGCGGCACGCAGCCTCCCGGCCCGTCCGCCGGCGCCTGTCCTCGCCGGCCTCCTGCTGAAGGCCGAGGACGGCGCTCTGAGCCTCTCCAGCTTCGACTACGAGGTCTCGGCGCGGGTGTCCGTGGAGGCGGAGGTCGAGGAGGAGGGCACCGTCCTCGTCTCCGGCAGGCTGCTCGCCGACATCTGCCGTGCGCTCCCCAACCGCCCGGTGGAGATTTCCACAGACGGTGTACGGGCGACCGTGGTCTGCGGCTCCTCGCGGTTCACACTCCACACCCTGCCTGTGGAGGAGTACCCGGCGCTGCCGCAGATGCCGACCGCGACCGGCACCGTTCCCGGCGAGGTGTTCGCCTCGGCCGCCGCGCAGGTCGCCATCGCCGCCGGCCGCGACGACACGCTGCCGGTGCTGACCGGTGTGCGCATCGAGATCGAGGGCGACACCGTCACCCTTGCCTCCACAGACCGCTACCGCTTCGCGGTCCGCGAGTTCCTGTGGAAGCCGGAGAACCCCGAGACGTCCGCAGTCGCCCTGGTGCCCGCCAAGACGCTCCTGGACACCGCCAAGGCGCTCACGAGCGGCGACAGCGTCATCCTGGCGCTCTCCGGCTCGGGCGCGGGCGAAGGCCTGATCGGATTCGAGGGCGCGGGTCGCCGTACGACCACACGGCTTCTCGAGGGCGACCTCCCGAAGTACCGCTCGCTGTTCCCGACGGAGTTCAACTCCGTCGCCGTGATCGAGACCGCCCCCTTCGTGGAGGCCGTCAAGCGTGTGGCCCTGGTCGCCGAGCGCAACACCCCGGTGCGGCTGAGCTTCGAGCAGGGCGTGCTGATCCTGGAGGCCGGTTCCAGCGACGACGCACAGGCTGTGGAGAGGGTCGACGCCCAGCTGGAGGGCGACGACGTCTCGATCGCCTTCAACCCGACGTTCCTGCTGGACGGCCTGAGCGCCATCGACTCCCCGGTGGCCCAGCTGTCCTTCACGACGTCCACCAAGCCCGCCCTGCTGAGCGGCAAGCCGGCCCTGGACGCCGAGGCGGACGAGGCCTACAAGTACCTGATCATGCCGGTGCGGCTGAGCGGCTGAGGCGCCGGGAAGTTGTCCACAGGCCGTGGAGGAAACTCCACGGTCCTGGGGAAACCCGCAGGTGGGACCGTACGTTTGAGCGCGTATGCCCACAGCTGTGCGCGAGGGTCCGGGTTTAGGCTCGGACACAGGTACGAACGTGCCCCACACGCCACACAGCAACCTAAGGAACAACTGATGGAGCTCGGTCTCGTCGGCCTCGGCAAGATGGGCGGCAACATGCGCGAGCGGATCCGCCGCGCGGGCCACACCGTCGTCGGATACGACCGCAACCCTGACCTTGCCGATGTCCACAGCCTCGCCGACCTTGTGGGCAAGCTCAGCGGCCCCCGCGTGGTCTGGGTGATGGTCCCGGCCGGTGCTCCCACCCAGTCCACGGTCGACGAGCTGGCCGAGCTCCTGGAGCCGGGCGACGTCGTCGTGGACGGCGGCAACTCCCGCTGGACGGACGACGAGAAGCACGCGGAGGAGCTGGCCGCCAAGGGCATCGGCTTCGTCGACTGCGGCGTCTCAGGCGGCGTCTGGGGCCTGGAGAACGGCTATGCGCTGATGTACGGCGGCGACGCGGAGGACGTCGCCAAGGTGCAGCCGGTGTTCGACGCCCTCAAGCCCGAGGGGACGTTCGGCGCGGTGCACGCCGGCAAGGTCGGCGCGGGCCACTTCGCGAAGATGGTCCACAACGGCATCGAGTACGCGATGATGCAGGCCTATGCCGAGGGCTGGGAGCTGCTGGAGAAGGTCGACTCGGTCACGGACGTGCGCGAGGTCTTCCGCTCCTGGCAGGAGGGCACCGTCATCCGCTCCTGGCTGCTGGACCTCGCGGTGAACGCCCTCGACGAGGACGAGCACCTCGACAGGCTGAAGGGTTTTGCACAGGACTCCGGTGAGGGACGCTGGACTGTGGAAGCCGCGATCGACCACGCCGTGCCGTTGCCCGCGATCACGGCCTCGCTCTTCGCGCGGTTCTCCTCGCGGCAGGAGGACTCGCCGCAGATGAAGATGGTCGCGGCGCTGCGCAACCAGTTCGGCGGCCACGCGGTCGAGACGAAGTAATCCACAGGACTAGAAGTAACCCACAGATCCGCCGGCCGCCCGGCCACGGATCCAGAGCGCAGGGGGAGGTCGGCGAACGACCATGCACGTCACGCATCTGTCGCTGGCCGACTTCCGCTCGTACGCCCGGGTCGAAGTACCGCTCGACCCGGGCGTCACCGCGTTCGTCGGCCCCAACGGCCAGGGCAAGACCAACCTCGTCGAGGCCGTCGGCTATCTCGCCACCCTCGGCAGCCACCGTGTGGCCTCCGACGCGCCCCTGGTGCGCATGGGCGCCGACCGGGCCGTCATCCGGGCCCAGGTCAGGCAGGGTGAGCGGCAGCAGCTCGTGGAGCTGGAGCTGAACCCCGGCAAGGCGAACCGGGCCCGTATCAACAGGTCCTCGCAGGTCAGACCCCGTGACGTGCTGGGCATCGTACGGACCGTCCTGTTCGCGCCCGAGGACCTGGCCCTGGTCAAGGGCGACCCCGGCGAGCGGCGCCGATTCCTCGACGAGCTGGTCACCGCCCGTTCCCCGCGGATGGCCGGTGTGCGCTCCGACTACGAGCGGGTCCTCAAGCAGCGCAACACGCTGCTGAAGTCGGCCGCGCTGGCCCGTCGGCACGGCGGCCGCTCCATGGACCTGTCCACACTCGACGTCTGGGACCAGCACCTCGCGCGCGTGGGCGCCGAGTTGCTCGCCCAGCGCCTCGACCTGATCGCCACGATCCAGCCGCTGGCCGACAAGGCGTACGAGCAACTGGCCCCGGGCGGCGGCCCGGTGGCCCTGGAGTACAAGCCGTCCGCCCCCGGCGAGGCGCACACCCGGGACGACCTTTACGAGCAGTTGACGGCGGCGCTCGTCGAAGCGCGCAAGCAGGAGATCGAGCGGGGCGTCACCCTCGTAGGGCCCCATCGGGACGATCTGGTGCTCAAACTGGGTCAGTTGCCCGCCAAGGGGTACGCCTCCCACGGGGAGTCCTGGTCGTACGCGCTGGCGCTGCGGCTGGCCTCCTACGACCTGCTGCGGGCCGAGGGCAACGAGCCGGTGCTCGTCCTCGACGACGTCTTCGCCGAGCTCGACACCCGCCGCCGCGAGCGGCTGGCGGAGCTGGTCGCCCCCGGTGAGCAGGTGCTGGTGACGGCCGCGGTCGACGACGACGTACCGCATGTACTGACCGGGACGCGGTACGCCGTGTCGGACGGGACGGTTGAGCGCGTATGACGAACGAGGAACCGGCCCCCAAGGCCGCCGAACCGTCCAAGGGCGCAGAGCCGTCCGGTGTCGACCTCGCGCGCGTGGCGCTCAGGGCGGCGAAGGAACAGGCACGCGCGCGTGGGGACGCGGCGCAG
This sequence comes from Streptomyces sp. NPDC048419, assembly GCF_043200415.1. NCBI lineage: Bacteria > Bacillati > Actinomycetota > Actinomycetes > Kitasatosporales > Streptomycetaceae > Streptomyces > Streptomyces sp. NPDC048419. Next base: position 100,886 of record NZ_JBICXT010000006.1, on the reverse strand, counting down.
CAGAAGAAGCAGGCACGGCGCGGCGGCCTGCGCTCCGGCGCGCGCGCCGACGGGCGCGACCCCATGGCGCTCGGCGCTGCGATCAACCGGCTCCTCACCGAGCGCGGCTGGGAGACTCCGGCGGCGATGGGCGGAGTGATGGGCCGCTGGCCGCAGATCGTCGGCGAGGACGTGGCCAAGCACTGCGAGCCGGAGAAGTACGACGAGGACGAGCGGGTGCTCGTCGTGCGCTGCGACTCCACGGCCTGGGCGACGAATCTGCGCCTGCTGGCCCCGACGCTCGTCGCCCGCCTCAACGAGGATCTCGGGCACGGCGCGGTGCAGATGATCAAGGTGAACGGCCCCGGCGGCCCCGCCCGTCGCTACGGCCCCCTGCGCGCCCCCGGCAGCACGGGACCCGGCGACACGTATGGGTGACAGACCTCACATCCACAGGCCGTCGGCGTTCTCCACAGGGCGCCGGCGGCCGCTTCGTTGCACGCCCGCGTGCGGGTGCGAATCCCTACCTGACTCCCAAGTAGCCACGGGTTGACAGTCGGAAGCGCTGAGTGCCGCTGTGAGCCTCTTGGAGCCCTGCTCCGTATATGGGGACCCGGAAGACGCCGGTTGAGGGCGGCACATGAGGACTCAGGTACCGGCAAACCCCCATCACTGTCGGCGCTACCGGTAGACTGGAACCCAATCCCGCCCCACTCGTGGGGACCGTCCGGGAAAAGCTGAGCAACGCTGAACAAGGCTTACCAACGCAACATGCCGCAGCCGCTCCGGCAACCCGCCGACGAGCCTGGCTCGTGCTGTGCCAGAAAGGGCGCTTCGTGGCCGATTCCGGCAACCCCAACGAGAACATCCCGTCCACCGACGCCGGCGAGAACGGCGCGGTGACCTCGTCGAACGGCGAGGTCACCGCCTCGTACGACGCCAGCGCCATCACTGTCCTCGAAGGCCTGGACGCGGTCCGCAAGCGCCCCGGTATGTACATCGGTTCCACCGGTGAGCGCGGACTGCACCACCTCGTGTACGAGGTGGTCGACAACTCCGTCGACGAGGCGCTGGCCGGCCACGCGGACACCATCGACGTGACGATCCTCGCCGACGGCGGCGTCCGCGTCGTCGACAACGGCCGCGGTATCCCGGTGGGCATCGTCGCCTCCGAGGGCAAGCCGGCCCTCGAGGTCGTGCTGACCGTGCTGCACGCGGGCGGCAAGTTCGGCGGTGGCGGCTACGCGGTCTCCGGTGGTCTGCACGGCGTGGGTGTGTCCGTCGTGAACGCGCTGTCGGCGAAGGTCGCCGTCGAGGTCAAGACGGACGGTCACCGCTACACGCAGGACTACAAGATGGGCGTCCCCACGGCGCCGCTCGCCCAGCACGAGGCCACCGAGGTGACCGGCACGTCGGTCACCTTCTGGGCCGACCCGGACATCTTCGAGACCACCGAGTACTCCTTCGAGACGCTCTCGCGGCGCTTCCAGGAGATGGCGTTCCTCAACAAGGGTTTGACGATCAAACTCACTGACGAGCGCGAGTCGGCGAAGGCCACCAGCGGTGCGGACGAGGCGGGTGCGGACGAGAAGGACGAGGTCAAGACCGTCACGTACCACTACGAGGGCGGCATCGTCGACTTCGTGAAGTACCTCAACTCCCGCAAGGGGGACGTGGTCCACAACACGGTCATCGACCTCGAGGCCGAGGACAAGGACAAGAGCCTGTCCCTCGAGGTCGCGATGCAGTGGAACAGCGGCTACAGCGAGGGCGTGTACTCCTTCGCCAACATCATCCACACGCACGAGGGCGGTACGCACGAGGAGGGCTTCCGCGCGGCCCTGACCTCGCTGATCAACAAGTACGCGCGCGACAAGAAGCTGCTGCGCGAGAAGGACGACAACCTCACCGGTGACGACATCCGTGAGGGTCTGACCGCGATCATCTCGGTCAAGCTGAGCGAGCCGCAGTTCGAGGGCCAGACGAAGACCAAGCTGGGCAACACGGAGGCCAAGACCTTCGTGCAGCGGGCGGTCTACGAGCACCTCAACGACTGGCTGGACCGCAACCCGGTCGAGGCCGCGGACATCATCCGCAAGGGCATCCAGGCGGCCACCGCGCGCGTGGCGGCCCGCAAGGCCCGCGACCTGACCCGCCGCAAGGGCCTGCTGGAGTCGGCCTCCCTGCCGGGCAAGCTGTCGGACTGCCAGTCCAACGACCCGATCAAGTGCGAGATCTTCATCGTCGAGGGTGACTCCGCCGGCGGCTCGGCCAAGTCCGGCCGCAACCCGCAGTACCAGGCGATCCTCCCGATCCGCGGCAAGATCCTGAACGTGGAGAAGGCCAGGATCGACAAGATCCTGCAGAACCAGGAGATCCAGGCGCTCATCTCCGCGTTCGGCACGGGTGTGCACGAGGACTTCGACATCGAGAAGCTCCGCTATCACAAGATCATCCTGATGGCGGACGCCGACGTCGACGGCCAGCACATCAACACGCTGCTGCTGACCTTCCTGTTCCGCTTCATGCGGCCGCTGGTCGAGGCCGGGCACGTCTTCCTGTCCCGTCCGCCGCTCTACAAGATCAAGTGGGGCCGGGACGAGGTCGAGTACGCCTACTCCGACCGCGAGCGCGACGCCCTGCTGGAGATGGGCCGCCAGCGCGGCAAGCGCGTCCGCGAGGACTCGATCCAGCGCTTCAAGGGTCTCGGCGAGATGAACGCCGAGGAGCTGCGCGTGACCACCATGGACCAGGAGCACCGCGTCCTCGGCCAGGTCACCCTCGACGACGCCGCCCAGGCCGACGACCTGTTCTCGGTCCTGATGGGCGAGGACGTCGAGGCCCGGCGCCAGTTCATCCAGCGCAACGCCAAGGACGTCCGGTTCCTCGACATCTGAGTCGGTCTCAGCTGACCGCACCAGGAAGGATCTTCACCAGCAATGGCCGACGAGAACACTCCCGTCACCCCTGAAGAGGGCGGCGACATCGTGATGCGCATCGAGCCCGTCGGGCTCGAGACGGAGATGCAGCGCTCGTACCTCGACTACGCGATGTCCGTCATCGTCTCGCGTGCGCTGCCCGACGTCCGGGACGGTCTCAAGCCCGTCCACCGCCGCGTCCTGTACGCCATGTACGACGGCGGCTACCGCCCCGAGCGCGGCTTCTACAAGTGCGCCCGCGTCGTCGGCGACGTCATGGGCAACTACCACCCGCACGGCGACAGTTCGATCTACGACGCGCTGGTCCGCCTCGCGCAGCCGTGGTCGATGCGGATGCCGCTGGTGGACTCCAACGGCAACTTCGGCTCTCCGGGCAACGACCCGGCGGCGGCCATGCGCTACACCGAGTGCAAGATGGCGCCGCTGTCCATGGAGATGGTCCGTGACATCGACGAGGACACCGTCGACTTCACGGACAACTACGACGGCCGCTCCCAGGAGCCGACCGTCCTGCCCGCCCGCTTCCCGAACCTGCTGATCAACGGCTCGGCCGGTATCGCGGTCGGCATGGCGACCAACATCCCGCCGCACAACCTGCGCGAGGTCGCGGCCGGCGCCCAGTGGTACCTGGAGAACCCGGAGGCCTCGCACGAGGAGCTCCTGGACGCGCTCATCGAGCGCATCAAGGGCCCGGACTTCCCCACCGGCGCCCTCGTGGTCGGCCGCAAGGGCATCGAGGAGGCGTACCGCACGGGCCGCGGCTCGATCACCATGCGCGCGGTCGTCGAGGTCGAGGAGATCCAGAACCGCCAGTGCCTGGTGGTCACGGAACTGCCCTACCAGGTCAACCCCGACAACCTCGCGCAGAAGATCGCCGACCTGGTGAAGGACGGCAAGATCGGCGGCATCGCGGACGTCCGCGACGAGACCTCCTCGCGCACCGGCCAGCGCCTGGTCATCGTGCTCAAGCGGGACGCGGTCGCCAAGGTCGTCCTGAACAACCTCTACAAGCACACGGACCTGCAGACGAACTTCGGCGCCAACATGCTGGCGCTCGTCGACGGCGTCCCGCGCACCCTCTCGCTCGACGCGTTCATCCGCCACTGGGTGACGCACCAGATCGAGGTCATCGTCCGCCGTACGCGCTTCCGGCTGCGCAAGGCCGAGGAGCGGGCGCACATCCTGCGCGGCCTGCTGAAGGCCCTGGACGCCATCGACGAGGTCATCGCGCTGATCCGGGCCAGTGACACGGTCGAGATCGCGCGTACGGGCCTGATGGAGCTCCTGGAGATCGACGAGATCCAGGCGAACGCCATCCTCGAGATGCAGCTGCGCCGGCTCGCCGCCCTGGAGCGCCAGAAGATCATCCAGGAGCACGACGAGCTCCAGGCGAAGATCACCGAGTACAACGAGATCCTGGCCTCCCCGGTCCGCCAGCGCGGCATCGTCAGCGCCGAACTCGCCGCGATCGTCGAGAAGTACGGCGACGACCGCAAGACGATGCTGGTGCCCTTCGACGGCGACATGTCCATGGAGGATTTGATCGCCGAGGAGGACATCGTCGTCACGGTCTCACGCGGCGGCTACGTCAAGCGCACCAAGACCGTGGACTACCGGGCGCAGAAGCGCGGCGGCAAGGGCGTGCGGGGCACGAAGCTGAAGGAAGACGACATCGTCGACCACTTCTTCGTCTCCACCACCCACCACTGGCTGCTGTTCTTCACCAACAAGGGCCGGGTGTACCGCGCGAAGGCGTACGAGCTGCCCGACGCCGGCCGGGACGCCCGCGGCCAGCACGTCGCCAACCTGCTGGCCTTCCAGCCCGACGAGGCGATCGCCGAGATCCTCGCCATCCGCGACTACGAGGCGGTGCCGTACCTGGTCCTGGCCACCAAGGGCGGCCTGGTCAAGAAGACGCCTCTGAAGGATTACGATTCGCCGCGTGCCGGCGGCGTCATCGCGATCAACCTCCGCGAGATGGAGGACGGTTCCGACGACGAACTGATCGGAGCCGAGCTCGTTTCGGCCGACGACGATCTGCTTCTGATCAGCAAGAAGGCTCAATCGATCAGGTTCACCGCCACGGACGACAGCCTCCGGCCCATGGGCAGGGCCACCTCGGGTGTCAAGGGCATGAGTTTCCGTGAGGGCGACGAACTTCTGTCGATGAATGTTGTTCGACCCGGTACGTTCGTGTTCACTGCCACAGACGGCGGGTACGCGAAGCGGACCAACGTCGACGAGTACCGCGTTCAGGGTCGCGGCGGCCTCGGCATCAAGGCTGCCAAGATCGTGGAGGACCGCGGATCGCTCGTCGGCGCGCTGGTGGTCGAGGAGGCCGACGAGATCCTCGCCATCACGCTGTCGGGCGGTGTGATTCGTACGCGAGTCAGCGAGGTCAGGGAGACGGGCCGTGACACCATGGGCGTCCAACTGATCAACCTGGGCAAGCGCGATGCCGTGGTCGGCATCGCTCGAAACGCCGAGGCGGGACGTGAGGCGGAGGAGGTCGACGGCGATGCCGTGGACGAGACCGCCGAGGGTGCCGCGGACACCGGCACGGACGAGGGTGAGGCGCCCTCGGCCGAGTAGCACGAGGAGTGAGTCATCGTGAGCGGAGCCACGGGCGCCGGATCTGCCGGTACCTCCACTGGTACGGACGCGGACGGCGGCGGCCGTGGCTCCGCCGCGCGTGCGGCGGATCCGCACACCACCCAGCTGCGCAAGATCGACGCAGGCGCGGCCGACCCGTCCTCGCCCGACACTCATGGATCCCAGGGGGGAACTGTGACGGGCTCCCGAGGCCCGCAGACCCAGCAGCACGAGGCTGGAGCGGGCCCGGCCGCACCGGGCGCCCAGCCCCAGCCCGCGGCGCAGCAGCCGGCCTCGCCGCTCCCCGGGGAGCGACAGCCGCAGCAGCCCGCCGGGCCCTACCACCCGCCGCAGGCCTACCAGAACCAGCAGGCCCCGGCCCCGGCCGGCGCCGTGCGGCGGCCGCGCACCGGAGCGCGCACCACGCCCCGCATCCGCAAGGCGCGTCTGCGCGTGGCGAAGGCCGATCCGTGGTCGGTCATGAAGGTGAGCTTCCTGCTCTCCATCGCGCTGGGCATCTGCACGATCGTCGCGTCCGCCGTGCTGTGGATGGTGATGGACGCGATGGGCGTCTTCTCGACGGTCGGCGGCACGATCTCCGAGGCGACCGGCTCCAACGAGTCGAACGGCTTCGACCTGCAGTCCTTCCTGTCCCTTCCGCATGTCCTGACGTTCACGTCGATCATCGCGGTCATCGACGTCGTCCTCGCGACGGCTCTCGCGACCCTCGGCGCGTTCATCTACAACCTCTCCGCGGGCTTCGTCGGCGGTGTCGAGCTGACGCTCGCCGAGGACGAGTGACCTTCACCCCGACGGCCGTTCGAAACCTCTGCCGCCGGCCCTGGGACAACCGATTTTGGGACTGCGTACGTCGTGCGCTAATCTTCAGGGGTCAGCGCGCGGGACATACACCGCAGAGCGCGGCGGGGCTATAGCTCAGTTGGTTAGAGCGCATCCCTGATAAGGATGAGGCCACAGGTTCAAATCCTGTTAGCCCCACCAGCGAGAAGACCCCCGGTCCACAGGACCGGGGGTCTTCTGTCGCTCCAGGGGTGTCGTTCCAGGGGAGACCTGGGCACGGTCCACGCGTGATGGCGACCGTGGTTGCCGTAGTGGGAGGGTCGCAGGCCGGGGTGGTCGCAGTCATGAGCTCACAACAGCGAAAGACCCCCAACCGGCTGCCGGTTGGGGGTCTTCCTGAGGCGGATTGAGTACGCAAACTCGCCGCTGGGTCGGAGATGCGGGGCGGGGCTCAGAGTTGGAGGGGAGTGCCTTGCTTGGGGACGGTGACGAATGCGTCCGTCGGCAGGTCGATCTCCATGCTCACGGTTCCCGCGCACTCGTCCGTGTCCGCCTGCGGCCGGAGCCGGCAGCTGGGTGCCTTTCCGTGGGCCTCGGCGTGGATGCGCTGTTTCATCGTGGGGGGCAGGGCGCCGGCGCTGGACCAGGACCATTGGGGAACCGTCGGCATCGTCGCCGGAGGGGTGCTGTTGCTGGTCGGCTCGGTCTGCGTTACCGCCGCGGCGGCGGTCGTCGTGATGAGTCCGAGCGCCGTGCACAGCGCGAGGAAGGCGGTGACGATGGCGGTCCACAGCTTCATGACCTGGTTCTGGGCCATGGCCCCTCACTTTCGGGTCTGGGCGATTTGCGTACTTTCCTCATGATGTGTATGTGGGCCGCGAAGTGTTGGACCAACGCCCGCGCCGTGTCGAAGTTCCGATGAACACCACTCGGATGGGCGTAAACAGCAAGAAAAGATAAGAACCGGGTGCAAAGTCACCGCGCGTGAGGATGTGATCACCCTCAGATCGGAGCGCCGACGTCCCGTTCTACGGCGTTGTGCCGGACGGGAGTTGGGGGCCCACGCAGGTCACCGATCGGTATCGGTCGGTGTGTATAGTCGGGCGCCAGAGGTCCCCTACGTCAAGGAAAGACGAGGTCGCGCGGTGAAGAAGCTTCTCCTGGTCGCACTGGCCGCCATCGGCGGGCTCCTCGTGTACCGCCAGATCCAGGCGGATCGCGCCGAGCAGGATCTGTGGACGGAGGCGACTGACTCCGTGCCCACGGGTTCGTGAGTATCGACAGCGGAATCTGAGCAGACCCCGGCCGTCCTTGCGGTCGGGGTTTTGTGTTGCCCGGATGAGGCGCGTCCGGGCGGGGCAGGATGGGCCACGGTCCGGCTGACGCCCGGGCGCTGCGGTCCGGGTGGGGACCGGGGGACGAGGAGGGGTGGCGCGTGATGGGGCGGCGTACGGCGTGGTGGCGCGCGGCGGCTCGGCGAGGGCGTCCGTCCGCACGCGTGCGCGTGGCGGCCGCCGCGGCGGTGCTGTACACGGTGGCGATCCCAGCGTCCTGGCCCGCCGAGGCGGCCCCTGCCACGGGAGTCCCGAGCGCCTCCGGCCCCTCCGCCGCCTCCTACGCCTTCGCTGAGGGCGCCCAGAGTGTCGACGGGGCGACCGGGACGACGGACGCCCCCCGCCTCCAGATCGGCAAGACCTACCGCAGCTCCCTCTCGAAGGGCGCGAAGGTCTACTACAGCTTCGACCTCGACGACGACTCGAACACCTACGTCTCCGCCACGGCCGTCCCCGGCAAGGGCGCCAAGCTCTCCGTGACCGACGGCATCAGGGTGTCGGTGCAGAACACAGACAGCAATTCCTGCTCGTACCAGGGCGCGAGCTTCGGCGCCGCGAAGAGCCCGCACCCCGTCACGGCCTGGGGCGCCCGCACGGTCTCCCCGGCCAACCCGGTGTGCAAGGGCGCAGGCACGTACTACGTCGTCGTCGAGCGCGTCGGTATGGCGGACTCCTCACCCGGCCGCTGGGACCTGGAGCTCACCGCCGTGTCCGAGGCGCCGGTGAACAAGGCCGGTTCGACCAGCGCGCCCAAGGTGTGGGACTCCGCCTCGCCCACGCCCGCCCAGGGCGCGCCCAGGACCAGTCAGGGCGGCGCCGGGTACTCCCGCGCGACCGCCGTGGGGCAGGGCGTCTGGCGTGCCGACATCTCGCCCGGGCAGACGCTCTTCTACAAGGTCCCGGTCGACTGGGGCCGGCAGCTGTCCGCCACCGCCGAACTCGGCACCGCGAGCGGCGGCGGCCAGGGCTATGCCGTCGACGCGCTGGGTCTGGCGCTCTACAACCCGGTGCGCGCCCACGTCGAGGACACGAACGTCGGCTACGACGGAAAGCAGCAGTCGCTCTCCCTCGCGCCGGTGCCGCCCGTCGAGTACGCCAATCGCTACGCCGTCGGCGACCAACTGAGCGGGATGCGCTTCGCCGGCTCGTACTACCTCGTGCTGCACCTCGCCAAGGGGGTGGCCGACGAGTTCGGCGACGGGCCGTTCGGGCTGACGCTGCGCGTACGGCTCGAGGGCACCGCGCAGGACGGTCCCGGGTACGCGGGGCAGTCGGTGCCGCGGAACGTCTTCGAGGTCACGGACGAGGACCGGCAGAACGCGGCGGCGGGGGGAGCCGGGGGCGGGAACGCCGCGATGACGGCGGTCGCCGTCGGCGGGATCGGCGCGGGCACGGTGGTGCTGGTCGGCCTCGGGGTGTGGACGGTCACGGCACGGCGGCGGGCGGGAGCCTGAGCCAACGCGGGCCAGCGGTGGGCCAACCGCTCGGACGCGGGCCGGACGCGGGCCGGTGGCGGGTGAACCGCTCGGACGCGGGCCGGTGGCCGACGGTCGGGCTCAGATCCGGGCCAGCGCCCAGAACCCCACGGCGTAGCAGGCCAGCGCGAGCATCAGGAGCGGGATCGCCACCTTGACGGGCGGGCCTGGACGGCGTGCGGGGCGGGCGCGGTGGTTGCGGCGCGTGGGCTCCTGCGAAATCTCCTGGCCCGGAGGCGGAACCTGGGGGACCTGGGCGGTGTACGAAGCAGTAGAGGCATCGTCGCGATGGTGCGGCCCCGGATTCAGGGCCTGAGCGGAGTACAGCGGTGCGTGCGACTGGGGGGAGGGCAGCACATGCGTGGGGTCGTGGGGGGAGACGTAGGCGGGCTGCTGGTGGCGGCCTTGATGGGGCTGTGCCTGGGGCGTCTGCGCGTGGGGCGGTGTCGCCGTCTGTGGAGCGGGAGTCCGGGCGGAGGAGACGGTCGACTGCGGGGGCGGCAGATGGAAGCTCCCCGTGTCCGACATGGAGGGCGGCCCCGTGGGGGCGGACGACTCGGACTCGGGCCCGTTGTCCTGGCGCGGGTCGCGCGGCGGCGCGTCACCTGTGGGCGATACGGCGCCTGCGCCCGACGCGGACGGCAGAGAGGACCTGTCTGCCTCAACGGGCCACGAGGAAGCCTCACTTGTTCCGGTCCCGGAGGTGTCCGTCCCCCTCCTGGCCGCGACGCCCGGTGCCGGCTTGAGAGGCCCGGTCGGACCGAACCCGGGCGGCAGCGGCCCGAGTTGGTCGAAGATCTCGATCAACTCGTCGTCGGGGCCGGGGTTCGGCAGCAGTTCGGCGGCCGTGGCGAGCGCTTTGCGCGCCCCTGTGGCCGTACGGAACCGGGCCTGCGGGTCGGGCTGGAGCAGCGTGGCCACGACCTCCCACAGGGGCTCGGGGATGCCCTTGGGGGCGTTCGGCGTCCCGTGCGCGGCGAAGTACTGCACGAGCGCCTTGGCGTCCGGCTTGGCACCCTCCAGCAGATACAGCGCGACCAGTCCTACGGCGAACAGGTCGGCGGGGAAGTCCGGTTCCGCGCCCATCATTTGCTCCGGCGCGAGATAGCCCGGCGTGCCCACGACGAGGTTGGTCTCCGTCAGGCGCGGCTCACCCAGCCGCATGGCGATGCCGAAGTCGGACAGCCGCAGCCGCGGCCGGCCCGTGCCGGTGGCCTCCAGGAGCACGTTGGCGGGCTTGATGTCGCGGTGCACGACGCCTTCCCCGTGCACCGCGGACAGCCCCGACAGGAGCTGGTCGATCAGGATGCAGACATAGCCCGGGGGCAGTGGGCCGTAGTCCCCGATCACATGGGCCAGGGAGCCGCCGGCCACGAGGTCCATGGTGAACAGGACCTTGTCGTCGTCGGCGGCCCAGCTGGCAGGAGCGAGCACATGGGGGTGATCGATCCGCAGGGCCTGTTCGCGGACGAAGCGCAGCAGGGAGTGCGCGTCGCTCTGCTGAAGCACCTTGGCGGCCACATAGCGGCGGCGACGGTGGTCCCAGGCGCGCCAGACGGCGCCGACCCCTCCGCGTCCGATCGGGTCGACCAGTTCGTACCGGCCGGCGAAGACCTCACCCATGGCTGTGCGTCGCTCCTCCCCCTGCGGCTACCCCCCTTGCTTGCCCCTCGACGAGCGATACGACTCCCCCTTGCGCCCCCTCGCGTCGTTTCTCGAAGCGTGTGATGAGTGATACGGACCCCCGGCGCTTCTCCGCGGCCGTCGGCCCGGCTGCCGAACCCCCTTCGGCGACCGGGCCTTGGGCTCAGCTCTGGTGCGCCTGGTAGTGCGTGACGGCGTCCGAGGTGCGGCCGGCGCCGTACACCCGGAGGAACTCTGCCAGTTCCGGGTGGCTCGGGGCGAGAGTGTCCGCGGCGTCGATGATGTCGCCCGCGGCGGCCACGGAGCGCAGCAGCGACTGGATCTCACGGACCACCCGCTTGACCGTGGGCGCGCCCGAACTGCTGGTCGTGGTCGTGGTGTTGCTGAGCACCGATCCCCCCTGCGACTTCTTGATCTCTTCCATACGCTCCGTGGCCTCGGCCGCGCTCACGCTGCCGTCCGCGACCTGCCCCGCCAGGTCCTGCAGCAGCTGCACCCGCTGTACGACGGCCGGGTTGCCGATCTTCGCCCGCTGGCCGCTCATGAGCTGTGACAGCATCGGCGCGGACAGGCCAAGTACCCCCGCGAGACGGGCCTGGTTGAGGCCCAGATCTTCTATGAGCTTACGGAAGAGCGCCCCCAACGGCTCCCCGTACCAGTTCCGCTGCAGTTCCCGCGCTCTTGCGGTGGCTTCCTGCTGTGCGGCGTCCATTGCGTCTCCCCATCGCTTCCCCAAGTACTGTGGTTCGCTGTAGCGAACCACGCCGAGCATCTTACGAAGCGTGGTGGTTCACGGGGACCCCTCAATCTTTTTGCGAGATCCCGGGGGTGACCCGGTACTCTGGTCTGCGGCGCCCGCCGGTACGCGGTTTTTCCGGGGGATGCTCCCGTTCCGGGGCCTTAGCTCAGTTGGTAGAGCGCTGTCTTTGCATGGCAGATGTCAGGGGTTCGACTCCCCTAGGCTCCACGGCGAAAAGCCCCTCCACCTGCGGAAACACAGGGGGAGGGGCTTTTGCGTAGCCGGACTCGCCCACGTGGTCCCGGCAGGCGTCCCGGTGGATCGCCTCAGACGGTGCCGGCTCCGACCTCGGCCTCGGCTCCCGCTTCGGTCTCGGCTTCGGCTCCCGCCCCGGTCTCTGCCTCGCTCCGGGCGCCGGCCCGTGCGGTCGCGGTCACAGCCGCCGGATCCGTGGCGCCCTCCGGGCGCAGCCGGGCGATGGTGGCCGGGTGGGCGACGGACGGCAGGATGTGACGCCACATCACGGCGACGCGTGCGTGCAGATCGGCCCGGCGGTTGATGGCCTCGGACACCAGCTGGACGCCGGTGAAGGTGGCGACGATGAACTCCGCGCTCTCCCTGGCGACGACCTGGGGCAGCACCTCTCCCTGCTCCTGCCCCTCGGTCAGCAGCCGGGTGGTGAGGTCGAACCAATCGCCCCACGGATGGGTGCCGTTGAAGAAGACGCCCTCGATGGACAGCCGCGTGCCGGCCCGGGCGATGGCGTCGTGGCGCAGGCCATGGGCGAACTGGTGGGTGATGTCGATGATCGACTGCACGGAGGAGAGCCCGGGCTCCACGCTCACCAGGCCGGTCTGCTCGTCCATGATCGCCTGGGCGAGCGACTCCTTGGAGGGGAAGTGGAAGTACATCGCGCCCTTGGTGACGTTCGCCCGGCGCAGGATCTCCGAGGTGGCCGCACGTTCGTAGCCGAACTCGGCGAACACGCTCGCCGCGGCATCCACGATCGAGCGCCGTGTCTGCAGCGCGCGAGCCTGCTTGGCCATTGCTTTCCCTCCGGCCCGTCGTTTTGCGCCAACTCTACCCGACCAGCCGGTCTGTTTCTGGAAGGCGTTCTTCGAGGTCAGGGAGGGGTTATGTGCCGCCCCTGACGGTCCTTCTGGTCTGCCGGTGAGCTGAGACACAGAGCCTGCGGCACGGTTTGACAGCGAGAAGAGACCATACGGTCTGTTTTCGGCTGGACGAGCCTGCACAGTCAGCCGTGACCGAGGCCGTTCTCGTCGTCGGAGGCACGGGGGTTCATCGGCTCCGCCGCGCTGCGGGCCCTGGCCGACCCGCGGCAGCGATCCGTCATGGTGAAGGGAGCCGGTCAGACGGATGCCAGACGGGTCGGCGGCGACGAGGCGCGGTGCCGGGCCCGGCTGTCGCTGGTGGCGGTCGACGACCTGGGCCAATTGCTGGTCACTCGGTCGGCCTGCCGCTACCCGGCAAGTGGCTTGACCTCGACGCCTACCTGGCGCGTCCGCGTGAGGCCCCCGGGAAGGTCAGCGTGCACCAGGCCGGTCTGCTGGCCGAGGACCGCTGGCACCCCTCCGCCCTCCACGAGCGACGCCGTTGCCGGGCGGACGTGTTTCACGTGAAACACAGCCGTGAGGCGGGGGCGTGAGACTCAGCTGTGGGACACGGACGTGAACGCAACCGTGGGACGGGAGACCCTCAAGTCTCCCGTCCCACGGGGAAGTTCGGCACCCGAAAGATCATCGACCGTCGTCGTGCTTCGCGGCCTCCTCCTCGGCTTCCTTGGCCTGCACTTCCGGGTCCAAAACCGACTTGCCGCTGCCGTCCACCGACGTCAGCCGGCTCGACTCCGGAACCTCGGTTGCCGCGGGCGGTTCGACCAGCCAGTCGGGGTTGGCCTGCTTGTCCCACCACTTCCAGGCGGCGAAGGCGCCGCCCGCGACCGCGCCGACCACCAGCAGGAACTTCACGGCACGGCCGGCCCTCGCGCGCCGCTCGTGCTTGCGGACCAGCTTCTGGATCTCCTTGGACGACACCTGGCCGCGCAGCGCGACCAGCGCGGCGGCACCGCGTGCGGCGGCCTCGTCCCTCATGGGGCCGGCGGCGGCGACCGCCTGCTCAAGCCTGGGCCGGGAATAGTCGGCGGCCTGCCGGGCGGCCAGCCGGGTGCGGACGGCGGCCTCATGGGCCGCCTGATCGACCTTCGGCGGCACATGCGTCATGGCCTGCTCAAGGCGTGGCGCGACGTGGGCGTCGTACTGGACGCGGGCCTGATCGGCGGCCTGCGACACCTTCGGCGCGAGCCGTACGCGTGCCTCGTGTGCGTAGTGCGCGGCCCTGTCCTTGGCCGTGTCGGCGTAGGGCGCCACCACTTCCGCGGCGTGCAGCACGCTGTCCTTCGCCGAACCGGTCGCGGCGCGCACGCTGTCGATGCGGGTCACGGGTTTCCTCCTCCTCGGTGGCGTACGGTATTTCGACTTTCCACCCTTTTACGGATCATGCCTTCCAACAGACCCCGGGGCATGTGAGGGCGGGCATCCGGGTCATGCGAACCGACTCCGGACCGACACTGATCAAGAACCGACCAAGAGCCGATCAAGAGCCGAGCGAGTCCAATAGAGGATGAATACGGGGCAACAGGCGCTTGTCGTCGACAATGCCACGGATCGCCGCCGAGCGCCCCCGGCCCGGACGGACTCGACTGTTTTTACTGCAACCGACTTCCCCATATCCGCGTCTGTAGACGGCCGTCAGGGCACGAGTGACGTGGGCCGTGCGAGGATCGGGGCGGCACAGGAAGACAACGGAAGGCACATCGTGGCCGAGCAGCTCTACGCCACTCTGAAGACCAACAGTGGCGACATCGAAGTCCGGCTTCTGCCGAACCACGCGCCCAAGACGGTCCGCAACTTCGTCGAGCTCGCCACGGGTGAGCGGGAGTGGGTCAACCCGTCGACGGGGCAGAAGTCCATGGACAAGCTGTACGACGGCACGGCCTTCCACCGGGTTATCAGCGGATTCATGATCCAGGGCGGTGACCCGCTGGGCAACGGCACGGGCGGCCCCGGGTACCAGTTCGAGGACGAGTTCCACCCCGACCTCTCCTTCAACAAGCCCTACCTGCTGGCCATGGCCAACGCCGGCCCGGGCACCAACGGCTCGCAGTTCTTCATCACGGTCTCCCCCACGACATGGCTGAACCGCAAGCACACCATCTTCGGCGAGGTCACCGACCCCGCCAGCCAGAAGGTCGTCGACGCGATCGCCACCGCGCAGACCAACCCGCGGACCGACCGCCCGCTCAACGACGTCGTGATCGAGTCGGTCGTCGTGGAGACCCGCCAGGGCTGACTCGCCGCAGGGCAGGAACCAAACGCCCCGCTCATCCGTAAAGATGGGCGGGGCGGTGCTTTTGTGCACAGCGCACCAACGACGACGTAGGGGAACTCATGGACCAGGCGCCAGGCAGCCCGCAGGGCCCGGAGGATCAGGGGCCCCAGCACGCCCAGAGCCTGCCCTGCTGCTACCGCCACCCCGACCGCGAGACCGGCATCCGCTGCACCCGCTGCGAGCGACCGATCTGCCCCGAGTGCATGGTCAATGCCTCCGTGGGCTTCCAGTGCCCCGAGTGTGCCCGCGGCGACTCCGGCACCGGTCACTCTCCGGCGGCGTCCCGCCCTCGCACGCTCGCCGGCGGAAGCGTGGCCGCCGATCCGCGGCTGGTCACCAAGGTGCTGATCGGTCTCAACCTGGCCGCGTTCCTGGTCCAGATGTCCGTCGGGGACCGCTTCACCAACCGGTTCGAGCTGATCGGCCAGGCCTACGTGCCCCTCCTCGGCGGCGTCGAGGGCATCGCGCACGGTCAGTACTACCGGATGCTGACTGCGATGTTCCTGCACGGCAGCTACATCCACATCCTGTTCAACATGCTCAGCCTGTGGTGGATCGGGGGTCCCCTGGAAGCCGCGCTCGGCCGTGCCCGCTACATGACGCTCTACTTCGTCTCCGGAGTGGCCGGCAGCGCGCTCACCTACCTGGTCGCCGCCCCCAACCAACCCTCCCTGGGCGCCTCCGGCGCGATCTTCGGCCTCTTCGGCGCGACCGCGGTCCTGATGCGGCGCCTCAGGTACGACATGCGGCCGGTCATCGCGCTGCTGGTGATCAACCTGATCTTCACTTTCGGCTGGAGCAACATCGCCTGGCAGGCCCATATCGGCGGTCTGGTCGCCGGCGTGATCACCGGCTACGCGATGGTGCACGCCCCGCGTGAGCATCGCACCCTCGTGCAGTACGGCACCTGTGCGTTCGTGCTGGTCGTCGTCGTGGTCATGACCCTGGTCAGGACGTCCCAGCTCACCTGATGTGCCTGGTTGTCCACAGCGGGTGGCGAATCTTGTGCATAGTGTGCAGGAACAGCTGTGCCCCCTGTCACTGACCGTGTTTATGCAGGTCAGGCAGGGGGCGAACAAGCTTGCGAAGAGCCTTGTGATGGTCGTACCGGCGTCAATGCCCGATGAGTTATCCACAGATCGTCGTTCTTTATCCCCAGGGGCTCTGTGGATTTTTCTTCAGGCTGTGGATAACTCAGCGGATAGCCCTGGGCAGAGCTATGTTCACCGGGTCGTGGCCGTGTCTTCGACCGCTACTTCCACTGCGTGGAGACGCCGAATCCGGCGGCGATGAAGCCGAAGCCCACCACGATGTTCCAGTTGTCCAGAGCGTCGATGGGCAGGGAGCCGTCGCTGACATAGAAGACGACGATCCAGGCGAGCCCGATGATGAACATGGCGAGCATCACGGGCGCGACCCACGAGCGACTGGTCAGCTTGATGCTGGTCGCCTGCTTTGCCGGCGGCGGCGTGTAATCGGCCTTCTTGCGGATACGTGACTTCGGCACGAGGGTCTCTCCTGTCGATGCGCTGCGTGGCCGCGCAGGGAACTGTGGCTGGCTCCGGGGCAGCGTACAAGGGGACTCTTTGGCTCCCCCGGGCGTCCGTTAGCGTAGTGCTTCCGCGGCGCCGAAGGAGATAAGGGTACGTTGAGCAATTCTGCCGACTCCCCCCAGGCCGGATCCAGCCCTGAGCGCAAGCGGGGTTTCCGGCCCGTGCGTGTGCTCACGGTGGCCGTCTTCGCCCTCGCGGGGCTCATTTTCTTCACCAGCTTCAACACGGCCAAGGGCACCAATATCCGCACGGACACGTCCTTGCTGAAGCTTTCCGACCTGATCCAGGAGCGCAGCCGCAAGAACGGCGAACTGGACGACTCCAACGCCCGCGTGCGCCACGAGGTGGAGTCCTTCGCCGAGCGGGACGACGGCAGCAGCAAGGCGCAGGACGAGAAGCTGGCAGGTCTGGAGAAGGGCGCGGGCACGCAGAAGGTGAAGGGCCGGGCCATCACCGTCACGCTGAACGACGCCCCGCCGGACGCCACCGCCAAGCTCCCCGGCTACCCCGAGCCGCAGCCCGACTACCTGGTCATCCACCAGCAGGACCTGCAGGCCGTGGTGAACGCGCTGTGGCAGGGCGGGGCCAAAGGCATCAAGGTGATGGACCAGCGGCTGATCTCCACCAGCGCCGTGCGCTGCGTGGGCAACACCCTGATCCTCCAGGGGCGCGTCTACTCGCCGCCGTACAAGATCACGGCGATCGGCGACCCCGACAAGCTGAACAAGGCGCTCTCCGCGTCCACGGCGATCCAGAACTACATGGTCTACGTGAATGTCTACGGCCTCGGCTGGAAAGTCACCCAGGACGGGACGGTGACTCTGCCCGGCTACTCGGGCACAGTGGATCTGCATTACGCCAAGCCCGTGGAGTGAACCGGACCGTCTCGGGAGCTGCCGGTGCGTCTCGTCATCAGGACCGTCAGCGAGCTGTGCATCACCGTGGGCGCGCTGATCGTCCTGTTCGTCGTCTACATCCTGTTCTGGACAGGTGTGAGCGCAAACGGCGCGATGAACCACCAGATCGACGTCCTGCACGACCAGTGGTCCAGACAGACGGCGCACCCCACGGCGGCCGCCGGGTCCGGCAGCTCGGCGAGCCCCCCGAAGCCGGCGCCGTACGCCGCGGGAAAGCCCTTCGCGATCATGTACATCCCGCGGCTCGGTTTCACGTGGAACAAGCCCGTGCTGGAGAACACCGAGGTGAGCACCCTGAAGAAGGGGCTCGGGCACTACGCGAACACCGCCCAGCTCGGCCAGGAGGGCAATTTCGCGGTCGCCGGGCACCGGCGCACGTACGGCGATCCCTTCGTGGACTTCCCCAGGCTGCGGCCCGGTGACGCGGTCGTGCTGACCGACGGGACCACCTGGTTCACGTATCGGATCGACAAAGGCCCCTACAAAACCGTGCCCACGGACGTTGAGGTGATCGACCCTGTGCCACGTAAGTCGGGGTATACGCGCGAGGGCCGCTACCTCACGCTGACCACGTGTGATCCGGAGTGGGGACACAGCCATCGCCTGATCGTGTGGGGGCACCTGGATTCCACACAGCCTGTGGAGGCCGGGAAACCAGCGGCTCTGCGCCGTTAGTCTGGTGCGGGTACGGCGTGCATCTGGTGCCGTGACGGAACGGAAGGGACGGCATGTACGGCTGGATCTGGCGGCATCTGCCGGGGAACGCGTGGTTGAAGGCGCTGATCTCCCTCGCGCTGGCCCTGCTGGTTGTCTACGTCCTCTTCCAGTACGTCTTCCCGTGGGCCGAACCGCTGCTGCCCTTCAACGATGTGACGGTGGACAACCAGTGAGCGCCCGGATTCTCGTCGTCGACAACTACGACAGCTTCGTCTTCAACCTCGTCCAGTACCTCTACCAGCTGGGTGCCGTGTGCGAGGTGGTGCGCAACGACGAGGTGTCGACGGCGCACGCCCAGGACGGCTTCGACGGGGTCCTGCTGTCACCGGGCCCGGGCAAGCCGGAGGAGGCGGGCGTCTGCATCGAGATGGTGCGGCACTGCGCGGCGACCGGTGTGCCGGTCTTCGGCGTGTGCCTGGGCATGCAGTCGATGCAGGTGGCGTACGGCGGTGTGGTGGACCGCGCGCCCGAGCTGCTGCACGGCAAGACCTCGCTGGTCGAGCACGGGGGCAAGGGCGTCTTCGCCGGCCTGCCGACGCCGTTCACCGCGACCCGCTACCACTCCCTCGCCGCCGAGCCGCAGACGGTGCCGGCCGAGCTGGAGGTCACGGCCCGCACGCACGACGGGATCGTCATGGGCCTCAGGCACCGTGAACTCCCGGTGGAGGGCGTGCAGTTCCACCCCGAGTCGGTGCTGACCGAGCACGGCCACCGGATGCTGGCCAACTGGCTGGTGGAGTGCGGGTACCAGGACGCGGTGGCGAGGTCGGCGGGGCTCGCCCCGGTGGTGGGCAGGGCCACGGCGTGACCGCCCTGCGCCCCGAGCGCGAGTCCGGCGCCTCGTACGGGCAGGAGCCGTACGAGGCGTCCGGTGCGTTCGAGGACTGGTCCGTCGGGCAGCAGGCCTATCAGCCGCCGGCCGACGAGACCGCGTATCTGCCGCCCGCCGACGAGGAGACGGTGGCGCTGCGGATACCGGAACCGCCGCCCGGCGCGTCGATATCGGCCTCTGCCGCCTCAACAACCCCATCCGACACCGGAACCGCCACGGGCGGCCGTGCGGCCCGCAGAAAGGCCGCCAAGCGCCGTCATGGGCGTCATGGAGGGCACGCGGCAGGCGCCGCGGCGTCGGCGTCGGCCTCCGCTTCCTCTTCCGCGTCGGCTTCGGACGCCGGTGAGGCGATCTCGCGGGCGCCGCTCTCCCGCGTCGAGGCGCGACGGCAGGCCCGCGCCCGCAAGCCCGGCCCGGCGGTCGTCGTGAGCAGGGCCATGGGCGAGCTGTTCATCACCACCGGCGTGCTGATGCTGCTGTTCGTCAGCTACCAGCTGTGGTGGACGAACGTCCGGGCGCACGCGGCGGCGGACAAGGAGACCAGCAGCCTCCAGAACGACTGGGCGAGCGGAAAGCGCGCGCCGGGCACGTTCGAGCCGGGGCAGGGTTTCGCGATCCTCCACATCCCCGAGCTGGACGTGGTCGTACCGATCGCGGAGGGCGTCAGCAACAAGAAGGTGCTCGACAAGGGCATGGTCGGCCACTACAGCGAGGGCAAGCTGAAGACGGCGATGCCGTCCGCCAAGACCGGCAACTTCGCGCTCGCGGGCCACCGCAACACCCACGGCGAACCCTTCCGGTACATCAACCGTCTGAAGAAGGGCGACGAGGTCGTCGTGGAGACGCAGGACGAGTACTACGTCTACAAGATGACGTCGACGCTGCCGGTGACGGCGCCGAGCAACACGAGCGTGATCTCGCCCGTGCCGCCGCAGTCGGGCTTCACCGGGCCGGGGCGGTACATCACGCTGACGACCTGTACTCCGGAGTTCACCAGCAAGTACCGGTTGATCGTCTGGGGCAAGATGGTCGAGGAACGGCCGCGCAGCAAGGGCAAGCCGGATGCGCTCGTCGAGTAGGGACAGATGAACGTGGCAGCGACCACCGACGGCACTCAAGAGGACACCGACGCGCCCGGGGCGCCACCGGCACGGCGCCGACCGGGCCCCGTCGCGACGGCGGTGAGCGTCTTCGGCGAACTCCTCATCACGGCGGGCCTGATCCTCGGCCTGTTCGTCGTCTACTCCCTGTGGTGGACGAACGTCGTCGCCGACCGCAAGGCGGACAAGGAGGCCGACAAGGTCCGTGACACCTGGACCCACCAGGACACCGGCCCCGGCGCACTGAACACCAGGAACGGCATCGGCTTCCTGCACGTCCCGGCCATGAAGAACGGCGAGGTCCTGGTCGAGAAGGGCACCTCGACGAACGTCCTCAACAACGGCGTCGCCGGCTACTACACCGACCCCGTCAAGGCCGCCCTCCCGATGACCGGCAAGAAGGGCAACTTCACGCTCGCCGCCCACCGCGACGGCCACGGCGCGAAGTTCCACAACATCGACAAGCTCCGCAAGGGCGATGCGATCGTCTTCGAGACCCGGGACAAGTGGTACGTCTACAAGGTCTACGACATCCTCGACGAGACCTCGAAGTACAACGTCAAGGTCCTCTCGCAGGTCCCGAAGGAGTCGGGGAAGGCCAAGGCCGGCCACTACATCACGCTGACGACGTGCACCCCGGTCTACACGAGCCGCTACCGCTACGTCGTCTGGGGCGAGTTGGTCCGCGTCGACAAGGTCGACAGCAAGCGGACACCGCCGAAGGAACTGCGCTAGGCGCTCCTACGCCCAGAGCCCCGGTCCCCTGCGAACAGGGAGCCGGGGCTCTGGCGTAGCTGCCGGAGGAACTAGCCGGTACCGCCGAAGAAGTTGGTACCGCCGTTGTTGCCGCCGTTGTTCCCGCCGCCCCCGGCGGTCACCAGGTTCACCGCGGTGCCCTGGTTGACCGTGCTGCCCGGGGCCGGGTCCGAGGTGATGACGATGGCGTTGTCGTCTTGCGAGCCCTGGATGTTGCCCACCTGCAGGCCAGCCTGCTGGAGCGCGTTCTTGACGTCCTTGAGCTTTTGGCCCTGGAGATTCGCGGGGACCTGGACCTGCTGGTTCTGCTGGGCCTTGCCGATCTGGATGTTCACCGCGGAGTTCTTCTTGACCTGGGTGCCCGCCTGCGGGTCGGTGCTGACGACCTTGCCGACGAGGTTGGGGTCCTGGGTGTCGACCTCGGTGCAGTTGCCGGTCAGGTTGTTGGCCGTCATCTGCGCCTTGGCATCGTCACAGCTCTTGCCGGAGACGTCGGGGACGACGGACTTCTCGGCGGCCTTGGCGATGGTGAGGGTGATCGTGGACCCCTTCTCACGCTCCTTGCCGCCGATCGGGTCCTGGTCGAGCACCTGGTTCGCGGGCTCCGAGGACTCACGGGTGTTCGTCTCGACCTTGAACTGGTAGTCACCGCCCTCGAGCTTCTGCTTGGCCTCGTCGAGTTGCAGGCCGATCACGCTCGGGACCTGGACCTTCGGAGCGCCCGTCGACACCACGAGGTTGACGGTGGAGTTCTTCTTGACCTCGGTCCCCTTCGCGGGGTCCGAGGAGCAGATGTTGCCCTTGGTCTGGGACTCGCAGGGCTGCTTCTTGACGGTGCCCACTTTGAGGTCGCTGTTGGTGAGCTGGTTCTCGGCGTCGGACTGGCTCAGGCTGACGAGATTCGGCACCTTCACGGCGTCGTTCCCGACACCCCCGCCCCCGAACGCCCACTTGCCGATCAGGATCGCGCCCACCAGCACCAGGATGCCCGCCAGGATCAGCAGGATCGTGGAGGTGTTGGACTTCTTCTGGCGGCGGCGGTCCGGGCGGTCGTCGTAGCCGTAACCGCCGTCGTCCGGGTTCATCGGCGGCAGCATCGACGTGGCGCCGCCGTCCGCGGAGCGCAGCGCCGTGGTCGGCTGGTCGTCGCCGTAACCGCCGTAGCCGACCGAACCCATGGCCGCCGTGGCCGCGACGGGCTGGCCGTCGAGGCAGGCCTCGATGTCGGCGCGCATCTCGTCGGCGGACTGGTAGCGGTAGTTGGGGTCCTTGGTCAGGGCCTTGAGCACGATCGCGTCCATCTCGGGCGTGATCTCGGGGTCGAAGACCGACGGCGCCTGCGGCTCCTCACGGACGTGCTGGTAGGCGACCGCGACCGGGGAGTCCCCGACGAACGGGGGCCGCACGGTGAGCAGTTCATAGAGCAGACAGCCCGTGGAGTACAGGTCGGAGCGTGCGTCGACCTGCTCGCCCTTGGCCTGCTCGGGCGAGAGGTACTGTGCGGTGCCGATGACGGCCGCCGTCTGCGTCATCGTCATGCCGGAGTCGCCCATGGCGCGGGCGATGCCGAAGTCCATGACCTTGACCTGGCCGTTACGGGTCAGCATGACGTTGGCCGGCTTGATGTCGCGGTGGACGATGCCGGCGCGGTGCGAGTACTCCAGGGCCTGGAGGATGCCGATGGTCATCTCCAGGGTGCGCTCCGGCAGGAGCTTGCGGCCGGAGTGCAGGAGCTCGCGGAGCGTGGAGCCGTCCACGTACTCCATCACGATGTACGGGATCGAGACCCCGTCGATGTAGTCCTCGCCCGTGTCGTAGACCGCGACGATCGCGGGATGGTTGAGCGAGGCGGCCGACTGGGCCTCCCGGCGGAACCGGGCCTGGAATGACGGGTCGCGTGCGAGGTCAGCCCGCAGCGTCTTCACCGCCACCTGACGCCCGAGACGGGTGTCATGCGCGAGGTATACCTCCGCCATGCCACCACGACCGAGCACCTGGCCCAGTTCGTACCGGCCGCCGAG
This sequence comes from Streptomyces sp. NPDC048419, assembly GCF_043200415.1. Classification (NCBI taxonomy): domain Bacteria; kingdom Bacillati; phylum Actinomycetota; class Actinomycetes; order Kitasatosporales; family Streptomycetaceae; genus Streptomyces; species Streptomyces sp. NPDC048419. The sequence continues at coordinate 78,079 of NZ_JBICXT010000006.1, read as the reverse complement.
GCGACGCGGCTCTTCCATAGCTACCTACCAGCCCTCTCCGTCGGTCCCGGCCGTCACTCGTGTGCGGCCGGAGGCTGCCGTCCGGGCCTACCGTACCCGGATCGCATTGTGTGACCTGGCCAAGCCCGTCACCCGATACAGGACCGGTATCGCAACGTGCACCGATGTGAAGGGGACGTGAGCGGGGTCACTTCTTGGAGTTGATGACCGCCTCCATCACGCTCTTCGCGATGGGCGCCGCGAGACCGCCGCCGGAGATGTCGTCACGGTTGGCGTGGTCGTCCTCGATGACCGTGGCCACGGCCACCGGCGAGCTGCCGTCGGGGAGCTTGGCGTAGGAGATGAACCAGGCGTACGGGTTCTTGCTGTTGGCGACGCCGTGCTGGGCCGTACCGGTCTTGCCGCCCACGGTGACGCCGGGGATCTGCGCGTTGGTACCGGTGCCCTCCTTGACGACCGTTTCCATCATCGACTGCAGGATCTGCGCGTTCTTCGACGACAGGGGCTGGCTCATCTCCTGCGGGTCGGTCTGCGCGATGGTGTCGAGGTTCGACGACTGGAGCTTGTCGACCATGTACGGCTTCATCAGCTTGCCGTCGTTGGCGACCGCGGAGGCGACCATGGCCATCTGAAGCGGGGTCGCGGCGGTGTTGTACTGGCCGATCGAGGAGAGCGCGGTCTGCGAGGAGTTCATGTCGTCGGAGAACACCGAGGCCGCGGAGCGCGTCGGCGTGAACTGCTCCTGGTCGAAGCCGAACTTCTTCGCCTCCGAGAGCATCTTGTCGTTGCCGAGGTCGGCACCGATCTTGCCGAACACGGTGTTGCAGGACACCCGCAGGGCGGTCCGCAGCGTCGCGTTCTTGCAGGGGATGTTGCCCTCGTTCTTCAGCTCGGTCGTGGTGCCCTTCATGATGTAGGGCAGCGGCGAGTCGGTGGCCGAGTCGGCCGAGTTGTACAGGCCGTTCTCCAGCGCGGCCGCGGCCGTGACCACCTTGAAGGTGGAGCCGGGCGGGTAGGTCTCGCGCAGCGCCCGGTTGAGCATCGGGTCGTTGGGGTTGACCTTCTTCTGCAGCTTCTGCCAGGCCTTGGAGTCCGTGTCCGTCGAGTTGCCGGCGAAGGACGAGGGGTCGTACGACGGGTAGGAGGCCAGCGCCAGGATCTTGCCCGTGGACGGGTCGATCGCCGCGACCGCGCCCTTGCCGCCCTGGGACTTCAGACCGTCGTAGGCGGCCTTCTGCGCGGCCGCGTTGAGCGTGGTGACGACGTTGCCGCCCTGCTTCTGCTTGCCCGTGATCATGTCGAGGGTGTTGCGGAAGAAGAGCCGGTCGTCGGTGCCGGTGAGGATGCCGTCCTCGATGGACTCCAGCTGGTTGGCGCCGAAGGCCTGCGAGGCGTACCCGGTGACGGGCGCCCACATCGCGCCGTCCTTGTAGGTGCGCTTGTACTCGAGGTCGTTCAGGCCGCTCTTGCTGGTCTTGGTGGAGCCGGTGATCGGGTCGCCGTCGACGACGATGTCGCCGCGCGGCGTGGAGTAACGCGCGATGGTGACGCGGCGGTTCTTGGGGTCGTCCTTGAGGCTGTCGGCCTTGAGGTACTGGAGCCAGTTGTCGCGCAGCAGCAGTGTGAGGACCAGCAGGCCGCAGAAGATCGCGATCCGGCGCAGGGGCTTGTTCATGACGGGCGGACCACCTGGGTCATCTCGGCGTCGGGGTTGGCGGCGGGCGCGGGCGCCGGGCGGCGGGCGGTGTCGCTGATCCGGATCAGGATGCCGATCAGCGCCCAGTTGGCGAGCACCGAAGAACCGCCGTAGGCCATGAACGGCAAGGTCATACCGGTCAGCGGGATGAGCCCCATCACACCGCCGGCCACGACGAAGACCTGCAGCGCGAAGGCGCCGGACAGGCCGACGGCGAGCAGCTTGCCGAACGGGTCGCGGGCGGCGAGGGCGGTGCGCACGCCGCGCTCCACGATCAGGCCGTAGATCAGCAGGATGGCCATGATGCCGGCCAGACCCAGCTCCTCGCCGAAGGTGGCGAGGATGAAGTCGGAGTTGGCGGCGAACCGGATCAGGTCCGAGTGGCCCTGGCCGAGGCCGGTGCCGAGGGTGCCGCCGGAGCCGAAGGCCCACAGCGCCTGCATGGACTGCTCGGAGTGGCCGACGACGCCCTGCTGGCTGAGCGTGTACTCCTTCATCGGGTCCAGCCAGGCCTGGACACGCTGCTGCACGTGCGGTTCGAAGCTGGCCACGCCGACGGCGCCGGCCGCGGACATCAGCAGACCGAAGACGATCCAGCTGGTCCGCTCGGTGGCGACGTACAGCATGATGACGAACATTCCGAAGAACAGCAGCGAGGTGCCGAGGTCGGTCTCGAAGACCAGGATGAGGATCGACATCAGCCAGACGACCAGGATGGGTCCGAGGTCGCGGCCGCGCGGCAGGTACAGGCCCATGAAGCGGCGGCTGGCGAGGGCGAGCGCGTCGCGCTTCACCATCAGGTAGCCGGCGAAGAAGATCGCGAGGGCGATCTTCGCGAACTCACCGGGCTGCAGGGAGCCGAGGCCCGGGACGCGGATCCAGATCTTGGCGCCGTAGATGTTGGCGCCGAGGCCGGGCACCAGCGGCAGGATGAGCAGCACCAGCGAGCCGAACATCGAGATGTACGTGTAGCGCTGGAGGACGCGGTGGTCCTTCAGGAAGATCAGCACGACCACGAACAGACCGATGCCCAGAGCGGTGTAGAGCAGCTGGCGGGGCGCGGCCTGGAAGTAGTTGGGCAGCGACTGCAGCAGCTTCGACTGGTCGAGACGCCAGATCACCACCAGGCCAAGGCCGTTGAGCAGCGTGGCCAGCGGCAGCAGCATCGGGTCGGCGTACGGCGCGAACTTCCGTACGGCGAGGTGGCCGACGGCCGCGAGCAGACCGAGACCGAGCCCGTAGCTCAGCAGGCCGGCCGGCACCTTGTCGTCGATGGCCAGGCCCACGTTGGCGTAGGCGAACACAGGGATGGCCACCGCGAACACCAGGAGCGCGAGCTCGGTGTTGCGCCGGCTCGGTGCGCCGATCGCGCCGATCGTGGACGTGTGGTGCGTCGATGGGTTGGTAGTACTGCTCATCGTGTGACAGGGCCTCTCACGGCTTGCCTACTGCTTACCGCACAGCGAGACGACCTTCTGCTCATCCTCCGAGAGGCTGGGGCCGGGGCTGGGGGTGGGAGCGGTCGCTGACTTGGACGGGGTCGGTGAGGTCGAGGGGCTCGGTGATGCCTTGGACGTGAGGGAGGTCTTTGTGGTTCCCGTGGTGCCGCCCGCCTGGCCGGTGCCGGTCTTCGAGTTGTTCTCGCTCTCGGCCGCCTGCCGCTCGGACTCCTTCTTGCACGCGGAGGCCTGCACGGCCAGGTCGTCGATCTTCGACTGGGCGTCGGTCAGACCGCCCTCGGCGATCGTGTTCTTGACCTGCTTCTGCTGGTACGGCGGCAGGTACTTGAGTTCGATCTCGGGGTGATCCTTCTCCACCTCCGACAGCGAGACCCAGGCCAGGTCCTGGCTGATGCCCCGGTAGAGCGCTACGTGCTCGGCCTTGGTGCCGACGTAGTACTGCGTCTGCGTCCAGCGCCAGCCGCCGTACAGGCCGCCGCCGATGACGGCGAGCGTGAGCACGATGTAGAAGGATCTCTTCGCCCACTTGCGGCCCTTGCTGGGCTTGACGAAGTCGTCGTCGGTGTAGTCGCCGAAGCTGCCCGCCGGGACGTAGCCGGTGGTGTCGCCGGAGCCCGGCGGGCCGAACTCGCCGCCCCCGCCCTGTCCGGGCACCTGGCGGCCGAGTCCGGAGGCGCGGCCCGCGGGGGTCTGCATGATGCCGTTGTCGTGCTGCTGGTGCTGGTTCTCGGCGACCGCGCCCACCACGACCGGGGTGTCGGAGAGCTGCCCGGCGAGGGTGTCCGAGGTGTCCAGGTCCAGTACGTCGGCGATGATGACCGTGATGTTGTCGGGGCCGCCGCCGCGCAGCGCGAGCTGGATCAGCTCCTGCACGGTCTCCTGCGGGCCCTGGTAGCTGGCGAGGGTGTCCTCGAGCGTCTGGTGCGAGACGACGCCGGACAGGCCGTCGGAGCAGATCAGGTAGCGGTCGCCGGCCCGGACCTCACGGATCGACAGATCGGGCTCGACGTGCTCGCCGCTGCCCAACGCCCGCATCAGCAGGGAGCGTTGGGGGTGGGTGGTGGCCTCTTCCTCGGTGATGCGGCCCTCGTCGACCAGCCGCTGCACCCAGGTGTGGTCCTGCGTGATCTGGGTGAGGACGCCGTCGCGCAGCAGGTACGCGCGCGAGTCGCCGACGTGTACGAGGCCGAGCCGCTGGCCGGTCCACAGCAGGGCGGTGAGCGTCGTGCCCATGCCCTCCAGCTGCGGGTCCTCCTCGACCATCGCGCGCAACTGGTCGTTGGCGCGCTGCACGGCGGTGCCGAGGGAGGTGAGGATGTCGGAGCCCGGCACGTCGTCGTCGAGCGCGACGATGGTGGAGATGGCTTCGGAGGAGGCGACCTCGCCGGCCGCGGCGCCGCCCATGCCGTCGGCGATCGCGAGCAGGCGCGGACCGGCGTATCCGGAGTCCTCGTTGCCCTCCCGGATCATGCCTTTGTGCGATCCGGCGGCGAAGCGCAGTGACAGACTCATGCGCACCTCGCCCGTTGGCTCCGGGTACATCCGCACGGTGCCCACCCTCCGGTCGGGAGCGCGCCGAGGCCCCTGGTGGGGGCCGCCGCTGCGTGCTCGCTCCGCTCGCACTCTTCCATGATGTAGTACTACTTCCGCAGCTCGATGACTGTCTTGCCGATGCGGATCGGCGCGCCCAGCGGAATCGGCGTGGGGGTCGTCAGCCGGCTCCGGTCGAGGTATGTGCCATTGGTGGAACCCAGGTCCTCGACGATCCAGTTGCCGTCGCGGTCCGGGTAGATCCTGGCATGGCGGCTGGAGGCGTAGTCGTCGTCCAGCACGATCGTGCTGTCGTGCGCCCGGCCCAGGGTGATGGTCTGGCCCTGCAGCGCGACGGTCGTGCCGGTGAGGGTGCCCTCGGACACGACCAGCTTGCTGGGGGCGTTGCGGCGCTGGCGACCGCCGCCGCCCTGCTGGCGCTGCGGCGGTGGTGCGGCCTGCTGCCGGGCGGCGGCCTGCTGCGGCCGTCCGCTCTCGCGTCGGGACCCGCGCTGAGTGACGCGCGTTCCGAACAGGTCGCTGCGGATGACCTGCACGGCCACGATCACGAACAGCCACAGTACGGCCAGGAAACCCAGCCGCATGACCGTGAGGGTCAGCTCTGACATTGCCCCCGCTTCACCCTTCGGCTTGCCGGTAAATGATGGTGGTGCTGCCCACGACGATCCGCGAGCCGTCGCGGAGCGTAGCGCGGGTGGTGTGCTGCCCGTCCACCACGATGCCGTTGGTGGACCCGAGATCCTGGATCGTCGAGGGCGTTCCGGTCCGGATCTCACAGTGCCGGCGCGAGACGCCGGGGTCGTCGATCCGCACGTCGGCCTCGGTGCTGCGGCCCAGCACCAGAGTCGCGCGGGAGATCTGGTGGCGGGTGCCGTTGATCTCGACCCAGTGGCGGGTGCGGCCGCCCGCCGCAGGGGCGGCAGGAGGTCGCTGTCCGCCGGCGGGCTGCGGGTAGCCGTAGCCGCCGCCGGGGCGCGCGCCGGGCGGCGGCGCGGCCGGCATGGGCGGAGCGCCCGCGGGCGCGGCGGCCGGCGGATAGCCGTATCCGCCGCCGGGACGGCCCGCGGCCGGTGCCGGCGGCGCGGCGGGGCCGCCCGCCTGCTGGTTCGTGGTGGAGGCGAGCGTACGGCTGCGCACCCGGTACAGGCCGGTGTCGAGGTCGTCCGCCTTCTCGAGGTGGACCTTGATGGGGCCCATGAAGGTGTAGCGCTGCTGCTTGGCGTAGTCGCGCACCATGCCGGCGAGCTCGTCGCCGAGCTGGCCGGAGTAGGGGCTGAGCCGCTCGAAGTCCGGCGTGCTCAGCTCCACGATGAAGTCGTTGGGGACGACGGTCCGGTCGCGGTTCCAGATCGTCGCGTTGTTGTCGCACTCGCGCTGGAGCGCGCCGGCGATCTCCACGGGCTGGACCTCTGACTTGAACACCTTCGCGAAGGTGCCGTTGACCAGACCTTCGAGACGCTGCTCGAACTTCTTCAGGACTCCCACGGGGCACCTCCTCCGATGTCGCTGCCGTCCTGCGTCCCGCCTGTCGGGACCTGCCTTACCTGGTACTGCTTACTGATCGTATCCACGCGCGGGTGAATCGGCTGGTTCCCCCTGTCGGCCTGGTCGACGGGTGTCGACGCTGGACGAAGTCCGCTTCGGAAGTTCCCTCCGAAGCCGTTCTTCGAACTCCTCCCACGCACTCCTTCTGCCCAGGATCGTAGAGGCGGCCGCAGACCAGTGTCCCGCACCTGACTGTGGACTCTGCCCGGCTCCTGGGGAGACGGACAGGACCGGTACGAGGTTGATACGTGAACCGGCATCCGTCGATACGGAGCGCGCACCCCGCACGATCGATCACTTCCGGGACCGGTTCGGGAGACGTCCCTGGTGGGCGGCTGCCCCGGCGAAAGGGATGTGAACCCACCCCGGCCAGCGTGCTAATGTTCTGGATGTCGAAAGGCGCTACACCCCAAGGGGCAGAGGCCGGAAGACACACCCAATGCGCGGGTGGCGGAATAGGCAGACGCGCTGGATTCAGGTTCCAGTGCCCGCAAGGGCGTGGGGGTTCAACTCCCCCCTCGCGCACCAGTCGGAAGCCCCCAGGTCCCAGACCTGGGGGCTTCCGCGTTTCTCCGGAGCGGTGTGAGGCTCATTACCCCGTGAGGACAATCACAACCCCGCTCCACACGATCGTGGAGCGGGGTTTTCCACAGGCGCGTAGTTCTCCACAGGGTCTGACGCGTTCCGGCCACCGGCTGTACGGTCTCCACGAGTTGATGTTCGTGCGGGTGCGGGGGAGGCGGTCGGCGTGACCGGAATCGGTGAGGCACAAACCGGAATCGGTGAGGCACAAACGGCGGAGTCGGCGGTACGCCGGCTTCCGCAGGTGCGCGGGTTCGTCACCTGGCCGCCTGAGGGCTCGGCCAAGTCCGAGGGCAAGGCGCTGCGCAAGAGCGTGCCGCGTCGTGCGCACTCCGCGCTCGACCTCGACGGCGCCCGGCCGCACGCGGTCGCCGCGCTGGAGGAGTCCCACCGCGGCCGGATCCCCGAGCTCACCCCGATACGGGCGGGCCGGATGGCCGCCACGCCCTTCGCCTTCCTGCGCGGCTCGGCGGGCCTCATGGCGCACGACCTCGCGCGCACCCCCATGACCCGCATCCGCGCACAGATCTGCGGCGACGCCCACGCGGGGAACTTCGGTCTCTACGGCGATCCGCGCGGCGACCTGGTCATCGACCTGAACGACTTCGACGAGACGGTCCACGGCCCCTGGGAGTGGGACCTCAAGCGGCTCGCCGCCTCCCTCGTGCTCGCCGGCCGGGAGGCGGGCGCGGACGAGGACCAGTGCCGCAAGGCGGCCTACGACGCGACCGGCGCCTACCGCCGCACCATGCGACTGCTCGCCAAGCTCCCGGTGCTGGACGCGTGGAACGCCATCGCGGACGAGGAGCTGGTCTCGCACACCGACGCCCACGATCTGCTCGGCACGCTGGAGCGGGTCTCCGAGAAGGCGCGGGCGAACACCAGCGGGCGCTTCGCGGCGAAGTCGACGGAACAGGCCGAGGAGGGCGGGCGCCGCTTCGTGGAGTCCCTGCCGGTGTTGCGGGGAGTGCCGGACGAGGAGGCCGTGGCGGTGGCGGCGGCCCTCGAGGAGTACGTGACGACGCTCTCCGAGGACCGGCTCCCGCTGCTGGCCCGCCACGCGGTGCACGACGTCGCCTTCCGGGTCGTCGGCACGGGCAGCGTGGGCACGCGGTCCTACGTCGTGCTGCTCCTGGACCACCGGGGGGAGCCGCTCGTCCTCCAGGTGAAGGAGTCCCGTCCCTCGGTGCTGGTGCCGCACCTGCTGACCGCGGGCTTCGACGTGCCGGAGGTGGCGCACGAGGGCCGCCGGGTGGTGCTCGGGCAGAAGCGCATGCAGGTCGTCAGCGACATCCTGCTGGGCTGGACGTCGGTGGACGGACGGCCTTTCCAGGTACGGCAGTTCCGCAACCGCAAGGGCAGCGTCGACCCCGCGGCCCTGGCCGCCGACCAGATAGACGACTACGGCCGCATGACCGGCGCCCTGCTGGCCCGGGCCCACTCGCACAGCGCGGATCCCCGGCTGATCGCCGGGTACTGCGGCAAGAACGAGGAACTGGACGAGGCGATCGCGGACTTCGCCGTCGCGTACGCCGACCGCACGGAGGCCGACCACGCCGATCTGACCGCCGCGGTGCGGTCGGGGAAGGTCGCGGCGGAGCTCGGGGTGTGAGAGGCGGGGCCGGGAGGGGCGCCGGATGAAGTACGTCGACCTCGACGGACGGGACGGTGAGGTGACGGGGATCATCGACCCGCGCCCCTACCTGGCGCGGCTTCCGATGCTGGCACAGCAACTGCCGCCGGGGGCGCGGGCGTTCGCCACGAATTCGGGGCACTACGACTTCTCCGGGAGGCGGTGCGTCAAGGACCTCGTGCCGCAGGGGGTCCGCCGGACCGGCGACGACGAGATCGAGATCCGCTTCGGCCACAACTGCTTCAAGCACGACGAGGACCTCCTCGTCCGCTACACCGGGGTCTCCCGCTTCCAGGTGGACGTCCTGGACCTCTGCGACGTGACCGCCCTGGGCGAGGTGATCCTCGACGAGGTCCTGCCGCACGTCGACGGCTGCACGCACGAGATCGCGTGCCGCCCGGGGACCATGGTGGTGGCGTGCCGGGATCTGGCGGCGGAGTGGGTGGACGCGGACTGTCCCGAGGCGCGGGGGCGGGGGCGATGAGCGGCAGCCTGACCGGGGCAGGCGTGGCCTTCCGGACCGGTGTGGGCGTCGTCGCTGGTCGGGGGCGTTGCCGTCGGTGCGGCGGAGGGCCCGGCGGGCCGTGGCCTAGGCTGGTCGCGTGACGAGCCCGGATGCTGAGCAGGGTGGTGTCGCCGGTGAGACGCAGGCGACGCCCGAGGACGGTGTGCCGCGCCCCGAGGAGCGCCTGGAGCGGGCCGTTCGGGCCGCCGAGCAGGCGCTGATCGAGTACGAGATCGCGGTGGAGACCTTCCGCGTGGAGGTCGAGAACTTCTCCCGGCTGCACCACCAGAAGCTCGGCCCGATGTACGCGCGCCTCGACGAGCTGGACGCGGAGATCGCGGAGGCGCGGGCCGCGCGCACCGGCGATCCCGAGGACCGGCGCAAGGCCGAGGAGGCGCGCGCCCGGGTGCTGCCGATGCCCGGCGTGGAGGAGCTGTTCCACGGCTGGATGGACGGCGAAGGGCTGTTCCCCGAGGCCGCGGCGATGCTCACGGACCAGCCCGTGCGGCCTCCCCAGCGGGTGCGCCCCAGCGACGAGGCCCGCAAGCTCTACCGCGAGCTGGCCCGCAAGGCCCACCCGGACCTGGCGCAGGAGGACGCCGAACGGGCGCGCCGGGAGGAGTTCATCACCCGGGTCAACGCCGCCTACGCGCGCGGCGACGAGCCCCTGCTGCGGGAGCTGGCCGAGGAGTGGGAGAAGGGGCCGGCGCCGGCCGAGCGCCGTCCCAGCGAGAGCGAGGAGCTCTACGCCCGCCTCGAATGGCTCGCGGAGCGCAAGGAGATGCTGACGCTGGTCGCCAAGGACCTGGAGGAGAGCGCGATCGGCTCGATGCTCCGGATGGCGCCGGACGATCCCGACCAGCTCCTGGACGAGATCGCCGAGAAGCTGCTGGCGGACGTCTCCCGGCGCGAGGAGGAGCTGGCCGAGCTGCTGGCCTAGGCGGGCGGTCGGGTAGCGTCTTGGGCATGCATTTCGGAGCTGGTGTGCCCACGGTCGAGGTCTCGGACCTCAAGGACGGCGACTTCCTGCTGGACGTCCGCGAGGACGACGAGTGGCAGGCGGGCCACGCCGAGGGGGCACTGCACATCCCCATCAGCGAGTTCGTGGCCCGGTACGGCGAGCTGACCGAGGCCGCCCCGCAGGACGGCCGCGTCAACGTCATCTGCCGCTCCGGCGGCCGCTCGGCGCAGGTCGCGATGTACCTCGTGCAGCAGGGCGTCGACGCCGTGAACGTCGACGGCGGCATGCAGGTGTGGGCCGCGGCGGGCCGGGCTGTCGTGACGGACGAGGGTCAGCCCGGGTTCGTCCTGTAGATCTGCGGGTTCTGGCCGGTCAGCCGAGTGGGTGGGCCGCCAGCAGGTCGCCCAGGGCCTCCTCGTGCGCCGCCGCCGGGCCGAGCTGGAGTTCCAGGTGCTTGGCCCAGGCGTGGTACCGGTGCAGGGGGTATTCGACGTCCGCGCCGAATCCGCCGTGCAGATGCTGGGCCGTCTGCACGACCCGTCGTACGCCCTCCGAGGCCCAGATCTTGGCGACCGCGAGGTCGCCGGAGGCGGGCAGTACGCCGGACGCCCCCGAGGCAATGCGCCACGCGGCCTGCCACAGGGTGACCTCCATCGCGCGCAGGTCGATGAAGCGGTCGGCGGCCTGTACGGCGACGGCCTGGAAGGTGGCGACGGGGAACCCGAACTGCTCCCGTCTGCCGGTGTATTCACTCGTCATGGCGAGAACCCGTTCGCCCAGGCCGAGGGCCAGCGCGCAGGTGCCGCAGGTCAGCAGGGAGCGCAGCCAGTCCCAGGCGCCGTCGGCGTCGATGACGTCGTGGGCCGCGATCCGCGCGGACTCCAGGCGCAGTTCACCGAGCCGCTCGCCTGCGGTGGAGATCTGCTCGCCGAGGCCGGCACCCGGGTGAGTGCGGGGGATCACGGCGAGGAGGGTGCGGTCGGCGGCCGTACGGGCCGGTACGACGAGGAAGTCGGCGGTGTGGGCCCACGGCACCGCCGTCTGCACGCCGTCCAGGATCCAGGCGTCGCCGTCCTGCCTCGCGGTCACCGCGAGTTCGGCCGGGTCGTGGCCGCTGCGGCCGTTCGCGGCGACGGTCAGCACCACCTCGCCCCGCCCGGCCCGGGCGAGCAGCGCCGACTTCAACTCCTTGCCGCCGTAGGCCTGTACGGCCGCCGCGGCGGCGACGGACTCCAGCAGCGGTACGCGCGCCAGCACCTTGGCCGACTCCCGCAGCACCAGGCACAGGGCGATGGCGTCCAGGCCCGCGCCGCCGTGCTCCGGGTCGAGCAGCAGGCTGAGCAGGTCCGCCTCGGCGAGCTTCGCCCACAGCGCGCGGTCGAAGTCGTCGGCGACGGTGCCCGCGACGAGCGAGGGGCTGGGCACCGCGTCCGGCGCGACCGGGGCGAACACCCCGCGCGCCGCCTCGGCCGCCGCCTGCTGCTCCTCGGTGAAGGTGAAGTCCACGGTCCTGTCCTTCCGGCGGTCCGTTGATCTGACGGGTCGTCAAGATAGAACAGGTTCTAGAAGAAGGGAACGGGGCGTCGGGGTTCGGACTCGCTCCAGACCGACCGTTCGGTTCCATGGTCCGGCACTGGGCCGAACGCCGTAAGGTGTCAACCGCCGTGGATGACCCGCGCGCGTGGCCTGTGGACAACTGGGGGCGGCCTCGTGTGTGCCGCGGCGAGGTCGACCGACCGGGCTGCGCCGAGCGGGCGGGCCTGAGTACGGTGCCCTGCTAGTGCGGTGGTGCGGGGCGGGCGGTACGGCGCTCCGCGGCCGGCGGCCGGAAGACAGACCGGGATCGAGAAGACGGGCGGCAATGGACGCGTACGGCACAGACTCCGACGCCCGGCACGGGCCGGACGATCCTGGCGGCACGCCCGAGCCGGAGGGCCCGCCCGAACCGGCCGACCGTCCGGCCCAGCCCTCTGACCAGGATGATCGGCCCGAAACGGCCGCTCACCCCGAGTCGGTCGCACATCCCGAGCCGGCCGGTCACCCTGAGCCGGCCGCGCGTCCCGAGCCCGTCGCTCATCCCGGACCGGTCGCCCAGCCCGAGCAGACTGCCCGTCCCGAGCCGGATGGCCAGTCTGAGCCGGAAGGCCGACCCGAGCCGGGTCGTCACGCCGAGCCGGATCGCGACCTCGAGCCCGATCGTCACGCCGAGCCGGATCGCGACTTCGAACCGGGTCGTCACGCCGAACTCGTCGTCCCGCCCCAGCCGGGCGCCCCGTACGCCGAGACCCGCACCGGTGTCGCCGCGCTCTCCCCCCGCTACCAGATAGGTGCCGCGCTGGCGCTCGCGGTCGTCGCCGTCGCCGTCTGCGTGCATCTCGGCATGGTCTTCCTGCACGTCGCGCCGTCGAACACCCTGACCAAGGCGCACGGCAAGGCGATCGACGAGTGGGTCTACCCGGAGTTCGAGCAGAACTGGAAGCTCTTCGCGCCCAATCCGCTCCAGCAGAACATCGCCGTCCAGGTCCGCGCCGAGGTGCAGGCGAAGGACGGTGAGGTGCGCACCACCGGCTGGTACGACCTGTCCGCCGAGGACGGCCGGGCCATCGACGGCAATCTGCTGCCCAGCCACACCCAGCAGAACGAGCTGCGCCGGGCCTGGGACTTCTTCGTCGCCACGCACGACAGCGACAACCGCCCCTCGGGCGTGCGCGGCGCCCTGTCGGAGAACTACCTGCGGCGCATCGTGGCGCTGCGCCTGGACCGCGACGACGCGGCCGGGCAGGGCGGCGTCGTCGAGCGCGTCCAGGTCCGTTCCAGTACCACCAACGTCGCCCCGCCCAGGTGGAGCGCGGAGAAGATCTCGGACAAGCCCATGTACCGTGTGCTGCCCTGGTGGCCGGTCACCGCCGCCGACACCGACGGAGGCGTCGAGTGAACCGCTTCGCCCTGTCGGTCTCCTCCGCCATCGCCCGCGTCACCGAGTCGGCGCTCGGCCCGTACCAGACGGCCGTCATCCGCATCGGCTTCAGCGCGACCTGGCTGCTGTTCCTGCTGCGCGAGTTCCCCCACCGCGAGGAGCTCTACGGCCCCGGTGGCCCGTGGAGCTGGGACGACGCCCAGCAGCTGATAGCCGTCAACCATGCCTTCACGGCCCTGATGTGGTCGGACGGCCGCGCCTGGTTCGAGATCGTCTACGTGCTCGCCGTGCTGGCCGGCGCGCTGCTGCTGCTCGGCTGGCGCACCCGCACCATGTCCGTGCTGTTCATGATCGGCGTGCTCTCGCTGCAGAACCGCAGCGTCTTCGTGGGGGACGGCGGCGACAACGTCCTGCACCTGATGTCCGTCTACCTCGTGTTCACGCGTTGCGGCCAGGTCTGGTCGCTGGACGCGCGGCGGGCCCGGCGCGCGGCCGGGGCACGCGCGCGTGGGGAGCGTGTTCCGGACCGGCTGAACCCGGCGCTGTGGGCCGTGCTCGGGTTCGTGCTGGTCGCGGTGACCGCCGGTGGCAGGTTCGGCGGCGTCGACGCGACCGTGCCGGTGATCGTGTGGACGGTGTGGGTCGCGCTCGCCGTGCGATGGGTCGTCGGGCGCCGCGCGAAGAGCGCGGAGCCCCGGATACTGCTGGACGTCGTCGGCAACATCGTGCACAACGGCGCAGTCCTCGTGATCATGGCCGAGGCCTGTCTGATCTACGCGACGGCCGGCTGGTACAAGATCCAGGGCACCCGCTGGCAGGACGGCACGGCGGTCTACTACCCCCTTCACCTCGACTACTTCTCGCCCTGGCCCGCGCTCGCCGACCTGCTGTCGTCCAGCGGCACGATGGTGATGCTCGTGACGTACGGGACCGTCATCGTGCAGGTCGCCTTCCCGTTCACGCTGTTCAACCGGCGGGTGAAGAACGTCCTGCTGGCGGTCATGATGACCGAGCACGCCGTGATCGCCGTGGTCCTCGGCCTGCCGTTCTTCTCGCTCGCGATGATCACGGCGGACTCGGTCTTCCTGCCGACCTCGTTCCTGCACCGGCTCGGCGGCTGGGCGGCACGCGCACGTGAGCGCGTCCTCGCCCGCGGCGGGCGGGTGACCCTGCCCGGGCCACGCGTGCCGGAGAACCCCGAGCCCACGCACGCGAACTCCACGGCCTGAGCCCGCGGCGCGCACGCAGGTGAGCCCTGGAGGCACGCGCGCGTGAGCCCCGGCCGCGCGCACGTAGGCTGCCCACCATGACCGACCCCACCGCCGACACCGTGAGCGCCTGGCACCGGCTGGCCGGCACCTGCGTGCTGCTCGACGGTTTCCACGCCCTCAAGCACGCCCTGCGCTTCGAGGCCGAGGTCCCGGTGGCGGTCACCGCCGACCGGCGGGCGGCCCTCACGCTCGCCGGTGAACTCGCCCCCGACGTACGGGAGAAGCTGGCCGCGCTCCTCACCGAGGTGCCGGAGCCGACGTACCGGAGCCTGGTGCCGCGCCCGCATCCCACCGCGGTGGCGGCGCTGGCCGTACGGCCCTCCCGCGCGGCCAACCTGGAGAAGCTGGCGCACGCCCCCCGCACCGCGCCCCTCGTGGTCCTCGACAACCCGCGCAACCTGGGCAACGCGGGCGCCGTGATCCGGCTGGCCGCGGGGTTCGGCGCGACCGGCGTGGTCACCACGGGCACGCTCGACCCCTGGCACCCCACCGTCGTACGCGGCGGGGCGGGGCTGCACTTCGCGACCGCGGTGGAGCGACTGGCCGCCGACGAGCTGCCGGCGGGTCCGCTGTTCGCCCTCGACCCGGAGGGCGACGACATCCGGGGCGTGAAGCTCCCGGACGACGCCGTCCTCGCCTTCGGCTCGGAGCGCAGCGGCCTGTCCGCCGAACTACGCGCGCGTACCGACCACTTGCTGTCCCTGCCGATGCGTCCCCAGGTCTCCAGCTACAACCTGGCGACCAGCGTGGCCATGACGCTGTACCACTGGAGCGCCACCGGGTACGGCTCCTAGGCCTGGCCCTCGGCCTCGCGGCGCACCTCGACCACCCGGAACCGGCTCGCGACGAACGCGCCGTCGCACAGCGCCGCGTTGGCCGCCGGGTTGCCGCCCGAACCGTGGAAGTCGGAGAACGCGGCCGTCTGGTTGACGTACACCCCGCCCGTAAGGTTCAGCGACAGCTGCGCCGCCTCTTCCAGGCAGACCTCCTGGATCGCGCCCTCGACCTCGCCGTCGCTCGTGTACGCGCCGACCGTCATCGCCCCCTTCTCACGGATCGTGCGCCGCAGCAGCTCCACGCCGTCCGCCGCCGAGTCGACCGCGACCGCGAAGGAGACGGGGCCGAAGCACTCGCTCATGTACGCGGCCTCGTCGTCCGGCTTGGCGCCGTCCAGCTTCACGATCACCGGCGTGCGCACCACCGCGCCCGGGAACTCGGGGTTGCTGATCTCCCGTGAGGCCAGGGCGACTTCGCCGAGCCCGGCCGCGGCTTCCAGGCGGGCCTTCACGTCCGGGTTGACGATCGCGCCGAGCAGCGCGTTCGCGCGCGCGTCGTCGCCGAGCAGGCCGTCGACCGCGCGGGCGAGGTCCGCGACCACCTCGTCGAAGGTCTTCGGGCCCTCGTCGGTGCGGATGCCGTCGCGGGGGATCAGCAGGTTCTGCGGGGTCGTGCACATCTGGCCGCTGTAGAGGGACAGCGAGAAGGCCAGGTTGGAGAGCATGCCCTTGTAGTTCGCCGCCGAGTCCACCAGCACGGTGTTGACGCCGGCCTTCTCCGTGTAGACCTGCGCCTGCCGGGCGTTGGCCTCCAGCCAGTCGCCGAACGCCGTCGAGCCCGTGTAGTCGATGATCCGGATCTCGGGGCGGGTGGCGAGCGTCTTCGCGATGCCCTCGCCGGGGCGCTCGGCCGCCAGCGCCACCAGGTTCGGGTCGAAGCCCGCCTCGGTGAGCACCTGGCGCGCCACCTGCACGGTGAGCGCGAGCGGCAGCACCGCGCGCGGGTGGGGCTTGACCAGGACCGCGTTACCGGTGGCCAGGGAGGCGAACAGGCCCGGGTAGCCGTTCCACGTCGGGAAGGTGTTGCAGCCGATCATCAGCGAGACACCGCGGGGGACCGGGGTGAACTGCTTGGCGAGCGCGAGCGGGTCGCGCTTGCCCTGCGGCTTGGTCCACTCCGCGGTGTCGGGCGTGCGGACCTGCTCCACGTACGCGTACGCCACCGCCTCCAGGCCGCGGTCCTGCGCGTGCGGGCCACCCGCCTGGAACGCCATCATGAACGCCTGGCCGGAGGTGTGCATGACCGCGTGCGCGAACTCGTGCGTCCGGTCGCTGATCCGCTTGAGGATCTCCAGGCACACCACCGCGCGCATCTCCGCGCCCGCGTCGCGCCACGCGCGCTGTCCGGCCTTCATGGCGGGCAGCAGCTCGTCGAGGTCCGCGTGCGGGTACGACACGCCCAGCTCGATGCCGTACGGCGACGTCTCGCCGCCCACCCAGTCGTCCGTGCCGGGCTGGCCGAGGTCGAGGCGGGTGCCGAGGAGGGCGTCGAAGGCGGCCTTGCCCGCCGCCATGTCCAGGCTGCCGTTCTCGCCGTAGGCCTTGGGGTGTTCGGGGTGCGGGGACCAGTACGCGCGTGTGCGGATCGCTTCCAGCGCCTGGTCGAGGGTGGGCCGGTGCTTGGCGATCAGCTCGTGCGTGGTCAGTTCGGCGGCCATGCGGGACCAACTCCTCGTCTTGTGAACTCTTCGTCGAGCCCATGACCTGGGCAGAAATATGGGCAGGAACAGCCGGTCAGAGTTAGAGTAACCGAACGATCGGTCGGGACAAGGGGGTCCGCCGCATCTGTGGAAAACCCCGTGCGGGAGGATCGCGCACATGACAGCACTGGACCTCAGCAGCCCCGTGGCCGTCGTCGGCACCGGCACCATGGGCCAGGGCATCGCCCAGGTCGCCCTGGTCGCGGGCCATCGGGTACGGCTGTACGACGCCGTCCCGGGGCGCGCCCGGGAAGCGGCCGCGGCGATCCAAGCCCGCCTCGACCGGCTCGTGGCGAAGGACCGGCTCACCGCGGCCGACCGGGATGCCGCGCACGACCGGCTGCTGCCCGCCGCGGAACTCGCCGAGCTCGCGGACTGCTCCCTGGTCGTAGAAGCAGTCCTGGAGCGGCTCGACGCCAAGCAGGAGCTGTTCCGGGCGCTGGAGGACGTCGTCGGCGAGGACTGTCTGCTCGCCACCAACACCTCGTCCCTGTCCGTCACGGCCATCGGCGGCGCGCTGCGCAGTCCCGGCCGCCTGGTCGGCCTGCACTTCTTCAACCCGGCGCCGCTGCTGCCCCTGGTCGAGGTCGTCTCCGGGTTCGCCACCGACGTCTCGTCGGCCACGCGCGCGTACGAGATGGCGCGCGCCTGGGGCAAGACCCCGGTCGCCTGCGCGGACACCCCCGGGTTCATCGTCAACCGCATCGCCCGGCCCTTCTACGCCGAGGCCTTCGCGGTCTACGAGGCCCAGGGCGCCGACCCGGCCACCATCGACGCGGTGCTGCGCGAGTCGGGCGGCTTCCGGATGGGCGCCTTCGAACTGACCGACCTCATCGGGCAGGACGTCAACGAGTCGGTCACGCACTCCGTGTGGCAGAGCTTCTTCCAGGACGTGCGCTTCACGCCCTCGCTCGCCCAGCGCCGGCTGGTCGAGTCGGGCCGGCTGGGCCGCAAGAGCGGACAGGGCTGGTACGACTACGGCGACGACGCCGAGCCCGCCGAGCCGCACACCGCGGAGCAGTCGCGGCCGCCCGCCTACGTCGTCGCCGAGGGCGACCTGGGCCCCGCCGCCGAGCTGCTCGCGCTGGTCCGCGAGGCGGGCATCGCGGTGCGCGAGGAGGACGAGGACCACGGCACCCGCCTGGTGCTGCCGAGCGGCGGCCAGCTGGCGCTCGCCGACGGCCAGACCTCGGTGGAGTTCCGCGACGTCGTCTACTTCGACCTCGCCCTCGACTACCGCAAGGCCACCCGCATCGCCCTGTCCGCCTCCCAGGACACCGCGCCGCAGACGCTCGCCGAGGCCATCGGCCTCTTCCAGGCGCTCGGCAAGGACGTCAGCCTGATCGGCGACGTCCCCGGCATGATCGTCGCCCGTACGGTCGCCCGCGTCGTCGACCTCGCGCACGACGCCGTCGCCAAGGGCGTGGCCACCGAGGAGGACATCGACACCGCGATGCGCCTGGGCGTCAACTACCCGCTCGGTCCCTTCGAGTGGAGCCGCAGGCTCGGCCGCAACTGGGCGTACGCCCTCCTCGACGACCTGCACCTGCGCGACCCCTCGGGACGCTATGCGCCTTCCCTCGCGCTGTACCGCCACGCGTACGCCTCCGACAAGCGGGAGGGCAGCACCTCATGACCACCGCCAAGCGCGACACGTACACCCCGGAGACACTGCTCTCCGTAGCCGTCCAGGTCTTCAACGACCGCGGCTACGACGGCACTTCGATGGAGCACCTCTCCAGGGCGGCCGGCATCTCCAAGTCGTCGATATACCACCACGTGTCGGGCAAGGAGGAACTGCTGCGCCGGGCCGTCAGCCGGGCGATCGACGGCCTCTTCGGGATCCTCGACGAGGAGCACGCGCGCGTGGCGAGCGCCGCCGCGCGCCTGGAGTACGTGGTGCGGCGCATGGTCGAGGTGCTGATCGGTGAGCTGCCGTACGTGACGCTGCTGCTGCGGGTGCGCGGCAACACCGACACCGAGCGCTGGGCCCTGGAGCGGCGCCGCGACTTCGACCACCGGGTGGCCGAGCTGCTGAAGGCGGCGGCGGCCGAGGGGGACGTCCGCGGGGACGTCGAGGTGCGGCTCGCCACGCGCCTGGTCTTCGGGATGATCAACTCGATCGTCGAGTGGTACCGGCCGGACGGGCGCGGCATGGACGAGCGCGAAGTGGCCGACGCGGTCGTGCAGCTGGTCTTCGGAGGGCTGCGCAAGGAGGGCTGAACGGCCGGGGGCTCAGCCCTGCGGCTCCAGGTCCTCCTCCTCGAACACCAGCAGCGTGCGCGTGCTGAGTACTTCCGGCATCGCCTGGAGCCGGGTGAGCACCAGCTCGCGCAGCGCCCGGTTGTCCGAGGTGTGCACCAGCAGCAGCACGTCGAAGTCGCCGCCCACCAGGGCGATGTGGGAGGCCCCGGGCAGCTGTCTGAGCTGCTCGCGCACCGTCCGCCAGGAGTTCTGGATGATCTTCAGGGTGATGTACGCAGACGTCCCCTGACCTGCGCGTTCGTGGTTGACGCGGGCGCCGAATCCGCGAATGACGCCGTCGTCGATGAGGCGGTTGATGCGCGCGTAGGCGTTGGCGCGCGAGACATGCACCCGTTCCGCGACCGACCGTATCGAGGCGCGGCCGTCCGCCTGGAGCATCTGGAGGATGTCCAGATCGATGGCGTCGAGGGGACGGGCGGGCGACACGGCACCGGTTCCCTCCGGCCCCTCGGCCATTTGTTCAGGTGCCATGTCCCCCCGCCTCCCTGCCATGGACGTACTGCTTTCATTCCAGGCTGTGGAGAACCGTTTGTCCACAGCGTGAAGCCGCCTGTAGCCAAAATGTGTCGGCGACCGAACAATCGGTAGGTGAGGCGCGCCACAATGCCGTGGCGTGCCGCAAGCCGCTCCCACGAGGAGGTGCCGTCATGACGGTCATGGAGCAGCGGGGCGCTTATCGGCCATCCCCGCCGCCCGCCTGGCAGCCCCGCACGGACCCCGCGCCGCTGCTGCCCGACGCGGAGCCCGTCCGCGTCCTCGGCACCGAGGCGGCCGCGAAGGCCGACCCGGCCCTGCTGCGCCGCCTGCACGCGGAACTGGTCCGCGGCCGCCGGTACAACACGCAGGCCACCGCGCTCACCAAGCAGGGCCGCCTCGCCGTCTACCCCTCCAGCACCGGCCAGGAGGCCTGCGAGGTCGCCGCCGCGCTGGCCCTTGAGGACCGCGACTGGCTCTTCCCCAGCTACCGCGACACGCTCGCCGCCGTCGCCCGCGGCCTGGACCCCGTCCAGGCGCTCACGCTGCTGCGCGGCGACTGGCACACCGGCTACGACCCGCACGAGCACCGCGTGGCCCCCCTGTCCACGCCGCTCGCCACCCAGCTCCCGCACGCCGTCGGCCTCGCACACGCCGCCCGCCTCAAGGGCGACGACGTGGTCGCGCTCGCCATGGTCGGCGACGGCGGCACCAGCGAGGGCGACTTCCACGAGGCGCTGAACTTCGCCGCCGTCTGGCAGGCCCCGGTCGTCTTCCTGGTCCAGAACAACGGCTTCGCCATCTCCGTCCCGCTCGCCAAGCAGACCGCGGCACCGTCGCTGGCCCACAAGGCCGTCGGCTACGGCATGCCAGGCCGACTGGTCGACGGCAACGACGCGGCCGCGGTGCACGAGGTGCTCGCCGCCGCCGTGCGCCGCGCGCGTGAGGGTGGCGGCCCCACCCTGGTCGAGGCGATCACGTACCGCATCGAGGCCCACACCAACGCCGACGACGCGACCCGCTACCGCGGCGACACCGAGGTGGACGCCTGGCGCGCGCACGACCCGATCGCGCTCCTGGAGCACGAGCTGACCGAGCGCGGCCTGATCGACGAGGACGGCATACAGGCCGCCCGCGACGCCGCCGAGACCATGGCCGCCGACCTGCGCGAGCGCATGAACCAGGACCCGGTGCTCGACCCCATGGACCTCTTCGCCCATGTCTACGCCGAGCCCACTTCGCAACTGCGCGAGCAGCAGGCCCAGTTGCAGGCGGAGCTGCACGCGGAACAGGAAGGCGGCCACTGATGACCACCGTCGCCGTCAAGCCGGCCACCATGGCGCAGGCCCTCACGCGCGCGCTGCGCGACGCCATGGCCGCGGACCCCGCCGTGCACGTCATGGGCGAGGACGTCGGCACCCTCGGCGGTGTCTTCCGGGTCACCGACGGACTTGCCAAGGAGTTCGGCGAGGACCGCTGCACGGACACCCCGCTGGCCGAGGCCGGCATCCTCGGCACGGCCGTGGGCATGGCGATGTACGGCCTCCGGCCGGTCGTGGAGATGCAGTTCGACGCGTTCGCCTACCCGGCCTTCGAGCAGCTGATCAGCCACGTGGCCCGCATGCGCAACCGCACCCGCGGCGCCATGCCCCTGCCGATCACCATCCGCGTGCCCTACGGCGGCGGCATCGGCGGCGTCGAGCACCACAGCGACTCCTCCGAGGCGTACTACATGGCGACTCCGGGCCTCCATGTCGTCACGCCCGCCACGGTCGCCGACGCCTACGGCCTGCTGCGCGCCGCGATCGCCTCCGACGACCCGGTCGTCTTCCTCGAGCCCAAGCGCCTGTACTGGTCCAAGGACTCCTGGAACCCCGAGCATCCGACGGACGTTGAACCGATAGGCCGCGCGGTGGTGCGGCGCTCGGGCCGGAGCGCCACACTCATCACGTACGGGCCGTCGGTGCCCGTCTGCCTCGAAGCCGCCGAGGCCGCGGCCGCCGAGGGCTGGGACCTCGAAGTCGTCGACCTGCGCTCCCTGGTGCCGTTCGACGACGAGACGGTCTGCGCCTCGGTGCGGCGGACCGGGCGCGCGGTCGTCGTGCACGAGTCCGGCTCCTACGGCGGCCCGGGCGGGGAGATCGCGGCCCGCGTCATGGAGCGCTGCTTCCACCACCTGGAGGCGCCGGTGCTGCGCGTGGCCGGGTTCGACATCCCCTACCCGCCGCCGATGCTGGAGCGTCACCATCTGCCCGGCGTCGACCGGATCCTGGACGCCGTGGCGCGTCTGCAGTGGGAGGCCGAGAGCTGATGGCACAGGTGTTGGAGTTCAAGCTTCCCGATCTCGGGGAGGGGCTCACCGAGGCGGAGATCGTCCGCTGGCTGGTGGAGGTCGGCGACGTAGTCAAGATCGACCAGCCGGTCGTCGAGGTCGAGACGGCCAAGGCGATGGTCGAGGTGCCCTGCCCCTACGGCGGCGTGGTCACCGCCCGCTTCGGCGAGGAGGGCACGGAACTCCCCGTCGGCGCACCGCTGATCACGGTCGCGGTGGGCGCGCCGGCCTCCGGCGCCGAGACCGAGGGTTCGGGCAACGTACTGGTGGGATACGGCACTTCGCAGGCCCCCGCCCGACGCCGCAGGGTGAAGCCGGGCCAGACGGCGGCCGTCGCGCCGCCCCGCGAGGCGAACGGGCATGGCGGCACCCCGGGGCCGGCGGACGGCCCCGTCCCCGTGATCTCGCCCCTGGTGCGCAGGCTCGCCCGGCAGAACGGCCTGGACCTGCGGGACATGACCGGCTCCGGCCCCGACGGGCTGATCCTGCGGGCGGACGTGGAGTACGCGCTGCGTGCCGCCGGGACGCAGGCGGGCATGTCCGAGCCGCCGGCCGAGGCCCCCGCGCGCGTGACGTCCGCCCCGGCGCCCGTCCCGACCGCCGGAACCGAGCTGCGCGTTCCCCTCAAGGGCGTGCGGGGCGCCGTCGCCGACAAGCTCTCCCGCAGCCGCCGCGAGATACCGGACGCGACCTGCTGGGTGGACGCCGACGCGACCGAACTCATGCGCGCGCGTGCCGCGATGAACGCGGCCGGCGGGCCGAAGATCTCCCTCATCGCCGTGCTGGCCCGCATCTGCACCGCGGCCCTCGCCCGCTTCCCCGAGCTCAACTCCACGGTCGACATGGAGGCGAGGGAGGTCGTACAGCTCGACCATGTGCACCTCGGCTTCGCCGCGCAGACCGAGCGGGGCCTCGTCGTGCCGGTCGTACGGGACGCGCACGCCCGGGACGCGGAGGCACTGACCGCGGAGTTCGCCCGGCTGACCGAGTCGGCCCGGACGGGACGCCTCACGCCCGGCGACCTCACCGGCGGCACGTTCACGCTGAACAACTACGGGGTCTTCGGGGTTGACGGCTCCACGCCGATCATCAACCACCCCGAGGCGGCCATGCTGGGCGTCGGCCGTATCGTCCCCAAGCCGTGGGTGCACGAGGGCGAGCTGGCGGTGCGTCAGGTCGTCCAGCTCTCGCTCACCTTCGACCACCGGGTGTGCGACGGCGGCACCGCGGGCGGCTTCCTGCGCTACGTGGCGGACTGTGTGGAACAACCGGCGGTCCTGCTGCGCACGCTGTGATTGCGCGGCCACCCATACGTTCCCTGTGATCGCCACGGCACGCATACTCGGGGGGTGACCTCGTACGAGCCCTCCGGTGATCGCGCCGCCGTCCCGCCGTACGACGCCGTCGTGCTCGCGGGCGGCGCCGCGCGGCGGCTCGGCGGCGCGGACAAGCCCGGCGTCCACGTGGGCGGCCGGGCGCTGCTCGACCGCGTCCTGACCGCCTGCGCCGACGCGCGCACGACCGTCGTGGTGGCCGACGCCCGGCCCACCGCGCGGCCCGTGCTGTGGGCCCGCGAGGACCCGCCCGGCGGGGGACCCCTCGCCGCGCTCGGCGCCGGGCTGCGCCGCACCACGGCCGGCGAGCTGCTCGTCCTCTCCGCGGACCTGCCGTTCCTCGGGGCGGCCACGGTAGGGCGGCTGCTGACCGCGCTGCGCGCGAGCGACGCCGACGGCGTCCTGCTCACCGACACGGACGGCCGCGACCAGCCCCTAGTGGCGGCCTATCGCGCGGAGGCGCTGCGCCGCGGGCTGGCCGCGCTGTCCACCGAGCACGGCGGCCTCACCGGCCTGCCGCTGCGCCGGCTGACCGGCGCCCTCGACCTCACCCGCGTCCCGGACCCCGTCGCGTCCTTCGACTGCGACACCTGGGACGACATCGCCGCCGCCAGGGCACGTATCAGGGAGCATGGGCACGTGTTGGATGAATGGATTTCCGCAGCCAAGGACGAGCTGGGCATCGACCTTGACGTCGACATGCGACTCCTGCTCGACCTCGCCCGCGACGCCGCCCACGGTGTGGCCAGGCCCGCGGCGCCCCTGACCACCTTCCTCGTCGGGTACGCGGCCGGCCGGGCGGGCGGCGGCCCCGAAGCCGTCGCCGAAGCCTCCCGCAAGGCCGCCGCGCTCGCCCAGCGCTGGGCGGACGAGGCCGCCGCCGCCAAGGCCGACGCGGCACCGGACGCCACGCCCGACAGTCGTCCGGACGCCGGATGACCGCCCGCTCGGCCCGCACCGGCGAGGACGCCGAGGACCTGGACGTCGAGGAGGTGCTCGCCCTCGTGAACGACCACGACGGCCGCGTCGCCGGCGAAAGTGTGCCTGCGCCCGCCGCTTCCGGTCACCACCACGGCGCGCCGCACAAACCCGATGCCCACCACCGCGCCACCTCCTGGCCCGAGGCCCGGGTGATCGCCGCCCGCGCCGCCCGCGCCGGCACCCGCCGCGCCCTCGTCTCGGTCCCCCTCGCCTCCTCTCTCGGGCTCACCCTCGCCGCCCCGCTCACCGCCCTCACCGACCTGCCCTCCTTCGACACCTCCGCCATGGACGGCTGGGCGGTCGCGGGCCCCGGTCCCTGGGACGTGCGCGACGAGGGCGTCCTGGCCGGGCACACCGAGCCCGAGGCCCTCACCGACGGCGAGGCCGTCCGTATCGCCACCGGCGCCCGTATCCCCCTCGACACCACCGCCGTGATCCGTTCCGAGCACGGCCGCACCGACGACAAGGGCCGGCTGCACGCCACCCGCGACATGCACCACGGCCAGGACATCCGCCCGCGCGGCCAGGAGTGCCGCTCCGGCGACCAGCTCCTGCCCGTCGGCTCCCTCGTGACCCCGGCCGTGCTCGGTCTCGCCGCGGCCGCCGGCTACGACACGGTCACCGCGGTCCCCCGCCCCCGGGTCCATGTCTTCGTGCTGGGCGACGAGTTGCTCACCGAAGGAACGCCGCACGACGGGCTGATCAGGGATGCCCTCGGCCCGATGCTGCCACCCTGGCTGCGCGCGCTGGGCGCCGACGTCACCTCCGTACGACGGCTCGGCGACGACGAGAAGGCCCTGCGCAAGGCCGTCACCGGCTCGGACGCCGACCTGATCGTCACCACCGGGGGCACGGCCTCCGGCCCCGTCGACCATGTCCACCCCACCCTGCGCCGTATCGGCGCCGAACTCCTCGTGGACGGCGTGAAGGTGCGCCCCGGCCACCCAATGCTGCTGGCCCGCACCAAGGACGACCAGCACCTGGTGGGCCTTCCCGGCAACCCCCTCGCCGCCGTCTCCGGCCTGCTCACCCTCGCCGAGCCCCTGCTGCGCACGCTGGCCGCACGCCCTGCCCCGGAGCCGTACACGCTGCCGATCCAGGAAGCGGCCCACGGGCATCCGTACGACACCCGGCTCATCCCCGTCGTGCTGCGCGGCGACCGTGCGGTGCCGCTGCACTACAACGGCCCGGCCATGCTGCGCGGTATCGCGGCGGCCGACGCCCTCGCCGTCGTGCCACCGGGCGGCGCCGGCTCCGGCCAGGAGCTGGAACTTCTCGATCTGCCCTGGGCCTCCGCCGGAATCGGAGTGTGTTTCACGTGAAACTGCCGGGCCATGACGCGATCGCCCGCCAGGCGGACGAACATCTCGTGACCCACCGGGTGAAACTGCCGAGGAAGGTGGTGGAGCGCCCGATCCGGCAGGTGGGCAGGCGACTGCTGCTGGCGCTGCTGGTGCTGTTCGCGACCGCCCTGATCGTCTACGCCGACCACGAGGGCTACAACGACACCTCCGACCAGTCGGTCGACCTGCTCGACGCCTTCTACTACGCGACCGTCACCCTCTCCACCACCGGATACGGCGACATCACCCCGGTCAGCGACGCCGCCCGGTTCACCAACATCTTCGTCGTCACGCCGCTGAGGGTGCTCTTCCTGATCATCCTGGTCGGCACCACGCTCGAGGTCCTCACCGAACGCACCCGCGACGAGTGGCGACTCAACCGCTGGAGGTCCACCTTGCGTGAGCACACCGTCGTCGTCGGCTTCGGGACGAAGGGGCGCTCGGCGGTACAGACCGTCTGTGCGACGGGCCTGAAGAAGGAGCAGGTCGTCGTGGTCGACCCCAGCTCCAAGGTGATCGACGCCGCGACGGCCGAGGGCTTCGCCGGGGTGATCGGCGACGCGACCCGCAGCGACGTGCTCAAGCGGGCCGAGGTGCACCGGGCGCGGCAGATCATCATCGCCACCCAGCGCGACGACACCGCCGTGCTGGTCACGCTGACGGCCCGGCAGCTCAACCGAGGGGCCAAGATCGTGGCGGCGGTGCGCGAGGAGGAGAACGCGCCGTTGCTGGAGCAGTCCGGCGCCGACGCCGTCATCACCAGCGCGAGCGCGGCCGGCCGCCTGCTCGGCCTGTCCGTGCTCAGCCCCGTGGCCGGCATGGTGCTGGAGGACCTCATCCAGCAGGGCACCGGGCTCGACATGGTCGAACGGCCGGTCGTGAAGGCCGAGGTGGGCCGGGGCCCGAGGGAGACGGAGGACCTGGTGGTGAGCGTCATACGAGGGCACCGGGTGCTCGGCTACGACGATCCGGCCATCGGGACACTGCAGTTGACGGACCGTCTGATCACGATCGTCCGGGCGACGCCGGGCGCGCAGGTCACGCCCGGCGTCCGGTCCATGTCAAAGGAGTGATCACTTGCGGACGCTCCTCTCGGCGCAGGCCCGCGGTCCGGGTCGCCCGCGTGGCGAGGAGTAGCGTCCCCCTCATGCATGCGATCACGATTCCCGAACCTGGTGGGCCCGAGGCGCTGGTGTGGGACGAGGTCCCCGATCCGGTGGCCGGTGAGGGCGAGGTGCTGGTCGAGGTGGTGGCCGGCGCCGTCAACCGCGCCGACATCCTGCAACGGCAGGGCTTCTACGACCCCCCGCCGGGATCGTCCCCCTACCCCGGCCTGGAGTGCTCCGGCCGTATCACCGCGGTCGGCCCCGGCGTCTCGGGCTGGGCCGTCGGCGACGAGGTCTGCGCGCTGCTCGCGGGCGGCGGCTACGCCGAGAAGGTCGCGATCCCGGCCGGCCAGCTGCTGCCGGTGCCCAAGGACATCGACCTCAAGCAGGCCGCCGCGCTGCCCGAGGTGGTCTGCACCGTCTGGTCGAACGTCTTCATGGTCGCCCATCTGCGCCCCGGCGAGACGCTGCTGGTGCA
Organism: Streptomyces sp. NPDC048419; assembly: GCF_043200415.1. Taxonomy (NCBI): domain Bacteria; kingdom Bacillati; phylum Actinomycetota; class Actinomycetes; order Kitasatosporales; family Streptomycetaceae; genus Streptomyces; species Streptomyces sp. NPDC048419. The sequence goes on along the minus strand of NZ_JBICXT010000006.1, from coordinate 51,109 downwards.
CGGCGGTTCCAGCGGCATCGGCACCATGGCGATCCAGCTGGCCAAGGCGGTCGGCGCCAAGGTCGCCGTGACGGCGGGCACCAAGGAGAAGCTGGAGCAGTGCGCCGCTCTGGGCGCGGACATCCTGATCAACTACAAGGAGCAGGACTTCGTCGAGGAGATCAAGAAGGCCACCGACGGCGCGGGCGCCGACGTCATCCTCGACAACATGGGCGCCAAGTACCTGGACCGCAACGTCCGGGCCCTCGCCGTCAACGGCCGCCTCGCCATCATCGGCATGCAGGGCGGCATCAAGGGCGAGCTGAACATCGCCATGCTGCTGAACAAGCGGGCCGCGGTCAGCGCGACCTCGCTGCGCGCCCGTCCGCTCGGGGAGAAGGCGGCGATCGTCGCGGCCGTACGCGAGCATGTGTGGCCCCTGCTCGACGGCGGCCACGTCCGCCCGGTCGTCGACCGTGAGCTCCCGATGAGCGACGCCGCCGCGGCCCACCGGGTCGTGGAGGAGAGCGGTCACGTGGGCAAGGTGCTGCTGGTCGTGCGCTGAGGCCCGGTGGCCGCCGGGCTTCCTAGGCCCGCCGCAGCCGCAGGCCGATGAAGGCGAACCCCAGACCGAGCCCGATCAGGACCAGGCCGCTGCCGAGCGGCAGGATCCGCAGGACGGGCTCGGCCGGGGTCGCGGCCTGCTGGGCGGGGTGCCGCGCCGGCTGCGACGGCACCATTCCCGCCTCCGCGGGCGGCGTCGCGGACGCGTCACCCGTCCCGTCCCCTTCGTCCTGCCCCTGCGGGTACCCCGGGTCCGCGCCCTGGTCGCTCTGGTCCTCCCCTTGGTCCGAGGAGTCGCCGGCCGACTCGTCCGCCGACGGCGTCTCCCGCCGCCCGGGCCGCTCCCGCCCCTCACCCGCCACACTCCCGGCGCGCGACGGCTTCGGCGTGACCTCGGGGGAGTTGGACCGGCGGGGCGCGGCCTCCGGGGTGCCGGCGTCGTGCGTGTGCCTGGCGTGGGACCCCATCCCGGTCTCGTCGCCCGATCCGGCCTCGTCTCCGCTCCCGGCCTCGTCCCCCGAGTCGCCCTCGTCCCCCCGTCCGGCTTCGTCCGACGGGGCGGGCCCGTGCGTCGGACCTGGCTTGTGGGTCGATCCGGGGGAGTGCGTCGCGACAGGCCCATGGCCGGACAGAACCGCCCCCGACGACCCGGCCGCGTACGACGAGACGGCGCGGTCCGACGAAACGCTCCCGTACGACGAAACGCTCCCGTCCGACGAGACAGCCCGGTCCGACGAAACGCTCCCGTACGACGAAACGCCCCCGTACGACGCGACAGCCCCGTACACCTCAGCCCCGTACGCCACCCCGCCCCCGCAGGGGGACACGAGCACGCCCGTGCCCACCCCCACCACCAGTCCGGCCCCCTGCAAAGCACGCAGCCATGGAGTCACGCCTCAAGGCTCACACCGGGCCGCACTTCCGGCACGCTGTGTACCGCCAAAAATCCGAAATCGCTGCACAATCCGGGTATGTCGATACGTCATGGACTGCTGGCGCTCCTCGAACAGGGCCCCCGCTACGGCTCACGGCTGCGCACCGAGTTCGAGGCGCGCACCGGCGGTACCTGGCCCCTGAACATCGGACAGGTCTACACCACTCTCGGCCGACTGGAGCGGGACGGGATGGTCGTCCACGACGGCGAGGACGAGGCCGGTCGGGCACTGTACGCGCTGACGGGGACCGGCCGGACCGAGCTGGCGGCCTGGTTCGCGCGCCCCGTGGAGCGGGCCGGCCCGCCGCGCGACGAGCTGGCGATCAAGCTGGCGCTGGCGGTCGGCGCACCCGGCGTCGACGTACGCGCGGTCGTCGAGGCGCAGCGCCACCATGTGGCGGAGGCGCTGCACGAGTACGTGCGGCAGCGGGCGCAGGCGCTCGCGCGGACGCCCGGGCACCCGGACGAGGTGGCCCGGCTGCTGGTCCTGGAGCAGATCATCTGCCACGCGGAGGCCGAGATCCGCTGGCTGGAGCACTGCGAGGCCCGGCTGCTGCGGCTGCGCACGGAAACTCCCGCCCCGTAAACGGTGGATCACCGCACACGGGGGGCACCACGGTGATGAGATGCATGGGTGCGAGAGAATGGCGGCATGGAGATGCCGAGGAACGACAGGTCGCCGGAGAATCCCCAGATCCTGGTCGTGGGCCAGGACGGTATGGCGATTGGCGGCGGCACAGACGAGGACTCCCGCGAGATTCCGGTGACGGAGCAGGTCGAGCAGCCGGCCAAGGTGATGCGGATCGGCAGCATGATCAAACAGCTCCTGGAGGAGGTGCGCGCGGCTCCCCTGGACGAGGCGAGCCGGGCCCGGCTGAAGGACATCCACCGCAGCTCGGTGAAGGAGCTGGAGGACGGGCTGGCGCCCGAGCTGGTGGAGGAGCTGGAGCGGCTCTCTCTGCCGTTCACGGACGACGGCACTCCGAGCGACTCCGAACTGCGTATCGCGCAGGCCCAGTTGGTGGGCTGGCTGGAGGGTCTCTTCCACGGGATCCAGACCACGCTGTTCGCCCAGCAGATGGCCGCGCGGGCCCAGTTGGAGCAGATGCGGCGCGCGCTACCGCCGGGCGTCGGCCCTGACGGTACCGAGGACCGCCAGGCCGGCGGCCACTCGGGCGGACCGTACCTCTAGGAACTCGAGAGAAAGGGCCCGGCAGCCGAGGCTGCCGGGCCCTTCCATGTCTGGCGCGCCGGTCAGGACGGCGGGTTGCCCGACGAGACGCTGAGCTCGATCTGCGGCATGTTCTTCGGGTCGAGGTCCGTCGTGGCGGAGGGGAACTGGTCGATGACCGAGCCCTCGCCGTACGTGTTCTCGTCGACCTTCTTGATCTTCAGCTGCCAACCCGCCGCCTGCAGGCACTCCTTGACCGATCCGATGTACTTGAACCGGAAGTTGGGCAGCTGGATCTTGTCGGGGTCGTTGTACGACTCCTGCGGCTCCTTGCACTCGCTCACGTCGATCTTCTTCGACGTGTCCGGCCCGCGGTAGCCCGCCGCCTTCGTCGTCGACGCGCTCGCGCTGCCGCCGCCGCCCTTGCCCTCGTCGCCGCTGCCGCCGCCGTTGAGCATCAGCGCGGCGACCAGACCGCCGACCGCGATGATCGAGACGACGATCGAGCCGATGATCACCGGCTTGTTGGTCCTGCCGCCGCCCGCGGGGGCCGCGGCGGGCTGAGGCGTGAGGTTGTACGGCGGCGGGGTCGACGGCTGCCCGTACGGGGACGGCGTCTGGTAGCCGCCCTGCTGCGGGTAGCCGTAGGCCGGGGACGGCGCGGACGGGGCGCCGTACGGGTTCGGGGCCGGCTGGTACGGCGTCTGCACGGGGCCCGTCGGCGCCGTGGTCGACTGGTCGACCGGCGGGAAGACCGCGGAGCCGACGCCGGAACCGGCCTGGGCGGGCGCGCCCGGCACGATGCTCGGCGGGGTGGCCTGGAAGGACGCGGCCACGCGCAGGCACTCGTCGCGCATGGACTCGGAGTTCGGGAAACGCTCGTTGGGGTTCTTCTTCAGCGCGCGGGCGACCAGCGCGTCCACCGCGGGCGGCAGCGCCCGGTTGATCGACGACGGAGCGACCGGCTCCTCCTGCACGTGCGCGTACGCGATCGCGAGCGGCGAGTCCGCGTCGAACGGCAGCCGCCCGGTGACCAGTTGGAACAGCATGATGCCGACCGAGTAGAGGTCGGACCGGGCGTCCACGCCCCGCCCCAGCGCCTGCTCGGGCGAGAGGTACTGGGGGGTGCCCACGACCATGCCGGTCTGCGTCATCGAGGTCACACCGGACTGCATGGCGCGCGCGATGCCGAAGTCCATCACCTTGACCACGCCGCGCTTGGTCATCATGACGTTGCCCGGCTTGATGTCGCGGTGGACCAGGCCCATCTCGTGGCTGATCTCCAGCGCCGCGAGCACGTCCGCGGTGATCTTCAGCGCCTTGTCGGCGGGCATCGCGCCGAACTGCCGTACGTCCTCGTCGAGCACCGAACCCAGCGGGCGGCCCTCGATGTACTCCATGACGATGTACGGCGTCGTCATCCCGTCGAGGTTGTCCTCGCCGGTGTCGAAGACCGAGACGATGTTCGTGTGCGTGAGCTTGGCCACGGCCTGGGCCTCACGGCGGAAGCGCTCGCGGAAGGCCTGTTCCCGGCCCAGGTCGGTGTGGAGCGTCTTGATCGCGACCTGTCGGTCGAGCACGCTGTCGTACGCGAGGTGGACCGAGGCCATGCCGCCTTCGCCGAGCAGGTCGCGCAGCTGATATCGGCCACCGGCCAACGCCCGCCCCTGGTACCGGTCCTGTGCGCCGTCCTGGCTCATGTTCCGCTTCCCCCGTGGCCCTACAGGCGCCATTGACTGTCGTTGATCCAAAGTGCTATTCCCGGCCAAGTCTGCCCCAGGGCAGTGACACGTCAAGTTCGGTGCCCGATCCGTGACCGTACGCGATACAAGCGTCGCGGGAGCGTTACAGACGCTGTACGGGCGGTACACACAATTTGCACGAGAGTGCCGGATGACGGTTTGATGGCCGGTCCGTCCCGATCCGGTTCCGGCCCTCTTCTCGGACCGGCGGGTTGCGTTGAGGCTGTAGCGTGGCCGACGGAGACCGTAACAACACCGCGCTCACCGCGGGCAGAAACGACGGCGAGGACTGATGGCACAGCAGCAGCGCGCTCAGGGCCCGTCCGACCCCGAGGCGACTGGCGGCGGTATGTCAGATGCGCCGGAGATGTGGGGTAACGGCGGGCTTGTCGGGGACGGCCGGTACCGGCTGACCCGCAGACTCGGCCGCGGCGGCATGGCAGAGGTGTTCGCCGCCGAGGACGTGCGCCTCGGGCGCACCGTCGCGGTCAAGCTGCTGCGCGCCGACCTCGCCGAGGACCCGGTGTCCAAGGCCCGGTTCACGCGCGAGGCCCAGTCCGTGGCCGGCCTCAACCACCACGCGATCGTCGCCGTGTACGACTCCGGCGAGGACTTCGTGGGCGGCCAGGCGGTCCCGTACATCGTCATGGAGATCGTCGAAGGCCGCACCATCCGCGACCTGTTGATCAACGCCGAGGCGCCGGGTCCCGAGCAGGCCCTGATCATCGTCTCCGGTGTCCTGGAGGCGCTCGCCTACTCGCACCAGCACGGCATCGTGCACCGCGACATCAAGCCGGCGAACGTCATCATCACCGACACCGGCGCCGTCAAGGTGATGGACTTCGGCATCGCCCGCGCCCTGCACGGCGCGTCCACGACGATGACGCAGACCGGCATGGTCATGGGCACCCCCCAGTACCTCTCCCCGGAGCAGGCGCTCGGCAAGGCCGTCGACCACCGCTCCGACCTGTACGCGACGGGCTGCCTGCTCTACGAACTCCTCGCACTGCGGCCCCCGTTCGTCGGCGAGACCCCGCTGTCGGTGGTGTACCAGCACGTCCAGGACGTGCCCGTGCCGCCCTCGCAGACCTCCGGCGGCGCAGCCCCGCCCGAGCTCGACGGTCTTGTCATGCGCTCGCTGGCGAAGGAACCGGACGACCGCTTCCAGACCGCCGAGGAGATGCGCGGGCTCGTCCAGTACGGCCTCCAGATGCTCTACGACCAGGGCGGCCACACCGGCACCTGGAACACCGGCCCGGTCGACATGCACGAGGGCCGGCACACCCCTGCGGCGGGCTTCGCCGGCACCCAGGTGCTGCCGCACCCCGGTGACGCCTCCGGGACCACGCAGATCCCGCAGCAGGGCATGCCCGGCGGCTACGGCGGCCGGGACGACGGCGGCTTCGAGGGGCACGGCAACAGGGGCGGCGGCCGCGGCAAGCTGTGGATCCTCGCCGTGCTCGCGGTGATCGCCATCGCGGCGGGCGTCGCCCTTGCGCTGAACAAGGGCGGCGGCGGTGGCGCCGACCCGGGCACCACCAAGTCGCCCAGCGCCACCCACTCCACGAAGGACGACTCGGCCAGCCGGACGCCCAGCTCCGAGCCGACCGACGACTCGACGGACACCTCCACGGACGACAACTCCACGAGCGGCGGCTCGGGGGACTACACGCCCTCGTACACGCCGTCGTCCACGCCGTCCGCGAGCGAGACGAACCAGCCCACCGACGAGCCGACGGACCAGCCGACGTCCTCGAAGCCGACGGCGCAGCCGACCCAGTCGCAGACCGACCCGACGGGAGACCCGACCGGGGACCCGACGGACGGCGGTGCCGCCAACGGCGGCGTGACCCAGGGCATCGGCGGCTGACGGATCAGTCCACGAACGCCCCGCACACCGCGTCGTACTCCCGCGTCCACCACACCGCCAGGGCGGAGGCGGCCGGGAACTGGGGGTCGGCGCGGGTGTCGCCGCGTTCGTAGTGCCAGCGCAGCATCCAGAAGTCGTTGAGCCGCTCCCACCACACGCGGTGCACGGCCGCCGCGAGCTCGGAGGGCGTGGCGCCCGCCGCCCGCCGGTACGCGCGCGCGTAGGCGCGCACCTTGGGCAGGTCGAGCGCGCCGGCGGGCCGTACGAAGAAGATCGCGGCGGCCCGCACCGCCTCCTCCGCGCGCGGGCCGAGGCCCAGCCGGTCCCAGTCGACGATCGCCGCGGGCGCGTCTCCCCGGTAGAGCAGGTTGAACGGGTGGAAGTCGCCGTGCACCCAGCCCACCGAACTCCCGCAACGGGGACGCCTCTCGGCGTGCTGCTCCAGGAGCGTGCGGCGTTCCAGGAGCCGGTGGCGGGCCAGCTCGTCGAAGGAGTCGGCGGGGTGGTGCCGGCGTACCCGGCCCAGCAGGTCGTCGATGAGGGTGAAGGTGTCGGCGGGGTCGGCGGCCTCGGGCGCGGTGCGGGCACGCGCGTGTGCCGGCATCACCCGATCCAGGCTCGCGTGCACCACCCCCAGCAGCGCCCCGAGCCGGCCGCACTGCACGGTGGTGAGCTGCCCGCCGTGCCGATGCCGTCCCTCGACCCAGGGGTGCAGCGCGTACGCGTGCCCGCCGACGACGGCGACCGTACGGCCGTCCCGGCCGGGCAGCGGGGGCGCGACCGGCACGCCCAGGTCGGCCAGGCGCTGGGTGGCCCGGTGCTGGCGGGCGATGGCGGCCGGGTCGGCGGTCTCGGGGTCGAAGTGGTGCTTGAGGAAGTAGCGGCCGCGCGTGGTGCACAGCCGGTAGCCCCGGTTGAGCAGGCCCTGGTCGACGGGCTCGCAGGTGACCGCGGAACCGGCGGTGTACTGGCGCAGCAGGTCGCCCAGCGGGGGCGCGTGAGGCACGGGGGGTGGTACGGAGGAGCGCGGCACGCGCCAGATGGTAGGGCACGAGCCAGGCCTGTGAGCTGGGCGTTGTCACAGGCAGTCGCAATCGGTCACAGCATGTGCGCGAAATGGCGTTCCAGGCCGTCGTCGGCCGAGTGCACCGTCCCGAACCGCGGCTCGATGCGCAGATGGACGGGCTCGTACGGCACTCCGTCCACCAGCCGGGGCGCCGCCCCGAACCGCTCGGCCTCGGCGGCCGTCGGCTCGTGGGCCGTGCACTCGCCGACGATCTGGACGCACCACAGGCTCTCGCCCGGCCGCACCGAGCTCAGGTTGTCGGAGCCGTACGCGACGACGCTGCCGACGCAGGCCCGGTGGTAGCCGCAGCTGCGGGGCAGGCGCAGCAGTACCCGGCCGTCCTCGACGACGTGCCGGGCGAAGGCGAGGAAGGGCAGGGCGCGCATGCTCGTGGCGACGCGGCCGTAGTCGGTGCGGGCCGGCAGGTCGACGGCGAGCCGTTCGTCGGAGTGCATGCACTCACTGTGCGTGCGGGCGAGGAGCGGCGGCAGGGACGTAAGTCCTCAATTGCTCGTTTCCCGATCACTCTCAGTGCTTTTCCGCCTGCATTCGTGCCACGTACGCGGCTGCCTGGGAGCGCCGCTGCATGCCGAGCTTGGGCAGCAGGCTCGACACGTAGTTCTTGATCGTCTTGGCCAGATGCAGCTGCTCGCCGATCTGGCGGTTGGGGAGGCCCTCGCCGACGAGGTCGAGAATCCTGCGCTCCTGGTCGGTGAGGTGCGCGAGCCGGTCGTCCTGCTTGGGGCCGCCCCCGTCGCGCAGCCGCGCCGGCACGCGCGCGGTGGCCACCGGGTCGAGCAGGGACCTGCCGGCCGCCACGTCCCGCACGGCCGTCAGCAGCTCGAACCCCCGGATGGCCTTGAGAACGTAGCCGGAGGCGCCCGCCATGATCGCTTCGAACAGGGCCTCGTCGTCGGCGTACGAGGTGAGCATCAGGCACTGCACGGACTCGTCCCGGGAGCGGACGTCGCGGCACACCTCGACGCCGCTGCCGTCCGGGAGGCGTACGTCGAGGACCGCGACGTCGGGCCGGGTGGCCGGAATCCGTACCAGCGCCTCGGCGGCCGTGCCCGCCTCGCCGACCACCTCGACGTCGCCCTCGACCGACAGCAGTTCGTGCACACCGCGCCGGACCACTTCGTGATCGTCGAGGAGGAATACCCGGATTTTTCCTTCTCCGCGCACGTACGCAGTCTCACACGGGGGTAGGAGTACCGCCCGAGGTGGACTCTTCCCGTGAGCTGGGTCACCGGGATAACGTGCCGTTGTTCCGGCCCCCTGCAAGGCTGTGACCAGGAGTTGTTCCAGACTTTCGCGATTTACTTGGAAATCCAAGCAAAATCGCAGGTCAGGAGGGGTTTCACAGAATTGTGGAGCACTGGGTAACGTGCCTTCTGCAGGGCGCTCGCCGGGGCACCTGTCACACCTGTTCCCGACCGGGCCGCACCCACCCTGTGCGTCCGTGGGACAACAGGTGAGCCGCACTGGCACCCGGCGAACCCGGGTAGCCGGACCGACGGAGGAGCACACGTGACCGTGGAGAGCACTGCCGCGCGCAAACCGCGACGCAGCGCCGGAACCAAGAGCACGGCCGGCAAGCGCACGACCGCAAGGAACGCGCCGGGCACCGACCCCGAGCTCGTGCAGCTGCTGACGCCCGAGGGCGAGCGGCTGAAGCACGCAGACAACGCGGTGTACGAAAAGTACGTCGCCGACATCACCCCGGATGAGCTCCGCGGCCTGTACCGCGACATGGTGCTCACCCGCCGCTTCGACGCCGAGGCCACCGCGCTCCAGCGCCAGGGCGAGCTGGGTCTGTGGGCCTCGCTGCTGGGCCAGGAGGCCGCCCAGATCGGCTCCGGCCGGGCCACCCGCGAGGACGACTACGTCTTCCCGACCTACCGCGAGCACGGCGTCGCCTGGTGCCGCGGGGTCGACCCCACCAACCTGCTGGGCATGTTCCGCGGCGTGAACAACGGCGGCTGGGACCCCAACAGCAACAACTTCCACCTCTACACCATCGTCATCGGCTCCCAGACGCTGCACGCGACGGGCTATGCGATGGGCGTGGCCAAGGACGGTGCGGACAGCGCGGTGATCGCCTACTTCGGCGACGGCGCCTCCAGCCAGGGCGACGTCGCGGAGTCCTTCACCTTCTCCGCGGTCTACAACGCGCCGGTGGTCTTCTTCTGCCAGAACAACCAGTGGGCGATCTCCGAGCCGACCGAGAAGCAGACCCGCGTCCCGCTCTACCAGCGCGCCCAGGGCTACGGCTTCCCGGGCGTGCGAGTGGACGGCAACGACGTGCTGGCCTGCCTCGCCGTCACCCGGTGGGCACTGGAGCGGGCGCGCAACGGCGAGGGCCCGACGCTCGTCGAGGCGTACACCTACCGCATGGGCGCGCACACCACCTCCGACGACCCGACGAAGTACCGGGCCGACGAGGAGCGCGAGGCCTGGGAGGCGAAGGACCCGATCCTGCGCCTGCGCCGGTACCTGGAGGCCGCAAACCACGCGGACGAGGGATTCTTCGCGGAACTCGAGGCCGAGAGCGAAGCGTTGGGCAAGCGAGTGCGTGAGGCGGTCCGCGCCATGCCGGACCCGGACCACTTCGCCATCTTCGAGAACGTGTACGCGGACGGGCACGCGCTCGTCGACGAGGAGCGAGCCCAGTTCGCCGCCTACCAGGCGTCGTTCACGGATGCAGAGGGGGTCTGACCATGGCAGCGGAGAAGCTGGCCCTGGCCAAGGCGATCAACGAGTCGCTGCGGCGCGCCCTGGAGGCCGACCCCAAGGTTCTCGTCATGGGCGAGGACGTCGGCAAGCTCGGCGGCGTCTTCCGGGTGACGGACGGACTGCAGAAGGACTTCGGCGAGAGCCGGGTCATCGACACCCCGCTGGCCGAGTCCGGCATCGTCGGCACCGCGATCGGCCTGGCCCTGCGCGGCTACCGCCCGGTCGTGGAGATCCAGTTCGACGGCTTCGTCTTCCCGGCGTACGACCAGATCGTCACGCAGCTCGCGAAGATGCACGCGCGCTCGCTGGGCAAGGTCAAGCTCCCGGTCGTCGTCCGCATCCCCTACGGCGGCGGCATCGGCGCGGTCGAGCACCACTCCGAGTCCCCGGAGTCGCTGTTCGCGCACGTGTCGGGCCTGAAGGTCGTCTCGCCGTCCAACGCCTCGGACGCCTACTGGATGATGCAGCAGGCCATCCAGAGCGACGACCCGGTGATCTTCTTCGAGCCGAAGCGGCGTTACTGGGACAAGGCCGAGGTCAACAGCGAGGCCATCCCGGGACCGCTGCACAAGGCGCAGATCGTCCGCCCCGGCACCGACGTCACCCTCGCCGCGTACGGCCCGATGGTGAAGCTCTGCCAGGAGGTGGCCGACGCGGCCGCCGAGGAGGGCAAGTCCCTGGAGGTCCTGGACCTGCGCTCGGTGTCCCCGCTGGACTTCGACACCATCCAGACCTCGGTGGAGAAGACGCGCCGCCTGGTCGTGGTCCACGAGGCGCCGGTGTTCTTCGGCTCGGGCGCGGAGATCGCCGCCCGGATCACGGAGCGCTGCTTCTACCACCTGGAGGCCCCGGTGCTCCGGGTCGGCGGCTACCACGCCCCGTACCCGCCGGCCCGCCTGGAGGAGGAGTACCTGCCGGGCCTGGACCGGGTGCTCGACGCCGTCGACCGCGCCCTGGCGTACTGAGGAGAGGGTCGTGACGACGATGACGGAAGCGTCCGTACGCGAGTTCAAGATGCCGGACGTGGGCGAGGGCCTCACCGAGGCCGAGATCCTCAAGTGGTACGTCCAGCCCGGCGACACGGTCACCGACGGCCAGGTGGTGTGCGAGGTCGAGACCGCGAAGGCGGCGGTCGAACTGCCCATCCCGTACGACGGGGTGGTCCGCGACCTGCGCTTCCCCGAGGGCACCACGGTGGACGTGGGCACGGCGATCATCGCGGTGGACGTGTCCGGCGGAGCGGCCGCCCCCGCGCCGGAGTCCGAGGAGACGGCCTCGGATGTCTCGGACGGCTCGGACGCCTCGGAGGAGAAGAAGCCCGAGGGCTCCGGCCGCCAGCCGGTCCTGGTGGGTTACGGCGTGGCCACGTCCTCCACCAAGCGCCGCCCGCGCAAGGGCCCCGAGGCCGTGGTCTCCCAGGCCTCCACGGCCCTGCAGACGGAGCTGAACGGCCACGGTCCGGCCGACACGGCTGCCGCCCCCTCCGCCGCCTCCGCCGCCTCTGCGGCCTCCGCGGGGACGGCCGAGAAGCCGCGCCCCCTCGCCAAGCCGCCGGTGCGCAAGCTGGCGAAGGACCTGGGCGTCGACCTGGCCACGATCACCCCGTCCGGCCCGGACGGCATCATCACGCGCGAGGACGTCCACGCCGCGACCGTACCGGCCCAGGCGCCGCAGCCGGCGGTGGAGGCCCCCGCGGCCCCCGCCCCCGCCCCCGTCGCGGCTCCGGCGCCGGCGTACGACGCGGCCCGTGAGACCCGTATCCCGATCAAGGGGGTGCGCAAGGCCACGGCCCAGGCCATGATCGGCTCGGCGTTCACGGCGCCGCACGTCACGGAGTTCGTGACGGTGGACGTGACCCGCACGATGAAGCTGGTCGAGGAGCTCAAGCAGGACAAGGAGTTCGCGGGCCTGCGGGTGAACCCGCTCCTGCTGATCGCCAAGGCCCTGCTGGTCGCGATCCGGCGCAACCCGGACATCAACGCCTCCTGGGACGAGGCGGCGCAGGAGATCGTGGTCAAGCACTACGTCAACCTGGGCATCGCGGCGGCCACACCGCGCGGCCTGATCGTCCCGAACATCAAGGACGCGCACGTCCAGACCCTGCCGCAACTGGCCGAGTCGCTGGGCGCGTTGGTGTCCACCGCGCGCGAGGGCAGGACGTCCCCGGGCGCGATGCAGGGCGGCACGGTGACGATCACGAACGTCGGCGTCTTCGGCGTCGACACCGGTACGCCCATCCTCAACCCCGGCGAGTCCGCGATCCTCGCGATCGGCGCGATCAAGCTCCAGCCGTGGGTCCACAAGGGCAAGGTGAAGCCCCGTCAGGTCACCACCCTGGCGCTGAGCTTCGACCACCGACTGGTCGACGGTGAGCTGGGCTCCAGGGTCCTGGCGGACGTGGCCGCGATCCTGGAGCAGCCGAAGAGGCTGATGACCTGGTCGTGACGGTCCGGCACGGCACCCGCTGAGACGAAAGGGCCCCGTCACCGATGGCGACGGGGCCCTTCGTGCGTCATGCGTGCCGCGCGGGCTTCAGATCTTGGCGAAGCCGTAGGTCATGAGCTTCTTCGCGTCCGACTCGCGCTGGGCGATCGAGGAGGAGGCGAGGACGGTGCCGATGACCGTCTTGCCGCCGCGGGTGGCGGCGAAGACGAGGCAGTACTTGGCCTCGGGGCCGGAGCCCGTCTTCACGCCGATGGTGCCGCTGTAGCTGCTGAGCAGGCCGTTGGTGTTGGTCCAGGCGGCCATCGTGCGGGTGCTGCCCGTCTTGGTGACGGTCTTGGCCGTGTACTTCTTCGTCTTGACGACCGTGCGGAACATGGAGTTCTTCATCGCGCTGCTGGCGATCTTCGTCAGGTCGCGCGGCGTCGAGTAGTTGGACCCATTCCCTATGCCGTCGAACGAGTCGAAGTGGGTGTGGGTCAGGCCCAGGTTCTTGGCGGCGGTGTTCATCTTGCCGATGAACGACTTCACCCGCGCGGCCCGCGTCGAGCCCGCGCCGAACTTGTCCGCGAGCGCGTAGGCGGCGTCGCAGCCGGAGGGCAGCATCAGGCCGTACAGCAGCTGGCGGACCGTCACCTTGTCGCCGACGATCAGATGCGCCTGGGAGGCGTTGTTGGCGACGACGTAGTCGCTGTACGCCTTCTGGATCGTCACCTTGGAGTCGAGGTTCAGGTTCGACTGCGCGAGCACGACCTTCGCGGTCATGATCTTGGTGGTGGAACCGGTGGAGCGCTTGGTGTCCGCGGCCTTGGTGTACAGCGTCTTGGCGTTGGAGTTGTTCATCACGAAGCCGCCCTTGGCCACGATGGAGGGCGTCGTGACCGCCTGTGCGGGCGCGGCGGCCAGGGCGCCGGTCACGAGCACCGCGCCTGCGGTGACGCTGACCGCGGCGGCTCTGCGCAGCCGGCGACCCTTCATGCCGATGTTGGCACTAATCAACTGAGATACCCCGATTACGTTGAATGCCCCTGATGCGCGGCCGAGTTGAAGGGGAAAGAAAGGAGGGCCGCAGGTGTGTGACACGTAAGTAGCACAGAAGGTTGTGTTCTTGCTGGGGCGGATTATCTCCGACGCGGGGCCGTCCGGATGATGGACCGGATCTTTCATGCGTACCTGTTGTATCTATGCTGTCCGCATGAGCACCCCGGGGACCCTGGCCACCAAGCAACCACCTGCCGCCGATCGCGTGTACACCCACGTCAAGCAGGGTGTCCTGGAGCGGCGCTACGAGGGTGGCACCCTGCTGACCGAGGGTGAACTCGCCGAGGCCGTGGGGGTGTCGCGCACCCCGGTGCGCGAGGCGCTGCTGCGGCTGGAGGTGGAAGGGCTGATCAGGCTCTACCCGAAGAAGGGAGCCCTGGTCCTGCCCGTGTCCGCGCAGGAGATCGCGGACGTGGTGGAGACCCGGCTGCTGGTCGAGGAGCACGCGGCGCGCAAGGCCGTGCCCGCGCCCGCGGGCCTGGTGGAGCGGCTCGGGGAACTCCTCGCGAAGCAGCGGGAGCAGGTCGCCGCGGGTGACCTCGCCGCGGCCGCCGTGACCGACCGCTGCTTCCACGCCGAGATCGTCCGCAGCGGCGGCAACGAGATCCTCTCCCGGCTCTACGACCAGCTGCGCGACCGCCAGTTGAGGATGGGCGTCGCCGTCATGCACTCCCACCCCGACCGGGTCGCCAAGACCCTCGCCGAGCACGCGGAGATCCTCCAGGCGCTGCGCTCGGGTGACGTGGAGGCGGCGGTCGACGTCGTCCACCGGCACGTCAGCTGGTTCTCGCACCTGGCGCGGGGTGAGGTCCGATGAGCTCCGCCTCGTCCTCCTCGGTCACCCTGCCGGGTGATCCGCCGGGCGGCCGCCGCGCGATGACCGTGTGGAGCATCGGCGTCTCCGTCTACTTCGTCGCCGTGATCTTCCGTACGTCCCTCGGGGTCGCCGGACTCGACGCCGCCGACCGCTTCCACGTCAACGCCTCGGCGCTGTCCACCTTCTCGATCCTTCAGCTGCTGGTCTACGCCGGCATGCAGATACCCGTCGGCCTGCTGGTCGACCGGCTCGGTACGAAGAAGGTGCTGACCATCGGGGTGGTGCTGTTCACGGCGGGGCAGCTGGGCTTCGCCTTCTCCCCCTCGTACGGCACGGCGCTCGCCTCGCGCGCGCTGCTCGGCTGCGGTGACGCGCTGACGTTCATCAGCGTGCTGCGGCTCGGCACCCGCTGGTTCCCGGCCCGCCGCGGACCGATGATCGCGCAGCTCGCGGGTCTCGTCGGCATGGCGGGCAACCTGGTCTCCACGCTGGTGCTGTCCCGGCTGCTGCACGGCGTGGGATGGACGGCCGCCTTCGCGGGCAGCGCGCTCGCCGGCGTCGTCGTCCTCGTCCTGCTCCTGCTGTTCCTCAAGGACCACCCCGAGGGCCACGAACCGGAGCCGCTGCCGCACCAGGGCGCCGCGTACGTGCGGCGGCAGATCGCGGCCTCGTGGCGGGAGCCGGGGACCCGGCTCGGGCTGTGGGTGCACTTCACGACCCAGTTCCCGGCGATGGTGTTCCTGCTGCTGTGGGGCATGCCGTTCCTGGTCCAGGCGCAGGGCCTCTCCCGCGCCACGGCCGGCGAACTGCTGACGCTGGTCGTCCTGTCGAACATGGCCGTGGGCCTCGTCTACGGCCAGATCATCGCCCGGCACCACGCCGCGAGGCTGCCGCTGGCGCTCGGGACCGTGGCGGCGACGGCGACGGTGTGGGCGGCGACGATCGCCTACCCGGCCGACACGGCGCCGATGTGGCTGCTGATCGTGCTGTGCGCGGTGCTCGGCGCGTGCGGTCCGGCGTCGATGATCGGCTTCGACTTCGCGCGGCCCGCCAACCCGGCCGCGCGTCAGGGGACGGCCTCCGGGATCACCAACATGGGTGGTTTCGTGGCGTCGATGACCACCCTCTTCGCGATCGGCGTGCTGCTCGACGCCACCGGCGACGACTACTCCATCGCCTTCTCCGCGGTGTTCGTGCTCCAGGCGCTCGGGATCAGCCAGATCCTTCGGCTGCGCAGGCGGGTCGCGCGGCGCGAGCGGGAGCGGCTGGTGGCGAGCCGGGTGGAGACGCTGCACGTGCCCGTGTGAGGCGGTGCGGTGCACCGCGACAGGCCTTTCACAGCACAGGTGTTGCTCTGTCCCAGGCGTGTGACAACGGTGTCGTGAAGCGAGGACAGGCGTGACCTGAGGGACCTCCGGGCCCTCATAGTCGGAGAACGCAGTCCTCGCCTCCGAAGGGAACCCGTCGATGAACCGCCAGGTCCGCAAGGCCGCCCTCGTCACCGCAGCGATCACCGCCGGCCTGCTGATGACGGCCTGTCAGAGCGGCTCCGCGCACAGCGGCTCGTCGAGCGACGGCGCCAGGAACGGGAGCGGCTCCCAGCACCGGTCGGTGTCGAAGACGTCCCGGCACGGGACGTCGTCCTCGGGCTCGTCCGCCAAGCACGGCTCTTCCGGCGCGGCCGCGCGGAACGCGTCGAGCACCAGGCACGGCGTCACCGGCGCCTTCACCGGCGGCACGGTCAGCTACCTCGCTCCCGGCAAGTACATCGTGCACGCCCCCGGAAAGACCGACCAGGAGTTCTTCGTCGCCGACGACACCGCGGTCTACGGCGCCGGCAAGGTGTGCGGCAGCCCCCGCTCCGAGGCCCGCCCGCGCTGCACCCTCGACCAGCTGGAGACGGCCACCGAGAAGGCGGCCGTCACCGCCGACGTGACGCTGAAGAACGGCATCGCCACCGTCGTACGCGAGCGCCACGACGTCGAGAACGGCTCGGGCACCGGCGCGAAGGGCGTGAGCGGCACCTGGCTCGGCAACGTGAGCTACCTCGCGCCGGGCAAGTACACGGTCTCCGACATGAAGGGCGTGGAGCAGGCGTTCTACGTCGCCGACGACACCGCCGTCCGAGGCGCCGGCACCATCTGCGGCAGCCCGATGTCCCAGTCGATGTACACGTGCACGCTCGACCAGCTCGAGGCCGCCGCCAAGAAGGGTGTGTCGGCCAAGGTCGTGATCGCCGGCGGTGTCGCCACCTCGGTGACCGAGGACCGCTGAGCCGGCCCGCGTCCTACGACGTCACCGTGAAGTTCCGCAGTATCGCCGACGTCAGCTCCGGGTCGCCCTCCGCCTTCACCCGGTCGGCCACGGCCTCCGCAGTCACCCGGCCGCAGGCCAGGCGGACGAAGGTCTCCCAGTCGAGGGTGAGCGTGGCGGCGGGGCCGAGCGCCGGGGCGGTCTCGAGGGTGCCGCGGCCCTGGATGTCGACGCGGATGGTGCGCAGGAACTCGATCGGGCCGTGCACGTCGAAGACGATCGCCGAACTGCGCGGCGCGCCCGCCATGTCGGCGACGACCTCCGGCAGCTTGGCGAGGAGCACGTCCCGGGCGATGTGCGCGCCGGGGGAGTCGAGGTCGCCCGGGCGCCCGAGGGCGGCGCGCAGGTCCTGCTCGTGCACCCACACGTCGAAGGCGTGCTTGCGCATGGATTCTTCGAGCGTGGTCTCGGCGCCGAGCGGGCCGCGCACCTTGGTGCCGGGGTCCCGGTTCTCGTTCCGCAGCTGGCGGTTGCGGCGGATGATCACGTACTCGAGCTCGGAGGTCATCTCCGGTGCCGTGTGGTGGCGGCGGACGTCGACCTGGATCTCCGTGTAGCGCTGCTGGTCGTTGGTGACGTGGTACAGGTCGCGCGGCAGCGTGTGGATGGGGCGCGGGTCGCCGAGCATCTCGCAGTCGAGGCCGATGACATGGGAGACCACATCACGTACGGACCAGCCCGGGCACGGCGTTCGCCTGTTCCACTCTCCCTCCACAAGCGGCCCCACCAGTTCGGATATCGCTTCGATGGAGTGGGTCCAGGCGTCGGCGTAGGGCTGGAGGGTGGGATGCAGACTCACGGAACGGGACCCCTCGGCGGTCGGTACACGGGCGGTTGGTGGCAGCGTTGCCAGCGGGAGGTGGCTGCACTCGGCGGGTGTCTTGAGACGCTAAGTTACGCTGCTGTGAGGCACCCCGGCAGTGCTTTCGTGTGACGATCGTAGGCCCGTGTGGACGGCTCGAATGCCAGGACGGTGGTACTGTGCGCGCCTCTGTGCTCCAGATCGACGTGAACGAGGGCGAATCGGTCGAATCGCGTCGGCGCCGGGTGGCGTCGCTGGTACGGGATCAGGCCGGGGCCGATCTGGTCGTGCTGCCGGAGCTGTGGACCACGGGCGCCTTCGCCTACGAGGACTTCGCCACCGAGGCCGAACCGCTCCAGGGCCCGACTCTCGAAGCCATGGCGAAGGCCGCGAGCGACGCGGGCGTCTGGCTGCACGCGGGCTCGATCCCCGAGCGCGACCCGAAGGGCTCCCTCTACAACACCTCGCTCCTCCTCTCCCCCTCCGGCGACCTCGCCGCCGCCTACCGCAAGATCCACCGGTTCGGCTTCGACAAGGGCGAGGCCGTGCTGATGGGCGCGGGCCAGGACCTGGTGACGGTTCGTCTGCCCGGGACCACCCTCGGCCTTGCGACCTGCTACGACCTCCGCTTCCCCGAGCTCTTCCGCGGTCTCGTCGACGCCGGCGCCGAGACCCTTGTCGTCCCGGCGGGCTGGCCGGAGCGCCGCCGGTCGCACTGGACGCTGCTGGCCCAGGCGCGGGCGGTCGAGAACCAGGCGTTCGTGCTCGCCTGTGGAACGGCCGGGACGCATGCCGGAGTTCCGCAGGCGGGTCACTCGATCGTGGTGGATCCGTGGGGCGAGGTGCTCGCGGAGGCGGGCGCCGGCGAGGAGGTCCTCACCGTGGAGTTCGAGCCCGGGAAGGTCGCGACGACCCGGGAGCAGTTCCCGGCCCTCAAGGACCGCATGCTCGGCCTGGAGCCGCCGCGCCGCCGCTAGGTCCTGTCGCGAACGCCCCGCCTCCCTACGTCGGTTCTCGCATTCCTCAGTCCTCCCGTTCCTCAGTCCTCCCGTTCCTTCTCCGCCAGGTGGATCACGCACACCGCCACGGCGATCAGCAGCGCCGGGTCCGCGTCGTCGCGCACCACGTCGACGCCGTACGTCTCACGGACGTGCAGCCAGCGCCGGGAGATCACCGCCAGCAGCTCCCCGTCGTACTCGACGGCGAACTCCCGATCCAGGATCTTGCCGCTGACGTCGAGCTCGGTGCCGTCGACCAGGGCCACCCGGTAGTGGTTGCGCAGCAGGGACAGGCGCTTGCGCCTGATGGTGGCCAGGGCCTCGCCCTCGCGCTCGATCACCATCGTGTCGCGCAGGGCGAACATCTTCTGGTGGATGTCGATCAGGACGCGCCCGCGCGTGTCCTTGATCTCGAAGGTGTCCCTGAGGCGCATGGCCTTGCCGTCGACGAGGAACACCTTGTTGCCGTGGTCGTCCTCGATCCAGTAGTCGTCACCGAAGCCGAGGAGCCGGTCGCGTACGAGGAATCTCATACCGTCACCGCTTCCCCGGCGGCCGGTCCGAAACGCCGCCGGTAGGCCGACGGGCTGAGTCCGGTCCCGGCCCGCACGCGCGCGCGAAGGTTCGCCGCGGTCCCCAGACCGCTCCTCGCCGCCACCACGTCCAGCCGCTCCTCCCCGCGCTCGATCAGCCGGCAGGCGAGCGCCACCCGCTCCCCCGTCAGCCAGGCCAGCGGGGTCGTGCCGAGTTCGGTACGGAAGCGCCGGTGCAGGGTGGCGGAGGAGACGGCCGCGCGGGCCGCGAGGTCCCCTACCGTCAGCGGCGCGTCCAGCCGCTCCTGGGCCCACGCCAGCAGGGGAGCGAGCGACTCCTCGGGCACCGCGGGCACCGGACGCTCCACGAACTGCCGCTGCCCGCCGTCCCGGTGGGCGGCGAAGACCAGGCGCCGGGACACGGCGTTGGCGATCTCCGCGCCGTGGTCCTGCCGTACGACGTGCAGCCCGAGGTCGAGCGCGGCCGCGCTGCCCGCGGCGGTCAGGATGCGGTCCTCGTCGACGAAGAGCACGTCGGGCTCCAGCAGGACCTTCGGATGCAGCTCGCGGAAGGTGCCTGCCCACATCCAGTGGGTGGTGGCCCGCCGTCCGTCGAGCAGCCCGGCCTCGGCGAGCGCGAAGCTGCCGGTGCACAGGCTCATGACGCGCGCCCCGCGCGCGTGGGTGCGCCGGATCGCCTCCAGAACGGCTTCGCCGCGCGGTACGACGTTGTCCGGCCGGCCGGGCACGACGAGGGTGTCCGCGTCGTCCACGGCGTCCAGCCCCGCCACCCCGGTCAGCGTGAAGAAGCCGTGGTTCATGCGCACCTCGCGCGCGGGCGCGCACAGCGTCACCTCGTACAGCGGGGCGGGAAGGCTGAGTTCGGGCCGCGGCAGCCCGAAGAGCTCGGTCGCGACGCCCACCTCGAAGGGGTTGGTGCCCTCGTCGACGATGACCGCGACCCGGTGCGGCCGTCCTGTGCGCGTACCGGTCCGCTGCGTGCGCGTCCGTGCTTGCGAGGATCCTTGCGGCATGTGCGATTTCTAGCACTCGTGCCCGGGCCGGGCCACCGCCGACGATGGTGTGCATGACCGCCGAACCCGTCCTGCTGACCGATGCCCTCGCCTCCTTCACCGACCGGTGGAGCCCCCGCATCGTCATCTCCGTCAACGACTACGACGTCCGTGTCGCCAAGGTCGAGGGCGAGCACGTCTGGCACGTGCACGACCACACCGACGAGTTCTTCCTGGTGCTCTCGGGCGAGCTGCACATCTCCCTGCGCGAGCCGGCCGGCGAGCGCACGGTCGTCCTCGCGCGCGGTGCGGTCTTCACCGTCCCCCGCGGCACCGAGCACAAGCCGTACGCGCGCGTGCCCACCGAGATCCTCATGCTCGAACCGACCGGCACCTCGACCGTCGGCGACCGCCACGACGAGGTCCCCGGGCACGTCGACGCGACCACCGGACACGCCCTGCGCTGACCGGGCCCCGGACTCCACCGGGCCACAAGGTGTCCCGGAATTGAACTTCCCGTGCCCGGGCGGGAGTTGGCCAACCAAACGGGCGGGACCCGAGTCGGACGTTGAGCAAGCCGCACGGCTGCTCACGTTTCTCTCGGAGGTCTTTCATGCGCTTTCGTCCCGCCCGCCGCAGGCTGATACGCGCCGTTCTGGCGGTGACGCCGGCCCTCGGCGCGGCCGTCGCCGTCCCGTTCGCCGTGGCCGGACCGGCCGCCGCCGCGACGGCACCGGCCACCGCCGCGGTCAACGGCTACGACTGGCAGCTCACCTACAAGGCGGCCCCCGGCCAGACCAACACGGCCATGGTCACCGCGTCGTACACCGCGGACCGCACCGGCATCACCTACGTGATCGACGACGTCGTCCCGATCAGCGCGGGCCACGACTGCACGTACCTCGACGGGTCCGACCTGACCAAGGTCTCGTGCACGGTCACGAACGTGGACAGCCAGGACCCGTACGCCGCCCTGGTCATGGACCTCGGCGACGGCAACGACAAGGCCGCGTACAACAACGCGACCGACCAGATCTACTACTACGCCGAGATCACCCTGGGCGCGGGCGACGACAAGGCGATCGACACCGGCCGCCTCGACGGCGCCTACGTCTCCGGCGACGCGGGCGACGACACGATCACCGTGGGCGCCGAGGGCCTGGCCTGGGGCGGCGACGGCAAGGACACGATCTTCGCGAGCGGTGGCGACAACATCGTCCAGGGCGGCGCGGGCGACGACGAGCTGCACGGCGGCGACGGCGCCCAGTACCTGTCGGGCGACGACGGCAACGACAGCATCTACGGCGGCACCGGCGACGACTCGCTCTACGGCGGCAAGGGCAACGATGTCCTGTACGGCAACAGCGGCAACGACAAGCTCTACGGCAACAGCGGCAACGACCGGCTCTACGGCGGCCCCGGCACGGACACGCTCTCGGGCGGTCCGGGCAGCAATGTGATCCACCAGGACTGAGGGGGCGAGCGGGGTCCGGGGGCCGGCCCGGAAGCGGGTGCCGGGCCGGTTGTCGGTGTCGGGTGGCACCCTTGATCCATGACCGAATCCACTCCCCGCCGCGTCCGGGTTCGTGCCCCCGAGCTGATCGGCAAGGGCGGCTGGCTGAACACGGGTGACAAGCAGTACACGCTGGCCGACCTGCGCGGGCGCATCGTCCTGCTCGATTTCTGGACGTTCTGCTGCATCAACTGCCTGCACGTCCTGGACGAGCTGCGTGAGCTGGAGGAGAAGCACGCGGACACCGTCGTGGTGATCGGTGTGCACTCGCCGAAGTTCGTCCACGAGGCGGAGCACGCGGCGGTGGTCGACGCCGTGGAGCGGTACGGGGTGGCGCACCCGGTGCTGGACGACCCGGAGCTCGCGACCTGGAAGCAGTACGCGGTGCGCGCGTGGCCGACGCTCGTGGTGATCGACCCCGAGGGGTACGTCGTCGCGCAGCACGCCGGTGAGGGCCATGTGCACGCCATCGAGCGCCTGGTGACGGAGCTGGAGGCCGAGCACGCGGCGAAGGGGACGCTGCGGCGCGGGGACGGTCCGTACGTCGCGCCGGAGCCGCAGCCGACCGCCCTGCGCTTCCCGGGCAAGGCGCTCCTGCTGCCGTCCGGGACCTTCCTGGTGAGCGACACCACCCGGCATCAGCTGGTGGAGCTGGCGGCGGACGGGGAGAACGTCGTGCGGCGCATCGGATCCGGCACGCGCGGGTTCACGGAGGGCCCGGCGGACACCGCCGCCTTCAGCGAGCCGCAGGGACTCGCCCTGCTCGACGGGGGCTCGGTCGTCGTCGCCGACACCGTCAACCACGCCCTGCGGCGGCTCGACCTGGCCTCCGGCGAGGTCACCACCCTGGCGGGCACCGGCCGGCAGTGGTGGCAGGGCTCACCCACCTCGGGCCCGGCCCGGGAGATCGACCTGTCCTCACCGTGGGACGTCGCCCTTTTCGGCGGCAAGGTCTGGATCGCCATGGCGGGCGTGCACCAGCTGTGGGCCTACGACCCGGCGGCGCAAACGGTCACCGTCGCGGCGGGCACGACCAACGAGGGGCTCGTGGACGGGCCCGGCGCCGAGGCGTGGTTCGCGCAGCCCTCCGGGCTCGCCGCCACCGCCGACCGCCTCTGGCTCGCCGACTCCGAGACGTCCGCCCTGCGCTGGGTGGACCTCGACGGCGGCGTCCACACTGCCGTGGGCACCGGGCTGTTCGACTTCGGGCACCGCGACGGCGCCGCCGAACAGGCCCTGCTCCAGCACCCGCTGGGCGTCACCGCGCTGCCCGACGGCTCGGTCGCGGTCAGCGACACCTACAACCACGCGCTGCGCCGCTTCGACCCCGCGACCGGCGAGGTCACCACCCTGGCCACGGACCTGCGGGAGCCGAGCGACGCGGTGCTCGCCGGCGACGACATCGTGGTGGTCGAGTCGGCCCGGCACCGGCTGACCCGGCTGCGCCTGCCGGAGGAGGCCGTGAAGGTGGCCTCGGTGGCCCACCGCACCCGGCGCGCCGCCACCGAAGTCGCTCCCGGCAGGCTGGAGTTGGACGTGGTCTTCCAGGCCCCCGCGGGCCAGAAGCTCGACACGCGGTACGGCCCCTCGACCCGTCTGCTGGTTTCCGCGACCCCGCCGGAGCTGCTGCTCGCAGGGGAGGGCGCGGGCACGGACCTGACCCGTGCCCTGGAACTGAACCCGAAGATCACCGAGGGTGTCCTCCACGTCTCCGCGATGGCCGCGTCGTGCGACGACGACCAGGCGGGTGGCAGCTTCGGGTCGAAGACCGGGGCAGAGTACCCGGCCTGCCATGTGCATCAGCAGGACTGGGGCGTACCGGTCCGCCTCACCGAGGGTGGAGCGGACCGGCTGCCGCTGGTGCTCGCCGGGATGGACGATCAGATGCCGTAGCCGTCGCTGTAGCCGTCCCGGTGATGGTGGTGGTGGCCCTCCTCCTCCACGACCGGGGTCGTGGGCGGCACCACCACGCGCCGGCGGCGCGCGATGCTGCTGAAGGTGGTGACGCCGATCAGTCCGACGACCATGAGGATGATGCCGACCAGGTCGAGGTTGACCCCCTTCATGTGCCAGTCGGTCGCGAAGGTGAGAATTGCTCCCGCGGCGATGAGGATGATGCATCCGCCGAGGCTCATGAGTGTCGCCTCCCTGTCCGGTCCGGTTGCTTCCGGACTCCCGGTCAACTCCGTGTACCCGGAGGGCCGCTGCTCATGCGGAGGCGACCGCTCAGGCCGTGGCCACGCATCTCACGTAACGTCGACGTGGTCCTCCCGGCCGCCCCTCACCAGGTGGATGCTCGCCGGGAAGACCGGCTCGGCCACCCAAGTGCCGTCCTACGCAGGGGACCCGGGCCGGAGGCTAGCCATCCAGGAATGCCACCAGCGCGTTCGCCAGCAGATGCGGGTCGTCCGCCCCGCACAGCTCGCGGGCGCTGTGCATCGACAGGATCGCCACCCCGATGTCAACGGTCCTGATGCCGTGCCGGGCCGCGGTGATCGGGCCGATCGTGGTGCCGCACGGCATGGAGTTGTTGGAGACGAACGACTGGAAGGGGACGTTGGCTCTCTCGCAGGCGGCTGCGAAGACCGCGCGGCCCGAACCGTCGGTGGCGTAGCGGTTGTTGACGTTGACCTTGAGGATCGGCCCGCCGTTGACCCGCGGGTGGTGCGTCGGGTCGTGCCGCTCCGCGTAGTTGGGGTGAACCGCGTGACCGGTGTCCGACGACAGGCAGACCGTGCCCGCGAAGGCCCTCGCCCGGTCCTCGAAGGTCCCTCCGCGCGCGAACACCGAACGCTCCAGCACGCTGCCGAGCAGCGGCCCGTCCGCGCCGGTGTCCGACTGCGAGCCGTTCTCCTCGTGGTCGAAGGCGGCGAGCACGGGGATGTACGGCAGGTCGTGTCCGGCGACCCCGGCCAGCGCGGCCACGCCCGCGTGGACCGAGAGCAGGTTGTCCATGCGCGGCCCGGCGACGAGTTCCTTGTCCCGGCCCAGGTAGGACGGCGGCTCCACGGAGTGCGTCATCAGGTCCCAGCCGGTGACCTGGCCCGCGCCGAGCCCCGCCTCCTCCTCCAGGAAGGCGATCAGATCGCCCTCGCGCACGTCGTCGGCCAGCCCCCAGATCGGCAGCATGTGGCGCTGCTTGTCGAGCTTGAGGCCCTCGGCCGACACCGAGCGGTCCAGGTGGATGGCGAGCTGGGGGACCCTCAGCAGCGGCCGGTCGACGTTGACCAGGCGCGTCGAGCCGTCCCGCAGGGTCAGCCGGCCCGCGAGGCCCAGATCGCGGTCGAGCCAGGAGTTCAGCAGCGGCCCGCCGTAGATCTCGACCGCCACCTGGCGCCAGCCGTGCGCTCCGGTGTCCGGCTGCGGCTTGACCCGCAGATTCGGGGAGTCGGTGTGCGCGCCGACGATACGGAACGGCGTGTGGGGCGCCGCTCCCTCGGGGACGTACCAGGCCACGATCGCGCCGCCGCGCAGCACGTACCGGCCGCCGCTGCCCGAGGCGGAGACAGCCGATGCGTCCGAGTCCCAGGCGTCCGTCTCCGAGACCTGCCGGAACCCGGCCTTCTCCAGCCGCTCGGCGGCACTCGCCACCGCGTGGTACGGCGACGGGCTCGCCGCGAGGAAGGACATCAGGTCGTCGGTGTGGCCGCGGTCGAAGCGGTGGGGTTCGCTCATGGGGTTCACCTTAACGACGTACGAGGGCCCACTCCTCGTCCTGGGAGCGGGCCCTCGTGAGGGCGATATGGAATTCTGGCTACCCAGAAGCCGGGCTGCCGGAACCCCTGGCGGGTGGGCTAGAACGCGGCCTCGTCCAGCTCCATCAGGTCCAGCTCGACACCCTCGGCGAGCTTGCGCGCGCCGGTGACGCCGGGCAGGACGTTCGCCGCGAAGAACTTCGCCGCCGCGATCTTGCCCTGGTAGAACGCCTTGTCCTTGCCGGCCGCAGTCGGAAGCTTCTCGGCGGCGATCGCGGCACCCTTCAGCAGCAGGTAACCGACGACCACGTCACCGGAGGCCATGAGCAGGCGGGTGGTGTTCAGGCCCACCTTGTAGATGTTCTTGACGTCCTGCTCGGTGGCCGCGAGGTCGGTCAGCATCAGGCCGACGATGGCCTCCAGCTCGACGGCGGCCTTCGCCAGGTACTCGCGGGCGCCCGCCAGCTCCTCGCCGCCCTCGCCGAGCGCCAGGAACTTCTTGATGTCCTCGGCGAGCGAGTTCAGCGCGGCGCCCTGGTTGCGGACGATCTTCCGGAAGAAGAAGTCCTGGCCCTGGATCGCGGTGGTGCCCTCGTAGAGGGTGTCGATCTTGGCGTCGCGGATGTACTGCTCGATCGGGTACTCCTGCAGGAAGCCGGAGCCTCCGAAGGTCTGCAGCGACTGGGCGAGCTGCTCGTAGCCCTTCTCGGAGCCGTAGCCCTTCACGATCGGCAGGAGCAGGTCGTTGAGCGCGTTCTCGGCCTTGGCGTCCTCGCCGTTCGCCTCCTTGACCTGGATGTCGTCCTGGATCGAGGCGGTGTACATGACCAGCGCGCGCATGCCCTCGGCGTACGCCTTCTGCGTCATCAGCGAGCGGCGCACGTCGGGGTGGTGCGTGACGGTGACCTTCGGCGCGGACTTGTCCATGAAGTTCGCCAGGTCGGGGCCCTGGACGCGCTCCTTGGCGTACTCGAGCGCGTTCAGGTAGCCGGTCGACAGCGTCGAGATCGCCTTCGTGCCGACCATCATGCGGGCGAACTCGATGATGCGGAACATCTGGCGGATGCCGTCGTGCTTGTCGCCGATCAGCCAGCCCTTGGCGGGGTGCCGGTCGCCGAACGTCATCTCGCAGGTGTTGGAGGCCTTCAGGCCCATCTTGTGCTCGACGTTCGTCGCGTACGCGCCGTTGCGCTCGCCCAGCTCGCCGGTCTCGAAGTCGAAGAGGTACTTCGGGACGAGGAAGAGGGACAGGCCCTTGGTGCCGGGGCCGGCGCCCTCGGGACGGGCGAGGACGTAGTGGAGGATGTTCTCCTCCATGTCGTGCTCACCGGAGGTGATGAAGCGCTTCACGCCCTCGATGTGCCAGGAGCCGTCCTCCTGCTGGACCGCCTTGGTGCGGCCGGCGCCGACGTCGGAGCCCGCGTCGGGCTCGGTCAGCACCATGGTGGAGCCCCAGGTCTTCTCCACGGCGATCTTCGCGATGTGCTTCTGTACGTCGTTGCCCTCGTCGAAGAGGATGCCGGCGAAGGCCGGGCCGGAGGCGTACATCCACACGGCCGGGTTCGAGCCGAGCACCAGCTCCGCGTACGCCCAGATCAGGGAGCGCGGGGAGGTGGTGCCGCCTATCTCCTCGGGCAGGCCCAGGCGCCAGTACTCCGAGTCCATGAAGGCCTTGTAGCTCTTGCGGAACGTCTCCGGGACGGGAGCGGTGTTCGTCTCCGGGTCGAAGACCGGCGGGTTGCGGTCTGCGTCCGCGAAGGAGTCCGCCAGCTCGTTCTCCGCGAGCCGGGTCAGTTCCTCGAGGATGCTCTTCGCGGTCTCGGAGTCCATCTCGGCGAACGGCCCGGTGCCGTACACCTTGTCCCGTCCGAGGACTTCGAACAGGTTGAACTCGATGTCGCGGAGATTCGACTTGTAGTGCCCCATGGCGACGGCTCCGTTGAGAGATATCGGCGAGGCACTGGTTGTGGACCCTCGCGCTGCTTCTAGTTCACGTACCAACAAGTAGCTACGATGATGCTACCCGTCGGTAATAAGAAGCAACCCCGAATGGGTCATCTGTGACTCAGTACTCTTGCGCTCATGTACGGCTACGACCAGAACGTGGGTGCGGGTACTCAGCAGCAGTACGCCCAGGCGCCGCCGGGCCCGGGCGGCTACGGGCAGCAGCCACCGCTGTATCCCGAGCCGTCCCCGCCGTCGCTCGCCGACGCGGTGCGGGCCTTCACCACCGGCCAGCTGTCCGCGGAGGACTTCCAGCAGGTCTTCGCCACGTCGAAGGTCTACTGCCCACGCGGCGACAACCCCGGCTTCCTCGCGCTGCACAACACCCAGCAGCCGGTGATCCCGATGTTCACCTCCCTCAAGGAGCTGCGCCGGTACGCCGGCAAGGAGTCCAAGTACTTCGTGATCACCGGGGCCGAGGTCATCGACCTGCTGCCCACCGGCTACGGCTTCGTCGTCGACATGGAGGGCGAGCACCGGATGGTCTTCGACGCGAAGGCCGTGGAGCAGATGGTCGAGTTCGCGATGCGCCGGATGTACGGCTGACACCCACCCCAGGGAGCCCGGAGGGAATGCCCTCCGGGCTCCCTCTGTTGTGGGTGGCAGAAAGTTTAATACTCAACTAAACTGGTCGCACACAAGGAGGTACCGACATGCCTGCAGTGACCGTCGAGAACCCGCTGACGTTGCCGCGCGTGACCGCGCCGGCCGATGCCGTGGCACGTCCCGTGCTCGCCGTCACGACCGCGCCGAGCGGTTTCGAGGGCGAGGGCTTCCCGGTGCGCAGGGCGTTCGCCGGGATCAATTACAAGTACCTCGACCCGTTCATCATGATGGACCAGATGGGCGAGGTGGACTACGGGCCATCCGAGCCGAAGGGGACCCCCTGGCACCCGCACCGGGGGTTCGAGACCGTGACGTACATCATCGACGGAACGTTCGTCCACCAGGACAGCAATGGCGGCGGCGGCACCATCACGAACGGCGACACCCAGTGGATGACGGCGGGCTCCGGCCTGCTGCACATCGAGACCCCGCCCGAGTCGCTCGTCATGTCCGGCGGCCTCTTCCACGGCCTTCAGCTCTGGGTCAACCTGCCCGCCAAGGACAAGATGAAGGACCCGCGCTACCAGGACATCCGTGGCGGCCAGGTGCAGCTGCTGACCTCGCCGGACGGTGGTTCGCTGCTCCGCGTCATCGCGGGCGAACTGGACGGCCACCAGGGCCCCGGCATCACGCACACGCCGATCACGATGGTCCACGCGACCCTGGCGCCGGGCGCGGAGATCACGCTGCCGTGGCGCGCGGACTTCAACGGCCTTGCGTACGTCCTGGCCGGGCGCGGCAGCGTGGGCGCCGAGCGCCGCCCGGTCCACCTGGGTCAGACGGCGGTCTTCGGCGCCGGCGGCTCCTTGACCGTCCGCGCGGACGAGCAGCAGGACTCCAACACGCCGGACCTGGAGGTCGTGCTCCTGGGCGGGCAGCCGATCCGTGAGCCCATGGCGCACTACGGCCCCTTCGTCATGAACACCCGTGACGAACTCCAGCAGGCCTTCGAGGACTTCCAGAAGGGCCGCCTGGGGACGATCCCCGCGGTGCACGGGATGACGGAGGGCGGCCTGTAGATCCTCTGCAGTCCGAGAGCCGCATCGTGGCCCGGACAAGCCCCCGCCACGACATGGAGCGTTATGGCGGGGGCTGCCGGGAAGCCGAGTGCCGGGCCGCTGCTCAGGCGCTCTCGGGAGGCTTCCCGGCATCTGGCGGGCCATCGAGGTTCGCGCCACCCGCCCACGTGATGCTGACGCGTGAGCAGGCGGGTACGCCCTGTCCGGCGTGCCGGTAGGCCTTGCGGACCTCCACACGGTCCAGGAAGAGCCGGAGGAAGGCGCGCTTGTCGTCGCGGGTGGTCTGCCCCCACCATGACCCGGGTCCGATCGGGTCCGATCCGTCTTGTGGCAGCCAGACCGAGCAGGGCAGTTCCATTCGCGTGCTGTTCTCCAGCGTTGCGATGCGGGCGTCAAGCGCCCTCATGCGATCAGCGAGGATGCGGTCGGCTTCGTCCCACTCGTCTCGCGCCAAGGCGTCGGCAAAGCCGCCTTTCAGTATCGTGCGTTGCTTGTCCGCGTGATGCTGCAGCCGTGCGTGCCGCAGGTTGGACCGTTCGGCCAAGAGATCGTCTCGCTCCTGTGTGACCTGCGCAGGCTCCTGCTGCTCTTGGTCGCGTGCATACCGCGACGACGCGTTGGCGAGAACGTTCATCGCCGCTCCGTCGCTCCTTGGGGCCACCACCAGGGCCAGAATCCGGTGTGCCAGATACTCCTCGACGCCCTTGGCTCCGATGGTCACGCCGCCGGTGTGCTGTCCGGGCTTCACGACCCGCCGACGGCACCGATAGTGCTTCTTGCCGCCGCTTCCGCCATAAGTCATGAGCGCGCCGCATTCGCAGTAGAGGAGCTTCATCGCGGATAGGACGCCTGACGGCTTGCCTTGCCAGTCCCCGCCTGGGTGGCGATTTTCGACCCACTCCTGCACGCGGCGCCAACGCTCAGGGCTGACGATCGGTGTGTACGCCGATGCGGGGTCACCGTTGCCGTCCCTGATGATCCGGTACTCGACGATCTTGTTGCTCGGCGTACCGTCCCGGCGGAAGCCGTACGCGCCCTCGCAGGCGAATCCGGCGATACGCGGGTCGGTCAGAATGCGTTTTACGGTCTTGTCTTCCCAGCGTGCGTCTCGGCGTTGCTGCAGGGTCCTCTGGCCGCGCGTCAGGTGTCCTTCCGCTTCGAGTTGACGGGCAATTTTCCAGCACGAGCCGGATGTGTCGTCCGTCGTGATCCACGTCTCGACGATCTCCACGATGCGGCGGACGACGGGTGCTTCGTGCTCCGCATCGGGCGTGAGGATCTTTACGTTCACCGGTCGGCCGTCGGCAGCCATTCGTGTTTCGTGGACGAGAGTGAAGCCGAAGGGGGCCTTGCCCGTGTAGCCGCCCAAGCCGGCCTCCAGGGCCTTCGCGGCCTTGACGGCGACGCTCTTGTTCAGACTCTCTTCGTGGTTGGCCTGAAGCTTGAACAGGAGTTCCATGAGGGCGAATTGGTTGTCCGCGTGGAACTCGCGATGCTCGCCGACGCTGACGATTCGAACCCGGTTCAAGAGCAGGGGGCGAAGTTCGTCGAAGGTCTCCATGGCGGTCTTCCGACTGAGCCGGGACATGTAGTGCACCATGATCACGTTGATGCGTCCGGCTCGTACATCACGCAGCAGCTGCTCGTATGCGGGGCGCGTCACGTTCTTGAAGGCGCTTACCCCCAGGTCCTCGTACACCTCGACGCGGGCCGGCCGAACGTCCCATCGCTGCAGGGCCTTCAGACACTCGTCGCGCTGCGCAGCGGTGCTGGCTTCGCTGCCGGTGGCTCGGCGCTCGGACTGTCGTACGTACACGGCTGCGTGAATCGCCATCCCGGTAGCCACGAGGCGGTCGGGAGCGGGCAGGGCGGCGTTAGAGTCGCTGATATCCATCAGATCGGTCCTGTCGATCCTGTGGTGAGACCCCGGCGGGTGCTGGTAACACCCGACCGGGGTTGTTTGTTACCGCGAACGCTAAGTGATCGCTGAGGGGTGTCGCAGTCGATTGCGTAAAGTGATCTGCGCTGGTGGGCCCGGCAGTTGAAGCGTGAACAGTGGGAAAACGGGGGCGCCTCGTTCGGCTGTGCCTGCGCGACCCTGGGACTGACGTATGGCCAGATGGAAGGATGCAGGCGCCCCCGCAATCGCTGCTACCCGGCCCCGTCCGCCGTCTCGCCGCCTGGTGTGCCGTCATTTTGTTGGTAACCGGGGTCGTGTACGTCGGCATCCGGCTCTGCGCGGAGCTCAGGACCGCCGTCACGCCGGTGTTGCTCGCGCTGCTGGGTACGGCGCTCCTCAGGCCGCTGCACCGGCGGCTGGTGAAGGCGAAGGTCAACCGGTCCGTGGCGGCCGGGCTCACATGTGTGGCTGTCCTGGCTGTCGTCGGCGGGGCCGTGTACATCGTTGTTGCCGCGCTCATCGACACCGGGGACCAGATCATCGCCTCGCTGAAGGACGCGGGTTAGGGGGTCGCCGACCGCTTCGGCGCCGCCGGGACCTCGCTGGACGATCTCGCCTCCAACGCGAAGGACCTGCTCGGCAAGTTCGGCGGTACGGCCGCCTCCAACGTCATCAGCGGGGTCAGCGTGGTCGGGGAGAGCATCGCCATGGCCGTGCTCGCCCTGTTCCTCGTCTTCTTCTTCCTGCGGGACGCGCCCAGAGCCGTCGGCCTGATCCGCGGCATCGCGCCGGGCCAAAGCGGCGACACGCTCGAGGCCATGGCGCGACGGGCCTTCGAGGCCGTCGAGGGGTTCATGCGCGGCGCCACCCTCATCGCGCTCATCGACGCCGTCTGCATCACTGTCGGGCTGCTGGTGCTGGACGTGCCCGGTGCCGTCGGACTCGGTGCGCTCGTCTTCGTCGGTGCCTACGTCCCCTACCTGGGCGCTTTCCTCTCCGGTGCGGTGGCCGTGCTGGTCGCCCTGGCGGATCGGGGTTTCGTGATCGCGCTGTGGGCGCTCGGGGTCGTCCTTGCCGTGCAGGTCCTGGAGGGGCATGTGCTCCAGCCGATGATCCAGAGCCGGACGGTGCAGATGCACCCCGCGGTGGTGCTGCTCGCGATCACGGCGGGAGCGTCCGTGGCGGGCATCCTCGGCATGCTGCTCGCCGTACCCCTCACGGCGGCGGCCTTCGGGGTCGTCCACGAACTGCGGGCGCGCTATCCCGGGAGTGAGCCGTCCGGCTCCTCCGGGGCCGAGGCGTCGGACTCGTAGAGCTCGAACCAGATGCTCTTGCCTTCACCTTGAGGGTCCACGCCCCAGGCATCGGCGAGGAGTTCCATGAGGACCAGGCCGCGACCGGAGGAGGCCAGTTCGCCGGGGCGGCGCTTGTGCGGGAGGGCGTCGCTGGTGTCGGTGACCTGGACGCGCATCCGGCGGCTGCCGGGCTCGCCGCGCACCTCGGCCAGCAGCAGGGCGTCGGCGTCGGTGTGCACCAGGACGTTGGTGAGCATCTCCGAGACCAGCAGCACCGCCGAGTCGACCTGGTCCGGCGAGAGCCAGTCGTGCAGCAGCTCGCGCAGCTGCTGGCGGGCCACCGCCACCCGCTCCGGTTCGGCCTGCGCGACGGACAGCATGGTGCGGCGCACGGGCGGCGGCGCGAACAGGGTCTCGCCGCTGCTCTCCCCCGGCCGGTGCAGCAGCAGTACGGCTATGTCGTCCTCGCGCCGGTCGGCGAACGGGCCGGTGGTGTGGTGCGAGGAGGGCCCGTGCACGCCCTGCACCAGGGCGTCCGCCAGCTCCTCCAGATCACCCTTGTGCTCCTCGAGGATCGTGCGCAGCCGCTGCCAGCCGCTCTCCAGGTCGTGCCCGCCGGTCTCGATCAGACCGTCGGTGCAGATCAGCATGGTCTCGCCGGGTTCGAGGGTGATCCGGGTGGTCGGGTAGTCGGCGTCCGGGTCGATGCCGAGCGGCAGGCCGCCCGCCGTCGGCCGGGCCAGCACCGTGCCGTCCACCATCCGGATCGCCGGGTCGGGGTGCCCGGCGCGGGCGATGTGAAGGGTGCCGGTCGCCGGGTCGGCCTCCACGTACAGACAGGTCGCGAAGCGCAGGTCGTTGAACGCGTCGTCCTCGGTGACGCCGTCCGTCATGCCGTGGAGGAAGCGCGAGGCGCGGGAGAGCACCGCGTCGGGGCGGTGGCCCTCGGAGGCGTAGGCCCGCAGGGCGATCCGCAGCTGGCCCATCAGGCCGGCCGCCCGGACGTCGTGGCCCTGGACGTCGCCGATGACCAGGGCGATCCGTCCCGCCCCGGTGGAGGGGCCCCCGGGCAGCGGGATCATGTCGTACCAGTCGCCGCCCACCTGGAGGCCGCCGCCGGTGGGCACGTAGCGGGCGGCGACGCTCATACCCGGTATCTGCGGGCCGAGCGTCGGCAGCATCGAGCGCTGGAGGCCGTCGGTCAGCGCGCGCTCGGTCTCGGCGGCGCCGGCCCGGGACAGCGCCTGGGCCAGCATGCGGGCCACCGTCGTCAGCACGGACCGCTCGTCCGGATTGAAGGTGACGGGGTAGGCGAAGGCCGCCATCCAGGCGCCCATCGTGCGCCCGGCCACGGTCAGCGGCAGAAAGGCCCAGGAGTGGCGGCCGAACGAGGAGGCGAGCGGCCAGGTGGCCGGGTAGCGGGCCTTGTACTGATCGGGGGTGGAGATGTAGACGGCACGGCCGGTGCGGGCCACCTCGGCGGCCGGGTAGTCCGTGTCCAGGGACATGTGCGAGAAGGGGCCGTCATCGCCGGGCTGGTGCCCGTGGTGGCCGATGATCGTCAGCCGGTCGCCCTCGACGCCGAAGACCGCGAGCCCGTCCGGGGTGAACCCCGGCATCGACAGACCCGCCGCCACCCGCAGCACCTCCGCCGTCGACCGCGCCTCGGCCAGCGCACGGCCCGCGTCCAGCAGGAACGCCTCCCGGGAGCGCCGCCAGTCGCCGGTGACGGCGCTGCGCCCGGCCGGTGTGCCCGGCGTCGGCTCGGCGACCTCCTGAAGGGTGCCGATCAGCTGGAAGGCCCGCTTCTCGGGGTCGAACGACGGCTTGGAGCGGGAGCGGACGACACGGATCACCCGGCCGTGCTCGTCCATGATCCGGATCCGCACCTCGGCCAGCGTGCCCTCGGCGACGGCCAGTCCGACCACGCCCGTGATCTCGTTCCAGTCGACCGGATGGAGACGGGCCCTGGCCTGGGCCTCCGTGAGGGTGGTCTCCTCGGCGGGCAGGCCGAGCAGCCGAGCGGCCTCGGCATCGACCGTGACCTTGTCGGTGGCGGTGTCCCAGTGCCACATGCCGGTCGCGAGGGCGGCGAGGACCTCCCCCACGGCGGGCAGAGGCTCACCAGTGCGCATTGCCCCACTTTATGGAGAGGAGATCCTCAAGTGCCACCGATCGCCACCTCTTAATGGTGGGGAGCCGATCTTGGGGTGCCCGGTACGCTGGGGGTGTTTCACGTGAAACGTGCCCCCGATCCGCGAAGACTGGATGAACGACGATGCATCGGTACAGGTCCCACACCTGCGGCCAGCTCCGCTCCTCTGACGTCGGCACCGACGTCCGGCTGAGTGGCTGGCTGCACAATCGGCGCGACCTGGGCGGCATCCTCTTCATCGATCTGCGCGACCACTACGGCATCACGCAGCTCGTCGCGCGCCCCGGCACCGCCGCCTACGAGGCCCTCGACAAGGTCACCAAGGAGTCCACGGTCCGTATCGACGGCTCGGTCGTCTCCCGCGGCGCCGAGAACGTCAACCCGGATCTGCCGACCGGTGAGATCGAGGTCGAGGTGGGCGAGGTCGAGCTGCTCGGCGCCGCGGCCCCGCTCCCCTTCACGATCAACGCCGAGGACGGGGTCAACGAGGAGCGGCGTCTGGAGTACCGCTTCCTGGACCTGCGCCGCGAGCGCATGCACCGCAACATCCTGCTGCGTACGTCGGTCATCTCGGCGATCCGCCACAAGATGACCGCGCTGGGCTTCAACGAGATGGCGACGCCGATCCTGTCCGCCACCTCCCCCGAGGGCGCCCGCGACTTCGTCGTCCCCTCGCGCCTGAACCCCGGCAAGTTCTACGCGCTGCCGCAGGCCCCGCAGCAGTTCAAGCAGCTGCTGATGATCTCCGGCTTCGACCGCTACTTCCAGATCGCGCCCTGCTTCAGGGACGAGGACGCGCGTGCGGACCGTTCGCCGGGCGAGTTCTACCAGCTCGACATCGAGATGTCCTTCGTCGAGCAGGAGGACGTCTTCCAGCCGGTCGAGAAGCTGATGACCGAGCTCTTCGAGGAGTTCGGGGGCGGCCGGCACGTCACCTCGCCCTTCCCGCGGATCCCGTTCCGCGAGGCGATGCTCAAGTACGGCTCCGACAAGCCGGACCTGCGGGCCAAGCTCGAACTCGTCGACATCACCGACGTCTTCGAGGGCTCGGAGTTCAAGGCGTTCGCGGGCAAGCACGTGCGCGCGCTGCCCGTCCCGGCGGTCCAGGACCAGCCGCGCAAGTTCTTCGACCAGCTGGGTGACTTCGCCGTCTCCCAGGGCGCGAAGGGCCTGGCCTGGGTGCGGGTCGCCGAGGACGGTTCGCTGACCGGCCCGATCGCCAAGTTCCTCACCGAGGAGAACGTCGCCGAGCTGACCAAGCGGCTGCAGCTCGCCGCCGGTCACGCCGTGTTCTTCGGCGCAGGCGAGTTCGACGAGGTCTCCAAGATCATGGGCGCGGTGCGGGTCGAGGCCGCCAAGCGCGCCGGGCAGTTCGAGGACGGCGTCTTCCGCTTCTGCTGGATCGTCGACTTCCCGATGTACGAGAAGGACGAGGAGACCGGCACGATCGACTTCTCGCACAACCCCTTCTCGATGCCGCAGGGCGGCCTGGAGGCCCTGGAGACCCAGGACCCGCTGGACATCCTCGGCTGGCAGTACGACATCGTCTGCAACGGCGTGGAGCTGTCCTCCGGCGCGATCCGGAACCACGAGCCGGACATCATGCTGAAGGCCTTCGAGATCGCGGGCTACGACCGCGAGACCGTCGAGGAGAAGTTCGCGGGCATGCTGCGCGCCTTCCGCTTCGGCGCCCCGCCGCACGGCGGCATCGCGCCCGGCGTCGACCGCATCGTGATGCTCCTCGCCGACGAGCCGAACATCCGCGAGACCATCGCCTTCCCGCTCAACGGCAACGCCCAGGACCTGATGATGGGCGCGCCGACGGAGCTGGAGGAGGCGCGGCTGAGGGAGCTGCACCTGTCGGTGCGCAAGCCGCAGCCGAAGTAACCCCGGCGCGGATTCTTAGGGCCCGGGACCGGCGACGGTCCCGGGCCCTTTCGCGTGCGGGGCCGCCCCGGACGAGCTCACCGGAAGCCCACAGCAGGCCCGGGGAGGGTGCACAGCGGCCAGTCGTGTCATAGGGGGAGGGACACACGCACGCGGGAGGTGAGCCATGGGGTACGCGATCGCACTGGCGGCGCTGCTGATCGCAGGGGCGGTGTGCACGGCCGTGCGCCGGGCGCGGGGCGCACGGGGTGCGTCCCGGCTGGACGCGGAGGCCGAGGCCCACCGCCTGCTGCTCCGGCTGGCCGCCGGCCTCGCCCCGCCGGGCGCGGCGAGCTGGGCGGGTGCCGACGCCGCGGCGGGGCGGGCGCTGACGGAGGCCGCGGAGTGCCATCGCACCGCCCGGGCCCTGCTGGCGCAGGCCCGTACGACGGCGGAGTACGAGCGGGCCACTCGCATCGCACAGGAGGGCCTGCGGCACGTCCGGACGGCGCGCGAGGGCGCTGGGACACGGTGCTCTGCCCGGGGATGGCGCGAATCCCACGGTGGTTTCGAGCCGACCTGAAGGATTCATGGCTCTCCACAGTCCTTTCCCACGCTCCTGACAGGCGCCACTCCTACCTTCGCCGCCCATGACGGGAAAGCAGACGGCCGAAGAGCCGCAACACAAGAAGGACCTGACGCGCCGCAAGGTCGTAGCCGTGGGCGCGGGCGCCGCGGCGGCGGTGGGCATCGGAGGAGGCTTCGCCCTGAACGCCTCAGCGGACGAGCCGGCCACCGACGCCTCGGCGAGCGGCAGCAGTGCCGAGGCCTGCTACAAGCTCACCTCCGAGACCACCGAGGGGCCGTACTACATCGACGCGGACAAGATCCGCCGGGACATCACCGAGGACAAGGAGGGCATCCCGCTCACGCTCAGCCTCAAGGTGATCGACTCCGAGACCTGCAAGCCGGTCCGGAACGCGGCCGTGGACATCTGGCACTGCGACGCGCTGGGCATCTACTCCGGCTACGAGAGCCTGTCGACCGGCGGCGGCAGCGCGCCGACCGACGCGCCCTCCGGCACGCCGACCGGGACCCCTACCGGCGCGCCGCCGTCCGGCGGGACCGGCGGTGGCGGCCACGAGGAGCCAACGGACGAGAAGCGCTACCTGCGCGGCACCTGGAAGACCGACCGGCAGGGCCGGGTCACCTTCAAGACGATCTTCCCGGGCTGGTACCGGGGCCGCTGCGTCCACATCCACGCCAAGGTGCATGTGGACGGCACCTGGACGGACGCCGGTTACGAGGGCGGCCACAGCTGCCACACCGGCCAGTTCTTCTTCGCCGAGGAGGCGGTCCTCGCCTCCGCGAAGGTGGAGCCCTACTCCACCAGCACCACCGAGCGCACCACGCTCACCGAGGACACGATCTACGACCAGAGCGGCACCACCGGCGGCCTGCTCAGGCTGGCGTACGACAAGAAGCGCATCGCGAAGGGCGTGCGCGCGTCGATCACGGTCGGCGTCGACCCCGACCAGACCCATGACGGCACGGACGACGCGGTGCAGCCGGGCGCCTCGGCGTCGGCCTCGGCGTCGTCGTAGGCAGCCGGTGCGCGCGTGGCCGGGGCGAAACCCCGGTCACGTGTCGTAGGTGCCGTCCCATGGTTCACCGAAGCCGAGGTGGTCCGGGTACAGCTCGGCCCACGCCTCGCCGTCCTCCTCGCCGGTCAGCAGGCCGAACAGGACGCCGTCCACGGTGACGCGGAAGGGGCGGACGGCGATGTCCGTGTACGAGCGGCGCGGGAGGCTGCGCAGGAGCTTGGCCAGATGGACCCGGGCGCGGGCGAGCACGGAGCCGTCGCCGTCCGGGTCGCGCTGCTGCTCGGCCCAGGTGCCGGCGCACCAGATCTCGGAGTCGCGGTAGTGGCCCTCGGCGTCGAAGAGATGGAGCACGGTGTAGAGGCGTTTGTGCTCTTCCCAGCCGTCGTCGGGGCGGAACCCTTCGGGGAACGCATAGGTGACCGACGCCAGGAACTGACCGTCTGCGTACCGTCCGATGCTCTCGGTACGGTGCCTCGGCGCGTAGGCGATCGGAATGACCTCTGGGACTGCCATGGCGGAAACCATAAGGGTGAGCTGCAACACTCCGGAACCGGGGGCCGGTTGACTACGGCAACGAATTACTGCGGCTCGCCGCCGAAGCGCTCCTTGTAGGCCTGAAGATCCTCGTCCGTCAGCTTTGCGAAGAGCACAGGCGGGACCGTGAACGGGGTGCCGGCGGGGACCGCGGTGAGGGCCTTCGCCTCCTCGGGGGTCACCCAGGTCGCGGTGTCGTCCTTGAGGGCGAACGCCTGGCGCATGGCGGCCGACGTCGTCGGGATGAAGGGCTCCGAGACCACCGCGTACAGGTGGATGAGGTTCATCGCGGTGCGCAGGGTGAGGGCCGCGCCGTCCTTGTCCGTCTTGATCTCCAGCCAGGGGGCCTTCTCCTCCAGGTAGGAGTTGCCGGCCGACCACAGGGCGCGCAGCGCCGCCGCCGCCTTGCGGAACTGGAGGGACTCCATCTGCGCCTCGTACTCGGCGAGGAGCTCGGCGATCTGCCCGCCCAGCTTCGCCTCCGCCTCGCCGGGCACGCCGCCCGCCGGGACCTCCTCGCCGAAGCGCTTCTTGGAGAAGGACAGGACGCGGTTGACGAAGTTGCCGAGGGTGTCGGCGAGGTCCTTGTTCACCGTCGCCGTGAAGTGCTCCCAGGTGAAGGACGAGTCGTCCGACTCCGGGGCGTTGGCGATGAGGAAGTACCGCCAGTAGTCCGCCGGCAGGATCTCCAGCGCCTGGTCGGTGAAGACGCCCCGCTTCTGGCTCGTGGAGAACTTGCCGCCGTAGTACGTCAGCCAGTTGAAGGCCTTGACGTAGTCGACCTTCTTCCACGGCTCGCGCACGCCGAGCTCGGTGGCCGGGAACATCACCGTGTGGAAGGGGACGTTGTCCTTCGCCATGAACTCGGTGTAGCGGACGTCCGTGTCGACGTCGTACCACCACGACTTCCAGTCGCGGTTGTCCGGGTCGAGGTCCGACCACTCCTTCGTCGCGCCGATGTACTCGATCGGGGCGTCGAACCAGACGTAGAAGACCTTGCCCTCGGCGGCCAGCTCCGGCCAGGTGTCGGACGGGACCGGGACGCCCCAGTCCAGGTCGCGGGTGATGGCGCGGTCGTGCAGGCCTTCGTTCAGCCACTTGCGGGCGATCGAGGAGGCGAGCTGCGGCCAGTCGTCCTCGTGGCGGGAGACCCACTCCTCGACCTCGTGCTGGAGCTTCGACTGCAGGAGGAAGAGGTGCTTGGTCTCGCGGACCTCCAGTTCGGTGGAGCCGGAGATCGCCGAGCGGGGGTTGATCAGGTCGGTCGGGTCCAGGACGCGGGTGCAGTTCTCGCACTGGTCGCCGCGCGCCTTGTCGTAGCCGCAGTGGGGGCAGGTGCCCTCCACATAGCGGTCCGGGAGGAAGCGGCCGTCGGTCGGGCTGTAGACCTGGCGGATCGCCCGCTCCTCGATGAAGCCGTTCTCGTTGAGGCGGCGCGCGAAGTGCTGGGTGATCTCGACGTTCTGCGGGCTCGAGCTGCGGCCGAAGTAGTCGAAGGCGAGCGCGAAGCCGTCGTAGACCGCCTTCTGGGCGTCGTGGGCCTGGGTGCAGAACTCGTCGACCGGCAGGCCCTGCTCCTTCGCGGCCAGCTCGGCCGGGGTGCCGTGCTCGTCCGTCGCGCAGATGTACAGGACGTCGTGGTCGCGCTGGCGGAGGTAGCGGGAGTACACGTCCGCCGGGAGCATGGACCCCACCATGTTGCCCAGGTGCTTGATTCCGTTGATGTACGGAAGGGCGCTGGTGATGAGGTGTCGAGCCATCGGGGGCTGCTCCCAGGTCGGATGTGCTGCTGCTTTTGCGAACCTTGAAATCGTAGCCGACATGGGTGGGCCGCCCGCCTCCCGTTTTGCAGGGTGGGAAGGGGCGGCCGCTTGTCGTCCGACGGCTGTACGGGGTCTACGGGGTTACGGGCGCCAGTCGATCAGTACGCCGTCGTAGAGCTCCGCGTCCGTGAGCTCCTTGGGGGTCGGGCCCGCGTGGAAGAAGGCCGTGTTGCCGGTCTTCAGCTTGCGGAGGTAGTCGAAGGCCTTGTTGTCGTGGTCGCCGAAGGCGACGAAGGAGAAGAACACCGAGGGGTGGGACTTCGCGGCGTCGGTGAGGGACTTCGTGGCCGGGGTCTTGGCGTCCGGGGCGCCGTCCGTCTGGAAGACGACGAGGGCGGGGGTGCCGGGGGCGGCGTGCTGGTCGTAGTGGGCGAGGACCGCTTCCACGGCGGCGTGGTAGCTGGTACGGCCCATGCGGCCGAGGTCCGCGTGCGCGGCGTCGACGGCGTTCTCGGGGGAGGTGGGGGTGAGGTCGGTGGTGCCGTCCACTTCCGTGGAGAAGAAGACGACGTGGAGGGTGGCGTCCGGGGCGTCGGGGTCCAGGTGCTCGGCGAGGGCGAGGGTCTGGTCGGCGAGGGCCTGGGCGGAGCCGTCCTTGTAGTACGCGCGCATGCTCGCGGAGCGGTCGAGGACGAGGTAGGTCTTCGCGCGGGTGCCGGTGAGGCCGGCCTTGGCGAGGGCGGTGCCCGGGGCGTCGGTCTTTTCGGCGGTCACGGCCTCGGCTTCGTCTTCGGCCGCCGTGCTCCCACCCGCACCACCCGTACCGCTCTCGTCGTCGGGTGCGAGTGGCCCCTGCGGGGCTTCCTCGCCGTCGGCGGCCTCGGGTCCGTCTACGGCCGCGGCGACCGGCTCAGGGGTCTGTGCCGGTTCCTCGACCTTGGCGACGAGCTCCGTCTCGGTGGCCTGGGCCACCGGCTCGGGCTCGGCTTCCGCGACCGGCTCCAGGGCGCTCTCGGCAACGGGCTCGGGCGCGGGCTCGGGGGCGACCTTCGTGGCCGATTCCCGCTGCTCCTCCGGCTCGGACTTCGGCTCCTCGGCGACGGGCGTCGGCTCGGCTTTAGCCTTCGCCTCGGTCTTAGTCTTCGGCTCAGTCTTGGCCGCCGGCTCCGCCGCAACCGGCTCCTCAGCCGGCGTCGGCTCGGCCTTCGGATCCGCCGCAACCGGCTCCTCGACCGGCGTCGGCTCCGCCTTCGCCTCGGCCTCCGCTTCGGCGACCGGCTCGGCGGCGGCTTCGGCCACCGGCGCCGACTTCTCCGCCACGGCCGCGGGCTCGGCTTCGGCCACCGGCGCCGACTTCTCCGCCACGGCCGCGGGCTCGGTTTCGGCCACCGGCGCCGACTTCTCCGCCACGGCCGCGGGCTCGGTTTCGGCCACCGGCGCCGACTTCTCCGCCACAGCCGCGGGCTCGGTTTCGGCCACCGGCGCCGACTTCTCCGCCACGGCCGCAGGCTCGGTTTCGGCCACCGGCGCCGACTTCTCCGCCACGGCCGCGGGCTCCGGCGCCGACTTCTGCGACTCAGCCACCGCCGCCGGCTCCGCCGGACTCGTCGGCGGCTCGTCGTCCAGGGGTTCCGACGGTCTTGGGACCGTCACGTTGTCGAAGGCCGCCGAGACCAGGTCGTGTTCGTCGTCGGTCTCCGTGGTCGACGAGCGGGGCTCGGGGACCTGGGCTGTGGTGGGGGGCTGAGGTTCGGGGGACGGGGAGGGGACCGTCGGCTCCGTAGAGCGCGAAGGGGTTAGGTCCGCACCCTCTGCCTCGGCGGCACGCCCTTTGCGTGACCTGCCGAACGCATTCCGCAGGAGAGTGAGAATGCCCATGTGCGCAACCCTTCGCGTGAGTTGATGCCCGTAAATCCCTGGCCAGGACGGACACGTAAGGTTAGCGGCCCCGGATGGTGATCTTGGGGAGGGGCAAGGGACAGTGTGACCGGTTGTGTCAAGCACCCCTCAACCGCCGCTCGGATCACCGCAATTACCGAAGCGCCGGGGCCGGAGTGCTCGTACCCGTGCGTTCCAGCCACTCCCGGTACGTCGGTGCCTGCCGGGCCGATTCCCAGTACGCCTCCTCCAGTGCGGGCAGGGCGCCGTCCAGGTCCGTCTCGGTGCGGGCCGCCAGCAGCAGGCGGACGCCGAGCGGGTCGCCCTTGAGGCGGCGTACGACCATGTCGGCGTGGGAGACGGCGGTCGGCTGGCAGATGGTGACCACCTCGCCGGTCGCGACCAGCGCGGCGGCCGTGTGGTAGTCGCCGTGCAGCACGTGCGGATTGATCTCCGCCCGGCGGAACATGTGCTGCACGGCGTCCCACTCGCCGTCCACCGTGGGGTC
Organism: Streptomyces sp. NPDC048419; assembly: GCF_043200415.1. Lineage (NCBI taxonomy): Bacteria > Bacillati > Actinomycetota > Actinomycetes > Kitasatosporales > Streptomycetaceae > Streptomyces > Streptomyces sp. NPDC048419. Next base: position 8,748 of record NZ_JBICXT010000006.1, on the reverse strand, counting down.
GATCATCCAGCGGTCGGCGGCGAGGTCACGGACGTCGACCGCCGGGTGCGCGGCCGCCGGATGGTCGGCCGGCAGGTACACGAACTGCGGCTCGCGCTCGACCAGGACGCGCAGCCGCAGCCCCTCGGGCATGCGCAGCCAGCTGCCCTCGACCTCGTGCACGAAGGCGACGTCGAGCTGGCCGTCGGCGACCATGCGCAGCAGGGCGTTCGGGGAGACGTTCATGTGCAGGGTGGGGTCCTGGCCGCGGGCGCGCAGCCGGCGCAGCCAGCCCGACAGGGCCTTGCTCGCGGTGGAGCCCACGCGCAGTTCGGGACCGCCCGTCGCGGCGGCCCGCGCCTCACTGACCAGGGAGCGCATTTCGGCCACCAGCGGGCGGGCGCGGCTCAGCACCAGGCTGCCCAGCGGGGTGGGCCGGCAGCCGGTGCGCGCGCGGACGAACAGCGCGCCGCCCAGCTCCTGCTCGATACGGCGCAGCTGTGTGCTCAACGACGGCTGGGCGACGCCCAGTTGGCGCGCGGCACGGTGCAGGCTGCCGGTGTCGGCTATGGCGCACAGCGCACGGAGGTGTCGCACCTCGAGGTCCATGCCCTCGGAGCGTAAAGCGGAATCAAAGCTTTCACCAGACGCATAAATCCCGGCAGGAACACGCGAATCAGGACGTCCGGCCGAATCGCGATAGGGCCGCGCTATCGCCGGTTGGCATCATCACAGCGCTCGCACAGGCGCACACACTCACCGGTGACGACTGACTCACCCCCACCTAGGAGTCATCGATGCACCAGCGCACTCCCCTGCCCATGTCCCGATCCATGTCCCGGTCCAGGTTCGCGCGTACGGCGGCGGCCGCCGGCGTCGGCCTCGCGGTCCTCGGCCTCGGCACGGCGGTTCCGGCCGCCGCGTCCCCGGCTCCGGCACCGTACTCCGGCTACACCGGCTCGGCCGCCGAGGCCAAGGCGAACCGGGCGTTCTTCCAGGCGGTCCTGAAGTCCGTCGCCGAGAAGCGCGCCGCGCATCCGAGCAGCGCCGCCGCCGTCACGGTCACCTACGACCCCTCCGGGGCGCCGACGTTCAGCGCCCAGATAGCCCGCGCCGCCCAGATATGGAACGGCGCGGAGTCGAACGTGAAGCTCCAGGCCGGTTCGTCGGGCGCCGACTTCAGCTACCGCGAGGGCAACGACTCGCGCGGCTCGTACGCCTCGACCGACGGTCACGGCAGTGGCTACGTCTTCCTCGACTACGCGCAGAACCAGGAGTACGACTCCACGCGCGTGGCCGCCCATGAGACCGGCCACGTCCTCGGCCTGCCCGACCACTACGAAGGCCCGTGCAGCGAGCTGATGTCCGGCGGCGGGCCCGGCCCGTCCTGCACCAACCCCAACCCGGACGCCAACGAGCGGGCCCGCGTGGACCAGCTGTGGGCCAACGGATTCGCCGCCGCGCTCGACAAGGCGATGAGCGAGAAGTCCCTGCACAAGTCCGGCCGTTAGGCCTCGCGGCGCCACCCCCCACACCACGGTGCGGGCCGTCCTCCTGCACAGGGCGGCCCGCACCGGCCTGTCCGGGCGGACCTCAGTGCGGTGACGCGATGGCCCGCGCCGCCGCCACCTCCTGCCGCAGCGGCCCCAGCACGCTGCCGTCCGGCCCGGCGAGGTCCGTACGGACGGGGACCAGCACCTCGCCGAAGGCGCACTCCACATAGCGGTACGTGTCCGCGACCGCGTCCGCGAGCGATGGGGAACTCGCGGGACGTGCGCTCATCATGAGCACCGGGCTCCGGGGCGCTCAGGGGCGCCCGCGCTGGTGAAGCGTGACGTCCACCAGGAGGGCGCGGTGGTCGGTGCCGGTCAGGCGCAGGAAGCGCGCGCTGCTCGCGGAGAAGTCCCGGGAGAGCAGCACGTGGTCGATCTGCGTGCCGAACGTCGGGGTCAGCCGGGCGGGCCAGCTCGGCGTGCGGTCGTGCCCGGCGAGCGCGGCGGCGTCGCTCAGCCCCGTGTCCAGGATGCGGCGGAAGGCGGCATGGTCCTGCGAGGAGTTGAAGTCGCCGGCCAGGACGAGCGGGGTGCGGGTGGACGCGGCCGTGTCCCGCAACCGTCCCAGCTCCCGGCGCCAGACGCCGACCTGTCCCGGCAACGGCGGCATCGGATGGGCGAGTTGGAGCCGTACCTCGTGCCCGCCCACATCGGCGACGGCACCGGGCATCCCCATGGTGCCGCGCACCCCGCCCGTGTCCTTGAGGGGAAAGCGGCTGAGGATGACCGACCCCTTGGACCCCTCGGCCGCGACGGCCTGCCGGTAGGGATACTCGGTCCCGAACTCCCGCCGCAGCGTGTCCTGGCAGCCGTACTCGCACTCCTCGACGAACACGACGGCGGGCCGGTGCCGCCGGATCTCCGGCACGAGCGAACCGGTGCCGCGCCCGAACTCGACGTTCGACGTCAGCACCTGGAACTCGGCGACCGGCGTACCACCGGCGTCGTCCGTCCTGCCGTACGGCTCGATGAACCAGGCCAGCAGCCCCAGCAGGGCGAGCGCCCACACCATGCCGAGCCGCCATCGCGCGAGCAGTGTGAGCAGCAGCGCCAGTGCGGCGGGTACGAGGAGCCAGGGCAGGAAGGCGAGGACCTGGGGGACCGGGGTGATGCCGTCCGTGTCGGCGACACGGCAGCCGACGACCGCGCTCACGGCGAGGAGCAGCAGGCCGGCGCACCAGGCGGCGAGGCGCCGGCCGGGGTGCCGTACGGGTTCGTCCTCGCTCGCGGCGGTCCACTCGGCGGTGGCAGTGTCCACGTCCCGGCCTTCCGCTCGCGAGTGAGATGCCCGAATCATCCCCCAGCCGGGTCGACTCGCGCCAGGAACTTCCCCAGTACGCCGTTGAACTCCTGAGGGCTCTCCAGGTTCGGCATGTGGGCCGTGTTCCCGACGACGTGGAGGACCGAGTCGGGAAGGGCCGCGTGCATGGCCTCCGCGTCGGAGACCGGGGTGTAGGTGTCGTCCGCGCCCACGACCACCAGGGCCGGGACCGTGACCCGGGCCAGCAGGGGGCGGTAGTCGGGCCGGGCGGCCCGGGCCCGCAGGGCCGCCGCGGCGGACTCGGGCCGGGTGGCCGTCATCATCGCGTGGACATGCGCCTTGACCTGGGGGGCGGCGTACGGGGCGACCATCTTCTCCAGCACGTCGTCGGCGTATCCGCGCATGCCCTCGCGCAGCAGCCGGTCCGCCATGGCGTGGCGGGCGCGGACGCCCTTTGGGGTCTCGGGTGCCGGGAAGGTGTCGGCGAGGACGAGTCCGCGGACGCGGTGGGGGGACCGGCGGACGAGGTCCATCGCGATCTGCCCGCCCATGGACAGGCCCGCGAGCACGAACCCGCCCACCTCCAGGTCGTCCAGCAGCGCGGTGATGTCCTGGGCGAACTCCTCGAAGCGGGTGACCTCGGGGGATGCGGGGGAGGCGCCGTAGCCCCGCAGGTCGGGGGCGATGACGCGGCGCTCGGCGGAGAAGGCGTCCAGCTGGGGTGCCCACATGGTGCGGTCGAAGGGATGGCCGTGGACGAGGACGAGGGGGAGCCGTGCGGAATCCGGCCCTTTGTCCTCGTACGAGAGGAAGGGTGCCATGTGGCCGACCCTAGGACGCCCCAACTCCTCGGTGCAATAAGATCTTTGTCCTCGGTGCAATGTCGGCAGGGGGGTTCATGGACGCGTACCGGCGTATCGCCGACCGGATAGCGGACGACATCGCCGCCGGACGGCTCCGGCCAGGTGAACGGCTGCCCGCGCAACGCAGGTTCGCCCGGCGGCACGGCATCGCCGCGTCCACGGCGGAGCGGGCCTACGGCGAACTGGTGCGGCGCGGGCTGGTCGTCGGCGAGGTCGGCCGCGGCACCTTCGTGCGGGCCGCGGTGGAGGGGCCGGCCGGGCGGGCGCTCGTCGAGCCGGCCACCGCGGCGCCGGTGAACCTGGAGCTCAACTACCCTTCCGTGTCCGGCCAGTCGGAGCTGCTGGCGCCTGCCCTCGCCCCGCTTCTGCGGCCGGACGTCCTTGCCGAGGCCCTGCGCCCGGGCCCCGCGGACGGCACCGCGGAGGCCCGCGAGGCGGTGGCCGGCCTGCTCGCCACGCCCGGCTGGCGCCCGGACCCCGGGCGGCTGCTCTTCACCGGGAACGCCCGCCAGGCGATCGCCGCCGCCCTGGCCTCCCTGGTCCGGCCGGGTGGCCGCGTCGGGGTCGAGGAGCTGACGTATCCGCTGGTCAAGGAGATCGCGGCGCGGCTGGGCATCCGGCTGGTGCCGCTGGCCACGGACGCGGAGGGGCTGCGCCCGGAAGCGGTCGCGGCCGCGCACCGCACCGCTCCCCTGTCCGCGCTCTACGTCCAGCCGACGCTGCACAATCCCACGTCGGCGACGACGGGTCCGGAGCGGCGACGCCAACTCGCCCGCACGGTGACCGACTTGAACATCCCCGTCGTGGAGGACCGCATCTGGTCCTTCCTGGCAGACCCGGCGGACCCGGCGGATCCTCTCGCCGCCCACGCCCCCGACCTCAGCCATGTCGTCGACGGTCTTTCCAAGCGGGTCGCGCCCGGGCTGACGGCCGGCTTCCTCGCCGTACCGGCGCACCGGGTGCCCGCCGTCGCGGACGCGGTGCGGTCCGGCGGGTGGAGCGCGGGGCGGTTCGCGCTGGAGGCGGGCGTGCGGTGGATCGAGGACGGGACGGTGGCGCGGCTGGTTGCGGCCAAGCGGGAGGAGGCGGCGCGCAGACAGCGCCTGGTCGCCGGGCGCCTCCGCGGCTTCCGCATCCGGTCCGACCCGCGCGCCTGCTTCGCGTGGTGGGAGCTGCCCGCCCCCTGGCGCGCGGACACCTTCACCGCCGCGGCCGCAGCCCACGGCATCGCCGTCACACCCGGCCCCGCCTTCTGCGTCGATCCCGGCCGCACCCCGGACGCGGTCCGGCTCGGCCTCGCGTCGGCCGCCCTCGCGGATCTGGAGCGGGCGTTGGGGACGCTCGCCGTCCTGGCACGGGACGGTGCGGGGCGGGTCGGAGGCTGAGCCGGCTTCGCGCCGGCCGTACCGCGGGCGGGTCAGATGCGGACCCTGGTCGGTCGCTCCGCCGGATCCGGCGCGGGGCTCGACGGTTCTCGCGGGCGGCGCAGGCGGGCGGTGAGCCAGGTGGCCAGGGCGACCGTCAGGCCCAGGGCGACCAGGAGCCAGGAGGCCTGGCGGAGGGTGGCGGTGAGGGCGTCGTAGACCGCGCCCGCGGCCGGCTGATGGGCCTCCTCGGGCAGGTCGGCCAGGGTGAGGCGGCGTCCGATCATCACGGCGAGGGCGAGCAGCGCGCCGCCGAGCGCCGTGCCGAGCGCGGTCGCGGTGACGGCGCGGCGGCGGCAGGTGGCGACGGCGATCCCGGCGACGGCCAGGACGACGGCCGTGACGGGCAGCCAGAAACCGGCGACTTCCAGCACGTGGAATCCTTTCCGGAGCCGGTCCAGTTCCTGGACCGGCAGAACCGACACCTCGGTGTGCTCGACCGGGATGCGGTTCGCGAACGGGACGTGGTCCACGGCCAGTTGACGTTTGACCTGGGCGGTGACGGGGGCGAGGTCCACCGTGACGTCGTGCTCGCTCTCGTCGTGCAGGGCGCGCAGCACGGCGTCGTGCACGGCACGGTTCGCCGCGTCCCAGGCCAGGCGGAAGGCCTCGGTACGGGTGAAGGAGTGGACGGCGTCGTGCACATAGGGGCGCACGGCGCCCCGCAGCGGACGCACGTCCACCCGCGCGTCGACCTCGTCCATGATCCCGGCGCCCACGGTGTCCGCGATCGCGTTCCGCACGGCCGGATCCGCGGCCAGCGGCGCCATGGTCGTGACGTAGCGCCCCGTGTCGGCGAGGTCGTACGCCGCCCAGGCCGCCAGCGCGCCGCACGGGGCGAGCAGACAGGCGAGGGCGATCAGTGCCGCCGACAGGGCGCTCCGCAGGCGCGCAGGACGTGGGGCCACCCCTCAAGGCAACGGCCCGGGGGCGCCGCGCGCGAGCGCTGCGGCGCCGAACGGGTTACCGCGCGCCGCCCGTCACGGTCAGCGGACGCGGTTGCCCACGGCGTCCTCACGCGTGTAGTAGCGGTAGAAGAACACCAGGAAGACGGCCGCCGTGACGATCACGCCCACCGCCACCGACCGGTAGATCGACTCGCCGGTCTGGCTGTAGAGGAAAGCGACCGAGGCTCCGGCGAATGCGGACTTCACCAGTGAGTGCAACTCGCGCTTGAGCAGGGGCGCGAACGTCGCGACGGCGATGCACAGCACGATGAACACGGCCGCGCTGATGAAGCCGAACAGGATGTTCCAGCCGGTGATCTCGCCGCCGCCGCGCCGGTTGGCCGCCGCCCAGAAGCCGTAGAGGAGCCCCAGGACGACGGGAATCCCGTACCGGCCCACGGTGTGGACCCGCTCGTCGAACAGATCCGGTGTCCGGGTGGGACGTGCCGCCCGGTTCGCCCTGACCCGTCCCATCATGCCGCCGGACGTCGGTGCCGCTTGCGCCATGAGAGCACTCCTCTCTCTCCTCGCCCCCGACTACCAGAGCACACCTGCGAGCAGGCCCTGGCAAGTCGGTCGACAGAGCGGATGCGCACCGAACGGGGACATGTTTCGCTGGGCCCCATGACGAAGGTGCTCGACCGGCTGCCACGGTCCGGGCACCTCGACGCTTTCCAGCGGCACCAGCTGCTGTGGGTGCGGGGCCGCAGCGTCGCCTGGCTGCCGCCCGCGCTGCTGCTCGTGGCCATCACGCTCGTCGACTTCAACACCACGGGCGAGTTCCGGGTCATCTCCTGGCTCGCGCTCGTGCCGGCCATCGCCGCCGCGATCTGCGGGGTGTGGGCCACGACCGCCTTCGCCGTGCTGGCGCTGGTCACCTATGTGCTGGCGGACCACGCCTGGCCGCACCAGTACCAGACCGGACTGCCCGACTTCATCCTGGTCGCCCTCGGCGGCGTGCTGGCCGTCCTCGCCTGCACGGTGCGGGTGCGCGGCGAGAAGCGCATGCTGCACATGCGGGACGTCGCCGAGACCACCCGCCGCACCGTGCTGCGCCCGCTGCCCCCCGACTGGAGCGGCCTGGAGCACGCGGCCGTCTATCTCGCCGCCGACAGCGAGGCCCGCGTCGGCGGCGACTTCTACGACATCCAGCCCGGCCCGCGCGGCACCCGCGTCCTCGTCGGCGACGTGCAGGGCAAGGGCCTCGGCGCGGTCGAGGCGGCGGCCGCGCTGCTCGGCACGTTCCGCGAGGCCGGGTATCACGAGGCCGACCTCGCGACGGTCGCCGAGCGCCTGGAGGTGCGGATGATCCGTCACCGCGGGCACACGGCCGCGCTCGGCCGTCGCGACGGCGACCGCTTCGCCACCGCGGCGCTGCTCGACTTTCCCGACGACGAGCCCGGCGTGGTGGACGTGGTGCTGTTCGGCCACGATCCCCCGCTGTTGGTCGGTCCCGGGGGCGTACGGACCCTGCCGCCCGGCGACGGTCTCCCGCTCGGCCTCGTCGAACTCGCCGCCGACGGACGCCCGCACGTGCACCGTGTGCCGCTCGCCACCGGCGAGACCGTCCTGCTCACCACCGACGGCGTGACCGAGGCGCGGGACGGCGAGGGGGCGTTCTACCCGCTCGCCGGCGACGTCGCCCGCGCCGTCGCCGCCGACCCGCGCCTCGTGGAACCCCGGCGCCTGGTCATCCGCGTGCGGGACGGCACGCTGCGGCACTGCGGGAACCGCCTCGCGGACGACACCACGGTCTTCGCGGTACGGCGATCGCGGTCCTGAGGCCCACCTTCGTCCTGAGTCCTGCCTCCGTCCTGAGGTCCACCTTTGCAGCCGCAGCGGATACGGTTTGCCGTAAGTGATCGACGGGGGATGGGGAGGGAACGATGCCCGGGACCGTGCTGTTGCTCGCCGCATCCCCGGTGGGCAAGGGGTGTCTGGTGGACGCGGCGTCCGTGCTCCCCGTCCTCGCGGCCGTCGCACCCGGCGTGCTGTCCGGCACGGACACCGCGAACGTCGTCGAACTCGCCGACCCGCTGGAGCCGCAGGCCGTGCTCACCCGGCTGCGGGCCGCGGCGGCGGCCCCCGGGCCGCTGACCGTGTTCGTCACCGGGCAACTGCAACTCGACCGGCGCCAGCGGCTGCCGCACCTCGCCCTGGCCCGTACGACGCCCTCCACGGTGCGGTACACCGGGCTGCCCTGGCACTGGGTGCGGGAGGAACTCCGGCTGCGTGCGGCCGGTTCCACGACGCTGGTCCTCGATCTGCACGCCGACGCGGAGACCTGGGAGTGGCTGCGGTCCCGTCCGCTGGACTGCGGGCGCAACGTCGCCGTCTACGGCCGGATCGCGCCGCCTCCGCCGTCGCGGCGGGCGGTGGCGGCGCCGGCGTACATGAAGGCGGTGGCGACGATCCTGCGAAGCGGCTGGCGGCCGCCGGTCCCGCAGTTGCATGAGCAGGCGCTGGCTCGGGTGGGGGTCGGGGGGTATGCGGACCTTGTGCTCGCCGTGGCCGGGGGTGGGGTGGCCGTCCCGGGGGGGGGGGGGGGGGGGGGGCGGGCCCCCCCCCCCCCCCCGCCGGGGGGGGGGCCCCCCGGGGGGGGGGGGGGGGGGGGGGGGGCCGGGGGGGGCCCGGGAAGGACTGCAGGGCGCCTGCCGTCGGCGGACGCTAGACGGCCATGCCGTACACGATGGTGAAGAGCGTGCCCAGGGAGCCGATGAT
>NZ_JBICXT010000005.1:474929-513185 GCF_043200415.1 Streptomyces sp. NPDC048419 | reverse complement strand
ACGCCCGGTTACATTTCGAACCCGGAAGCTAAGCCTTACAGCGCCGATGGTACTGCAGGGGGGACCCTGTGGGAGAGTAGGACGCCGCCGAACAAATTTTGAGAAAACCCCCGGCCGGGGATACCGGCCGGGGGTTTTCTGCGTTTCGGGGTCAGTTGTTTTTGGGGCTCTTCAGAAAGAGCCCCCTTGTCGTTCAGGCGTTGTCCTACAGACGACCAGCCGTCTTCAGTGCCAGATATGCATCCGCCAGTGCCGGCGCCAGTTCATCCGGTGTCTCGTCGACGACCGTGACTCCGTGGCGGCGGAGTTGTTCCGCGGTGCGGTGGCGTTCGCTCTGGGCCTGGGCCGCGGCTGCGGCGTCGTAGACGGATTCGGTGTTGCCGCGGGACCTGGCCATCTGGGCGATGTGTGGGTCGGCGACCGAGGCGATCAGGACCGTGTGGCGCTGGGTGAGTTGGGAGAGGACGGGGAGCAGGCCTTCTTCCACCGGGGCGGTGTCGAGGCTTGTGAGCAGCACGATGAGCGAGCGGCGGGGAGCCGTGCGGAGTGCGGTTGCCGTCAGGCCTCGGGCGTCCAGTTCGACCAGTTCGGGTTCGAGTGTGGCCATCGCGTTGACCAAGGACGGGAGGACGTCGCGGGCTGTGCGGCCCTGCACGTGGGCCCGTACGCGGCGGTCGTAGGCGAGCAGGTCCACCCGGTCGCCGGCGCGGGAAGCGAGGGCTGCCAGGAGCAGGGCCGCGTCCATGGAGGCGTCGAGGCGTGGGGCGTCGCCCACGCGGCCCGCGGACGTACGGCCGGTGTCCAGGGCCAGGAGGATGTGGCGGTCGCGTTCGGGACGCCATGTGCGTACGGCCACCGTGGTCTGGCGGGCCGTTGCGCGCCAGTCGATGGAGCGGGTGTCGTCGCCGGGGACGTACTCGCGCAGGCTGTCGAATTCTGTCCCCTCGCCGCGCGTGAGCACGCTGGTGCGGCCGTCCAGTTCGCGGAGGCGGGCGAGCTTGGAGGGGAGGTGTTTGCGGCTGGTGAAGGGCGGCAGCACCCGTACGGTCCAGGGGACTTTGTGGGTGCCTTGGCGTGCGAACAGACCGAGGGGGCCGTAGGAGCGGATCGTCACCCTGTCCGCCTGGCGGTCGCCGCGGCGGGTCGGGCGCAGGCGGGTGGTGAGGCGCCGGCGTTCGCCTGCGGGAACCGTGAGGCGGTGGCGGGACGCTGCGACCTCTGTGCCGGGCTCCCAGCTGCTCGGTGGCCAGGCGTCGCGCAGGCGGGCCCGTAGGAGGCGACGCGATGGGTTGGTCACGGTGAGGGTGACGTCCGCGGCCTCGCCCAGGCGTACGGAGGAGTCGCCGGAGCGGGTCAGGCCGAGGCGTCGTACCGGAGCTGCCAGGGCGAAGTCGCAGGCGCAGGCCGCCGCGATGGGGGCGTTCACGGCCAGGAGGCCCGTCCAGCTGGGGTCCCAGATGCCGACGGGGAGGGAGCCGAGGGCCGCGAGGAGCGCGGCGCGTCCGGTGATGGCCATCAGCGGGGGACGGGGACGTGAGCGAGGATCGCGTTGATGACGGAATCTGCCGTGACGCCTTCCATTTCCGCCTCGGGGCGCAGCTGCACGCGGTGGCGGAGGGTCGGGAGGGCGAGTGCCTTGACGTCATCGGGAATGACGTAGTCGCGGCCGGTGAGCCATGCCCACGCGCGCGCGGTGGCGAGGAGGGCGGTCGCGCCACGCGGGGAGACGCCCAGGGTGAGCGAGGGGGACTCGCGGGTGGCTCGGCAGACGTCCACCACGTAGGCGGTGATCTCCGGGGAGATCGCCGTCTTGGCGACGGCTGCGCGGGCGGCCTCCAGGTCGGCCTGGCCGGCCACGGGGCGTAGGCCGGCGGCGCGCAGGTCGCGCGGATTGAAGCCCTCGGCGTGGCGGGTGAGGACGTCGATCTCGTCCTGGCGGGAGGGCAGAGGGATCGTCAGCTTGAGGAGGAACCGGTCCAGTTGGGCCTCGGGGAGGGGATACGTGCCCTCGTACTCGACCGGGTTCTGGGTCGCGGCGACCAGGAACGGGTCGGGGAGCGGGCGCGGGGTGCCGTCGACCGTGACCTGGCGCTCCTCCATGGCCTCCAGCAGGGACGACTGGGTCTTCGGGGGCGTGCGGTTGATCTCGTCGGCGAGGAGGAGATTGGTGAAGACCGGGCCGGGCTGGAAGGAGAACTCGGCGGTGCGGGTGTCGTAGACCAGCGAGCCCGTGACGTCGCTCGGCATCAGGTCCGGGGTGAACTGCACGCGCTTCGTGTCGAGTTCGAGTGCGGATGCCAGGGCGCGGACGAGCAGGGTCTTGGCGACTCCGGGGACGCCTTCGAGGAGTACGTGTCCACGGCAGAGGAGCGCGACGACGAGGCCGGTCACGGCGGGGTCCTGGCCGACCACGGCTTTGGCGATCTCGGCGCGCAGGGCTTCCAGGGAGGCTCGGGCCCGGCCCGGGTCCCCGCTGTACCCGGCGTTGTCAGTGGTCGGGTCCATCATGGACGGCGTACCTCTCTTTCGAGGGCGTCGAGTTGGTCGGCGAGTGCGATCAGGGCCGTGTCGTCGCTGGGCGGCGGGCCGAAGAGGAGAGAGTGCAGGGACTGTCCGTCGCCGTGGAGATGGGCGGACAGGGCGGGGAGCAGGGCCTCGGGCGCGTGCGCCTGGGCGACGGGGACGCCGACGAGGGGGGCGAGGCGGATGCGCGTGGAGGAGCGAAGAGCGGCGGCCGCGCGGTCGCGGGCGTTCGCCTTGCGGTAGAGGCGGGCACGGCCTTCGACGGTTTCGGAGGCGCGGATCGCCACGGGGAGTTTTTCCGGCACGAGGGGGCCTAGCCGGCGTGCCCGCCAGAGGGCGGCGAGGGCTGCCGCGACGAAGAGCTGCAGCGTGCCCCAGATCCAGCCTGAGGGCAGCAGGTCGAGGAAGCCCTTCTTCTCGCCCGTGTCGGCCGAGGTGTCGGACAGCGAGGGGAGGTACCAGACCAAATGGGGGCGGGAGCCGAGGAGTTGGAGGGCGAGCGAGGCGTTGCCCTGCTTGTCGAGGCGGTCGTTGAGGAGGATGTCGGGCGCGCCGATGACGACGGTGTCGCCGTTCCCGGAGGCCGCAGGGAGGCGCAGGAGGGTGGCCAGGCGCTCGCTCGGGTAGCACTCGTCGGCGTCGAGGCGGGTGGTGGTGTAGCGGATGCCGCCCGTGTCCGCGGTGCCCGCGCGGCGGGCGGCGGGCAGCAGGCACTCGGGGGCGAGCGTCGAATCGAAGCTGGTGGCGGGGTCCGCGGTGACCCCGGGGACGAGCTTTTCGACGGACGCGCCGCCCGGAGCGACGAGGACGGTGCGGCCGCCGGAGCCCGCGATCGCGGAGTGCAGCCGGCTCTGCTGGGACTTCGTCAAAAGGTCGGGTACGGCGACCAGGAGAGTGGTGTCCGGGCCGGCCGCGGCGCGCGCGCCGTCCAGGGTGCTCACCACGCGCGTGGACACCCCGCGGTCGGCGAGGAGTTCGGCGACGGCGCGGCTGCCGTAGGGGCCGACGGAGCGCGGGTCGAGTTCGCCGTGCTTGGTGTCGGAGCGGATCACGGCGATCGCGGCGGCCGCGGCCAACAGGAGCACGAGGGCGAACGCGATGCCGCGCGTACGGGTCCACACCTGGCGTGCGGTGGGCGAGGCCGAGGTGGACGGGAGCGTGACCTCGGTGGTCATCCGGCGGCTCCCTGGCGGGCGCTGTCGGCCGTGCTGGAGCTGCTGCTCGCGAGCTGGGGCTTGCTGCGCTCGAGGTCGCGGTCGAGTTCGGCCATGCGGTCGTACGACTGCTCGGTCGCCCTTCGGCCGCCGTACGTCACGTCGTCGAAGTCCCTGGCTGCGGCGCGTAGTCGGTCGGTGTGGGCGGGCAGGGAGCGGCCCGCTTCCGCGGCTGCCTCGTCCGCGGTGCGGCCGGGGCGGACGTCGAGGAGTGCGCGCTCCTCCAGGGAGCGCACGATGGCGCGCATGCGTTCCTGGACGGCCTGGTTCCAGTGGCCCTGGGCGGCGTGCGCCTCGGCGGCGGCGCGGTGTTCGGCGGCGCTGCGGGGGCGGTCGTCGAACAGGGCGGCGGACGAGGCGGGTTCGCGCCGTGGCGTGCCCAGGCGCCACCACAGGGCGCCCAGGACCGCGACGACGGCCACGATGATGACGACCAGGCCGAGCGTGCCCCCGGGCGTCGCGGTCGCGGCCGAGCCGAAGAGCTTGCCGACCCACTCCCAGAAGGCGTTCAGGGCGCGCTGGAAGAGGCTGGGGTCGTTCTCGTGGTACATGCGCTTGGACAGCTCGCGACGGGCCGCCTCACGCGCGGGGTCCCGCGGAATCGTCACCGGCGGTTCGTCGCCGGAGCCGGACCGCGACAGAACCGATGAGTTGCCGGCCCTCAGCAGGATCCGTACGGCCGATCCTGCGGCGTGTGGCAGGGCCGTGGGCACCGCCGTGAGAACTCCCCCCGTCAGGCTCACTGCATCAGCCTCCCGAGCCGGCGCCGGCGCCGTAGCCCGTGACGCCGGCGGCGCGGGCCAGTTCGAGGTCGAGGGCCTCGCGGCGGATGCGCTGGTCGATGTAGAGGAGCACGGTGACACCGGCGTTGATCGGGTACGTGATCATGGAACCGATCACCGAGCCGATCCCGCTGACGATGAGGAACGTCCAGCCGAGGTCGCCGGTCCCGGAGTTGAGGAGGCCGGAGATGCCGTCGCCGCTGAACGCCGCGGCGATGAAGGTGAAGGGGATGACGACGATCGCCGAGATGATGTTGGCGATGATTCCGGCGAGCAGCAGGATGCCGAAGACCCGCCACCAGGAGCCGCGGACGAGTTTCGCGGAGCGGCTCATCGACTTCACCACGCCGCGCTTCTCCAGCATCAGCGCGGGCGAGGCGAGGGAGAAGCGGATCATCAGCCACAGGGCGACGATGCCGCCGCCGAGGCCGCCCAGCGCGGCGAGCGCGAAACCGGCCGCGGAGTTCGCGAAGACGGCCACGAGGATGCCCGGCAGCATGCCGCCGAAGACGATCGCGGCGGCGATGACGAGCAGCAGCAGGATCAGGCCGAGCAGCTTGAGCACCTGGGGCCGGGCGTCGCGCCAGGCCTCGCCGGTGGTCACGGGCCGGCCGAGGACGGCACGGCTGGTGACGGTGGTGAGCAGGGCGGTCGCGGCGACCGTGGCGATCAGGGAGACCAGGAAGATGACACTGGAGCTGAGCATGGCCTCGCCCAGGGCACGCGTCAGTTCCTTCGCGCTGGCGCTCGGGTCGTCGAGGGCCGCGGTGCTGGTGTCGTTGAGGACGAGTCCCTGGAGCAGGATGACGATGACCTCGGCGACCACGGCAACGGTCAGGGAGATGCCCAGGACCGTGCGCCAGTAGGTGCGCATGGTGGAGACCGCACCGTCGAGGATCTCGCCCACGCCGAGCGGGCGGAGCGGGATGACGCCCGGCTTCGCCGCGGGCGGGGGCCCGCCCCAGCCGCCGCCCCACCCGGGGTGGCCGGGAGTGCCGTTGCTGTAGGGGCCGTAGCCCTGGGGAGGCTGGGTGCCCCAGCCGGGGCCGGGCGGTGGTGGCGGGGGACCGGGCCGGGCGGAGCTGCCGGGTCCGGCGGGCGCGGACCACTGGCCTGCCGGCGGCTGCTCCTTGGACCACTGCGAGCCGTGGCCCTGTGTGCCGGCGCCGTCCTGCGGCTCGGGACCGGGCTGGTCCGCGGGCTCCGCGGGACCCGGACGGCCGGCAGGGCCGGACTCCTGCCCGTCGGAGGGGGCGGATCCGGGCGAGGCCCAGCCCGGAGTGTCTTTCATCGTCGCTCCTTCACGGTGCCCGTCCGCGGTCGCGGCTGCAGGTTGGCAGCCATCGTGCCATGGGGTGGTCGCCCGGGTACCGGCCGCGGTATGGGCTGGACACCTTCAATTGTCCGCGGCAGAAGGGGCAGACTGACCGCATGGCTGATCAGTACGCGCATTCCGGCGAAGACAGCAGGCCGACCGAGATCCCGGCGATCCGGTGGGAGGAACCACCCGAGGGCCCGGTACTGGTCCTGCTCGACCAGACGAGGCTGCCCGCGGAAGAGGTCGAGCTGGTGTGCACGGACGCGTCCGCGCTGGTGGAGGCGATCCGTTCGCTCGCCGTGCGCGGGGCGCCGCTGCTCGGGATCGCGGGGGCGTACGGCGTCGCGCTCGCCGCCGCGCGCGGATTCGACGTGGACGAGGCCGCGACGGTGCTCGCAGGTGCCCGGCCCACCGCGGTGAACCTCGCCGGCGGTGTGCGCCGGGCGCAGTCGGCGCACCGCGCCGAGTTCGCCAAGAGCGGCGACGCCACGGCGGCGGCGACCGCCGCGCTCGCCGCGGCGCAGCGGCTGCACCGGGAGGATGCGGAGGCCAGCACACGTATGGCCGGGCGCGGGCTGGCGCTGCTGGACGAGCTGCTGCCGGCGGGCGGGCACCGGGTCCTGACGCACTGCAACACCGGGTCGCTGGTGTCGGGCGGGGAGGGGACGGCGTTCGCGGTGGCGCTCGCGGCGCACCGGGCCGGGAGGCTGCGGCGGCTGTGGGTGGACGAGACGCGGCCGCTGCTGCAGGGCGCCCGGTTGACCGCGTACGAGGCGGCGCGCAGGGGCATGGCGTACACGTTGCTCACGGACAACGCTGCGGGCTCCCTGTTCGCGGCCGGTGAGGTGGATGCCGTGCTGATCGGGGCGGACCGGATCGCGGCCGACGGGTCGGTGGCGAACAAGGTGGGGAGCTATCCGCTCGCGGTGCTGGCGCGGTACCACCATGTGCCGTTCATCGTGGTGGCGCCGGTGACGACGGTGGACCCGGACACCCCGGACGGGGCGTCCATCGAGGTCGAGCAGCGGCCCGGTCATGAGGTCACCGAGGTCGTGGCGCCTCAGGTGCCGGTGCCCGGAGCGGAGGCGGGAGCCGGGATCCCGGTGGCGCCCCTGGGCACGCAGGCGTACAACCCGGCGTTCGACGTGACGCCGCCCGAGCTGGTGACCGCGATCGTCACGGAGGAGGGCACTGTCTCGCCGGTGACCGCCGAGGCGCTGGCCGAGCTCTGTGCCAGGTCGCGCCGGCTTTCGATCGGCTGAGCGGACCCGCCGCCGATCCGGTGCCGGCCGGCCACGCGGGCGCCGGCGCAACCCGTCGGGCCGGTCCTGGGGTCGTCCTTCGGTCCGTCCTTGTGGTCAGGGTGCGCCTACGCTGGGTGATTGACGGCCGTTGATGACCTCGGCGTCGACGGACGAGGCAGACAGCGACGGTGGAGTACGACTATCGTCACGGGCCAGTGACCCTGCTCACCAGCGCCTCTGCCACTGTTACGAGAATGGGATGATGTCGTTTATGAAGGGACGAGTCCTTGTCGTCGACGACGACACGGCACTGGCCGAGATGCTCGGCATTGTGCTGCGTGGTGAAGGTTTCGAGCCGTCTTTCGTAGCCGACGGCGACAAGGCGCTGGCCGCCTTCCGTGAGAGCAAGCCCGATCTCGTGCTGCTCGACCTGATGCTGCCCGGGCGGGACGGTATCGAGGTCTGCCGCCTGATCAGGGCGGAGTCCGGCGTACCGATCGTGATGCTCACCGCCAAGAGCGACACCGTCGACGTGGTGGTCGGGCTGGAGTCGGGCGCCGACGACTACATCGTCAAGCCGTTCAAGCCGAAGGAGCTCGTCGCCCGGATCAGGGCGCGGCTGCGGAGGTCGGAGGAGCCGGCGCCTGAGCAGCTCGCCATAGGCGACCTCGTCATCGACGTGGCCGGTCACTCCGTGAAGCGGGACGGGCAGTCGATCGCGCTGACGCCGCTGGAGTTCGACCTGCTGGTGGCGCTGGCGCGCAAGCCGTGGCAGGTGTTCACGCGTGAGGTGCTGCTCGAGCAGGTGTGGGGTTACCGCCACGCCGCGGACACCCGCCTGGTCAACGTGCATGTGCAGCGGCTGCGCTCCAAGGTGGAGAAGGACCCCGAGCGGCCGGAGATCGTGGTGACCGTCCGAGGCGTCGGTTACAAGGCAGGGCCGAGCTGACATGTCCGGTCACAGTGCCGCTTCGGCGCCCGGGCCGGGCGAGGCCCGCGCGGAGCGGCCTGTCGACCGGACGACGGCGGGCTCCCGCTGGGAGCGCCTGCTGGAGGGCGGTCTGCTGCAGGGCGGTGTCCAGGGCAGCCCCATCCTGCGTCTGTTCATGCGCTGGGTGCGCCGGCCGCTGCTGCCCGTCATGCGGCTGTGGCGCCGCAACATCCAGCTCAAGGTCGTCGTCACGACGCTGCTGATGTCGCTCGGCGTCGTCCTGCTGCTGGGCTTCGTCGTGATCGGGCAGGTGCGCAACGGCCTGCTGGACGCAAAGGTGAAGGCCTCGCAGAGCCAGGCCACCGGCGGCTTCGCGGTGGCCAAGCAGAGGGCCGACGAGGCCGCGGCCGGGACCACCGACGGCGGTACCACGGCGGACGGCCGCCCCTCGCAGAACGTCATCCAGTGGATGAGCGACCTGGTCTCCTCGCTCTCCAGCGGCGGTCAGGGAGCCTTCGACGTCGTCACCCTGCCCGCCGGGGACAACGGCGGCGGCGGGCGCGGCCCGCGCGCCTCCGGCGACGTCGACCCCTCCGCCAGCGTCCCCGAGGACCTGCGGACGCGGATCAGCGACGGCGCGGGGGCCGCCCAGAGCTACACCAGCATCATCTACAGCAACGACAAGGAGTCCCAGCCGGCCCTGGTCATCGGCAAGCAGGTCAACGACCCGAACGGCGACCCGTACCAGCTGTACTACCTCTTCCCGCTCACGCAGGAGGAGAAGTCGCTGAGCCTGGTCAAGGGCACTCTGGCGACCGCCGGGCTCTTCGTCGTCGTCCTGCTCGGGGCCATCGCCTGGCTGGTGGTGCGCCAGGTCGTGACGCCGGTGCGGATGGCGGCCGGGATCGCCGAACGGCTGTCCGCCGGGCGTCTTCAGGAACGTATGAAGGTCACCGGCGAGGACGACATCGCGCGGCTCGGCGAGGCCTTCAACAAGATGGCGCAGAACCTGCAGCTGAAGATCCAGCAGCTGGAGGACCTGTCGCGGATGCAGCGGCGGTTCGTGTCGGACGTGTCGCACGAGTTGCGGACGCCGCTGACGACCGTACGGATGGCCGCTGACGTCATCCACGAGGCGCGGGAGGACTTCGACCCGGTCACCGCGCGGTCGGCGGAGCTGCTGGCCGACCAGCTGGACCGGTTCGAGTCGCTGCTCGCGGACCTGCTGGAGATCAGCCGGTTCGACGCGGGGGCCGCGGCGCTGGAGGCGGAGCCGATAGACCTCAGGGAGGTCGTGCGGCGGGTCGTCAGCGGGGCGGAGCCGCTCGCGGAGCGCAAGGGCACGCACGTACGCGTGACGGGCGACCAGCAGCCCGTCGTCGCGGAGGCGGACGCCCGGCGCGTGGAGCGGGTGCTGCGCAACCTCGTCGTCAACGCCGTGGAGCACGGCGAGGGCAAGGACGTCGTGGTCAAGCTGGCCGCGGCCGGCGGGGCGGTCGCCGTCGCGGTGCGCGACTACGGCGTCGGCCTCAAGCCCGGTGAGGCCACGCGCGTGTTCAGCCGTTTCTGGCGGGCCGACCCGGCACGCGCGCGTACCACCGGCGGTACGGGCCTCGGTCTGTCCATCGCCCTGGAGGACGCACGACTGCACGGCGGCTGGCTGCAGGCGTGGGGCGAGCCGGGCGGTGGCTCGCAGTTCCGGCTGACGCTGCCGCGGACCGCGGACGAGCCGCTGCGGGGCTCGCCGATACCGCTGGAGCCCAAGGACTCGCGGCGCAATCGCGGACTCAACGACGCTGGGCTGCCGCGCGGCGGCGGTGACAAGGCCGCCACCGTGCCCGCACAGCACGCCGGGGATCAGATGAATCCGATAACCCCGCGGCTGAACGGCACGGCGCCCACCGCCGACCCGACGGCGCTGCCGGGCAACGGCGCGCGCGTGGTGCCCCGGCCCGCCTCGGGAACGCGGCGGCAGGACGAGACGTCCAGTGAGGACGGGGCGCCGAGCGAGGCCCCGGGCCGCCCGGACACCGGGCCGGAGGACTCGAAGAAGCAGGGGGAGGCATTTCGTGGGCGCTGACCGCGACGGGGGTGGCCGGCGCAGACCGGCTCGTGCGGCGGCGTACGGCGTCTGCGGCGTCGTATTGCTGGCGGGGTGCGCCTCGATGCCCGACAACGGAGACGTGAGCGGTGTCGACTCCACTCCGCGCCAGGACACCCAGGTACGGGTCTTCGCCATGCCGCCCCAGGACAACGCCCAGCCCTCGGACATCGTCGCGGGTTTCCTCGAGGCGCTGACCAGCGACGACCCGAGCTATTCGACGGCGCGCCAGTATCTGACCAAGGCGGCCTCGCAGGCGTGGAAGCCGGGGCTGTCCAGTACGGTCCTCGCCAACGGCCCGGGCATCGACCCCAACCGCCTCGGCGGCCGGGAGGGCAGTGACGACCTCTCGTTCGCGCTGACCGGCGCGAAGGTCGCCAGGGTGGACGCGCAGCAGGCGTACACGCCCGCGCGCGGGTCGTACAACGAGCCGGTGCACCTCTCGCGTGACAAGAAGACCAAGCAGTGGCGCATCGACACGCTTCCCCAGGGCGTCGTCATGGGCAAGTCGGACTTCCAGCGCAACTACATGGCCGTCAACAAGTACTACTTCGCCTCGGACACCGCGGTCGGGACGGCGTCGCGGCCCGCGGCCGTCGCGGACCCCGTGTACGTGCGCCGGCGCGTGGATCCCATGACGCAGATGGTCCGCTCGCTGCTGAACGGGCCCACCCACTGGCTCGACCCCGTGGTGCGGACGAGTTTCCCCACCGGCACCGAGTTGCAGAAGGGCGTCACCACGCTGACGCCCGACGACCAGAACAAGCTGACCGTGCCGCTGAACGCGAACGCCGCCCGGGTCGGTGCGCGCAAGTGCAACGAGATGGCGGCCCAGCTCCTGTTCACGCTCCAGACCCTCACCCCGGCGGTGGACGAGATCGAGCTGCGGTCGGGCAGGACGCAGCTGTGCTCGCTCGCGGAGGAGAGGGCCGACGACGTCGCCTCGCGCGGCTCGGCGGAGCACCCCGCCTACGTGTACTTCATCGACGGCAAGAGCCGGCTCGTACGGCTGGCGCCGGGTGTCAACAGCACCAAGGCCGACCCGGTGCCCGGGGCCCTGGGCGAGGGCGGCAGGCAGCTGCGGTCGGCGGCCGTCTCGCGCCACGAGGACACGGCGGCCGGGGTGAGCGTCGACGGCAAGAACCTGTACGTCGCCTCGCTCGCGTCCGGCAGTGCGCTCGAGGGCCCCGTGCTGGTCAGCCACGGCAAGGCGGAGAAGGACCGGCTGACGGCACCCAGCTGGGACGCGAACGGCGACCTGTGGGTGGCCGACCGTGACCCCGACAAGCCCCGGCTGCTCCTGCTGGACCAGGGCAAGGGCGAACCGCTCGAGGTGAAGATCCCGGATCTGGACGGCCAGATCCAGGATGTCCGGGTGGCCGCAGACGGCGTGCGGATCGCGCTCGTGGTCGCCAAGGGCGACAAGACGTCGCTGCTCATCGGGCGGATCGAGCGACGGCAGGATTCCGAGGAGGCCCGGCCGACCGTCTCGGTGCTCGAACTGCGCTCGGCATCGCCGGAGTTGGAGGAGGTCACGACCATGTCGTGGGCTGGGGACAGCCGGCTCGTCGTGGCCGGTCGCGAACAGGGCGGACTGCAGACCATGCGTTACGTCCAGGTGGACGGCTCCACGCCCGAGGGTCTGGCGCCGGCGGCTCTCAGCGGGATCAAGGAGATCACCGCGACCGAGTCCGACAGCCTGCCCATGGTGGCGTACTCGGAGGACGGGATCGTACGGCTGCCGACCGGGGAGCAGTGGCAGAAGGTCACGGACGGGTTGGCGCCGGTCTATCCCGGATGAGATCCGTGCGGGGTACGCCTGTGCGGGGGCCGTCGTAAGCCCGGTTTGCGCCTGGGACGAGTTGTCCACAGGGAGTTTTCCACAGGGGTGGCCGGGTGACTCGGGCATTGGCACAGTGGTGGGCATGCGGGGGTGGTGGCAGGACCTCACCGACCTGGTGCTGCCGGCCGAGTGCGGAGGCTGCGGGATGCCTCGCACGGTGCTCTGCCCGGAGTGCCGTGCCGCCCTGAGTGGGGCCGCACCGGGCCGGGTGCGACCGGTGCCGGAGCCTCCCGGGCTGCCCGTGGTGCACGCGGCCGCCCGGTACGCCGACGAGGTCCGGGCCGTGCTCCTGGCCCACAAGGAGCGCGGCGCGCTGGCCTTGGCAGCACCGCTCGGCACGGCCCTGGCAGGGGCTGTGCGGTCCGGGCTCGGTCAGATGCCGGGTGCGGTGGCCGTGGGCGGCATGCCCGTGCTGCTCGTTCCTGTTCCGTCCTCGCGCGGGGCGGTGCGCGCACGGGGACACGATCCAGCGCGGCGGATCGCGCTCGCTGCGGCAGGTGAGCTGCGGCGGGCCGGGACCGCGGCCCGGGTGCTCGCCGTGCTGAGGCAGCGGCGTGTGGTGGCCGACCAGTCGGGTCTCAACTCCCGCCGGCGGCTGGAGAACCTGGCTGGCGCGCTGGTTGTGGCGCCCGGCGGCGAGCGGCTGCTTCGCGCCGGTCCGGTCGTGCTCGTCGACGACCTGATGACAACAGGCGCGTCCTTGACGGAGGCGGCCCGTGCCCTGCGGGCGGCGGCAGTAACGGAGGAACGGCTGATTCCGTACGGAGATTCAACTGGGGCCGTGTACACGGGAGCTGCGCGGGAAGTCATGGGGGAACGGAGGGTTGGATCAAGAGAAGCAAGAGAAGCAAGAGAAGCAGGAGAAGAGCGAACCGGCCGAGGGCACTCAGTGCCGCCCATAGCAGGCGAGCGCGTCGTGGGTGACGTCGTCTGCGCAGCTGTGGTCGCAGCCCCGCCGGATTCCTTCGAAATAAACCGGAACTGACTGCGAAGTTGCATCGTTGCAGGTAATGAGAGGGTCAATTCACCTGAACGGAGGTACGCCGCGGTAGAGGGTGACGACATCCGTCCGGGCGAGATATGTTCGGTTGTGAGAGAAAGGCGCAGGCCGTCCTTCGCATACCCGAATGCCGGACTGCGGGTTTTCACAATCACCCGCAGCGGTGGAGTGGAGATCTTGTCCGCGGGGGAGGAGGTGGAAGTCACCGAGTCCGAGGGTCCGGAGTTGCCGGAGCCTGGTGCAAAAGGGAGATGCTCCGCCGCCGAAGCGGAGTGATCCGGGAACGGAGTTCTGCGTGGACATCGTCGTCAAGGGCCGCAAGACCGAGGTGCCCGAGCGGTTCCGCAAGCACGTGGCCGAGAAGCTGAACCTGGAGAAGATCCAGAAGCTCGATGGCAAGGTGATCAGCCTCGACGTCGAGGTGTCCAAGGAGCCCAACCCCCGACAGGCCGACCGTTGTGACCGAGTGGAGATCACGCTCCGCTCCCGCGGTCCGGTGATCCGGGCGGAGGCAGCGGCCAGCGATCCGTACGCCGCACTCGACATGGCGGCGGAGAAGCTGGGCGCCCGGCTGCGCAAGCAGCACGACAAGCGGTTCTCCCGCCGCGGCGCGCGCAGGATCTCGGCGGCCGAGGTCCCCGACCACGTCCCCGGCGCGGCGACCCTCAACGGCAACGGCGAAGCGGTCCGGGACGACGAGCCGGACGGCGTGCCCACCAAGAAGATCGGCTCTCTCGAGGTCAAGGGTGAAGGCCCCCTCATCGTCCGCGAGAAGACCCACGTAGCAGCCCCGATGACACTCGACCAGGCCCTCTACGAGATGGAACTGGTCGGCCACGACTTCTATCTGTTCGTCGACTCCGAGACCAAGGAACCCAGTGTCGTCTACCGGCGGCACGCCTATGACTACGGGGTCATCCACCTCAGCACCGACCCGATGGTCGCCCAGGCGCAGGCTCCCGCGCCGGGCGGCACGCTGGGTGGCTGACGCGCGCGGCTGACGGCTCAGTCGGTGCCCCTGGAGCGCCTGTGCGCCCCCAGGGGCACCGACGTGCGACCACTTCGCGACCCGTTCTGTCACCGCGTTGTCGCCTGGGCATGGAATCATGGCCGCAACGGCCCAACCGGTGGGCCGTTGCCTTGGGTTGGCATTGGCACAGCACCACAGGCCACAGCCTCAGGGGGAGGAACGATGGCGGACAGCTTCGGACCGATGCATGACGAGGGTGCCGACGACGGCGTCGTCGGCATGGGCCCGGAAGCGGGCTCTCCACGCAAGGAGCCCATCAGAGTCCTGGTCGTGGACGACCACGCCCTCTTCCGCCGGGGTCTGGAGATCGTGCTCGCGGCCGAGGAGGACATCCAGGTCGTGGGGGAGGCCGGGGACGGCGCGGAGGCCGTGGACAAGGCCGCCGACCTGCTGCCCGACATCGTCCTGATGGACGTGCGGATGCCCAAGCGCGGCGGGATCGAGGCCTGCACCTCCATCAAGGAGGTCGCCCCCAGCGCCAAGATCATCATGCTGACGATCAGCGATGAGGAAGCCGACCTCTACGAGGCGATCAAGGCGGGCGCGACCGGATATCTGCTCAAGGAGATCTCCACGGACGAGGTGGCCACCGCGATTCGCGCGGTGGCCGACGGGCAGTCGCAGATCAGCCCGTCCATGGCGTCGAAGCTGCTCACCGAGTTCAAGTCGATGATCCAGCGGACCGACGAGCGCCGGCTGGTCCCCGCCCCCCGGCTGACCGACCGCGAGCTGGAGGTCCTCAAGCTCGTCGCGACGGGCATGAACAACCGGGACATCGCCAAGGAGTTGTACATCTCCGAGAACACCGTGAAGAACCACGTGCGCAACATCCTGGAGAAGCTGCAGCTGCACTCCAGGATGGAAGCGGTGGTCTACGCGATGCGGGAGAAGATCCTCGAGATCCGGTGAGGCTCAGCCCAGCGCGCGGGTGAGTTCCTCGGCCAGGGGCGCGCGCAGTGCGGGTGCCTCCATCCGCTCCACGCGTACGTCCGTGCAGTCCACCCAGGTCGCCGCCTCCACCAGGGCCTGGGCCACGGCGGGCACCGCCTTGGGGCCGTCCAGCGTGACCTGCCTGGCCACCAGTGTGGCGCCCTCGCGGCCCGGGTCGACGCGGCCGACGAGCCGGCCGCCGGCGAGGACCGGCATCGCGAAGTAGCCGTACACCCGCTTCGGCTTGGGGACGTAGGCCTCCAGGCGGTGGGTGAAGCCGAAGATCCGCTCCGTGCGCGCTCTTTCCCAGATCAGGGAGTCGAACGGCGACAGGAGCGTGGTGCGGTGGCGGCCGCGCGGCGGGGTCTCCAGGGCCGCCGGATCGGCCCAGGCCGGCTTGCCCCAGCCCTCGACCGTCACCGGGACCAGGCCGGAGTCGGCGATGACCGCTTCCACCTGCTCGCCCTTGAGGCGGTGGTAGTCGGCGATGTCCGCGCGGGTGCCGACGCCCAGGGACTGGCCCGCGAGACGGACCAGACGGCGCAGGCACTCCGTGTCGTCCAGGTCGTCGTGCAGCAACTCCTGTGGGATCGCGCGCTCGGCGAGGTCGTAGACCCGCTTCCAGCCCCTGCGCTCCACGCACACGACCTCGCCGTACATCAGCGCGCGCTCGACGGCGACCTTGGCGCCGGACCAGTCCCACCACTCGCTGGTGCGCTTCGCGCCGCCCAACTCCGTGGCGGTGAGGGGGCCCTCGGCGCGGAGCTGCTTGACGACCTGGTCGTAGGCGCCGTCCGGGAGCTCGTGGTTCCAGTGCGGGCGGCCGCGGTAGGCGCGGCGGCGGAAGGCGAAGTGGGGCCACTCCTCGACGGGGAGGATGCACGCGGCGTGCGACCAGTACTCGAAGGCGTGCGGGCGGGCGGACGGGGCCTTCCAGTAGGCGCTCTCCACGGTCCTGCGGCCCACCGCGCCGAGCCGGGCGTACGGGATGAGCTCGTGCGAGCGCGCCAGGACCGAGATCGTGTCCAGCTGGACCGCGCCGAGATGGCGGAGGACGCCGCGCACTCCGGCCCGGCGGTCGGGGCTGCCGAGGAGGCCCTGGGCGCGGAGCGCGATACGTCGGGCGTCGTCCGCCGAGAGGTCGGTGATGGGGCGCGGGGTCGTCATGGTCCGCACGATAGAAGGCGGGACTGACAATCGCCGACGACCTGCGGATACGTAAGCGGACGGCAGGTGTTGAGGCAGGGCCGGAGGTACGGCTAGGCGCCCGGCGCCGGCAGATAGGGCGCCGTCGAGGGCAGGCCCAGGTCCGAGGGGAGCAGCGAGCCCACCCAGCAGTCGCGGCGTACGCCGCGGTGGACGATCGCGGAGCGCAGGACGCCCTCGATGACGAAACCGGCGCGTTCCGCGACCGCGCGCGAGGCCCTGTTGCCCACTTCCGCACGCCACTCCACGCGGTCGACCGACAGCTCGGTGAAGGCCCAGCGGGACGCGGCGACGGCCGCCTCCGTGACGTAGCCCTTGCCGCGATGCGCCTTGGTGCCCCAGAAACCGATCTCGGTCAGGCTCAGGGAGTGCATGGTCAGGCCGAGCATGCCCACAAGTTCCTCCCCTTCGGGGAGGAAGAGGCCGAAGGTGAGCATCGAACTGCTCGCCCAGCCCTCGGGGACGAGCTCGTGCGTGAAGGCCCGTGCGTGCTCCGGGAGATAGGGCGAGGGGATCGTGGTCCAGCGCAGGATGTCGGGGTCCTGGGCGGCGGCGTGCACGGCGTCGGTGTGCTCGGGTCCGACCGTGCGCAGAAGAAGTCGGGCGGTCGTGAGCGTCACGGGTTCCATCGGCCGATTCTGCTTGGACGGTCGATGAAGACGCCATGTTTTTGGCCGTGCGTGAGCGGGTGATCACAATTCGCGCAATTCGGCGGTGGGGTGCGGCACCATCCGCCGGGCCCGTCCGTTGTCCCTTTTGAAGAAGATTTTGAAGCGGTGCGAGGAGCCTCCTGCGGTCGTCGTCCCGGCAGGCTCCCGGCTTGGTGGGGTCCTCGCATACGATGGCCGTTGCTCAGTACGTCCAATGGAAACCGACCGTCCCAGGCCCGACCGGCAAGGAGACCAACCCCCGTGTCCGTCCTTTCGAAGATCATGCGTGCAGGCGAAGGCAAGATCCTGCGCAAGCTGCACCGCATCGCGGACCAGGTCAACTCCATCGAAGAGGATTTCGTCGCCCTCTCCGACGCCGAGCTGCGGGCCCTCACCGATGAGTACAAGCAGCGTTACGCGGACGGCGAGAGCCTGGACGACCTGCTGCCCGAGGCGTTCGCCACTGTGCGCGAGGCCGCCAAGCGCGTCCTCGGCCAGCGCCATTACGACGTGCAGATGATGGGCGGCGCCGCCCTCCACCTCGGCTATGTCGCCGAGATGAAGACCGGTGAGGGCAAGACCCTGGTCGGCACCCTGCCGGCGTACCTGAACGCGCTGTCGGGAGACGGCGTCCACATCGTCACGGTCAACGACTACCTGGCCGAGCGCGACTCCGAGATGATGGGCCGCGTCCACAAGTTCCTGGGTCTCGAAGTCGGCTGCATCCTCGCCAACATGACGCCGGCCCAGCGCCGTGAGCAGTACGGCATGGACATCACGTACGGCACGAACAACGAGTTCGGCTTCGACTACCTCCGCGACAACATGGCGTGGTCCCAGGACGAACTCGTCCAGCGCGGGCACAACTTCGCCATCGTCGACGAGGTCGACTCCATCCTCGTCGACGAGGCCCGTACGCCGCTGATCATCTCCGGCCCCGCCGACCAGGCCACCAAGTGGTACGGCGACTTCGCCAAGCTGGTCCTGCGCCTGAAGAAGGGCGAGGCGGGCAACCAGCTGAAGGGCGAGGAGGAGACCGGCGACTACGACGTCGACGAGAAGAAGCGCACGGTCGCCATCCACGAGCCCGGCGTCAGCAAGGTCGAGGACTGGCTGGGCATCGACAACCTCTACGAGTCGGTGAACACGCCTCTGGTGGGCTACCTGAACAACGCCATCAAGGCCAAGGAGCTCTTCAAGAAGGACAAGGACTACGTCGTCATCGACGGCGAGGTCATGATCGTCGACGAGCACACCGGCCGTATCCTCGCCGGCCGCCGCTACAACGAGGGCATGCACCAGGCGATCGAGGCGAAGGAAGGGGTGGACATCAAGGACGAGAACCAGACCCTCGCGACGATCACCCTGCAGAACTTCTTCCGCCTCTACGGCAAGCTCTCCGGCATGACCGGTACGGCGATGACCGAGGCCGCCGAGTTCCACCAGATCTACAAGCTCGGCGTGGTCCCGATCCCGACCAACAAGCCGATGGTCCGCATGGACCAGTCGGACCTGATCTACCGCACCGAGGTCGCGAAGTTCGAGGCGGTCGTCGACGACATCGCCGAGAAGCACGAGAAGGGCCAACCGATCCTCGTCGGTACGACGTCGGTCGAGAAGTCCGAATACCTCTCGCAGCAGCTCTCCAAGCGCGGCATCCAGCACGAGGTGCTGAACGCGAAGCAGCACGACCGCGAGGCGACGATCGTCGCCCAGGCCGGCCGCAAGGGCGCCGTCACCGTGGCCACCAACATGGCCGGCCGTGGTACGGACATCAAGCTCGGCGGCAACCCGGACGACCTCGCCGAGGCGGAGCTGCGCCAGCGCGGCCTCGACCCCGAGGAGCACATCGAGGAGTGGGCCCAGTTCCTGCCCGGCGCCCTGGAGCGTGCGGAGAAGGCCGTGAAGGCCGAGTTCGAGGAGGTCAAGGACCTCGGCGGGCTCTACGTCCTCGGCACCGAGCGGCACGAGTCGCGGCGTATCGACAACCAGCTGCGCGGTCGTTCCGGCCGTCAGGGCGACCCCGGCGAGTCCCGCTTCTACCTCTCGCTCGGCGACGACCTGATGCGGCTCTTCAAGGCCCAGATGGTCGAGCGCGTGATGTCGATGGCGAACGTCCCGGACGACGTGCCGATCGAGAACAAGATGGTCACGCGCGCGATCGCGTCCGCCCAGTCGCAGGTCGAGCAGCAGAACTTCGAGACCCGTAAGAACGTCCTGAAGTACGACGAGGTCCTCAACCGCCAGCGCGAGGTCATCTACGGCGAGCGCCGCCGCGTCCTGGAGGGCGAGGACCTGCAGGAGCAGGTCGTCCACTTCATGGACGACACGATCGACGCGTACATCTCCGCCGAGACCGCCGAGGGCTTCGCCGAGGACTGGGACCTGGAGCGCCTGTGGGGCGCCTTCCGGCAGCTCTACCCGGTGAAGGTGACCGTCGAGGAGCTCGAGGAGGCGGCCGGAGACCGGGCCGGTCTGACCGCCGAGTACATCTCCGAGTCCATCAAGGACGACATCCACGAGCAGTACGAGGGCCGTGAGACGCAGCTCGGCTCCGAGATCATGCGTGAGCTGGAGCGTCGGGTCGTGCTGTCGGTCCTCGACCGCAAGTGGCGCGAGCACCTCTACGAGATGGACTACCTCCAGGAGGGCATCGGCCTGCGCGCGATGGCGCAGAAGGACCCCCTGGTCGAGTACCAGCGCGAGGGCTTCGACATGTTCACCGCCATGATGGAGGGCATCAAGGAGGAGTCCGTCGGCTACCTGTTCAACCTGGAGGTCCAGGTCGAGCAGCAGGTCGAGGAGGTCGAGGTCGAGGACACCGCGCCGGTCGACATGGAAAAGCAGGACGCGGTGCCGGCGCAGGCGGGTGCCCGCCCGGAGATCCGTGCCAAGGGCCTGGACGCCCCGCAGCGTCGTAACCTCCACTTCTCCGCGCCCACCGTGGACGGCGAGGGCGGCACCATCGAGGGCGACTTCGTCGGCGACGAGGAGCCGGTGCGCTCCGAGGCCGACGGCCTCACGCGCGCGGAGCGCCGCAAGCAGTCGCGGGGCGGGCGTCGCCGCAAGAAGTAGTCGACGAAGGCCGACGCGGGAAGCGGGCGGCGCAGGAAGTCGGCCGCCGTAGGAACGAGCAGCGGTGCCTGTGGCGCCGTGGCGGCTTGAAGGGCCGGGACCCCTCGGGGGGATCCGGCCCTTCGGCGTGCTAGGCGTCGTCGGCGGGGCGCGGGGGCCGGGGGCCGCCGAGCTCCACCGCCGTGCAGCGCCAGCGGAGGTCCCGGCCGCGTTCCAGACGGAAGGCCATGGCCCGCAGCTGGTCGCCCGCGCCGATGCGGGCGAAGGCCTCGACGGCGCCGGGGCGGGCCTCGTAGTACCCGATGTCGCGGACGACCGGGCGGGCGCCGCGGGCGCGCAGAGGGCTGCGTTCGGCGAGCCAGGCCAGCTCGTCGTAGGCGCGGCCCGCGGTGTGCCCGAGCATCGCGTGTACCGGGCGCAGACCGCTCAGCACGGCGACCAGGAGCTCGGCGAAGAGATCCGTGGGGCGGGGCTGGGACGCGGGCGCGGTGAGCGGGGATGGCGTCGTCCTGGCCGGCGCGGCGGGGACCGCAGGCGGGCGGTTGTCGGCGGGTCCGGTGCCGGGGGAGAGGGCGCCGGTCCGGGCGCGCGGCGGGCGGCCGCCGCCCGATGCGGTGCGGGTCCGGGTGCCGCCCGGGATGCGGGGCGGGGCGCCGCCGGGGCGGCGCGAGTCGCGGCGGCCGGGCGGGCGGGACCCCGGCTGGTGCTGTGTCCTGGTCATGACCTTGTGCATGTGCGTCCCCGTTCCGTGGGCCCGATGGATACCGGGCGGTAACTTGCTGTCGGGGATCTTGTACGGGGCGCAGGACGGCGGCGGCAAGGACCCGTGCACCCGGGTCGGGGCGGCCGAAATGTTCACCTATCAGGGTGACGGAGGGGGTGTCCGAGCCCATGATCACGGGGGTGTGCCGGGTGAGTCGCGGGCCGGAAGTGGACGCTTGAGAGCAGGTGGGCGGGGACTCGAAAGGGGACACCCGCACGTATCCTGAAGGCCCTCCGGGCGGCGCGGGAGCGCCCAGCCACCGACCACGAAAGCAGCGGCCATGCGCGTCTATGTCCCCCTGACCCTCTCCGGTCTCGCCGAGGCGTACAAGGCGGGAGAGCTGGGCGCGGGGCCGCTCGTCGCGTACGCCGTCACGCCCGCCCTGCGCGAGTGGTACCTCTCGGACGACATCGAGGAACTGGAGTACGCGGCGCTGAACCGCGCCGCGCTGGCCTCGCTGCGGCTCCTGGCCGCGGACCCCGGAGCGGCACGGCGCCGGGTCGTGGTCGCGGTCGACGTGCCCGACGGAGCGGCCGCCGCCGACCCCGACCGGGGCCTGGACCCGGCCGCGCTCGGCGAGGTGCGGGTGGCCGGGACCGTGCGGCTGGCCAAGGCGGCCGCCGTGCACGTCGACCTCGACGACGCGGAGGCGGACGTGACCGCGGCGGCCGAGGCGCTCGACGCGGCGGACGGCGGGGACGACGACGCACAGTTCGTCGTGGACGGCGCCGAGGACCACGAGCTGCTCTGGTACGCGACGCAGGAGATCCCCAACCTGGTGGGGTTCGGGGACTGAGCCCGGCCGCCTCTCCCGCTCACCCCCTGCCCGCGCCTCGCGCACACCCTGCCCGAGTCTGCCCGAATGCCCTCTGACCTGCGAAACTCTTGATTGTCAGTGGTGGCGGGTACTTTTTTGGCATGGGGAAGAAGACAGGGGCGGCGCACATCGTCTGGGACTGGAACGGCACGCTGTTCCACGACAACGACGCGATCATCGGGGCGACGAACGCCGCCTTCGCCGAGCTCGGCCTGCAGCCGATCACGATGGAGCAGTACCGCGCGCTGTACTGCGTGCCGGTGCCGAAGTTCTACGAGCGGCTGCTGGGCAGGCTGCCGACGGACGCCGAGTGGCTGGTCATGGACGAGACCTTCCACCGCTACTACTCCGAGCAGCGGGCCATGTGCCGGCTCACCGCGGGTGCGACGGACCTGCTGGCCGGGTGGCAGTCGGCGGGCCGCAGCCAGTCGATCCTCAGCATGTACGGACACGACGAACTGGTCCCGCTGGTGCGGGGATTCGGAATAGAGCCGCACTTCATACGGGTCGACGGGCGGACGGGACCCTCGGGCGGCAGCAAGGCGGAGCACATGGTGCGCCACCTCGGCACGCTGGCCGGTGTGGAACCGGCCCGGACGGTGGTCATAGGCGACGCCGCGGACGACGCGGTCGCCGCACGGCACGCCGGGGCACGGGCCGTGCTCTACACCGGTGGCTCGCACAGCCGGGCCAGCCTGGAGGAGGTCGGGGTGCCGGTGGTGGACACGCTGGCGGACGCCGTGGCGGAGGCGCAGCGGCTGGCGGCGTGACCGAGGCCGCCGCGCGGACGCGGCACGGCGGCCGGCTGCATCGGCCGACGGCTCACGTCACGGGTGCCTTCGCCCGCAGCACCATCAGGAACTCGCGCATCCAGCTCGGGTGGTCCGGCCAGGCGCGGGACGAGACCAGGGTTCCGTCGACCACGGCCTCGGCGTCCTGGAAGTCGGCGCCGGCGGCCTGCATGTCGGGTTCCAGCGCGGGATACGCCGTGACCCGGCGGCCGCGCAGGCTGTCGACCGCCGCGGTGAGCAGGGGGCCGTGGCAGATCTGGGCGACCGGCTTGTCCGCGTCGAAGAAGGACTTGAGGATCTTGCGGAGTTCCGGGTCGTTGCGCAGGTACTCGGGGGCGCGCCCGCCCGGGATGACGAGGGCGGCGTACTGACCGGGGTCGACCTCGGCGAAGGCGAGGTCGGCGGGCCAGGTGTAGCCGGGCTTCTCGGTGTAGGTGTCGAAACCGGGTTCGAAGTCGTGGACCACGAATTGGAGCTTCTTGCGGGAGGGGGCCGCGATATGGACCTCGTAGCCCTCCTCCTGGAGGCGCTGGTAGGGGTACAGGACCTCTAGCGACTCCGCTGCGTCGCCGGTGACGATGAGGATTTTCGCTGTCATGTCGGGCCGCTTCCCTCGGGCGGGCGTGCGTTGTCATGGGCAACGTGCCTCTTGGGGGTGGCCTTGCCAAGAGGCACGGTCGTTTTCGTGCAAGGGGGATCAGATGAAGGGCTGGAGTGGCCGACCCGCACGACAGCGGGTTCCGTGCCCCTGTGCAGAGTGTCAAAGTTCGACCCCTGGTTTTGTACACATACGGCTCATGACGGGCCCCCCGTGGTGAGCGATAGCCTTGTGGCGTGATCAGCGCGATATCTCGCGGGGGCAGTGCTGCCCCCGCCCCGCGCCCGGTGAGCACGGACCACCTCCGTGACCGGGCGGCAGTCGCTGGTCCTCGCGGGCGGGACGGGGTCGCAGGGGCCCCCAGGACGCCGTACACCCCCCGGAAGCGGATGCCGCAGCGATCGGCATCACACTCCGCGGTCGTGTCGAGAATGGCTGATAACCCCCCGCTCATCCCACCTTGCGGCATAGCGTCGGAGCAGACCGGAGAACCCGGGCCGAGGCGTCGAGCCGCAGGGGAAGAGGCCGTACTTCCTTCTACGTCACGCAATGGCGCGCGACAGGAGCCAGAGGACAATGCAGACCAAGCTGGACGAAGCCAAGGCCGAGCTGCTCGAAAGGGCCGCCCGGGTAGCTGAGAACAGCCCGGTCGGGGGGCACCTACCGACTGGGACGAAGGAAGAGGGCACCCCCGACCGGGACACCGTGCTCGCGTTCCTCCAGCGCTACTACCTGCACACCGCCCCGGAGGACCTCTCCGACCGCGACCCGGTCGACATCTTCGGAGCCGCGCTCTCGCACTACCGGCTGGCCGAGAACCGCCCCCAGGGCACGGCCAACGTACGGGTCCACACCCCCACGGTGGAGGAGAACGGGTGGACGTGCAGCCACTCCGTCGTCGAGGTCGTCACCGACGACATGCCGTTCCTGGTCGACTCCGTCACCAATGAGCTGACGCGGCAGGGACGCGGCATCCACGTCGTCATCCACCCGCAGATCGTGGTCCGACGGGACGTCACCGGCAAGCTCATCGAGGTGCTCACCGGGAGCACCGGCGGCGACCTGCCGCACGACGCGCACATCGAGTCCTGGATCCACGTCGAGATCGACCGCGAGACCGACCGCGGCGACCTCAAGCAGATCACCGCCGATCTGCTGCGCGTCCTGTCCGACGTCCGTGAGACCGTCGAGGACTGGGACAAGATGCGGGACGCGGCGCTGCGGATGGCCGACGAGCTGCCCGCGGAGCCCGTGGCCACCGATCTGCGCGACCAGGAGATCGACGAGGCCCGTGAGCTGCTGCGCTGGCTGGCCGCCGACCACTTCACCTTCCTCGGCTACCGCGAGTACCAGTTGCGCGAGGACGACACCCTGGCCGCCGTGCCCGGCACCGGCCTCGGCATCCTGCGCTCCGACCCGCAGCACTCCGAGGACGAGGGCCATCCGGTCAGCCCGTCCTTCGAGCGGCTGCCCGCCGACGCCCGCGCCAAGGCCCGTGAACACAAGCTCCTCGTCCTGACCAAGGCCAACAGCCGCGCGACCGTGCACCGGCCGTCGTACCTGGACTACATCGGCGTCAAGAAGTTCGACGCGCAGGGCAACGTCGTCGGCGAGCGCCGTTTCCTCGGTCTGTTCTCCTCCGCCGCCTACACCGAGTCGGTGCGCCGGGTTCCGGTCATCCGCCGCAAGGTCGACGAGGTGCTGGAGCGCGCCGGCTTCTCGCCCAACAGCCACGACGGGCGCGACCTGCTGCAGATCCTGGAGACGTACCCGCGCGACGAGCTCTTCCAGACCCCGGCCGCCGAGCTCGAGTCCATCGCCACCTCCGTGCTGTACCTCCAGGAGCGCCGGCGGCTGAGGCTCTACCTCCGCCAGGACGAGTACGGCCGCTACTACTCCGCGCTGGTCTACCTCCCGCGCGACCGCTACACGACCGGCGTCCGGCTGCGGATCATCGACATCCTCAAGGAGGAACTCGGCGGTATCAGCGTCGACTTCACGGCCTGGAACACCGAGTCGATCCTCTCCCGGCTGCACTTCGTGGTCCGCGTCCCGCAGGGCACCGAGCTGCCGCAGCTGTCCGACGCCGACAAGGAGCGCATCGAGTCCCGCCTGGTGGAGGCCGCGCGCTCCTGGGCCGACGGTTTCGCCGAGGCGCTGAACGCCGAGTGCGGCGAGGAGAAGGCCGCCGAACTGCTGCGCAAGTACGGCAGCGCCTTCGCCGAGGGCTACAAGGCCGACCACACGCCGCGTGCCGCGGTCGCCGACCTGGTCCACCTCGAAGAGCTCGACGAGGCGCAGTCCAGGAGCGGCAAGGACTTCGCCCTCAGCCTGTACGAGCCCGTGGGCGCCGCCCCCGAGGAGCGCCGGTTCAAGATCTACCGCAAGGGCGAGGCCGTCTCGCTGTCCGCGGTGCTGCCGGCCCTCAGCCGGCTCGGCGTCGAGGTCACGGACGAGCGGCCGTACGAACTGCGGTGCGCGGACCGCACCACCGCGTGGATCTACGACTTCGGCCTGCGCATGCCCAAGGCGCAGAACGGCAGCGGCGACTACGTCGGCGACGACGCCCGCGAGCGCGTCCAGGACGCCTTCGCCGCGACCTGGACCGGCAAGGCGGAGAACGACGGCTTCAACGCCCTCGTGCTCAGCGCCGGCCTGAACTGGCGCCAGGCGATGGTGCTGCGCGCGTACGCCAAGTACCTGCGGCAGGCGGGCTCCACCTTCTCGCAGGACTACATGGAGGACACCCTCCGCAACAACGTCCACACCACCCGGCTGCTGGTCTCCCTGTTCGAGGCCCGGATGTCGCCGGACCGCCAGCGCGCGGGCCACGAGATCGTCGACGCCCTGCTCGAAGAGGTCGACGCGGCCCTCGACCAGGTCGCCTCGCTCGACGAGGACCGGATCCTGCGGTCCTTCCTGACCGTTATCAAGGCGACACTGCGGACGAACTTCTTCCAGGAGGCGGCGGGCGGCAAGCCGCACGAGTACGTCTCCATGAAGTTCGACCCGCAGGCGATCCCTGACCTGCCGGCGCCCCGCCCCGCGTACGAGATCTGGGTGTACTCGCCGCGCGTGGAGGGCGTGCACCTGCGCTTCGGCAAGGTCGCGCGCGGCGGCCTGCGCTGGTCCGACCGGCGTGAGGACTTCCGCACCGAGATCCTCGGCCTGGTGAAGGCGCAGATGGTGAAGAACACCGTCATCGTGCCGGTCGGCGCCAAGGGCGGCTTCGTCGCCAAGCAGCTGCCGGACCCGGGCGTGGACCGGGACGCGTGGCTGGCCGAGGGCATCGCCAGCTACAAGACGTTCATCTCGGCGCTGCTCGACATCACCGACAACATGGTGGCCGGCGAGGTCGTGCCGCCGCAGGACGTGGTCCGGCACGACGAGGACGACACCTACCTCGTGGTCGCCGCCGACAAGGGCACCGCGACCTTCTCCGACATCGCCAACGGCGTCGCGGAGACGTACAACTTCTGGCTCGGTGACGCCTTCGCCTCCGGCGGTTCCGCGGGCTACGACCACAAGGGCATGGGCATCACCGCCCGCGGCGCCTGGGAGTCCGTCAAGCGGCACTTCCGGGAGCTGGGCGTCGACACCCAGAGCGAGGACTTCACGGTCGTCGGCATCGGTGACATGTCCGGTGACGTGTTCGGCAACGGCATGCTGCTGAGCGAGCACATCCGCCTGGTCGCCGCCTTCGACCACCGGCACATTTTCATCGACCCGAGCCCGGACGCGGCCACCGGTTACGCCGAGCGCCGCCGCATCTTCGAGCTGCCCCGTTCGAGCTGGGCCGACTACAACACCGACCTGATCTCCGCGGGCGGCGGCGTCTTCCCGCGCAGCGCCAAGGCCATCCCGGTCAACGCGCACATCCGCGAGGTCCTCGGGATCGAGGGCAAGGTCGCCAAGATGACGCCGGCCGACCTGATGAAGGCGATCCTCCTGGCGCCGGTGGACCTGCTGTGGAACGGCGGCATCGGCACGTACGTGAAGGCGTCCACCGAGACGCACGCGGACGTCGGCGACAAGGCCAACGACCCGATCCGCGTCGACGGCGCCGACCTGCGCGTCAGGGTCGTCGGCGAGGGCGGCAACCTCGGCCTGACCCAGCTCGGCCGGATCGAGTTCGCGCGCCAGGGCGGCAAGATCAACACGGACGCGATCGACAACAGCGCGGGGGTGGACACCTCCGACCACGAGGTGAACATCAAGATCCTGCTCAACGGCCTGGTCACGGACGGCGACATGACCGTCAAGCAGCGCAACAAGATCCTCGCCCAGATGACCGACGAGGTCGGCAGCCTGGTCCTGCGCAACAACTACGCGCAGAACACGGCGATCGCCAACGCGCTGGCCCAGTCCAAGGACATGCTCCACGCCCAGCAGCGCTTCATGCGCCACCTGGTGCGCGAGGGCCATCTGGACCGGGCGCTGGAGTTCCTGCCCACGGACCGCCAGATCCGCGAGCGGCTCACCCAGAGCCAGGGCCTGACCGGCCCGGAGACGGCCGTCCTGCTCGCGTACACGAAGATCACGGTCGCCGACGAGTTGCTGCAGACCTCGCTGCCGGACGACCCGTATCTGCGCACCCTGCTGCACGCGTACTTCCCGACGGCGCTGCGCAGCGAGTTCGGCGACCGGATCGACAGCCATCCGCTGCACCGCGAGATCACCACGACCGTCCTGGTCAACGACACGGTCAACACCGGTGGTACGACGTATCTGCACCGGCTGCGCGAGGAGACCGGCGCCTCGCTGGAGGAGATCGTCAGGGCGCAGACCGCGGCTCGCGCGATCTTCCGCTCGGCACCGGTGTGGGACGCGGTGGAGGCCCTCGACAACCAGGTCGAGGCGGAGGTCCAGACCCGGATCCGGCTGCACTCGCGCCGGCTGGTCGAGCGCGGCACGCGCTGGCTGCTCAACAACCGGCCGCAGCCGCTTCAGCTCGCCGAGACGGTCGACTTCTTCGCCGAGCGCGTCGAGCAGGTCTGGCAGCAGCTGACCAAGCTGATGCGCGGCGCGGACCTGGAGTGGTGGCAGCAGATCTACGACGAGCTGACGGCCTCCGGCGTCCCGGACGAACTCGCCACGCGCGTGGCGGGGTTCTCCTCCGCCTTCCCGGCGCTCGACATCGTCTCGATCGCGGACCGCATGGGCAAGGAGCCGCTGGACGTCGCCGAGGTGTACTACGACCTCGCCGACCGGCTGCACATCACTCAGCTGATGGACCGCATCATCGAGCTGCCCCGTTCCGACCGCTGGCAGTCCATGGCCCGCGCCTCCATCCGCGAGGACCTGTACGCGGCCCACGCGGCGCTCACCTCGGACGTCCTGGCCGTCGGCAACGGCACCTCGACTCCCGAGCAGCGCTTCAAGACGTGGCAGGAGAAGAACGCCGCGATCCTGGGCCGGGCGCGCACGACCCTGGACGAGATCCAGGGTTCGGAGACGTTCGACCTCGCCAACCTGTCGGTGGCGATGCGCACGATGCGGACGCTGCTGCGCACGCACTCGTAGGTCCTACGACGAAGGGGGCGCCCCGAGCCGTCCGGCTCGGGGCGCCCCCTTTCGTGTGCGGGTGCTCAGCTGGGCTGGGGCACCTTCGGCGCGACCACCTTCGGCCGGGGCTTGGCCTTGTCGCTCTTGTCGCCCGTGAAGGCCTCGTACTCCCTCATGACGTCCTCGGTCGGGCCGTCCATGCGCAGTTCGCCGCGCTCCAGCCACAGGACCCGCTCGCAGGTGTCGCGGATCGACTTGTTGTTGTGGCTGACCAGGTAGACGGTGCCCGCCTGCTCGCGCAGTGCGCGGATGCGTTGCTCGGAGCGCCTCTGGAAGGACCGGTCGCCGGTGGCGAGGGCCTCGTCGATGAGGAGCACGTCGTGGTCCTTGGCGGCGGCGATGGAGAAGCGCAGCCGGGCGCCCATGCCGGAGGAGTAGGTCCGCATGGGGAGGGTGATGAAGTCACCCTTCTCGTTGATCCCGGAGAAGTCGACGATGTCCTGGTAGCGGGTCTTGATCTCCTCGCGGGACATGCCCATCGCGAGGCCGCCGAGGAAGACGTTGCGCTCGCCCGTCAGGTCGCCCATCAGGGCCGCGTTGACGCCGAGCAGCGAGGGCTGGCCGTCGGTGTAGATGTGGCCGTTCTCCACCGGGAGCAGACCCGCGATCGCCTTGAGCAAGGTCGACTTGCCGGAGCCGTTGGTGCCGATCAGGCCGATGGCCTCGCCCTTGTAGGAGGCGAAGGAGACGTTCTTGACGGCGTGCACCGTGCGCACGCCCGCCGCCTGCTCGGCGTTCTTGCGGCGCAGCATGCGGTTGAGCGCGGCGGTGGCGGAGCCGCGTCCGGCGCCGGTGCCGTTGACCCGGTAGACGATGTCGACGCCGTCGACGACGACGGTGGGGATGCGGGTGTCGTTCGTG
The DNA here is from genome assembly GCF_043200415.1 of Streptomyces sp. NPDC048419. Taxonomy (NCBI): domain Bacteria; kingdom Bacillati; phylum Actinomycetota; class Actinomycetes; order Kitasatosporales; family Streptomycetaceae; genus Streptomyces; species Streptomyces sp. NPDC048419. The sequence goes on along the minus strand of NZ_JBICXT010000005.1, from coordinate 483,943 downwards.
TGATCAGCCACGGCCGTACGTCTCCTCAGCCTTCCAGAAGTAGATGAAGCCGCCGACGCCGGCGATCAGCGCCCAGCCGATCGCGAACGCCCACACATGCGGCGGCAGCTGGTGTGCGTGGAAGCTGTCGATGAGGGCGTAGCGCATCAGGTCGATGTAGACGGCGGCCGGGTTGGCCTTGAGGACCGGAGCCACCCAGTGCGGCAGCCCGCTGCCCTTGCCGGTCAGCTTGTCGATGTTCCACATCACGCCGGAGATGTACATCCAGGTGCGCAGCACGAACGGCATCAGCTGCGCGATGTCCGGCGTCTTGGCGCCCATCCGGGCCATGATCATCGCCACGCCCGCGTTGAAGGTGAACTGCAGCACCAGTGCGGGGAGTGCCAGCACCCAGGAGAAGGCGACCGGCACGCCGAAGCAGAGCAGGATGACGACCAGGGCGGCCATGGAGAACAGCAGCTGCTGCAGCTGCTGGAGGCAGAAGGAGATCGGCAGCGCGGCCCTGGGGAAGTGCAGGGCGCGGACGAGGCCGAGGTTGCCGGAGATCGCGCGCGTCCCGGCCAGGATCGAGCTCTGGCTGAACGTCCAGATGAACACGCCCGTCACCAGGAACGGGATGTAGTCCGGCACGCCCTTCTTGGTGTGCAGCAGGACACCGAAGATGAAGTAGTACACCGCCGCGTTGAGCAGCGGGGTCATGACCTGCCAGACCTGGCCGAGCTTCGCCTGGCTGTACTGCGAGGTGAGCTTGGCGGTGGCGAAGGCGGTGATGAAGTGGCGCCGGGCCCACAGCTGCCGGACGTACTCGGGCAGGGAGGGGCGGGCGCCGCTGACCGAGAGGCCATGACGGGCGGCCAGCGCCGCGAGATCGTCGTCGGCCGGGGCCGGCGACGGGGGCGGTGTGTGGAGGACCTGGCTCACATCCGCTGCTTTCGCTCGGGGGAGGGACTGCGTGCGTCCGGACTGGAGACCGGAGACCGGACGGTCCGTTTGCCCGGTGTTTCTTTACGCTTCTGTGGACGTTCTTTTACGTCGGGACGGGACCGTATCGTCGCAACGTGAGCGTAGGCCCAATCGACGTCGGAACGCAACCGTTTCGTCGTAACGCCCCTATGCTGGTCGCATGACGACGAACGCCGACGAGCCCCAGACGCGTGCGCGCCGCCGCACCCCCGCCGGTGCGGCCGTACTCCGTGAGGACGTGACGGAAGCCATCCGGGCTGCCGTCTTCGAGGAGCTGGCGGCCGTCGGTTACGCACGGATGTCGATCGAGGGGATCGCCCGGCGCGCGGGTGTCGGCAAGACCGCGGTGTACCGGCGGTGGCGTTCCAAGCTGCATCTGGTGCTGGACGTCGTCTCGGCGATAGCGGTGATGGGCCTGCCCACGCCGGACACGGGCAGCCTGGAGGGCGATCTGCGGTTGCTGTACGAGGTCACCTCGCGGGCCCTGCGGCATCCCGTGGCCTCGCAGATCATCCCGGACCTGCAGGCCGAGGCGGCCCGCAACCCCGAGATCGCGGAGGCCATGCAGAAGACGCTGCGGGAGGGTCAGGAGGGCGTGGCCAGCAAGATCCTGGTGGCGGCCGAGCAGCGGGGCGAGATCCGGGAGGGGTTCGACGACGAGCTGGCCCTCGACCTGATCTCCGGTCCCTTGTACTGGCGTTCGGTGGTGATCCGCAGCCCGAAGCTGCCGAAGGGGTATCTGGCGTCGCTTGCACGTGCCACGGCGGCGGCGGTCAAGGCGCTCTGACCGGGGCCACGGCCGTCCCCCGCGGCAGCCGATGCGCCGTCAACGGCCCTCGGGTGCGGCCCGCAGGGCCAGCAGCTCGGGTGCGAGGATCTCGATCCGGCCTCCCCGGGGCGGCCCGATGAGCCCGTCGTGGCGCAGGCGCGCGAGGGCCCGGTTGACGGTGACCCGGGTGACGCCGAGCAGATCGGCGAGTTCGCGCTGACCGCCGTCGAGGGTCACGTGCCCGTCCGCGGACGGGGCCTCCAGCAGCCAGGCCGCGAGCCGGGCCTCGCACGGCAGCGTCACCGTGTCCGTCAGCCGGTCCTGCTGGGCGCGGGCCTGGGCGGCCAGCAGCCGCAGCACGTGCGCGCGTACGGTCGCGGCGTCGTCGAGCAGCGCCATGAACCGGGCCCGGGGAATCGACCGCACCGTGCAGGGGGTGAGTGCGGTGTACGTCGCCGTGTGGCCGGCCTGGTCGAGCAGCGCCACCTTGTCCAGCGCGCACGGACCGTCCCACGCCCCGAAGCGCACCACGCGCCCGCCCGAGGTCGCGGCCGACGCCGCCGTGCGCCCCTCCAGCAGGACGAGCAGGTGGTCGGCCGGAGCGCCCTGGACCCGCAGCACCTCCCCGCTGCCGTAGCGACGCGGCACGGACGCGTGCCACAGCCGCCGGAGTCCTTCCTCCGGCAGCCCCTCGAGGAGCGGCACGTCACGCAGCCGCCGCCAGCCTTCCGAACTCCCCACGCCCGCCTCCTCCTTGGCGCGCCTGTATCGCGCGATACAGCCCAGCACGGGGCGCCGCCCCTAGTCTCGCGCCCGCCGCCTCACACGAACCGCAGAGCCCCGGAGCCGCAGAGCCGCGGTGCCAACGAAAGGGACCCCATGCTGGTCGTAGAACTCGCCTTCACCCCCGCCCCCGAACGCCTGGCCGCCCGCCCCGCCCACCGCGAGACGCTCACCCGCCTGCACACCGAGGGCCACCTCGTCACAGCCGGCCCCTGGTCCGACGACACAGGCGCGCTGCTCCTCTTCGCGGTCGACCGCGCCCAACTGGAGCAGATCCTGGACACCGACCCCTACTACCGCCGAACCCCCGGCGTCGAGATCCGCACGATCCACACCTGGACCCCGATCACGGGCACGCTTCAGGCTTCCTGACCGCTCAGTCGCCGCGCGAGGGTCGCCAACTCCGCAGTGCGCAGGACCCGTTCGCCGTACCCCGGCAGGGGTACGTGCAGCCGGGCGGTCCAGCGTTCGGGGATCGCGCCGGCGCCGTACACGGACCCCGCGAGCCCGCCGGTCACCGCGGCGACGGTGTCCGTGTCGCCGCCCAGGTCGAGGGCGGCGCGCACAGCGGCCTCGTACGACGTGGTGGTGCGCAGGGCCCAGACGGCGGAGGCGAGGCAGGGCCAGACGGCGCCGTTGAACTCGGTGGCGAGGTCGGGGTGCCAGTCAGGGGCCAGGACGGTGGCGTAGCGGGCACGGTGGTCGGGATGGACGGCCGCGAGTGTGTCGGGGACGGCGGTGACGGGATCGCCTCCCGTCAGCGCGACGCGCACCAACTCGTGGAAGACGGCGGTCCCTTCCCAGGCCGCGTGATCGCCGTGCGTGAGAGCCGCGATGCGGCGCGCGGCATCCATCGTGGCGTTCCGGCCGGCCGCCGCGAAGTGGACGGCGGAGGTGGTGGCCCGCATCAACGCGCCGTTCCCCGCCGCCCGTTGACTGGTCTGATAGTGCAGCGCCGCGGCCAGGTCCCACGGGTCGCCGCTGCTCAGCACGGCTTCCGTCTGGAGGCCGATGTCCTTCGGGTCGGACGCCGACCAGCGCCGGAACCGGCTGAAGATGTCAGGGAGTTCGAGGCGGCCGTGCTCCAGGAGCGACTCGCCGACCAGGACGGCCATCTGTGTGTCGTCGGTCGCCTCGCCCGGGTCCCAGCCGCCGCCCCCGCACATCTCGCCGCCCTGACCCGGCTCGGGGAAGCGGGCCGAGAAGGCTCCTTCGGGACCGAACTCGAAGGGGGCGCCCAGGGCGTCGCCCACGGCTGAGCCGATGACGGTGCCCAGGGCGCGGTCCGTACGGGTGAGCATGCGCGCAAACTACCCCCGAGCCGCCTCCGGATGCAGTCGTACCCAGCCTTCCCAGGCCGACGTGATCATGTCCTGGACGTCGTGTTTGGCCTTCCAGGTGAGTTCTGTGGCGGCGCGGTCTGCGGAGGCGACCACGCGGGCCGGGTCGCCGGGGCGGCGGGGGGTGGTCGTCGGGGGACGGTCGTAGCCGGTGAGGGCGTTGATGCGGTCGATCATCTCGCGGACGGAGACGCCTTCGCCGCGGCCGATGTTGAGGGTGAGGTCGCGGCCGGGGGAGGAGCGCAGGACGCGGGCGGCGGCGACATGGGCCTCGGCCAGGTCGACCACGTGGATGTAGTCGCGGACGCAGGTGCCGTCGGGGGTCGGGTAGTCGTCGCCGAAGATGCGCGGGGGCGCGTTCTCGGTGAGCTTCTCGAAGACCATGGGGATGAGGTTGTAGACGCCGACGTCCGCGAGTTCGCGGGTCGCCGCGCCCGCCACGTTGAAGTAGCGCAGCGAGGCCGTGGCGAGGCCCGTCGCCCGGCCGGTCGCACGGACCAGCCACTCGCCGGCCAGCTTGGTCTCCCCGTACGGCGACATGGGCACGCACGGCGTCTCCTCCGTCACCAGGTCCACGTCGGGCATGCCGTACACGGCCGCGGACGAGGAGAAGACGAAGGACGGGACGCCGGCCGTCGTCACGGCCTCCAGGAGCACGCGCAGACCCTCGACGTTCTCCCGGTAGTAGTGCAGGGGGAGGTCAACGGACTCGCCCACCTGCTTCTTCGCCGCCAGGTGCACGACTCCGGTGACCTCGTGGTCGGCGAGGACGCGGGCGATCCGCTCGCCGTCCAGGGTCGACCCGAGCACCAGCGGCACCTCGTCCGGTACGCGCTCGGCGATCCCCGTCGAGAGGTCGTCGTACACCACGGCCCGCTCGCCCGCCTCGGTCATCGCGCGGACGACGTGCGCCCCGATGTAGCCGGCGCCGCCGGTGATCAGCCAGGTCATGTGCGGCCGTCCCCTCGTCAGTTGGCCCGTCGTCTCCCCCGAAGCCCGTATCAGTGAAGCAGGCGGGGGAGTCACGCGTGCACGGCGGCCGTGACCTCCTGTGCGTCCGAGGGCACGCGACGGGGTCGCGGCCGGGCCGGCGGCTCAGTGGCGGTGGAGCGCCACAGGCGGGTGAAGGACAGCACGGCGGCCGCGGTGAGCAGGCCGTTGCGTGCCAGCATCAGGGCGCAGCCGGTCCAGGTGCAGTCCCTGACCTCGGAGTACAGGGCCGGATAGGCGACGGCGCTGATCGCCGTGGCGACCACGATCAGGGCCGCCACCGGGCGCTGCACGGTGTGCCGCGAGGTCAGGCACACGGCCGCCGCGCCCAGCAGCCAGATCATGTACTGCGGGCTGATCACGCGGCTGGTGACGGTGAACAGGAGCACGGCGCTCAGCGCGGCGTCGTACGGCGTCGCGGGCGTCCAGTGCCGGGCCCGCAGCCGCCACAGGAGCAGCAGCGCGAAGGCGACCGCCGTGAGCGCCAGCATCAGGTGCGCGACGGTCCGGACGTGCGGGCCGGTGAACTCCAGCGAGCCGTACTGGTAGCGGACCTGCCCCGGCCACCCGGCGTGCGTCGCGAGCGCGAGCGCCGTGCCGCCGAGGGACTCGATCTGCACGCCCCGCCCGCCCTGCTGCTTCAGGAACGAGAAGGGGTTGGCGAACAGCGCCGCGAGCAGCGTGAGGGAGGCGACACCCGTGACGGCGGCCCAGACCCACGAGGAACGTGTCGTACGGCCCCTCGGCGCACCCAGCAGCACCAGCGCCGGCCACACCTTGACCAGCGCGCCGAGCGCCGCGAAGACCCCGTACGCGCGCGTGGAGCGCGGCAGCGTCAGCAGGGAGATGACGGCGAACGCCGTGACCTGCACGTCGTAGCGGGCGAGTGGCATGTGCAGCAGGAGCGGGAGGCCGCCGATCCACAGTGCGGCCCCGAGCAGCGTGCGCCCGGGGCGGGTGCCGGCCCGGGCCAGCGCCAGCGTGATCACCGCGTCGGTGGCGAGGGTGAGGGTCACGAAGGCCTGGAAGTACGTCAGGCCCGGCAGCAGCGCGGGCGACAGCAGTACCGGGCCCGCGCCCGGCGGGTACTGCCACAGGGGGTCGTGCGCGGGGAAGGCGCCGTGCGCGAGGACGCCGTACCAGTGGTGGTAGAGGCGCGACACCTCGCGGGCGACCGAACCCCGGCCCAGCAGGGGTGCGGTGCTGTGTGCGAGCAGCCACAGCATCAGGGCCCGGGTGGCGAGCCAGGCGGCGCCGAGGGTGAGGAGGCGGTGTTTCCGGACGGTGGACGTCACGGTGGTCGTCACTGCATTCATCACGCCGGATCGTAAGCCGGGCGAATGGCGTGCATCGGCTAAAACACCGTCAATCCCCATTAAGGGCCCGGCCACCGCCCAAAATCAGCCGTGTGCTGATCGAGGTAGCGGGGCGAACGAACCGTCGGCGGATGCGTACGGAGGTCGTGGCCGTGGCGGTCCCCACGGCCGTCATGCTCGCGATCGGGCTGTGGGGTCTCGACCGCGGCGGCATGTGGGGCGACGAGAGCGTCACCTACCTGGTCGGGCGGCGCTCGGTGCCGCAGATCTGGCAGCTGCTGCACGGGATGGACGCGGTGCACGGCCTGTACTACCTCGCCATGCACGTCGTGCTCGCCGTCCATCCCGGCGAGGTCGCCCTGCGGCTGCCGTCCGTGTGCGGGGCCGCCGCCACCGCCGGCCTGGTCGCGGCGCTCGGCGTACGGCTGGCCCGGCCCCGGGTCGGCCTGTGGGCCGGCCTGATCTACGCGATCACGCCGCTGACCGGCCACTACGCGCAGGAGGGGCGGTCGTACGCCATCGTCTCCGCGGGTGTCGCCGGGGCGACCCTGCTGCTGGTGCCGGTGGTGCAGGGCCGGCCGCGCCCGGGCTGGTGGTGGCGGTACGGCGGCCTCCTCGCGCTGACCTCACTGCTGCACGAGCTGGTCGTGCTCGCCCTGTGCGCGCACGCGGCCACCTTGGGGCTGGCGCGGGTGCCGCGCGCGGTGTGGCGCGGGTGGCTGGGTGCGGCCGGGCTGGTGGGCGTCGTCGTCATGCCGCTGGTGTGGGTGTCGCAGCTGCAGTCCGGCCAGGTGTCGTGGCTGGTGGCGCCGGACTGGGCCAAGGTGGAACAGACCGTGCGAGACTTCGCCGCCGGACCGACGGGCCCGGTGTTCTGGGTCTGCGTGGCGCTGGTGGCGCTAGGGGCCACGGCACGGCGCACGGCGGTGGTCGCGCTGCCGCTGCTCGTGCTGCCGCCCGCGATCCTGATCTCCGTGTCTCAGTACCGGCCGCTGTTCCACGAGCGCTATGTGCTCTACGCGCTGGCCGGCGCGCCGCTCCTGGCGGCCGCGGGCACCGACGGCGTGGTCGAGTTCCTTTCGCGCCTGCAGCCACGCGGCCTCCGGCTGCGTTACGGCCGCCTCGGCACCCTCACCGGCGTCCTGGCCGTCACCGCCGCCTTCGTCCAGTGCCTCCCGCTCTACCGGCAGGACCGCTCCCCGGCCCACCGCCCCGAGAACCTCGCGGCCGTGGCGGCCGTCGCCGCCCGCGACATCCGCCCCGGCGATGCCGTCCTGTACCTGCCGTCGAGCTGGCGGCTGGCGGCGCTGACGTATCCGAAGGGGTTCCGGGAGGCCCGCGACATCGCGCTGAGGGAGTCCGGGCCGCGGTCCGGGACGCTGAGCGGCCTGGAGACCGGCCCGGAGCAACTGCGGCGCGAACTGGCCGGCCTGAAGCGCCTCTGGGTCGTCGGCGACTCGAAGATGCTGAACTCGGGCCGGCGGCCCGGCAATCCGACCGACCGCGTCAAACTCGCGGTCGTGGAGGAGCGGTTCACCGCCCGGGGGAAGTACGTCAGCGGTCGCGTGACCTTCCGCCTCTACGCCCGCCGGCCGGCCGTGGCGGCGGCCGCTCCGCAGGCGGCGCACCCCACGGCCGGGACCGGGATCGAGTCCGGGCCCGGGTCCGGGTCCGCTACGCCGGTTCCGACGACGCGGCAGCCGCGTCCAGCGCGCTGGTGAGCTCGTCGAGCCGGGTCCGCAGCTGACGGATCTCGTCGACGTCGAAGCCCGTCGCCGTGGCGATCCGGCGCGGCACCTGCTCCGCCCGCTCACGCATGGCGGTGCCTTCCGCGGTCAGCCGTACCTCCACCGAGCGCTCGTCGCGGGCGCTGCGCTCGCGCCGGACCAGACCGGCCGTCTCCAGCCGCTTGAGCAGCGGGGAGAGGGTGCCGGAGTCGAGTCGCAGATGCTCGCCCAGCTTCTTGACCGGCAGATCGCCGTGCTCCCACAGCACCAGCATCACCAGGTACTGCGGATAGGTGATCCCGAGGTCCTTGAGGAGCACGCGGTAGACGCCGCCGAAGGCGCGGGAGGCGGCGCTCAGCGAGAAGCAGATCTGCTGGTCGAGGCGGAGCCAGTCGGTGGCCGGGGCGTCGGGCGTGGTGGACATGCATCCAGGGTAGCGCCTGCGAACCATTTAGTTGTGCGCAATTGAATTGTGTGCTCTACTTGTGGTCGTGAGGCGGCCGCGAAAGAGCCGCCGGAACGGGACTTCGAGAGGGATGGTTTCCATGGACGCGCTCTACACCGCTGTCGCCACCGCCACCCACGGCCGGGACGGTCGCGCCTTCACCAACGACGGCAAGGTCGACGTCAAGCTGGCCCCGCCGGTGGAGCTGGGCGGCAACGGGGAGGGCACGAACCCGGAGCAGCTCTTCGCCGCCGGTTACGCCGCCTGCTTCGGCAGTGCCCTCGGTCTCGTCGGCCGCCAGGCGAAGGTCGACGTCAGCGACGCCGCGGTGACCGCCGAGGTCGGCATCGGCAAGCAGGGCGAGGGCTTCGGGCTCAAGGTCGCCCTCCGTATCGAGCTGCCCGACACCGTGGACGAGGCGACCGGCCGCAAGCTGGTCGAGACCGCCCACCAGGTCTGCCCCTACTCCAACGCGACCCGCGGCAACATCGAGGTCGACATCGTCATCGAGTAGAAGTCGTCAGACGTGGGGGGGGGGGGGGGGGGGGGGGGGGGGGGGGGGGGGGGGGGGGGGCGGGGGCGGGGCCGGGCGGGGGCGGGGGGGGGGGGGGCCGGGGGGGGGGGGGGGGGATTGGGGCACGACCAGGCTGGAATCAGTGGGGCTCAGTCACGTTGGGGCAG
>NZ_JBICXT010000005.1:163870-474919 GCF_043200415.1 Streptomyces sp. NPDC048419 | reverse complement strand
CCGCCGCGGCCCCCCGGCCTCTGGCTCCCCGGCCCGAGCGGGGGCGGGGGCGGGGCCCCGCCCCCCCCCCCCCCCCCCCCCCCCACGCACGTTTACGTGACGCACCGTCAGTTCATCGAGGGGGCCCGCTCGGTGGCGGGTGCGGGCAGGACCGGAGCCGTCCGCGGCTCCGGCAGCTGCTCGCCCAGCAGCACCGTCCGGACGACCCGCTCGGCCGCCTGCCCGTCGTCGAACTCGCAGAACCGCTCGCGGAAGGCGGCCCGCAGGCCCGCCGACTCCTCGTCCTGCCACGTCCCCGAGGCGAACAGCCACGCCAACTCCCGGTAGGAGCGCGACACATGGCCCGGGGCCTCGGCGGTGACGTCGAAGTAGGCGCCCCGGCTCGCCGCGTAGGCCGCCCAGTCGTCGGCGTGGACCACGATCGGCCGGTCCAGGTTGGCGTAGTCGAACATCAGGGCCGAGTAGTCGGTGACCAGCACGTCGGAGGCGAGCATCACGTCCTCGACGTGCGGCTCGTCCGTCGCGTCCACCAGGACGCCCCGCGCGTGCAGGTCGGCGAGGCCGAGGCCGCGCGCCGTGCCGGTGGCGAGGGAGGGATGCAGCCGTACGACGAGGGTGTGGCCGGCACCGAGGTCGGCCGCGAACCGGGCCAGGTCGATCCGGTCGACATGCCCGCCCCTGCGGTACTCGCGGCGGGTCGGCGCGTACAGCACGACCGTGTTCCCGGCGGGGATCCCGAGCCGCTCGCGGACGGCCGCGGCGCGCCCCGCGGGGGCGTCGACCAGCACGTCGTTGCGCGGGCTGCCCGTCCGCAGCGAGGTGAAGTGGCAGGGGTACGCCCGGTCCCACACCAGCTCGGAGTGCCGGTTGGCGACCAGGCTCAGGTCCCAGCGGTCGGCGCGGTGCAGCATCTTCGGCACGCTGAACCCGTGCCGGGCACCGGGCTTGTCCAGCAGGTCGGCGCCCATGTGCTTGAGCGGGGTGCCCTGGTGGGTCTGGAGGTGGACGCTGCCGGGGCGCTTGGGCAGGGAGCCGGGCCAGTTGACGTTGTTCACCCAGAACGTGGCCCGCGCCGCCACCGCGTGGTAGCCCCGCGAGCCCGGCGTCACGAAGTCGGTGCCGGGCGGCAGCGAGTCCACCGCGTCCTCCCGCACCACCCACACGCCCCTGATGTGCGGCGCGAGTTCGCGGGCCTTGGCGTGGATCGCGGCCGGGTCGCCGTGCACGCCCGCGTGGTGGGTCGCCGAGTAGACGGCGAGGTGCGGGTCGAGCGGGAGCTTCGACCGGACGCCGTACAGGGCGCGTTGGGCCGCCTTCGAGGCTCTGTCCACCGTGCGGCGCTTGCCCGCCCCGGCCAGCCTGCGCAGACCGCGCCCCGCGCGCAGAGCCGCGTAGGAGACGTAGGGCGACGAGGCCAGCAGTCGCATCTCGGTGCCGCGGGGGCCTTCGGGCGGGGTGAAGCCCTCGGGGCAGTGGCGGTCGTGGAAGGCGCGCATCTCGCGGTGGAAGGCCGGACGGTCCGCCGGGGTCACCCGGTCGTCGCGGGCGATCACGAACAGCATGTGGTCCAGGGCCCGTTCGAAGAGCAGCGGCCGGGTCCAGGCGAGGTCGTCGCGCTCCTCCAGAAAGGCGAACAGGCCCTCGTACTGCGGGAAGATGTCGAAATGCCGGCGTCCCGGGGTCTTGGTGATCGCGCCCTGCCGGCGCTGCCGGTACTCGACGCCGATGCGGTTCAGACAGGCGATGCGCTCCGCGAGCACCATCGACCGGTAGGTGACCGGCGCGTCCTCGTACAGGCCCGGCATGTACCGCAGGCCGTGCTCCTGGAAGAAGGCGCGCCGGTACGCCTTGTTCCAGGCGACCAGGAACAGATGCGCGTACTGCGGGCTCTCGCGGAGGCTGAAGACGTCCTGCCCCGCGGCGGCCAGCAGGGTCGAGGCGTCGCTGGGACCGCCCCGGCCCCACCAGTGGGTGCGGACGTGGTCGAAGACCAGGATGTCCGGGTCCTCGGCGCCCTTGAGCCGGTCGGCGACGGCGGCCAGCAGGCCCGGGGTGTAGAAGTCGTCGCTGTCGAGGAAGAGGACGTAGTCGCCGCGCGCCTCGGCCAGACCCGCGTTGCGGGCGCGGCCGAGACCGACGTTCTCGGGCAGGTGCAGCACCCGAACCCGCTCGTCGCGCGCCGCGTACTCGTCGAGGATCGCGCCGCAGCCGTCGGGCGAGCGGTCGTCGACGGCGATCACCTCGAAGTCGGGGTACGACTGTCCGAGCACCGAGTCGATGCACTCGTGCAGAAAGCCCTGCACCTTGAAGACGGGGACGATGATGCTGAAGCGGGGCACTGCTGAGCTCAGCTCCTTACGAGGGTGGAGGCGGCGGGGGCCGGAACACGGTCCGCGAGCGGGATCACGGGCGGGATCGACTCGGGCGGCTCGCCCAGCAGCACCCGGCGCACGACGCGCTCGGCGGCGTGACCGTCGTCGAACTGGCAGAAACGCTCCCGGAAGGCAGCCCTGGCATCGGCGGACTCCAGGCCCGCCCAGGAGCCGTCGCGGAAGACCCGGGCCAGCTCGCCGGGGGTGCGTGCCACCGGGCCCGGCGGGTGCTCCATCACGTCGAAGTAGACGCCTCTCAGCTCCCGGTAGACGTCCCAGTCGTCCGCATAGACGACGACCGGCCGGTCCAGGTTGGCGTAGTCGAACATGATCGACGAGTAGTCGGTGATCAGCGCGTCGGCGGCCAGGCACACGTCCTCGGACGAGCGGTGCGCGGTCACGTCGATGACCTGACCGGTGTTCTTCGCGGCGCCCTGGTCGTAGAAGTAGTGGGCGCGCAGCAGGACGACGAAGTCCTCGCCGATCTCCTCGCACAGGGCCTGGAGGTCCAGCCCCGTCTCGAAGCCGGTGTGGTGGTCGCGGTGGGTGGGCGCGTAGAGAAGGGCCGTCTTGCCCTCGGGGATGCCCAGTTCGCGCCGGATGCGGGTCACGTCGTCCGCGGTCGCCGTGTAGTAGACGTCGTTGCGCGGATAGCCGTACTCGAGCGTCTCGTGCGCGGCCGGGAAGGCACGCTCCCACATCTGGGTGGAGTGCCGGTTGGAGGAGAGGTTGTAGTCCCAGCGGTCGACGCGGGCCAGCAGCTTGGAGAAGCTGCCGGTCGCGGCCGCCACCACGGGGTACGTCGCCTGGTCGACGCCCATCTTCTTCAGCGGGGTGCCGTGCTGCGTCGACAGGTGCACGCTGCCCGCGCGCTTGACGACCGCGTCCGCGAAGTTGGCGTTGTTGACCAGGTACTTGGCGCGGGCCAGCACGTCCCAGTACTGCGCGCTGCCGATGACCGCGTACTCGACGTCCTTCGGCATGGTGTGCGCCTGGTCCGGCTCGACCAGGAACACCGAGCGCAGATGCGGGGCGAGTTCGCGGGCCTTGGCGTGGATCGCGGCCGGGTTGCAGGCGTAGCCGCGGCCCCAATAGGCCGAGTACACCGCGAGGTTGGCGTCCAGCGGGCGGCGCAGCCCGCGGGCGTACCGCAGACGGGTGCGCACCATACGAGGGCGTGGCAGGAGCTCGGCCGCCCTGGCCGCCGACTGGTTGGCGCCGCGCAGGGCGCGGAAGGCGGTGTACGCGCCGGTCGCCAGCAGCCGGTGCTGCACGCCGAGGCTGCCGCCCGGAGTGCGGTACCCGGCGGGCCGGTGGCGGCGGTAGAGCCTGCCCGCCAGCCGGAAGAAGGCGCGGCGCCTGGCGGGCAGCCGCCTGGGGTGCGCGGCGGTCTTCAGCACGGCCGCGAAGAGCTGCTCGAAGAGCTGCCCCAGCCGGTCGGGCGACAGGCCGTCCTCGGCGGCGCGGGTGAGCACCAGGTCGGTCTGGGCGAGGAGTTCGAGGTGGTGCTCGCCGGGCAGGCCGAGCCGGCTGCCCTGCCGGCGCACCAGATGCCGTACGACCACCTGGTGCAGGACGGCGGCCTTCTCGGCCTTCAGCAGGACCAGGCCGCCGAAGCCGACGTCGGTGAAGTGGCCGTCGGGGAAGACCAGTTGCTGCTCGGCCAGGAACACCCTGCGGTAGGCCGCGCTCCACGCCGGGAGCTGCACGCCGGTCAGCGCCGGCACCTGGTCGGGCGAGAAGGCGCCCGCCGGCTGCCGGGGCAGGAGCCCGGCGGCCGGGTTGGTCGGCTCGCCCTCCCACCAGGGGATGCGCTCGTGCTCGACGTACATCACGTCCACGTCGCCCGTCTCGGCGAGGCGGGCGTCCAGCGCCGCCAGCGCACCCGGGACGAGGACGTCGTCGCAGTCGAGGAACAGCAGGTACGCGCCGGTCGCCGCCCGCATCCCGGTGTTGCGCGCCCCGGCCAGTTCGCCCGAGGGGGGTGCGTGCACAGGGGTGACCCGGGAGTCCCGCGCGGCGTATCCGGCGGCGACGTCGGCCGCGGGCGCGCCGGGCGCGTCGCAGACCGGGATCAGCTCGAAGTCGCCGAAGGACTGCGCCAGAACGGAGTCCAGCGCCTGGGACAGCCGGCCTGTCACCCCGTGGGACGGGACGATGATGCTGAAGCGGGGCATTCTGCTCTTTCTGTCGAGGTGCTTGAGGGACTCGGCGGTCGCGGTTCAGCCGAGGCGTCCCGGCCGCCCTGCGGGACGCCAGGTGGACGGTCTGCTCGGTGTGGGCCGCGACGGGCTGGAGGGCATGTGAACTCCCCGGAATGTGAACGGCGTTCAGTGGCTGTCGGTGACGGTCGCCGGGCCGGCGGGTTGCGGCACCGTGGCCTGCGGGACGCGCGTGCGGGCCGCGAACGCGGACGGCACGGGGTGGCGTTCGGCCAGGGGGATCACCGGCGGGAGATCGGTCTCGCCCAGCACGACACGGCGTACGACGCGCTCGGCCGCGCGCCCGTCGTCGTAGGGGCAGAAGCGCTCGCGGAAGGCGGTGCGCAGCTGGGTGGAGCGGGAGCCGCGCCAGTGGCCGGTGGCGAAGATGTCGATCAGCTCGTCCTCGTTGCGGGAAACCGCGCCCGGCGGGAAGGAGCGGAGGTCGAAGTAGGTGCCGCGGGCCGCCTCGTACGCCGCCCAGTCGTCGGCGTGGATCACGATCGGGCGGTCCAGGCCCGCGTAGTCGAACATGATCGGCGCGTAGTCGGTGAGCAGGGCGTCCGAGGCGAGACAGAGCTCCTCGATGCTCGAGTGGCCCGTGACGTCGATGATCCGCGCTCCCTGCTGGACGGGGTCGTGCGTGCGCGCGAGGACGACGAAGCGGGGGCCCAGGCGGCGTAGGAGGCGTTCCAGGTCGAGTGCGGAGCGCTGGGTGCGGCGGTAGTCGCGGCGGGCGGGCGCGTACAGGACGGCGACGCTGTCCTCGGAGATGCCGAGACAGGCGCGCAGCCGGGTCACGTCCGCCGAAGTCGCCTTCTGGAACACGTCGTTGCGCGGAGAGCCGTATTCGAGCGTGGTGTAGCTACCGGGGAAGACGCGCTCCCAGACGAGGGTGGAGTGGCGGTTGCCCGACAGGACGTAGTCCCACTTGTCGACTCCGGCGAGGAGCGTTTCGAAATCCGTGTTCCGTGCCGCTGCCGGGCGTTCCTGGAGGTCGAGGCCCATGTGCCCCAGCGGGGTGCCGCGTTGGGTCTGGATCAGGACCTGGCCGCGGCGCTTGACCAAAAGGGGCTCGAAGTCGGTGTTGGCGACCAGGTACTTGGAGCGGGCCAGGGCGGACCAGTGGGCGGCCGTGCCGGGCCGGGCGATCCACGCCGTGCGGATGTGCGGCGCGTGCGTGCGGAACGCCGCCTCAAGGGCGCCCGGGTGACAGCCGTGTCCGCGGCCGTCGTACGCGGTGAAGGCGGCGCGGTCGGCGCGCAGCGGGAGGCGGAGCTGGACCCGGTAGTGCAGGCGGAGGGCCGACGCCCGTGCGGCGCGCAGGAACTTGACGCCGAGCTTGGCCGTCCTTCGGTGCACGGCCGCCGCGCCCTGAAGACAGCGGTACGTCCGGTGCAGGCCCCAGCGGACCAGGGTGTAGCGCAGGCGTGCGGGCAGCGGCAGCTGGACTCCGGGGACGCGGTAACGGCGGTGGTGGGCGCGGGCCTTGCGCAGGAACTCGGCGCGCGATCCGCGTGGCAGGCGCTCGCGGTGGGAGAAGACCTTGGTGAGGTGGTCGGCCATGCGACGGAACAACACCGGCCGCCAGCGCGTGAGTTCGGGGCGGTCGTCGAGGAACGCGAAGACCCGGTCGTACTGGTCGAAGATGTCGAAGTGCTTGCGGCTGCTGGTGCCGAGGATGTTGCCCCGGCGGCGCTGGCGGTAGTGGAGGCAGACGCGGTCCAGGGTCGTCAGGGACTCCGCGGTCATCAGGACCGGGAAGGTCCAGGGGGTGTCCTCGTAGTAGCCCGGCGGGAAGGTGAGGCCCTCGCGTTCGATGAACTCCCGCCGGCAGGCCTTGTTGCAGGCCATCATCAGCAGGTGCAGCAGGCCCGGGCGGTCCTCCAGGCGGAAGGGGACCGGGCCCTGCTCGGTGAGCTGCACCGACACCACGTTGCGGACGGTCTCGCCCGACCAGTAGGTGCGCGCGTAGTCGTAGACCAGGACGTCCGGTTCGCCGGTCTCCTTCAGGCGGTCGGCGATCGAGCGCAGGGCGTGCGGCGTGAGGGTGTCGTCGCCGTCCAGGAAGATCAGGTAGTCGCCGCTCGCCCACTCCATACCGGCGTTGCGGGCGCCGCCGAGCCCCCGGTTCGCCGGCAGATGCAGAGGGCGCACGCGCGGATCGCGGGCCGCGAACTCGTCGATGATCGCGCCGCTGCTGTCGGGCGAGCAGTCGTCGACCGCGATCAGCTCGAGATCGGGATACGACTGCGACAGCACCGAATCCAGGCACTCGTGGAGATACGCCTGAACCTTGTACGCGGGGACGATGACACTGAACCTGGGCAAGGCACATCCATGGGTCGACGCGGACGACTGGGCCTTGCCCGGAAACGGCCGATGGAGTGACTTGGTTACGTCTCCTACGGCATACGGGGGACATGCGGTGAACAGAACGGGTCGGGACCGTGACGTCCCGACCCCTCTGCTCCGTTGTCTTCGGGCCTACTTCACCGCGCCCGCCATCACGCCGGACACGAACTGCCGCTGGAACGCGAAGAACACGACCAGCGGGATCACCATCGAGATGAACGCGCCGGGTGCCAGCACGTCGATGTTGTTGCCGAACTGCCGGACCTGCTGCTGGAGTGCGACCGTCAGTGGCTGCGACTGGGAGTCGGAGAACACCAGCGCCACGAGCATGTCGTTCCACACCCACAGGAACTGGAAGATGCCCAGCGAGGCGATAGCCGGGGCGCCCAGCGGCAGGACGACGGTGAAGAACAGCCGGGTCTCGCCGGCGCCGTCCAGCCGTGCCGCCTCCATGAGTTCACGTGGGATCTGCGCGAAGAAGTTGCGCAGCAGGAAGATGGCGAACGGCAGTCCGAAGCCGACGTGGAAGAGGACCACGCCGATGATGTCGCCGAAGATGCCGATCTTGCCGAAGAGGTCGGCCAGCGGGATCAGTGCCACCTGGACGGGGACGACGAGCAGCGCGACCACGACCAGGAACCACCAGTCGCGGCCCTTGAAGTCCATCCAGGCGAAGGCGTATCCGGCCATCGCGCCGATGAGCACCACGAGCAGCGTGGCCGGGACCGTGATCCAGACGGTGTTCAGCAGCGACTGCGTGATCGCGTCGTTCTCCAGGAGCGACTTGTAGCTCTTGGCTGTCAGCTGGCCCGGCGCGGTGAACGCCTTCCACCAGCCCGAGGTGGCGATGTCGGTCGGGTCGCGGAAGGACGAGACCAGCAGGCCGAAGGTGGGCACCAGCCAGAACAGGGCGACGAGGATCAGGAAGACCCGCATCACCCCGCCCCCCGCACCGCTCGCCACCCGGGAGGCGAGGGAGCGCTTGCCGCGCACGGAGGTGTCGAGGACGGTCACCGGCGCTCCTTCCTCAGCCGGCGGATGTTCACGAACATCACCGGCAGTACGAGCAGCAGCAGCAGGACGCCGATCGCGCTGCCGACGCCCTCGTTGCCGCCGCCGCCGAAGGACGACAGGAACAACTGCAGGGCAAGGACGTTGGCGTCGGGCTGGCTCGGCTGTGGGGCGATGATGTAGACCAGGTCGAAGATCTTCATCACGTTGATCATCAGCGTGATGAGGACGACCGCCAGGACCGGTGCCAGCAGCGGCACGGTGATCTTGCGGAAGACCTGCCACTCGTTGGCCCCGTCGACGCGCGCCGCCTCCAGGAGGTTGCGGTCCACGCCCGCGAGTCCCGCCGCGATCAGCACCATCGCGAAGCCGGCCCACATCCACACGTACGAGCCGATGATGGCCGGGGTGACCAGCGTCGGGCCGAGCCAGTCGATGCCGTTGTACGGGGCCGAGAAGTTCGAGGCGGGCAGCTTGAGTTGGGCCCCGTCGGCCTTGTCCGGGAGGCTGAAGGTGCCGTCGGCGCCGGTCGTGGCGGAGGCGACCGTCCTGCCGCCCTTCACCGCCTCCACCTTCACGCCCTTCAGCGCCTTCTCACCCGGGTCGATCCTGCCCTTCGTGCCGCCGCCGCCCAGCTTGAAGTCCAGCCAGACGGTGCCGGTCACGCCGGAGCCCGAGGCCGCCTTGGCGTTCTCGGGGTTGCCTGGCACCTTGTTGGGCGCGATGCCGACCAGCGGGAGCAGGGCCGGGGTGCCCGCGTGCACGGTGCCGGTCGTCGTGAACGAGCCGCCGCCGGAGGGCTTGAGATCGCTCGCCGTCGCGTTCGGCCGGGCACCCGGATACACCGACGACGACACGAACGTGTCGTGGACGGCCTTGGCGACCGCGTTGGCGGCGCCGAGGTTGGGGTCCTGCTCGTACACCAGGCGGAAGATGATGCCGGCGGCGAGCATCGAGATCGCCATCGGCATGAAGACGATCAGCTTGAACGCCGTTCCCCAGCGCACCCGTTCGGTCAGGACCGCGAAGATCAGGCCGAGCGCGGTGACGAGGGCGGGTGCCACCGCGACCCAGATCGCCGTGTTGCGTACGGCGGTCAGGGTGGCGTCGTTGGTGAAGATGTCGCCGTAGTTCTTCAGCCCCACGAAACCGGAGCCGCCGGCGTCGTAGAGACTGCGCCAGATCGAGTACACGATCGGGTAGACCACGAGCGCTCCGAGGAGCACGAGTGCGGGCAGCAGGAACAGCACCGCCACCCACAGCCGAGTCCCCGTGACGCTCTTGCGCGGCGAGACGGAGGGCGTCGGCAGTGCGCCGGCGCCCCCTGTCGTCTTCGCTACCGACGTCATGGCCGCCGTCAGCCTGCGGCGTAGGCCTTGGCCGCGTCGGCCTCCAGCTTCTGCTGGGTGCCGGCGACGTCCTTCGGATTGCGCAGGAAGTCCTGCAGGTCCTTCCACTCGCCGACGCCCGCCGTACCGCCGAAGGCGGCCGGTGCCTGGTCGGACATGTCGAACCGGAAGTTGTCACCGGCAGCGAGTAGGGACTTCGCGATCTGGCGGGTGATGTCGTCCTTGTACGCGCTCTGGTCCATCTCCTTGTTGGGGGAGAGGATGCCGCCCTGGGCCGCCCAGATGTTCGCCGCGTCCGTCGAGGCGAGGAAAGTCAGCAGCGCCTGCGAGCCCTTGCCGTCCTTCAGCGCCACTGCGACGTCGCCGCCGCTGACCACGGGCGGGATGCCGCCGATGGTCGGGAACGGGAAGACCTTGGCGTCCTTGCCCAGCACGGCCTTGGTGTCGGCGTTGATGTTGGCCGTCACGAAGTCGCCCTCGAAGACCATCGCCGCCGGGTTGTCACCGGAGAAGGTCTGGGTGACCGACTTCGGGAACTCCGTGTTCAGCGCGCCCTTGTTGCCGCCCGCGAGCAGGTCGTTCTTGCCCCAGAGCTGGGCGAGCGTGGTGAGCGCCTTCGTCACCGACGGGTCCGTCCACTTGATCTTGTGCGCGGCCAGCTCGTCGTACTTGTTCGGCCCGGCCTGGGAGAGGTAGACGTTCTCGAACCAGTCCGTGAGCGTCCAGCCGTCCGCGCCGGCGACGGAGACGGCCGGGGAGCCGGCGTCCGACAGCGTCTGCGCGGTGCTGAGGAAGGTCTGCCAGGTCTTGGGGGTGCTGGTGATGCCGGCCGCCTGGAAGGCCGCGGTGTTGTACCAGACCAGGGACTTGTTGGCGGCCTTGGCGTAGACGCCGTACTGCTTGCCCTTCCAGGCGCCCAGGTCGACCCAGCCCTTGGAGAAGTTCTTGTCCAGCTGGGCCTTTGCGTCCGCGCCCATGGGCTTGAGCCAGCCCTTGTCCGCGAACTGGTGCAGCACGCCCACCTGGGGCAGGAACGCGACGTCCGGCGGCTTGCCGCCCTGGATCTTGGTACCGAGGAAGGTGGATGTGTTGTTGCCCGTGGGCACGAAGTTGATCTTGGCGCCGGTCCGCTTCGTGAACTCGGCCATGACCTTCATGAAGTTCTTCTGCTCGGCGCCGGTCCAGACGGCGGCGACCTCCAGGGTCTGGCCGTCGAGCTTGGGCAGCGTCACGCTGCTGCCGCCCGCGGTGCCGCTCGCGCTCGTCTTGGAGCCGCCGTTGTCGCTCTTGTTGTCGCTGCCGCCACAGCTTGTGAGTGCCAGCGCGAGGGCTGCCGCCAGGAGGGCGGCGGTGGGTTTGGCGGCCTTGAGTGTCCGGTGCTTGCTGCTCGTGCTGCGCATCACTGCCCCGTTCTTCGATCTTCGTCGAACGTCGAGCGCTGTCCCGTGGATCTGGTCTACGCCCGTCGGAATGGGTCGGCAAGTGCGCGTCGTGTGTCAACCGGGCATTCGTGACCGCCTCGTGACCAGGCGTCCGGTGTCGGCGTGACCGTCGCCGAAACAGCCGGGGGCGCTACAGCAGGGAGGGCACCTCCGACGCCGAGACCTCCCGGGCCGCTCGCTCCAGCGCGCTGGCCAGGAGGGCCAGGTCCGTCGGGCCGTTGCCCAGTTCCCTTACGGGGCGGCGGGTCGGGGGGTCGCCCATGCGCTGCCAGTCGAGAGGCACGACCGTCGGGCGGAGGGTGGCCGTACGGGGGATGCGGCCCGTGACGCGGCCGCCCTGGAAGGGGGCCGACCGGCCGTCGGGCCAGGTGAGCCGGCCGCGGCCCGGCGCCGGTTCGTCCGGGCCGGTGGCCGGAGGCTCGAGGGTCACGCGCAGGGTGGCTCGCTGCGCGGGTTCGGTGTCCGCCGTACGGCCGCCCGGGGCGGTCGCGGCCACCAGGTGGACGCCGAGGCGCTCGCCCTCGCGGGCCACGGCCTCCAGCGCCCGCATGACGGAACCCGCCGCGGGCCGGCCGGGTGAGCCGAGAGCGGGGCAGACCAGCGCGTCCAGGTCGTCCACGACGACCACCAGCCGGGGCAGCGGCGGTGCCGCCTCGGTCTGCCGGCGGGCGGCTCCCGGGCGCAGGCGCATGGTGGAGGTGGGCGGGGTGTCCAGGTCGCCCGACGCGGTCGTGCCGGTCACGCGCTGGGAGACGATGCGGCCCGAGAGCTCGCGGCCCGTGTGCCACTCCGTGAACCCGCCGCGGCCCAGCAGCTCGGAGCGGCGCTTCAGCTCGGCACTGAGGGACTGGGCGAACTCCCGCATGCGGACGGGATCGTTGGCGGTGAGATGGGTCGTCACGTGCGGGACGTCCGTACAGACGCGCAGGCCGTCGCCGTGGGCGCCCGCCCCGGAGGGGGCGGCCCCGGCGCTCACGCTGTCCCGGCCGTCCATCAGGACGATGCCGAGCCGGTCGGGGCGCTCGGCCGCGGCCAGCGAGGCGACCACGGCCCGCAGCAGCTCCGTACGTCCGCTGCCCGCCGGGCCCTCGATCAGCAGATGCGGGCCGTCGGCGGTGAGGTCCGCGCAGACCGGGCCGCGCGGGCCGGCGCCGAGCACGGCCCAGGCCCGTCCGCCGAGCGCCTGGGCGTCGTCCGCCGCGTCCGCCCAACGCGCCATCAGCGAGGCCGGGGTGGCCCGCGCGAGGCCCAACTCGTCCAGCAGCCGTGCCGCTTGGGGCAGCGGCACGGAGACACGCGCATGCCGCTCGGTCCCGGAGCCGTCCGTCCTGAGCGGTGCCAGCGCCCGTGCGAACCGCTCGGCCCAGGCCAGGGACACGGCGTCCACGACGGCCATGGTGCCGGGGCCTATCGGGGAGGTGTGCGCCCCGGTGCCCGGGGCGGTCGGGGTGGGGCCGTCGGCCGGCCCGTCCGGTGTCCTTCCGGCGGGAGCGCCGGGGGCGGTCCGTGCCACCCGCATCAGCCGCAGTGCCGC
Organism: Streptomyces sp. NPDC048419; assembly: GCF_043200415.1. Taxonomy (NCBI): domain Bacteria; kingdom Bacillati; phylum Actinomycetota; class Actinomycetes; order Kitasatosporales; family Streptomycetaceae; genus Streptomyces; species Streptomyces sp. NPDC048419. Next base: position 462,655 of record NZ_JBICXT010000005.1, on the reverse strand, counting down.
CGCCACGTCGCCGCTCAGCAGCGCGACCGCGCCGCAGTCCCGGAAGGCGGGTGCCACCGCGCAGGCCGCCTCGTACGTCTCCGCCACCGGCGACGCGGGCGACGCGGACGGCGTCTCGGCGAGGCACACGACGTGGATCCCGGCCCGCGGGCCCTCCAGCGCCAGACGCGCCACCGCCTCCCGCACGGCGGCGCCTCCGGGGTCGCCGTCCACGACGACGACGGTGTGCGGACCGGCGAAGCCGGCCGTCTCCTCCGGGCCGTCGTCCTCGCGGGCCCAGGAGGGCCTGCGGGCGGCGGCGCGGGACTGGCCTGCGGGCGTACGGGCCGGCGGCCGGGTGCCGTTGCGCACCTCCGCCTCCTGGTCGTCCAGACGCCGCAGCAGCTCGCCCGTGCGGGCCGTGGCCTGCTCCCGGTCGTAGGCGAGCAGGAGACGGCAGTCCTGGCCGTGGCCGGGGCGCAGGTGGGGGAGCCAGCCCAGCCAGGCCCACTCGGCCGTGCGCTCCTCCAGGGAGCGGGCGCGGTCCGCACTGATCAGGACGATCTCCAGGGCTTCGGGGGAGTGCAGCGCGGCGAGCTGGGCCAGCACCGCGCGGGCCAGCCCGGACAGCCGCGCGCGCGGTCCGGCCAGGCCCAGGGCCCCGGCCTCCCGCAGATCCGCGGTCACCGGCACCGCGGGCAGCAGCCCGGAGCCGTCGGGCGCCGTCCGGTCCGCAGTGCCGAGCCGGACCGTGAGCGCCTCCGGGTGACCCGGGGCGCGCTCCCACAGCCGCGGACCCGGGCCGAGCGCGGTCAGCAGCAGGGCCGCCGGATCGGGCCAGGTGTCCGGGAGCTGGGGTCCGCCGGGCGCCGCGGGACGCGGTGCCGCGCCCGAGCCGTCCTCCTCGTCGTACGCCTCGCCGCCGGGCGGCAGCTGCTCGCCGCGACCGCCGGCCAGCCGTCGCGCCCAGGCCGAGAGCCCGCCGCGCCTGCGCAGACCCTGGGGTACCTCGGTGCCGCGCGGCGGGGTACCCGTGCGCCTGCCGGACGGTTCGCCGTCGGGGGCGGGGGGAGCGGCCGTGTCCCATGCGACGGCGCCGTACCGCCCCGCGTGGGTGTCGCCGCCCGCTTCGCTCGCCCTGCTCTCTATGCGCGGCGCCTTGCCCTGCTCGGGCACCAGCGGTTGCCCGGCGGGGCCGTGTCCGTGGGCGGTGGCCAGGCCGCGCGAGGGAGTGGCGGCCGGGTCGCCGCCGTCGGGCACGCGCGCGTGGGGCAGTGGTACCGCGGTCGTGGCAGCGCCCGCGGGAGCCGTGGGCGCCGTGTCGACGGGGTTCTCCTCCCCGGACGCCACGCGCACGTGGCCCTCGCCGTCCGGAGCGGTCGGGACGCGCGCCCCGGGGCCGCCGGCCGGGGCGACCCGCAGGGCCGACTCCCCGATGCGCAGCAGCGCGCCCGGTGCGAAGCGCACCCGGCGGGTGGTCAGACGGGTGCCGTCCAGGGTCGAGCCGTTCGTGGAGTCGAGGTCGGCGACCGAGACCTGGCCGTCCGCGGCGACCGTGACCGCGCAGTGGAGGCGGGAGACGTCCGGGTCGTCGAGCGGGACGTCGGCGTCGGCGGAGCGGCCGATGCGGATCTCGCCGCCGTGCAGCAGGTGGACACCGCCCGCGTCCGGGCCCGCGATCACGTGCAGCTGGGTCGGGGCGTCGTCCAGCTCGGGGTGCGGCTCGGGCTCGGCCGGGGCGCCCAGGGAGAGCACGGCGCCGTCGATCAGCGGAGGCTCGCCCAGGGTGCAGCGCCGGTCGTCCAGGCGCTCCGCGCCCGCGTACAGCACGACCGGGCCGCCGGACTCGCGGGTCCGCTCGGGCTGGGCGGCGCCCGAGTCACCCGCGACCGCCGAGGCCAGTCCGGATGCCACCACGGACAGAGCCGTGCCCGCGGGCGCCGTGACCAGTACGTCGCAGCTAGCGGTGCGGCCCCGCGCACGGTCGGGCGGGCCCAGCGGGTCTACGACGGTCAGCCGGATCTGCATCGCCGTCTGCGGTCCCTTCTGCGCGGGCGCGGGCGAGGTCCCACCAAGATCCCGCCCCACACGAGCACATCGGCCAGTACTCCAGGCATCCTCGCACCTGCCACTGACAACGCGCCCGCCGCTCGGGAAAAGGTGATCTTGATTGGTCGGCTCTGCCCGCAAAAGTGCCTGACAGGTGGCATAGCCGAGACCGCTTGAGATCGGTCACGTCCACTTCGGGCAACCGGCGGACCGAGTCGAGCGTCTTTCCTTCGAACATGTCCCGGGATGCGTACGTAAGACGCAGGGGACGACGACAGGTCGTCGCCGTACCCGGCGGCACTACAGTGGGTCGGAACGGTAAGCAAGCAGCAGGGAGCACATGACGTGCGGCCGGTAGGCAGCAAGTACCTGCTCGAGGAGCCGCTCGGTCGCGGCGCCACGGGCACCGTCTGGCGGGCCCGCCAGCGAGAGACCGCGGGGGCCGAGGCCGCCGTGGCCGGGCAGCCCGGCGAGACCGTCGCGATCAAGGTCCTCAAGGAAGAGCTCGCGAGCGATCCCGACATCGTGATGCGGTTCCTGCGGGAGCGCTCGGTCCTGCTGCGGCTGACCCACCCGAACATCGTCCGGGTCCGCGACCTGGTGGTCGAGGGCGATCTGCTGGCGCTGGTCATGGACCTCGTCGAAGGCCCCGACCTGCACCGCTACCTGCGTGCGAACGGCCCGTTCACGCCCGTGGCCGCCGCTCTGCTCACCGCCCAGATCTCCGACGCGCTCGCCGTCAGCCATGCCGACGGCGTCGTCCACCGCGACCTGAAGCCGGCCAACGTCCTGCTGAAGCAGGACGGCGGGCAGATGCACCCGATGCTCACCGACTTCGGCATCGCCCGGCTCGCCGACTCCCCGGGCCTGACCCGCACGCAGGAGTTCGTGGGCACGCCCGCGTACGTGGCGCCGGAGAGCGCCGAGGGCCGCCCGCAGACCTCCGCCGTCGACATCTACGGCGCCGGCATCCTGCTCTACGAGCTGGTCACCGGCCGTCCGCCGTTCGCCGGCAGCTCCGCGCTCGAGGTCCTGCACCAGCACCTGAGCGCCGAACCGCGCCGCCCCTCCACGGTGCCCGACCCGCTGTGGACGGTCATAGAGCGCTGTCTGAGCAAGAACCCCGACCGGCGGCCCAGCGCCGAGAACCTCGCGCGCGCGCTGCGCGTGGTCTCCGAGGGCATCGGGGTGCACGCGAACTCCGCGCAGATCGCCGCGGCGGAGGGCGTCGGCGCGCTGCTGGCCCCGGATCCGGCACCGGCCGCCGTCCCCGGCTCGGGCGACCCCACGCAGGTGCTGCCGCAGGGCGCCGGTTCCTACGACCCGAACGCCGCGACCGCCTTCCTGCCGCACACCGGCGGACCGGGCCCGGCGGGTGCCGCCGACCCCACCGCCGTCCTGCCGAACACCGGGGCGGCCGACCCGACCGCCGTCATGCCGCCGATGCCTCCGGGGCAGCCGGGGCAGCAGGGCGAGCAGCCGCACCCCTGGCAGAACCAGCTGCGCGCCGCCCGCGACCGCAACGAACAGACCCAGGTCCAGCAATACCTCGACCCGAACGAGGACCCGCTGCGCCGCCGCCCTCAGCGGCAGGTCGCCCGCCCGCAGCACCAGCCGCGAGGCCAGCAGCGACCGCAGCAGGGCTACGGCTACCCGCAGCAGCAGCAACAGCCCCAGCGGCACGCCCCGCAGCAGCAGCCCCAGCGGCACGCCCCGCAGCAGCAGCCCCAGCGGTACGCGCCTCCGCAGCAGCCCGCGCGCGAGCCGCGGCCGCCGCGGCAGCGCAGCTCCAACCCGATGAAGATTCCCGGGCTCGGCTGCCTGAAGGGCTGCCTGTTCACGATCGTCATCCTGTTCGTCGCGGGCTGGCTGGTCTGGGAACTCAGCCCGCTCCAGGAGTGGATCGGGACGACCAAGAGCTACTGGCAGCAGCTGACCGACATGTTCCACACGGTGACCGGCTGGGCCGGGAAACTGGGCGACCTGGTCGGGGGCAGCGGCGGCAACTGACAGCCGGGCTTGGTGATTTGTCGACACCCGGCGGGTGATTTCGGTCTCGGCGGTGAAGGTTGGCTCCTCGGACGCGTAGTTTTAGCGATTAACACGCGTCGGTAGGAGCAGTCTTGGCACGGAAGATCGGCAGCCGGTACACCGCGAACCAGATCCTTGGGCGGGGCAGCGCCGGCACGGTGTGGCTGGGCGAGGGACCCGAGGGCCCCGTCGCCGTCAAGCTGCTGCGCGAGGATCTCGCGTCCGACCAGGAACTCGTCGGCCGCTTCGTGCAGGAGCGCACGGCGCTGCTCGGCCTGGACCACCCGAACGTCGTCTCCGTGCGCGACCTGGTGGTGGACGGCAACGACCTCGCGCTGGTCATGGACCTCGTCCGCGGCACCGACCTGCGCACCCGCCTCGACCGCGAGCGGCGGCTCGCGCCCGCCGCGGCGGTGGCGATCGTGGCGGACGTCGCCGACGGCCTCGCGGCCGCGCACGCGGCGGGGGTCGTGCACCGCGACGTGAAGCCGGAGAACGTACTGCTGGACATGCAGGGCCCGCTGGGCCCCGGCGGCTCGCACCCGGCCCTGCTGACCGACTTCGGCGTCGCCAAGCTGATCGACTCGCCGCGCCGCACCCGCGCCACGAAGATCATCGGCACGCCGGACTACCTGGCGCCGGAGATCGTGGAGGGCCTGCCCCCGCGCGCGGCCGTCGACATCTACGCCCTCGCGACCGTCCTCTACGAGCTGCTCGCGGGCTTCACGCCGTTCGGCGGCGGGCACCCCGGTGCCGTGCTGCGACGGCACGTCACCGAGACCGTGGTCCCGCTGCCCGGCATCCCGGACGAGCTCTGGCAGCTCCTCGTGCAGTGCCTGGCCAAGGCGCCGGCTTCGCGGCTGCGGGCCTCCGAGCTCGGCGACCGGCTGCGGGAGCTGCTGCCCCTGGTCGAGGGGATGCCGCCGCTGGACGTGGACGAGCCCGACACCGATCCGGAGGAGGAGCCCCAGGCGCCGGCCGGGGAGCCCGCGACGCCCACACGCGAGCAGGTGCGGCGGGGTGCCGTGCCGCTGGTGCCGGGCGCGAAGCCGGCCGACTCCAACCGGGACACCCACACCTCGATGCGCGTACCCGCCCCCGACGAACTCGCCGGCGGCGCCCGCGGCACGGCCCGCGCGCCCCGCGCGAGCGGGGCCCCGAGACCCGGTTCCGCCCGCCACCGCGCCGTCACCCGGCGCCGCCGCCTGACCCTGGGCGTGGCCGCCCTGCTCCTGGCGGCGGCAGCGGGCGTGGGTACCTGGCTTGCGACGTCGGGGGACGACGCGGGGGCGACCCCTCAGGACTCCAAGCATTCGGCACCGTCGTCGCCGTGACGGCACGCTTCCGGCGCCGGTCCGCATCATCCGGCCCGTAGCGGCCCGGCGCTGCTCGCTTGGCGGAGCCGTTACGCTGGAGGGCGTGGCAGTCGTCGATGTATCCGAAGAGCTCAAGTCCCTCTCCTCGACCATGGAGTCGATCGAGGCCGTTCTGGACCTCGACAAGCTGAGGGCAGACATCGCCGTGCTCGAGGAGCAGGCGGCCGCGCCGTCCCTGTGGGACAACCCGGACGAGGCGCAGAAGATCACCAGCAAGCTGAGCCATCTGCAGGCCGAGGTCAGGAAGGCCGAGGCGCTGCGGGGGCGGATCGACGATCTCGCCGTGCTCTTCGAGATGGCCGAGGAGGAGGACGACCCGGACACCCGTGCCGAGGCCGAGTCCGAGCTCACATCCGTCAAGAAGGCGCTGGACGAGATGGAGGTCCGCACGCTCCTGTCCGGCGAGTACGACGCCCGCGAGGCGCTCGTGAACATCCGCGCCGAGGCGGGCGGCGTCGACGCCGCCGACTTCGCCGAGAAGCTGCAGCGGATGTATCTGCGCTGGGCGGAGCAGAAGGGCTACAAGACCGAGGTCTACGAGACGTCGTACGCGGAAGAGGCCGGCATCAAGTCGACCACCTTCGCCGTGCAGGTGCCGTACGCCTACGGCACCCTCTCGGTCGAGCAGGGTACCCACCGGCTCGTGCGCATCTCGCCGTTCGACAACCAGGGTCGCCGCCAGACCTCCTTCGCGGGCGTCGAGATCCTTCCCGTGGTCGAGCAGACCGACCACATCGAGATCGACGAGTCCGAGCTGCGCGTGGACGTGTACCGGTCCTCCGGGCCCGGCGGCCAGGGCGTCAACACCACCGACTCCGCGGTGCGGCTGACCCACCTCCCCACCGGCATCGTCGTCTCCTGTCAGAACGAGCGGTCGCAGATCCAGAACAAGGCCACCGCCATGAACGTTCTCCAGGCGAAGCTGCTGGAGCGCCAGCGCCAGGAGGAGCGGGCCAAGATGGACGCCCTCAAGGACGGTGGCAGTTCCTGGGGCAACCAGATGCGTTCGTACGTCCTGCACCCGTACCAGATGGTCAAGGACCTGCGTACGGAGTTCGAGGTCGGCAACCCCGAGGCCGTGTTCAACGGCGAGATCGACGGGTTCCTCGAGGCTGGAATTCGCTGGCGCAAGCAGCAGGAGAAGTAAGTTTGTCGACAAGGCAACTGCCGCTCGTGAAGCGGCAGTTGCCTTTTTCGTGCCCGCTTGCGCGCGCGATGTCTGGGTTTTACATCACACTCACACGCTTCAATGCCTCGCATAGGACTCGTAGTTGGACATTGCGCACGCAATGGCCTTGACGTTGCATTGAAAAATGGGAAGGGTGAAGCGTGGCATGCGTATCTCTGGGGCGCATGTGAACCGGGGGGCTTTCACATAGCTGTCTCCGTCGATCACGGCCCCGAGCGCCGCCCAACTGACGATTCAGCTACTGGGGGTAGCAACCACATGACCAAAACGACGCGGATCCGTGTCGCACGGATCGCCGCGGGTGCCGTGATCGCTGCGGGCGCTTCGCTGACCGCCGCCGGTGCCGCTTCCGCCGCCGGTATCGACGTCGGCGTGGACGCGGGTCCCGTCAACGTCGGCGTGAGCCTCGGCACCGACGGCGGCGACACCGGTGGCGACACGGGTGGGGACACCGGCGGTTGCCCCGTCAGCGTCTGCACCGACGGTGGCACCACGACCGGTGGCGACACCACGGGCGGTGACACGACGGGCGGTGACACCACCGGCGGTGACACCACCATCGGTGGCACCGTGACCGGCGGTGACACGACCGGTGGCGACACCACGGGCGGCGACACGACCGGCGGTGGCAGCACGACCGGCGGTGACACGACCGGCGGTGGCAGCACGACCGGCGGTGACACGACCGGCGGTGGCAGCACGACCGGTGGCGACACCACCGGCGGCGGCAGCACGACGGGCGGTGACACGACCGGTGGTGGCAGCACGACCGGTGGCGACACCACCGGCGGCAGCACCACCGGCGGCGGCCACGGCAACTCGGGCGGCTCCAGCACCGGCGGGACCAGCCCCGAGGGCGGCAGCAACGACAACTCCGCCCAGGACGAGGGCTCCTCGGCCCTCACCGACACCGGCTCGGACACCTCGGCCCAGGGCCAGAACAACAACGGCGCCCAGCTCGCCGAGACCGGTGCTGGTCAGACCACGTTCCTGCTGGTCGGTGCCGCGACGATGATCGCCGGCGGCGTCGGCTTCCGTGTGCTGCCGCGCCTCATGGGCGGCCGCGGCGGTGCGGCTGCCTGACGGTAGCCGTCCGCGCACGGAATGTGTGCGCAGACGTACGACGAGGGGCCCGGAGCATGCATCGCTCCGGGCCCCTCGGGCGTCTGTATGTGTCTGTGCCGCGCTCTAAGCGGTCTGGTGCGCCAGCAGCGCCACCGCCGCGATCAGCACCGCCAGCAGTGCGATCAGCGCCATGGGGTTGAGCCCCGCGAAGAAGTTCTGCTGCTGCAGCCGCTCGCGGTTCGCACGGCACACGGGGCACCGGCCCTCGCTCACGGGCGCCGCGCAGTTAGCGCACACCAGCCGGTCGTACGTCATGCGCTCGCCCTCCTTGACATCGCTTCCACGAGAAGAACGCCCGGGGGTCGCCGAACGTTCCCCTCTCTACTGTGCCAGGTTCCTCCGGAGGGTGCGCGGGGGTCGCCTCAAGGGGTGCGTGGGGGTTGTCACGCGGCTGCGGGTGGGAGGGGCTGTTCGCGCAGTTCCCCGCGCCGCTGGGCGGGCTGCCATGAGGTCGTCTGTGCAGACATCGGCGGTACAAAAGGCGCAAGCCCCACGCAACCCTCACCGGCGCCTGCGGCCGTGCACCTGACTCGCGTATGGTCACGCTCACCTACCCCCGGCGACCCGTGGTGCATCCGTGATCCGATTCGACAACGTCTCCAAGGTCTACCCCAAGCAGACCCGTCCCGCACTCAGGGATGTCTCCCTGGAAGTGGAGAAGGGCGAGTTCGTGTTCCTCGTGGGGTCCTCGGGCTCCGGAAAGTCCACCTTCCTGCGGCTGATCCTCCGCGAGGAGCGGGCCAGTCACGGGCAGGTGCACGTGCTGGGCAAGGACCTCGCGCGCCTCTCCAACTGGAAGGTGCCGCACATGCGGCGCCAGTTGGGGACGGTGTTCCAGGACTTCCGGCTCCTGCCGAACAAGACGGTGGCGGAGAACGTCGCCTTCGCGCAGGAGGTGATCGGCAAGTCGCGCGGCGAGATCCGCAAGTCCGTGCCCCAGGTGCTCGACCTCGTCGGACTCGGCGGGAAGGAGGACCGGATGCCCGGTGAGTTGTCCGGTGGTGAGCAGCAGCGCGTGGCCATCGCGCGTGCCTTCGTGAACCGCCCCAAACTGCTCATCGCGGACGAACCCACCGGAAACCTCGACCCGCAGACCTCTGTCGGCATCATGAAGCTGCTCGACCGGATCAACAGGACCGGCACGACCGTGCTGATGGCGACGCACGACCAGAACATCGTGGACCAGATGCGCAAGCGCGTCATCGAGCTGGAGAAGGGCCGCCTCGTCCGCGACCAGGCACGCGGCGTCTACGGCTACCAGCACTGACCGCGACCGTCCACGGAAAGGCCTGAAGAAGACGCCATGCGCGCCCAGTTCGTACTCTCCGAGATCGGTGTCGGTCTCCGCCGCAACCTGACGATGACCTTCGCGGTGATCGTCTCCGTCGCCCTGTCGCTCGCCCTGTTCGGCGGGTCGCTCCTGATGAGCGACCAGGTCAGCACCATGAAGGGCTACTGGTACGACAAGGTCAACGTCTCGATCTTCCTCTGCAACAAGAGCGACGCCGAGTCCGACCCCAACTGCGCCAAGGGCGCGGTCACCGAGGACCAGAAGAAGGACATCATGTCCGACCTGGGCAAGATGTCCTCGGTCGTACAGAAGGTGACCTACGAGTCGCAGGACGAGGCCTACAAGCACTACAAGCAGCAGTTCGGCGACTCACCGCTGGCCAGCTCCCTCACGCCGGACCAGATGCAGGAGTCGTACCGGATCAAGCTGAAGGACCCGCAGAAGTACCAGGTCATCGCGACCGCCTTCGACGGGCGCGACGGTGTGCAGTCCGTGCAGGACCAGAAGGGCATCCTCGACAACCTCTTCGGGCTGCTGAACGGCATGAACTGGGCCGCGCGCGCGGTGATGGCGCTGATGCTCGTCGTCGCGCTGATGCTGATCGTCAACACGGTGCGCGTCTCGGCGTTCAGCCGGCGGCGCGAGACCGGGATCATGCGCCTGGTCGGTGCCTCGGGCTTCTACATCCAGGCGCCGTTCATCATGGAGGCGGCGGTCGCCGGGCTCATCGGAGGAGGCGTCGCCTGTGGATTCCTGGTGGTCGCGCGGTACTTCATCATCGATCACGGCCTGGATCTGTCCCACAAGCTGAATCTGATCAACTTCATCGGCTGGGACGCCGTGTTGACCAAGCTGCCGCTCATCCTCGCCACCAGTCTGCTGATGCCGGCAATGGCCGCGTTCTTCGCGTTGCGCAAGTACCTGAAGGTGTGACACATGCCAAGAGGGCCGTACGGTCAACCGGCCGTGCGGCCCTTCGTGTTGTCCTAGACTCACCGGCATGTCAGGTCGTGACCTGTTGGCCCAGCCCCGCCGTTTCCGCCGCGGGGCCGCCCTGACATTGGTCTTCGCGAGCGTGCTGGTGGCCGGCGCCGCGACCGGCTCCTTTCCCGAGAGCGACCGGAAATCCGCGGCGGGCGAGGCCCGTTCGGCCGTCCCCGCCGGTCATCACGAGGACGTGGCCAAGGCGGCCCAGGACGCCATGGCCGACGGCAAGTCCCCGATGGAGGCCGCCGAGCGCGCGGTCAGCCGCAGCGGCGACCGCTGGGGAGCCGTCTACTCCCAAGGGGACTACGAGGAGTTCGAAGAGGCCCTGGACGGCCAGTACACCGGCGTGGGCCTGTGGGCGCGACGCGAGCGGAACGGCCTGATCGAGGTGACCAGGGTGGCCTCCGGCTCGCCCGCGGCGACCGCCGGGATCCGCGCGGGAGACCGGCTGCGCAGCATCGACGGCGAGAAGGCCGACGGGCGGCCCGTCACCGAGGTCGTCTCCCTGCTGCGCGGCGACGCCCAGGACGCGCCCGCCGGCACGGCGGTCCGGCTCGGCCTCCAGCGCGGCACGCACGCGTGGACCGAGACGGTGCGCCGGGCCCTGCTGTCCACGGACTCCGTCAGCGTCCGCAAGCTGGCCGGCGGGGTCACCGTCATCAAGATCGCCGCGTTCACCAAGGGCTCCGGCGACGTCGTGCGCGCCGCCGTACGGCAGGTACCGGTCGGCGCCGGGATCATCCTCGACCTGCGCGGCAACTCCGGCGGCCTGGTCACCGAGGCCGTGACCACCGCGTCCGCCTTCCTGGACGGCGGCCTCGTCGCCACCTACGACGTCAACGGCGAGCAGCAGGCGCTGCACGCCGATCCCGGCGGCGACACCGCCAGACCCCTGGTCGCGCTCGTCGACGGCGGGACGATGAGCGCGGCCGAGCTGCTCACCGGCGCCCTCCAGGACCGCGGTCGCGCGGTCGTCGTGGGCTCCCGCACCTTCGGCAAGGGCTCGGTGCAGATGCCGAGCAAGCTCCCCGGCGGCTCGGTCGCCGAGCTGACCGTCGGGCACTACCGCACCCCCTCGGGCCGCAGCGTCGACGGTCACGGCATCACGCCCGACCTGGATGTCACCGCGCAGGGCCAGAAGGCCGTCGACCGGGCCGAGACCGTACTCGCCGGTGTGGGCGACTCCGATTAACGGCTGGCCCGCACCCCCCTTCGTAGTGCGAAAATGGACGGCACTATGAGTAAGGGAATGTACGTACCGAAGGAGTCCCAGCCCAAGCAGGGTGGGGCGGCCGCCAAGGCCAGGGACGGCGAGAAGGGCGGCAAGCGCAAGATCGTCGCCCAGAACAAGAAGGCCCGGCACGACTACGCGATCGTCGACACCTACGAGGCCGGCCTCGTGCTGACGGGCACGGAGGTCAAGTCGCTGCGTGAGGGACGGACCTCGCTGACCGACGGCTTCGTCCAGATCGACCGGGGTGAGGCGTGGCTGCACAACGCCCACATCCCCGAGTACCACCAGGGCAGCTGGACCAACCACTCCGCGCGCCGCAAGCGCAAGCTGCTGCTGCACCGCGAGGAGATCGACAAGCTGGCGGCCAAGACCCAGGAGACGGGTCACACGATCGTGCCCCTCGCCCTGTACTTCAAGGACGGCCGGGCGAAGGCCGAGATCGCGCTGGCCCGAGGCAAGAAGGAGTACGACAAGCGCCAGACCCTGCGGGAGCAGCAGGACCGGCGGGAGTCGGACCGCGCGATCGCCGCGGCCAAGCGCAAGCAGCGGGGCGCGTAGCCCGCAGGAATACGGTGGCATCGTCGCTCGTTGTTCACGTACGATGGCATCGCACCTCACAGCGGGTGCGTGCCCTCCTCGGAGGGACCCTCTCCGGAGGGATTGAAAACACAACATGGGGATGATCGGTTTCGACAGCGGCTGTCGAAGCAGGGGAAGCGTGTCGAGGAAGCGGCAATGATCTCGTTAACCATATGTCGCAACCAATAATCGCCAATTCCAAGAGCGATTCCCGCGCCTTCGCCCTCGCTGCCTAATAAGCAGTGAGTGAAGGCCCTAACGGGTGTCAGACCGGGGATGTTCCCGACCCGGACCCTGGCATAATCTAGGGGACTAAACCATCGAGCCCGGTCACGGGGTTCGATGGGAAATCAAACAGTGGCTGGGCCCGTCGGCGACTTGTTCGCGTGATCGCCGGGGCCGAGAAAATCACAGCGAACTGCACACGGAGAAGCCCTGATTCAGCACCGTTGGACGCGGGTTCGATTCCCGCCATCTCCACTCCTCATGTTGAAGGCCCGGTGGTCCCAGACCACCGGGCCTTCGTTGTGTTTATGGGCTCCAGCTCCATATCGGCGACTGGTTCACGCTTCTACGGTCCCTCACCATGACCGTGACACGCACCGCCACACACACCAGAGCCGCAAGCCGTCGTATCGCCCTCGTGGTGACGTTCCTGCTCGCCCTCCTCTCCTTCGTCGCACCGGGCCGGGCGCACGCCGCGTCCCTCCAGGAAGTCACCGGGTTCGGGTCCAACCCGGGTGCGCTGCGGATGTTCCGCTACGTGCCCGACGGGCTGCCGGCCGGACGGCCCGTCGTCGTCGCGCTGCACGGATGCACGCAGGACGCCTCCGGGTACGGCGCCGGAAGCGGGTGGATCCAGCTCGCCGACCGGTGGAAGTTCTCCGTGGTATTGCCGCAGCAGCAGAGCGCCAACAACGCGTCGAACTGCTTCGACTGGTTCCAGACCGGGGACATCGCCCGGGGACAGGGCGAGGCCGCGAGCATCGCGCAGATGCTGGACCGGCAGCTCGCCGACTCCGGCGGCGACGCCTCGCGCGCCTACGTCACCGGGCTGTCCGCGGGCGGTGCGATGACCTCGGTGATGATGGCCGCCTACCCCGAGAAGTTCGCGGCCGGAGGGGTCGTCGCCGGGCTGCCCTACGGCTGTGCGCAGGCCGCCGGGTCACCGTACGTGTGCATGTACGTCGGTGCCACGCAGACGGCGAAGCAGTGGGGCGACCGGGTGCGCGCCGCGAGGGCCGGCTACACCGGGCCCTGGCCCACGCTCACCGTCTTCCAGGGCAGCGCCGACTACACCGTCAAGCCCGTCAACATGACCGACCTGATGAAGCAGTGGACCGATGTGCAGGGGGCCGACCAGAACGCCGACGTCAGCGACACCGTCGCCGGCTACCCGCACCAGGTCTTCCGCGACTCCGCCGGCCGGGCCGTGGTGGAGACGTACAGCATCACGGGGATGGGGCACGGGCAGCCCGTCGACCCCGGCAGCGGCAGTGAGCAGTGCGGGAGTGCCGGGGCCTACATCCTCGACGTGAACCTGTGCGCCGCCTACCGCCTCGGGCTCACCTGGGGGCTCGCGGGCTGAACTCCCGTCTCACGCAAGGGTCCGCGGCGCCGTGCTCGCCCGCTCCGTCAGTCTCGGCGGCAGCAGCGTGGCCTCGGGTACGGTGCCGCCGCCCAGCTTCTTCATCAGCAGCTGCACGGCCCGCTCGCCCACTTCGGCCGAGGGCAGGGCGACGGAGGTGACGGGGACCCGGACGGACTCGGCCAGCTCGTCCGGGCAGATCGCGGTGACGGAGAGATCGCCGGGCACGCGCAGGCCGAGCTGCTCGAAGGCGTCGATCAGCGGTTCCACGACCGGCTCGTTGTGGACGACCACCCCGGTCAACGCGGGCTGCTCGCGCAGCAGTTGCTCGGCGACCAGCCGGGCGGCCGCGGGCGAGGCCTCGCACGGGTGCACCGAGGAGGCCAGCCCGCTGCGGTCCGCGGCGGTCGTGAAGCCCCGCACCACCCGCTGGGCGAACGCGGTCTGCCGCAGATACACCTCCGGCGGCGAGCCGACCAGCGCCACCGTCCGGTGCCCGAGCCGCGCCAGATGCTCGACGCACGCCTCGCCGGCCGCCATGAAGTCGAGGTCGATGCAGGTCAGGCCGGTGGCGTCGGCCGGGAAGCCGATCATCACCGACGGCCGCTCCAGCGAGCGCAGCAACCCCAGCCGGGCGTCGCGCAGTTGGACGTCCATCACGATCAGCGCGTCCACCAGCGCCGTGTCGGCGACCCGGCGCAGACCGTCGTCGCCCTCCTCCTGGGTGAGGAGGAGGACGTCGTGGTCGTAGCGGCGCGCCGTCGTCACCACCGACACCGCGAACTGCATCACCACCGGGACATGGATGCCGGCCCGCAAGGGGACGACGAGTGCCAGGACGTTCGAGCGGCTGCTGGCCAGCGCCCGGGCGCCCGCGTGCGGCCGGTAGCCCAGCTCGCTGATGGCCTCGGCCACGCGCCGCCGGGTCTCCTCGGAGATCGGGCGCTTGCCGCTGAGCGCGTAGGAGACGGTGCTGGGGGAGACCCCGGCGTGCCGCGCCACATCGGTGATCTTCACCATCGGTCCAGCTCCAGGGAGAGGAACCCGGTGCCCGCCTGCGCCCGCGCCGTGTGCTCCCCGGCCGCCAGCGCCCAGGGTGCCGACGGATCACTGCACGAGGCCCGCAGCGTGTCCCCTTCGCGTACGACGGTGAAGGCCACCTCGCCCACCTGCACCGTCACCTGCGCGCCCCGCTCCAGGCCGTAGGCCCGCAGCGTCACGCCGTCCGCGAAGTCGTAGTCGGGCCGGTCCTCCACCGCGCCCACCGGGATCACCGCACCCGGCCTGACCAGCAGCGGCACGCTCAGGAACCCGTGCCGCTCGCGCACCCAGCGCGGTCCGGTCACCGTCCGCCCGCCGAGGTAGTGGGTCCAGGTGCCCTCGGGCACGTAGTAGGAGACGTCCCCCTCGTCGTCGAAGACCGGCGCGACCAGCAGGTCCGGGCCCAGCATGTACTGCCGTTCCAGATGCGCGCACGCCGGGTCGTCCGGGAACTCCAGCACCATGGCCCGCATCATCGGCAGGCCCTCGGCGTGGGCGGTGCGGGCGGCCTCGTAGAGATACGGCATGAGCCGCAGCTTGAGCCGGGTGAACAGCCGCAGCACGTCCACCGACTCCTCGTCGAAGAGCCACGGCACCCGGTAGGAGGAGCTGCCGTGCAGCCGGCTGTGCGAGGACAGCAGGCCGAAGGCGATCCAGCGCTTGAACAGCTCCGGCGTCGGGGTGCCCTCGAAGCCGCCGATGTCGTGGCTCCAGTAGCCGAAGCCCGACAGGCCGAGCGAGAGGCCGCCGCGCAGCGACTCGGCCATCGACTCGTACGTCGCCTCGCAGTCGCCGCCCCAGTGCACGGGGAACCGCTGGCTGCCGGTCGTCGCCGACCGGGCGAAGAGCACGGCCTCGCTCTCGCCGCGGTGCTTGCGCAGCACGTCGAAGACGGTGCGGTTGTAGAGGTAGGTGTAGTAGTTGTGCATCCGCTCCGGGTCCGAGCCGTCGGACCACGCCACGTCGACCGGCACCCGCTCGCCGAAGTCGGTCTTGAAGCAGTCGACGCCCTGCGCGAGCAGCGCCTCCAGCTTGGCCGCGTACCAGTCGCGGGCGGCCGGGCTGGTGAAGTCGACCAGCGCCATGCCCGGTTGCCACATGTCCCACTGCCAGACGCTGCCGTCCGGCCGCCTCAGCAGATGCCCGAGCGCCTTGCCCTCCGCGAACAGCGGTGAGCGCTGGGCGATGTAGGGGTTGATCCACACGCAGATGTGCAGGCCGCGCTCCTTCAGCCGGGCCAGCATGCCCTCCGGGTCGGGGAACACCCGCGGGTCCCACTGGAAGTCGCACCAGTTGAACTCGCGCATCCAGAAGCAGTCGAAGTGGAAGACGGAGAGCGGCAGTTCACGCTCGCGCATGCCCTCGATGAACGACGTCACCGTCTCCTCGTCGTACGAGGTGGTGAAGGACGTCGACAACCACAGGCCGAAGGACCAGGCGGGCGGCAGGGCCGGGCGGCCGGTGAGGGCCGTGTACTTGCGCAGGATCTCCTTCGGGCTCGGCCCGTAGATGACGTAGTACGTCAACTCCTGTGTCTCGGCGCTGAACTGCACCCTGGACACAGCCTCCGAGCCGACCTCGAAGGAGACCTTGCCGGGGTGGTCGACGAAGACGCCGTAGCCCGCGTCCGTCAGATAGAACGGGACGTTCTTGTAGGCCTGTTCGGTGGCCGTGCCGCCGTCGGCGTTCCAGATGTCCACGACCTGGCCGTTCTTGACCAGCGGGCCGAAGCGTTCGCCGAGGCCGTAGACCGAGGTGCCGACCGTCAGGCCGAGCTGCTCGCGCAGATAGTGGGCCCCGGTCGCGGAGTCCCGCATGATGCCCATGCCCTTGGGTCCGCTGGAGGTCAGGACGCGGCCGTGCGCGAGGAAGTCCAGGTGCCAGGTGCCGGCGCGGGCCAGCTTCAGCGACAGCGCGCCCGAGGTGAGGGTCGCGTGCTCCTCGTCGTAGGAGATGTGCGGCGAGAACTCCTCTCCGGTGAGCTCGAATTCGGGGACGCGCGGCTGCTCGCCCTCGAAGTGGGTGAAGGTGACCCCGATGACGTCGGGCATCGGGGCGCTCGCGCTGATCGTCACGACCGGTCCCTTCAGCAGGTCGCCGCGGTGCCGGATGGGCTGCGTCGGCGCATGGATCTCCAGCGAGCCTCCCGGCGCCTCGACGTCCAGGACCTCGACCGGGTGGGCCGCGGTGACGCCCTCGCGCAGCAGCCAGTAACCATCGGAGAACTTCACGTGGGGAGTCCTTACTTGACGGCACCCACGGCGATGCCGCGGGTGAGGGTCCGCTGGAAGACGAGGAAGAAGACGATCGCGGGGAGGACGCCGAGCAGGGCCGCCGCGTTGGTCATCGTCGCGTCCATCAGGCGCTGGCCCTGGAGGACGCCGAGGGCCACCGACACCGTCTGGTTGTCGTTGGAGATCAGCATGACCAGGGGGAGCAGGAACTCGTTCCAGGTCCAGATGAAGAAGAAGACCAGCAGCACGCCGATGGTGGGGCGGCTGACCGGGACGACGATCCGCCAGAGCACCTGC
The DNA here is from genome assembly GCF_043200415.1 of Streptomyces sp. NPDC048419. Classification (NCBI taxonomy): domain Bacteria; kingdom Bacillati; phylum Actinomycetota; class Actinomycetes; order Kitasatosporales; family Streptomycetaceae; genus Streptomyces; species Streptomyces sp. NPDC048419. Next base: position 445,655 of record NZ_JBICXT010000005.1, on the reverse strand, counting down.
CACTTGTTGGCGCCGTCGATCTTCGCCGCCTCGATGATCTCGCGCGGGAACTGGCCGAGCACCGACGAGAGCAGATAGGTGCCGAAGGCCGCCTGGATCACCGTGAAGACGATGATCACGCTCAACCTCGTGTCGTACAGGCCGAATTGCTTGCTCAGGTAGTAGATCGGGTAGACCAGCGCCTCCTGCGGCAGCATGTTGGCGAGCACGAAGAAGGCCAGCACCCAGGTGCGGCCCCTGATCCGCCCGATGCCGATCGCGTACGCGTTGAGCACCGACAGGACGGCGGCCAGGACCGCCACCGAGCCGCTGATCAGAACCGAGTTGATGAGCTTCTGGCTGTAGTCGACCCGCTGCCAGAAGTCCTTGAGGCCGTCCAGGTAGAGGCCCTGGGGGAGGCTGAGCGGGCCGTGCTCGGAGTACTCCGTCGGCGACTTGACCGCGTTGACGGCGACGATCAGGAACGGAACGACCATGAAGAGGGCCGCGATGCACAGGGCGATCAGCACCGGGTAGCGGCGCAGGGCGGTGGTCATGAGCGGGCCCCTTCCTCGTCGCGCGTCTGGAGTTTCAGCAGGACGAGGGAGAGGGCCAGGATGATCAGGGTGAGGATCGTGGAGATCGCGGCGCCGTAACCGACCTGGGTCTTCTCGAAGAAGGTGGAGAAGGAGAAGTAGGAGGGCACGTCGGTGGCGCCGCCCGGGCCGCCCTTGGTCAGGACGTACACCGCGCCGAACACCTTGAGCGCGGCGATGGTGCACCAGGTCAGGACGACGTAGATCTCCGGGCGGATCTGCGGCAGCGTGATGTGCCAGAAGCGGCGCCACCAACCGGCGCCGTCCAGCTCGGCCGCCTCGTACAACTGCGGGTCCACGCGCTGGAGTCCGGCCATGAAGACGACCAGCGGGAAGCCGATCTGCACCCAGACCATCACGCCCATCACGCTGTAGAGCGCGATGTCCGGGTCGCCGAGCCAGTCCTGCTGCCAGGACCCCAGACCCACCGCCTTCAGCAGCTCGTTGAGCGAGCCGTCGTCCGGCGCGAGGATCCAGCTCCAGACGATGCCGGCGACCGCGATCGGCAGCACCTGCGGGAGGTAGAAGCAGGCGCGCAGCACCGCGGCCCACCGCGCCCCGAAGTGCTTGCCGACGTAGTCGAACAGCGCGGCGGCGAGGACCAGGCCGATCACGGTCGGCAGGGCCGCCATGGCGACGACCATGAACAGGCTGTGCCGGAAGGACGCCCAGAACTCCGCGTCGTCCATCAGCTCGCGGTAGTTGGCGAGCCCGGTCCACTTCGGGCTGCCGATGCCCTGCCACTCGGTGAAGCTCACGCCCGTGTTCATCAGGAGCGGGACGATGACGATCGCCAGGAACGCGAGGATGCCGGGCAGCAGGAAGAGGGCGTACGAGTCGCGGGTACGGGGGCGGCGCGGGCCGGCGGCCGGCTGCCTGCCGACGGCCCGCGTACCCCGTTCGACGGTCACCGTCATTGCTTCGGCGCGCCCTTGTCGTACGCCTGCTGGAGGGCGTCGAGATAAGCGTCCGGCTTCTCGCTGCCCGTCATCAGCTTCTGCGTCTCGGAGACCAGGACGTCGTAGAAGCCGTTGACCGGCCAGTCCGGGTAGAAGGCGAGCCCGTCCCGCCCGCTGACGGTGTTGAAGTTGGAGATCAGCTCCTTGGACTTCGGGTCGGTGATGGCGCCGGTGTCGGCCGCGACCGGGATGCCGCCCTTGTTGCCGAGCAGGTTCTGGATCTTCTTCGACATGGTGATGTCGATGAAGTCGTAGGCGAGGTCCTTGTTCTTGGCGTTCTTGGGGACCACCCAGAGGTTGCCGCCGGACCCCGGGGTCAGGTTCGAGCCGGGCCACAGCGTGGAGTCCCAGTCGAACTTGGCCTCCGTCTGGAAGCGGCCGTACCACCAGCTGCCGGAGAACAGGATCGGCGCCTTGCCCTGGATGAAGGACACGCCCGCGTCCTCGGCCTTGGTGCTGGTGGACTTCTTGCTGATGTAGCCCTTCTTCACCCAGTCGGCGAAGGTGGTCGCGCCGTACGTCCAGGCCGCGTCGTGGAAGTCCGTCTTCCCCTTGTACAGCTCGTACTTGTCGACCCACGAGCGGTCGGCCTTGGAGAGGGCGAGCTGGTACAGGTACTGCTGCGCCATGTACTCGGCGCCGGCGTTGGCGAGCGGGGTGACGCCCTTCTTCACGAACGCGTCCATGGCGGCCGTGAGCTGGTCGAACGTCTTCGGCTCGGCGATCCCGTACTTCTTGAAGAGGTCCTTGTTGTAGTAGACCATCGTGTACTCGGCGTAGTTGGGCACGCCGTACCACTTGCCGGAGCCCATGACCCCGTTCGTGTCGTACCTGCTGGTCGTGGCGACGCCCGCGCTGAGCTTCTTGTCCCAGCCGCGCTTGGCCGCCTCCGCGCTCAGATCGGTCAGCAGGCCCTGCTTGGAGAGCTGGCCCGCGGTCGCGTTGCCCTTGTTGTACTCCATGATGTCGGGCGCGTCCGAGGAGTTGAGGATCATGGGCGCGGTCTTCTGGATCTGTTCGAAGCCCTTCTCCTCGATCTTCACCTTCACGCCCGGATGCTTCGCCTCGAACTCCTTGACCGCCTCCTTCCAGGCCACGCCCATCGCGCTGTCGGGGCCTTCGTAGTGCCAGAGCCTGAGCGTCTTTGCGTCGGAGGACGAGCCGCCGTCCGAGCCGCCGCAACCCGCCATGACCAGCGATCCGCCCAGGACCGCGGCCGTGATCGTCATCACACGCCTTCGTGCCGTCAACATCCCTGCCTCCAGGAGAGCCGGACAGGTATCAGTGCGCCACGCGGCGATCCTGCCCTCGTGTCGAATCGATTCGACGCGTGACGTCGAAGCGCTTCGACGGGCGAAGGTAGGTGGGGGCTGCGGGCCCGTCAATGCATCGGACGGGAAATCCTGTTCGGATCTGTGGGGATCCGGTGGGCGAGGGCGATCACCAGCGCCAAGGCCGCCGCCGTCGTGGGCACCCCGAACCCGGCCGCGGGCGAGAGGTGGTCGACCGTCCAGCCGCCGGTCGCGGAGCCGCAGGCGATGCCGCCGAGCAGGCCCGTCACGGCGAGCGTCATGCCCTCGTTCAGCCGGCCCTCGGGGGTGCGCCGCTGCACCAGCGTCATGGTCGTGACCATGGTCGGGGCGGTCGCCATGCCGGCGATCAGCAGGGCGCCCGCGAGCAGCGGGAGCGAGCCGGTGAGGGAGGCGGCGAGGAGGGGGAGGGTCAGCAGGGCCGTCATCGCCGCGACGCACCACGGCAGCCGCGCGGACGCGGAGCCGGTCAGCGGCAGCGCACCGAACTGCAGACCCGCCGCGCACGAGCCCGCCGCCTGCAGCGCGAGCACGACGCCCGCCGCCGAGCGGTGCCCCTGCGCGTCCGCGAAGGCGATGGTGACGACCTCCATGGAGCCGAACACCCCGCCCGTCGCGAGGCAGACGGCGAGCAGCGGGGGCATGCCGGGCGCACGGAACGGGGACCTGGCGCGGCCGTGCCGCCGCACCGGCGGCTCGGTCGAGCGCTGCGCGGCGAACAGCAGCATGCCGCTCAGCAGCAGCACCGCCCCGGCCAGGGTGCCCGCCTCCGGGAAGAACGTGCCGCACAGGAAGGCCGCGAGCACCGGGCCCAGCATGAAGCACAGCTCGTCGGCGGCCTGTTCGAAGGAGTTCGCGGTGTGCAGCGCGCGGTCGTCGCCCTTCAGCAGATGGGCCCAGCGGGCGCGGGACATGCCGCCGGTGTTCGGGGTCGTGGCGGTCGCGGCGTAGGAGGCGAACAGCGTCCAGGCCGGGGCGTGCAGGTGCACGCACAGGACGAGGGCGAGGGAACCGAGCGCGGCGAGAGCCGTCGCCGGTACGGCGATCCGCGCCTGCCCGTGCCGGTCGACGAGCCGCGCGGTCCACGGCGCCACCACCGCGGTCGCCGCGAGACCGGTCGCGGTGACGGCACCGGCGAGCGCGTACGAGCCGCGCGCCCCGGCGATCATCACGACCGCGCTGATGCTGAACATGCCCATGGGCAGGCGGGCCAGGAGGTTGCCGGCGGTGAAGGCGCGGGCGCCGGGGACGGTGAAGAGGCGGCGGTAGGGACCGGGCGGGCGGTTGCCGGTACGGGGGCTGAAGTCGACGGCGACGAGGGTGTCGGCGGTGACGGTGAACAGCGGGTCTTTCCGGGGTGTCGGCTGCGGCATGGCCACCACCGTCGCCCGTACCCGATCAAGGGGTCCAACACCTTCTGCGTGCCGATTGACGCACCCCTGTTGTAAGTTCGCCGGATGCCCGCGTCCGGTCACCTCGACCCCCGCCTCCTGCGCGCCTTCGTCACCGTCGCCGAGGAGCTGCACTTCACCCGCGCCGCCGCCCGGCTCTACGTCGCCCAGCAGGCGCTCAGCCGGGACGTGCGGCGGCTGGAGCGGGAGCTCGGCGCCGATCTGTTCGTGCGCTCCACCCGGCAGGTGGCGCTGACGGCAGACGGCGAGCGGCTGCTGCCGTACGCGCGACGGGTGCTGGAGGCGCAGGATGCGCTGCTCGCCGCCTTCGGGCAGGCCCGGCCCCTGCTGGTCGACCTCAACTACCGGGACCAGGTGACCGCGCGCCGCGTACTGCACCGGGCCCGTGAACTCGCCCCCGACCAGGAGCTGATGGCCCGCTACGAGAGCGGGCTGACGGGCGCCGCCGGTGAGCTGCTCGCGGGGCGCCTCGACGCGTCCTTCGGGCGGTTCGCGGGCCTTGACCCGGCGCTGCGGACCGGACTCGAGCACCAGCTCGTGCGGTACGAGCCGATGGCGGTCGTGCTGCCCGGGGACCACCGGCTGGCCGCGCTGGAGGCGGTGCCGCTCGCCGCACTCGCGGGGGAGACGGTGTACGCGGGGGCCGGGAATCCGCGGACGGCGGAGTGGACCGATCTGGCGCGGCGGCTGTTCGATGGCCATCGCATCGAAATCGCGCCATCCGTTCCGCTGGCCGTCGGGGACGAGGAGTTCCAGCGGATCATGGCCAAGTCGCGGATCCCGATTCTGGCCGTGGTGGATTTTCCGGCCATGCCCGGAACCGTCAGGCGGCCCCTGGTGAAGCCTGTTCCTTTGTCGCCCGTGTCGCTTGTGTGGCGGAAGGGCCTGGTGCACCCCGGATTCGACGCGCTTCGACGGGCGGCGCGCGAGTTGTCGGCGGCGCAAGGGTGGCTTCAGGTGCCCACTGATGGGTGGTTTCCGGCCATCGACGCTGCCATAACTCGTCCCAGTAATTGACACGTGGCCAACACAGAACCCGCGCGTGCGCTACATTCTTCGTCCGAGCACGTTGTGGTAAGGGGGGCGCTCGAACCCGGTGGGGGCTGGGTTCGGTCGACGGGTGCTCGGGTCGCATGCGCACCCGGAACAGCCCGTGGGGGGATGTGCGTGCACGTGAAAAAGTGGCGGAAAGACGCCCAACTGGAGTGGCCCGAGGCTGCATCAGGGACCCAGGTCATCCCGACATCGGGGGAAGTCAGAGGGCAGTCGACCACTCAGTCGTTTCCGGACACCGGGACAAGCGGAGTCTCTCGTGGGGACTTCACCGATCTCGGCCGCAACGACTTCTCCGATCTTGGCCGGACCCAGGTGCCGGCCGACAGTACCGAGGTGCTGGCCGGTGGCTCCAGAGCCGTGGCCGAGCACGACCGGACCGCCGGTCTGCGCGATCCGTGGGACCCGGTGGGCGAGACCGCCCACTCCCACGATCCGCAGGAGGTGACCGTCCAGCTCGACGCCGTGAGCCTTGAGGACGCCCGGCTGCGCAAGGCCGCCGGCGAACCGGGCGGCGGTTCCGATAGCTCCGACAGACCGGTCTTCGTCGACGCGTCGGGCCGCCGCAGCCGCCACTTCCGCCGGCTGGGCATAGCCGTCGGCATCGCCTGCGCGGTCTACGCCGTGGTCATCGTCGTCACGCTGCTCTCCGGCAGCTCCGACGCGCCCTGGTTGCCGGTGCCCGGCCAGAAGGCCGAGAAGCCGGCCGGCCGGGTCGAGCCCACCTCGCGGCCCGACGAATCGGCGGTGCCCTCCGGCACCGCAGGTCTGCCGGCCGGTCCGACGCCGACTGCCAGTGACGGCACGACCCCGACACCGGGCGCGAGCAACGCGTCCCACGGTGCGTCCGCCGGCCCCACCAAGCCTGGCGCGTCCGCCACGCCCGACGTGAAGCCGACCAAGGCCACCAGCAAGCCGACGTCCGGCCTGGGTGACCCCAAGCCGTCGACGTCGGCCGCCACGACGAATCCGGCCACTCCGGACCCGACCCCCACCGAGAGCACCGTCGCTCCCACCGAGACCGCGGTCGGCGGCTCGGGCGGCAACGTCCCGGTGGCCAACGGCGCCGGCAGCCCTTCGCCCGTCGCCGAGGGCCCGGCCACGCCCGTCGCCTCCTTCGTACCGTCCCCGGAGAAAACCCTCTGATGGCATCCCGCACCCGCCGTCACGGGCCCGCGACCACGGTCCGTGACGGCTCCCCGCGTCGCCGCCTGCCCATGCGCCTGCTGCTGCCCATGCTCCTTCTCGTCGCCCTGGTGGCGATGCTGATGCTGCGCGGATACGTGCACAGCGAGATCCTCGCCGACCACCGCATCCAGCCGGAGGCCGCCACCGACAAGGTCCCGGAGAAGATCCTGGACGGCGGCCCGGTCATCGACACCCGCAGCGGCCGCACCACCAGCCTGAAGGTGCCGGACCACCGCATGGTGCTCACCTTCGACGACGGCCCCGACCCGACCTGGACCCCGAAGGTCCTGGACGTGCTCAAGAAGCACCACGGGCACGCGGTCTTCTTCGTCACCGGCACGATGACCTCGCGCTACCCGGAGCTCGTCAAGCGCATGGTCGACGAGGGCCACGAGGTGGGCCTGCACACCTTCAACCACCCCGACCTCTCCTACCAGCCCAAGAGCCGTATCGACTGGGAGCTCTCGCAGAACCAGCTGACGCTCGCGGGCGCGGCGGGCATCCGCAGCTCGCTCTTCCGGCCGCCGTACTCCTCCTTCGCCGACGCCATGGACGACAAGTCCTGGCCGGTGACGCAGTACATCGGCACCAAGGGCTATCTCACCGTCGTCAACAACACCGACAGTGAGGACTGGCAGAAGCCGGGCGTCGACAAGATCATCAGCAACGCCACGCCGCACGGCGGCAAGGGCGCCATCGTGCTGATGCACGACTCCGGCGGCGACCGCCACCAGACCGTCCAGGCCCTCGACAAGTTCCTGCCCGAGATGCAGAAGAAGGGCTACCGGTTCGACAACCTCACCGAGGCGCTCGACGCCCCGAGCGCGCTGACCCCGGTCACCGGCGTCGACCTGTGGAAGGGCAAGGCCTGGATCTTCCTGGTCAGCGCCTCGGACGACATCACGGGCGTGATGGTCGTCGCCCTGGCGATCGTCGGCGCCACGGTCATCGGCCGCTTCGTGCTGATGCTCCTGCTGTCGGGGGCCCATGCGCGCCGGGTGCGCCGCAGGGGCTTCAGCTGGGGGCCGCCCGTCACCGAACCGGTGACGGTGCTGGTGCCGGCGTACAACGAGGCCAAGTGCATCGAGAACACGGTCCGTTCACTGATGGCGAGCGAGCACCCCGTCGAGGTGATCGTCGTCGACGACGGCTCCGGCGACGGCACGGCGCGCATCGTGGAGGCGATGGGCCTGCCGAACGTCCGGGTCGTCCGCCAGCTGAACGCGGGCAAGCCGGCCGCCCTCAACCGCGGTCTGGCGAACGCCAGTCACGACATCATCGTGATGATGGACGGCGACACCGTCTTCGAGCCGGCCACCGTACGGGAGCTGGTGCAGCCCTTCGGCGATCCGAAGGTCGGCGCGGTGGCGGGCAACGCCAAGGTCGGCAACCGGGACTCGATGATCGGCGCCTGGCAGCACATCGAGTACGTCATGGGCTTCAACCTCGACCGCCGCATGTACGACGTCCTGCGCTGCATGCCGACGATCCCCGGCGCTGTCGGCGCCTTCCGGCGCTCGGCGCTGGAGCGGGTCGGCGGCATGAGCGACGACACGCTCGCCGAGGACACCGACATCACGATGGCCATGCACCGCGACGGCTGGCGCGTCGTCTACGCCGAGAACGCGCGGGCCTGGACGGAGGCGCCGGAGACGGTCCAGCAGCTCTGGTCGCAGCGCTACCGCTGGTCGTACGGCACCATGCAGGCGATCTGGAAGCACCGCCGGGCGATCGTGGAGAAGGGCCCCTCGGGCCGCTTCGGCCGGGTCGGCCTGCCCCTGGTGGCGATGTTCATGGTCGTGGCGCCGCTGCTCGCGCCCCTCATCGACATCTTCCTGGTGTACGGCGTCGTGTTCGGCCCCACGCAGAAGACGATCGTGGCCTGGCTCGGCGTGCTGGCCGTCCAGCTGGTCTGCGCGGCGTACGCCTTCCGCCTCGACCGCGAACGCATGACCCATCTCATCTCGCTGCCGTTGCAGCAGATCCTCTACCGCCAACTCATGTACGTCGTGCTGCTCCAGTCCTGGATCACGGCGCTCACCGGCGGCCGCCTGCGCTGGCAGAAGCTGCGGCGCACGGGTGTCGTGGAGGCACCCGGCGGCCCGGTGCCGTCCCAGCGGACGCGCAGCAGTGATCGGAGGCCCGTGGCATGACCCACGGATACACGACCGGGACCCCGGAGTCGACGCCGGCATACGGCGTCCCGCAGCAGCAGCAGCAGCAGCCGGCCTGGCCCGAGCCGGCCCGCCCCGAGACGCCGGCGCCCACGACCGTTGCGGCACCCGCAGCCACGGTGGCGCCCGAAGCGGCCCCGGTGCCGAAGAAGCCGGGCCGGGACCGCTACCTCGACCTGCTGCGCTCCATCGCGCTGGTCCGCGTGGTCGTCTACCACCTGTTCGGCTGGGCCTGGCTGTCGGTCCTGTTCCCCTCCATGGGCGTGATGTTCGCGCTCGCGGGCTCGCTGATGGCGCGGTCGCTGAGCCGCCCGGCGGCGAGCGTGATCCGGGGCAGGCTGCGCAGGCTGCTGCCGCCGCTGTGGGCGTTCAGCGCGGTGGTGCTGGTGATGATGTTCGCCGGCGGCTACAACCCGGTGCAGGACCCGGACACCGGCGGCACCTGGGGCATCGTCGATCTGTTCAACTACATCGTGCCGATCGGCGCCCCGCCCTACCCGGGGCACCTCGGCTCCGAGTCGGGTCTGCTGGAGAACAGCTGGGCGGTGCAGGCGTGCGGCCCGCTGTGGTACCTGCGGGCGTACCTGTGGTTCGTGGTCGCCTCGCCGCTGCTGCTGTGGGCGTTCCGGCGCGTGCCGTGGGCGACGCTGCTGGCCCCGCCGGCCCTGACCGCGATCGTCGGCACGGGCCTGGTGTCCATCCCCGGCGAGACCGGCAACGCGATCACCGACTTCACCGTCTACGGCGGCTGCTGGGTGCTCGGCTTCGCCCACCACGAGGGAATGCTGCAGCGCGTCCCGCGCTATCTCGCCGTCTCCTGCGCGGCGTTGGTGATGGCGTTCGGCCTGTGGTGGGCGTCGGGCCACCTCGGCCCCGACGGCTGGGACCTCAACGACATCCCGCTGGCCCAGGCGACCTGGTCCTTCGGCTTCGTCGTGATCCTGCTCCAGTACTCGCCGTCCTGGCAGCAACTCCCGGGCCGCCTCGCGAAGTGGGACAAGCTGGTGACCCTGGCCAACAACCGGGCCGTCACCATCTACCTCTGGCACAACCTGCTGATCATGGCCACGGTCCCGGTCATCGACCAGGCCTACAACCTCCCCTTCATGCAGAGCGCCCGGGCCTCCTCGACCCTCGACGCCACCTACATGCTGTGGATGTTCGTCCTCGTCTGGCCCCTGATCGGCCTGGCGATCATCTCCTTCGGCTGGATCGAGGACATCGCGGCGAAGCGAAGCCCCCGACTGTGGCCGAACGGGGCGAAGCGGGGCGGGAGCCGGCACAAGGCCTGAGTGGTCAAGGCCGGGTCAAGCGGACCGCCCGCGGCGCCGCGCCCGCGCAACCCCGTGGGAGACTGCTCGCGTTGCTGAAGTGAACAGCGTGCCCACGGGGGAGCAGGAGCGATGAGTAAGCGGCAGGTTCAGAAGATGCTGCGGTTGATGGCCGGGGGGGAGCCCGTCGAGCTCACCAGTCCGATGGCGTCCGTGAAGAAACTGTCCCGGCTCGCCTTCATCGCCCAGCAGTTCGGCTACGAGTACCTGGACACCCGGCACACCGGCTCCCGCAACAACCAGCTGAAGATGCTGATCGTGCCGGACCCGAGCCCGCAGGCGCGGGCGCGGGCCGCGCAGAACTGGGCGCAGTATCCGAACGCCTCGGACGGGGTGTCCCTGCCGCCGCTCGTTCCCGACGCCCTCGAACTCCTCAAGGCCCGTATCCAGTTCGACCTCACCGGCAAGAACGCCGAGAAGCGGATGGGGTACGGGGCGCTGGGTGTCACGGTCGCCTGTGCGATCGCCGGGGTCCGGGCGGGCGGCGAGGTCCTCGACTTCGTCGTCGCGGGCATCGTCTGGGTCCTGCTCATGGGGATCTTCGGCATCGGCCTGCTCGTGAACCGCAGGCGCAACGCCAAGTTCTCCCGGCGGCTCCAGGCGGCCGGCTTCGTACCGATGACGGACGAGACGGGCCGGCTGCGGTACCTGCCGCCCGGGACGCAGGCGCCGGGCCAGATGCCGGGGATGCCGATGCCGGGCCAGGGCAACCCCTTCGCGAGCGGGCCCTACGGCGGCCAGCCGCAGCCGCCCCAGCCGCAGCAGCCGTACGGATATCCCCAGCAGCCTCCCCAGCCCTACGCCCAGCCGCAGGGATATGGCCAGCCGCAGGGTTACGGCCAACCCCCGCAGGCCCCGGGCCCGTACGCCCCGCAGCAGCCCTCCCCGCAGCAGCCCTTCCCGCCGCAGCCGTACCCGCCGCAGCAGCCCTACCCCCAGCAGAACCCCAACTGGCAGTCGCCCCAGCGCTGAGAGCTGTTCGTAACGTACGGGCGAGGTACCTCTCATCCCGCGGCCGCGCGGGGTGAGAGCAACGTTCCCTTCCGGTCACCCGGTGCCACAGCGAGGAAACTCTGTCTCCCTAACTTCGGGACATCACCCCGGAGCACGTGGAGGCGTCATGACAGCCGCTGGCCGCTGGATCCAGCAATGGGATCCCGAGGACGAGACCTTCTGGAAGGAGTCCGGAGAGAAGATCGCACGACGCAATCTCCTCTTCTCCGTGCTCTCCGAGCACATCGGATTCTCGGTCTGGACCATGTGGTCCGTGCTGGTGCTCTTCATGGGTCCGGAGTACGGGCTCACTCCGGCCGACAAGTTCCTGCTGACGTCGATGGTGACCCTGGTCGGCGCCGTCGTCCGCGTCCCCTACACCTTCGCCGTCGCGATCTTCGGCGGCCGGAACTGGACGGTCATCTCCGCCGGCCTGCTGCTGGTCCCGACGGTCGCCGCGTTCGCGGTGATGAAGCCGGGGACGTCCTTCGACACCTTCCTGTGGATCGGTCTCCTGGCCGGCATCGGCGGCGGCAACTTCGCCTCCTCCATGACCAACATCAACGCCTTCTTCCCGCTGCGGAAGAAGGGGTGGGCCCTCGGGCTCAACGCCGGTGGGGGCAACATCGGTGTGGCCGCGATCCAGCTGGTGGCCCTCGCCGTCATCGGTGCCAGTGGCGGGCCGCGCGTGCTGCTCGGGATCTACATCCCGCTCATCGTCGTCGCCGGTGTCCTCGCGGCGCTTTTCATGGACAACATCGAGAACGTCAGGAACGACACCGGGGCCGCCAAAGACGCCGCGAGGGACGCCCACACGTGGATCATGTCCGTCCTCTACATCGGGACGTTCGGCTCCTTCATCGGCTACAGCTTCGCCTTCGGGCAGGTGCTGACGAATCAGTTCGGGCGTACGCCGCTGCAGGCCACGTACCTCACCTTCGTCGGCCCGCTGCTCGGCTCACTGATCCGGCCCGTGGGCGGCCGGCTCGCCGACAAGTACGGCGGAGCGAAGATCACCCTCTACAACTACGTCGCCATGGCCGCCGCCACCGCCGTCCTGGTCGTCGCCAGCATGCAGAAGTCGCTCCCCCTGTTCGTGACCGCCTTCGTCGTGCTGTTCTCGCTGACCGGCATCGGAAACGGTTCCACGTTCAAGATGATCCCGGGAATCTTCCAGGCCAAGGCCCTCGCCAACGGACTGGAGGGGGAGGAGGCCGTCAGGTACGGGCGTCGCCTCTCCGGCGCCTCCATGGGGCTCATCGGCGCGGTCGGCGCGCTCGGCGGCGTAGGCATCAACATGGCGTTCCGGCAGTCGTTCCTCTCCTACGGCTCGGGCACGGGCGCCTTCGTCGCCTTCCTCGCCTACTACGCTGTCTGCTTCGGGGTGACCTGGGCCGTATACCTTCGCCGCTCGGCCGCGCGGAGCGGCGCGACGGCCGCCGCAGAGGCGAAGCCCCAGCTCAGCTATGCCGAGGTGTGACGTAACACCGGCGACATCAAGCCGAACCGAGCCTGTCACGGACCGTTGACAGGCTCGATCGGCATGCAGGCAGTACCGCCGTACTGCATGTACGACGACTCTTCGGGACGAGAGCCATGTACGACGAACAGCAGCAACCCGACACCGCCCGGCACGGGCCGCTCTCCGGCTTCACGGTCGGTGTGACGGCCGCGCGCCGCGCCGACGAACTGGGCGCACTGCTGCAGCGACGGGGAGCCGCCGTCCTGCACGCACCCGCCCTGCGCATCGTGCCGCTCGCCGACGACAGCGAACTGCTCGCGGCGACCAAGGACCTGCTCGACCAGGCACCGGACGTGGTCGTGGCCACGACCGCCATCGGCTTCCGGGGGTGGGTCGAGGCCGCCGAGGGATGGGGGCTCGGCGAGTCGCTGCTCGGACGGATGCGCGAGGTCGAGCTGCTCGCGCGCGGGCCCAAGGTCAAGGGCGCGATCCGGGCCGCCGGACTGACGGAGGACTGGTCGCCGTCGAGCGAGTCCATGGCCGAGGTGCTGGACCGGCTGCTGGAGGAGGGCGTCGACGGGCGCCGGGTCGCCGTACAGCTGCACGGCGAGCCGCTGCCCGGGTTCGTGGAGTCGCTGCGGGCCGGTGGCGCGGAGGTCGTCGGCGTGCCGGTGTACCGGTGGATGCCGCCGGAGGACCTCGGGCCGGTGGACCGGCTGCTGGACGCCGCCGTCTCGCGCGGCCTGGACGCGATCACCTTCACCAGCGCGCCCGCCGCCGTGTCCCTGCTGGACCGGGCCGAGGAGCGCGGGCTGACGGCCGAGCTGCTCGCCGCCCTCCACCACGACGTCCTGCCGGCCTGCGTCGGTCCGGTGACCGCGCTGCCGTTGCAGGCCCGGGGCGTCGACACGGTCCAGCCCGAGCGGTTCCGGCTCGGGCCGCTCGTGCAACTGCTCTGCCAGGAGCTGCCGGGGCGCGCCCGCTCCCTGCCGGTCGCCGGGCACCGGATGGAGATCCGCGGCCACGCGGTCGTCGTCGACGGCGAGCTCAAGCCGGTGCCGCCGGCCGGGATGTCGCTGCTGCGGGCGCTGTCGCGGCGGCCGGGGTGGGTGGTGGCGCGGGCCGAACTGCTGCGGGCGCTTCCCGGTGCCGGGCGCGACGAGCACGCGGTGGAGACGGCGATGGCCCGGCTGCGTACGGCACTTGGGGCTCCGAAGCTGATCCAGACGGTGGTCAAGCGGGGGTATCGGCTGGCGCTGGATCCGGCGACGGACGCGAAGTACGCGGACGCGTGAGCGGCCTCGTCCTCAGGCGCCGGACGGGCTGAGATCGCCTGCCCGGTGCTCGGAGGTTCCCCGCGAGATGCGACCGTGCAGCACCAGCGCCCGCGCCAGGCATCCCAGCGCCGCCGTCGACAGCACCGCACGCACCACGTTCCACGCCACCCAGGGGTCCTCGAAGTGCTCGCGTGCCGCCGTCGGGTCGGTCATGTGGGCGAGATCGTCGTTGAGCGGGATGTTGACGGCGACGGTGGTCAGGAAGCCGAGGGCGTAGGCCGCGAGGCCCACCCACACCCACCAGCGGTACGGCCGGTCCCGCAGCTGCCAGGCCGATACCGCCGTCAGCAGCAGTGCGCCCATGAAGCTGAGGAAGAAGACCGGGTTCTGGATCACGTCGTTGATGTCGCGCATCACCTCGACGTAGACCCGGTCGTCGCTGCGGGCCAGGGCCGGCATCACACAGCAGGCGAAGATGTAGTAGACCCCGGCGATCAGGCCCATGGCGACCGTGGCCGCGCCCAGTACGAGTCCCGTGCTCTTGCTGTGGGTTGTCATGGTCCCAAGTCAACGGACGGCGCCCGGCCCGGAACATCGCCGAGACGCGCACCCGCATAAGCAGCCGTCCACCGGCCGCCGGTACGAGGGGTTCCGGCCGCGCGAACGGGCATGCACTGTAAGAGGGATCGGTTCTTCAGCTCTCAGGTCCTCAGCCCTCGGGTTCCCTAGCCAGGCGGTGACAGGCACATGGCACTGGGTACGGCCACGGTCGCGTACGAGTTGCGGTTCGACGCCGGGCGGATCTGCCTGGATCTCCTCGCGACCACCCATCCCGAGGAACGGTTTGACTCCGTAGAGGTGCTGCGCGCCTGGATCACCGCGGCAGGCCTCGCCCCGCCCGGCACGCAGCTGGCCCACGCGGACGCGTCCTGGCTGCTGGGCTTCCGTGAACTGCGGGGACACGTGGGCGAGTTGATCCGCGGCCGGTTCGGGGCCGAGCCCCGCCCCTCGTACGCCATCGCGCTCGCCCGGGTGAACGAGACCGCGCGCGTGGCCCCGCCCGCCCCGCGGGCCGTACTGATCCAGGACGGATCGCTCGTCCGTGAGCTGGACGCGCCCCCCGACTGCGCGCAGCTGCTCGGAGCGGTCGCCCGGGACGTCGTGGAGCTGCTCACCGACCCCGTCGCGCGGGCCGGACTGCGGCAGTGCGAGGGCGACAACTGCCCGATCGTCTACGTCGATTCGTCCCGGGGACGCAGGAGGCGCTGGTGCTCCAGTGAGGTCTGTGGGAACCGCGAAAGGGTGGCCCGGCACCGCCGGAGGGCCGCACTGGCGCGCGCGTGACGTCCCATATGTCGCCTCTGTGGTGCTTCTGTGAAACGGTTGTCGAAGTGATTTCGATTACACACCGTTTGCCTCAGGCGTGACACGGGAAGCGGCCCGGATCTTGCCAGTGTGGCGGAAATGTAAAGATCGCACGGGGGGTATGTGGTCGCATGTCCCCCCTCGTCACGTCACGCCGCAGAAAACTGTCACCCCACTTTGAACATGGCGCGCACCACATCCGTACGTGTGGGCGAGCGACCGGCTGGGGGAACCCCCGGACATCGGAGGTGGGCGTGCGCAAGGATTCCGTCGTGGCCAATGAACGTGGATCGAGGGCCCGACATCGCATGTCCCAGCCCTCGGAACCAGATGAGGAGCTGATGCGTGCCCTGTATCGAGAGCACGCCGGACCTCTCCTTGCGTACGTCCTCCGGCTCGTGGCCGGAGACCGGCAACGTGCCGAGGACGTGGTTCAGGAGACGCTAATCCGTGCCTGGAAGAACGCCGGTCAGCTCAATCGGGCGACCGGATCGGTACGCCCCTGGCTGGTGACGGTCGCGCGCCGCATCGTCATCGACGGCCACCGCAGCCGGCAGGCCCGGCCGCAGGAGGTCGATCCGTCGCCGCTGGAGGTCATCCCCGCGGAGGACGAGATCGACAAGGCGCTGTGGTTGATGACGCTGTCGGACGCGCTGGACGACCTGACCCCGGCCCACCGGGAGGTACTCGTCGAGACGTATTTCAAGGGGCGTACCGTCAATGAGGCGGCTGAGACGCTGGGCATTCCCAGTGGCACGGTGCGGTCTCGGGTGTTCTACGCCCTGCGGTCGATGAAGCTGGCACTGGAGGAGCGGGGGGTGACGGCGTGATGAGTGTTTACGGGGGTAACCAGGGATTCGGCACAGGTGGTTCGGGTATGTCTGGCTCCATGATGGGATCACCGGGCCCGAGCGAGCACGAGACGGTCGGTGCCTACGCCCTCGGCATCCTGGACGACGCCGAGGCCAGCGCTTTCGAGGCGCACCTCGCCACCTGCGAATGGTGCGCCCAGCAGCTCGACGAGCTGGCCGGGATGGAGCCCATGCTGGCCGCCCTCGCGGATCTGCCGGGCACCGGTTCGCCCGCGATCGGTGAGTCCCTCTCCGCACGGCCCAGCCCACGGCTCGCGGAGAAGCTCGTCGACGAGGTCTCCGAGCGCCGGGCGCACAAGCGCCGCAAGAGCTTCTACCTCGTGGCGGCCGCGGCCGCGCTGATCATCGGCGGCCCGCTGACGGTCATGGCGGCGAGTGGCGGCAACGACTCGGGCACCCAGGCCACCCCCTTGGCGGCAGGCGCCAAGGCGGCCTTCGGCACCATCTCCGACAAGGTGACGGCGACCGACGCCTCCACCAAGGTCAAGGCGACCGTGGCGATGGAGAAGAAGGACTGGGGCACCTGGGGCGTCGTCGAGCTGAGCAACGTCAAGGGCCCGCTGAAGTGCTCACTCATCGCCGTGGGCAAGAACGGCGAGCGCGAGACGATGTCCTCCTGGTCCGTCCCGAAGTGGGGTTACGGCATCCCGAACGCCAAGGCACCGGAGGCCAAGCTGCCCCTCTACGCCCAGGGCGGCGCCGCATTCCAGCCCAACCAGATCGACCACTTCGAGGTCATGACCTTCGACGGCAAGAGGCTCGTACAGATCGACGCGTAGTGATACGTAGCTTTGCCGGGTCCCCTTCGCGTACGGTTGACGGCTGCCCAGCACGTCAGAAGGGGGCCCGGTGGCCGCTCAGGCTCAGCAGGAAACCGCGGTCGGCTCGGAGCACGACTCACGTCGTGACCGGGAGATCAGCGTCGAACAGGAACACCTGGACTGGGTGTACCGGCGCCTCGAGGAGAAGATCCACGAAGCCGAGTTCCTGATGAACGACGCGGCCCGGCGCGGCCAGGTCGGCACACCCGGCGCCCTCGCCGAACGGGACGCCCAGGTCTTCCGGGCCGGCATCCATCTCAACCGTCTGAACAACGAGTTCGAGGACTTCCTCTTCGGCAGGATCGACCTGCTGCCCGGCAAGGACGGGAAGAAGGGGCCCGACGGCGCCTACACCGCCGTGGAACCCGCCGAAGGCGCCGTGCGCGAGGACGGCACGGCCGACATCGCCGAGACGCTGCACATCGGGCGGATCGGTGTCCTCGACTCCGAGTACGCGCCGCTCGTCATCGACTGGCGGGCGCCCGCGGCCGCCCCCTTCTACCGCTCCACCCCCGTCGATCCCGGCCGGGTCGTGCGCCGCCGCGTCATCCGCTCCAAGGGCCGCAAGGTACTCGGCGTCGAGGACGACCTGATGCGCCCCGAGCTCAAGGCCTTCCTCGACGGTGACGAGCTGGCCGTGATCGGCGACGGCGCCCTGATGGCCGCGCTCGGCCAGGCCCGCAGCCACACCATGCGGGACATCGTCGCCTCCATCCAGGCCGAGCAGGACCTGGTCATCCGCGCCCCCGCCGCCTCCGTGACCTACGTCGAGGGCGGCCCCGGCACCGGCAAGACGGCCGTCGCCCTGCACCGCGCCGCCTACCTCCTCTACCAGGACCGGCGCCGCTACGCGGGCGGCATCCTCATCGTCTCCCCGACCCCGCTGCTGGTCGCGTACACCGAGGGCGTGCTGCCCTCGCTCGGCGAGGAGGGCCAGGTCGCCATCCGCGCGATCGGCTCGCTCGTCGACGGCGCCGAGGCCACGCTCTACGACTCCCCGGCCACCGCCCGCGCCAAGGGCTCGTACCGCATGCTCAAGGTGCTGCGGAAGGCGGCACGGGGAACGCTGGAGGCGGACGGCTCGCCGAAGCGGCTGCGCGTGGTCGCCTTCGGGCGCCGCCTGGAGCTGGAGGGGGAGGCGCTGGAACGTATCCGCCGCGCCGCCCTCGGCGGCACCGCGCCCGTGAACCTGCTGCGCCCCCGCGCCCGCAAGCTGCTGCTCGACGCCCTGTGGGAGCAGTCGGGGTCCGCAGCCCGCCACACCGACCCGGAACTCGCCGCCGAACTGCGCTCCTCCTTCGACGACGACATCTCCACCGAGGACCCCTTCATCGAGTTCCTCGACGCCTGGTGGCCGGAGCTGACCCCCAGGGCCGTGCTGGAGGCGATGGCGGACGAGCGGCGCCTGGGCCGCTGGGGCCGCCGGATCCTCAACCCCGGCGAGGTCCGCCGGGTGGCCCGCTCGCTCAGACGGGACGGCCACTCGGTGCACGACATCGCCATGCTCGACGAGCTCCAGTCGATCCTCGGCGTCCCGGCCCGCCCGAAGAGGCGGCGCGAGCTGGACCCGCTCGACCAGCTGACCGGCCTGGAGGAGCTGATGCCGGTCCGCGAGGAGTCGCAGCGCGAGCGCGCCGAGCGCCTCGCGCAGGAGCGCACCGAGTACGCCCACGTCATCGTCGACGAGGCGCAGGACCTCACGCCGATGCAGTGGCGCATGGTCGGCCGCCGCGGCCGGCACGCCACCTGGACGGTCGTCGGCGACCCGGCCCAGTCCTCCTGGTCCGACGTGGACGAGGCGGCCGAGGCCCGCGACGAGGCCCTCGGCACCCGCCCCCGCCGCCGCTTCCAGCTGACGGTGAACTACCGCAACCCGGCCGAGATCGCCGAGCTGGCCGCCAAGGTGCTCGCCCTCGCCATGCCGGGCGCCGAGTCCCCCACGGCCGTCCGCTCCACCGGCGTCGAACCGCGCTTCGTGACCACCGGCGGCGGACCCGGCGGCGTACGGGACTCCCTCGCGCAGACCGTCCGCGCGGAGGCCGCCCGGCTCCTCGACCTGGTCGACGGCACCGTCGGCGTGGTCGTCGCCATGCAGCGCCGGGAGGAGGCCGCCCGCTGGCTCGCCGGGCTCGGCGACCGGGTCGCGGCCCTCGGCAGCCTGGAGGCGAAGGGCCTGGAGTACGACGCGACGGTCGTCGTCTCGCCCGCGGAGATCGCCGACGAGTCACCGGCCGGCCTGCGCGTGCTCTACGTCGCCCTGACCCGAGCCACCCAGCAGCTGACGATCGTCTCGGCGGACCGCGACGAGCCGGACGCGCGAGGGGTGCCGGACCTGCTCCGCGATGAGAACTGAATGAAGTCACGGTACGGGAATCGCCGTACGGGATCTGTTTGTTAGCCTGGGCGTGGCACCGGCTCGATCCAAGCCCCCGGGCCCAACCTTCGTCGCTACGAGCGACCACTTGCCGCGAGGCGAGCATGGCGGGTCGGTGCCACTTGAACTGCGGGAGGCCCGCGTCACGATGTGACGCGGGCCTCTTCGTTGCGTGAACAAAACGTTCGCAATCCGGGGCGACTAACGCCTACTCGACAGTAGGTGCGACCATCGGACGGCATATCAGCGTCACGGTGAAAGCAGAGGAAGTCGGCCATGGCAACGGCGCCCAGCGTCTCCTACTCGATTACGGTCCGGTTGGAGGTGCCCGCGAGCGGCACCGCGGTCTCCCAGATCACGACCGCCGTGGAGTCCCACGGGGGCTCGGTGACCGGCCTCGACGTGACCGCCTCCGGCCACGAGAAGCTCCGTATCGACGTCACCATCGCGGCCAGCTCCACGGCCCACGCCGACGAGATCGTCCAGCAGCTGCGCGGCATCGAGGGCGTCACCCTCGGCAAGGTCTCCGACCGTACGTTCCTGATGCACCTCGGCGGCAAGATCGAGATGGCGTCGAAGCACCCGATCCGCAACCGCGACGACCTGTCCATGGTCTACACGCCCGGTGTGGCCCGCGTGTGCATGGCGATCGCGGAGAACCCCGAGGACGCCCGCCGGCTGACCATCAAGCGCAACACCGTTGCGGTCGTGACGGACGGTTCCGCGGTACTGGGCCTCGGCAACATCGGCCCGATGGCCGCCATGCCGGTCATGGAGGGCAAGGCGGCCCTCTTCAAGCGCTTCGCCGACATCGATGCCTGGCCCATCTGCCTGGACACCCAGGACACCGACGCGATCGTCGAGATCGTGAAGGCGATCGCCCCGGGCTTCGCCGGCATCAACCTCGAGGACATCTCCGCGCCCCGCTGCTTCGAGATCGAGGCTCGGCTGCGCGAGGCCCTGGACATCCCCGTCTTCCACGACGACCAGCACGGCACCGCGATCGTCGTCCTCGCCGCCCTGACGAACGCACTGCGCGTCACCGGCAAGGCGATCGAGAACATCCGGGTCGTCATGTCCGGCGCCGGTGCGGCCGGTACGGCCATCCTGAAGCTGCTGCTCGCCGCGGGCCTGAAGAACGCCGTCGTCGCCGACATCCACGGTGTGGTGCACGCCGGCCGAGAGGACCTGCGCGCGGCCCCGGCCGACTCGCCGCTGCGCTGGATCGCCGACAACACCAACCCCGAGGCCCTGACCGGCACGCTGAAGGAGGCCGTGCGCGGCGCCGACGTGTTCATCGGCGTCTCGGCCCCCAACGTGCTGGACGGCGACGACGTGGCCGCCATGGCGGAGGGCGCCATCGTGTTCGCGCTCGCGAACCCCGACCCCGAGGTGGACCCGGCAATCGCCCGTCAGACGGCGGCGGTTGTGGCCACCGGCCGCTCCGACTTCCCGAACCAGATCAACAACGTGCTGGTCTTCCCGGGCGTGTTCCGCGGTCTGCTGGACGCTCAGTCCCGCACGGTCAACACCGACATGATGCTCGCTGCCGCAACCGCCCTCGCGGACGTGGTGAGCGAGGACGAACTGAACCCGAACTACATCATCCCGAGCGTCTTCAACGACAAGGTCGCGGGCGCGGTGGCGGGTGCGGTGCGGGACGCGGCGAAGGCCGCGGCGGCGTCGTAATCGCGGCGGCGGCGCGGATGTGCGTAGGCTGTGAGTATCGCCACGGCAAGGCCTTGCACCGGCGCGTCGTGGAACCAGGGCCTGCCGATCGCCGTTTATCGTGTCGGCCAGGCTCAGGCCCTCTTTTCGTGTGACTCCCAAGGGTGTTCTCACGACTCCTGCGGGTGCCGGATTGGCTTTCGCGCCGCAGGTGGGGGCAGGATGCGTCTCTGGGCGCGAGGGTCTGACGTCGGACCCGGGTCCGGGGCCTCACCAAGGGCCCTGGCAGCATCGGCTTCACCGTGCCCTCTCGCGGCTCCGCCGCGTGGCACGCCTCAACGGCAAGAAGAACACGGGAGTAACAACATGAACCGCAGTGAGCTGGTGGCCGCGCTGGCCGACCGCGCCGAGGTGACCCGCAAGGACGCCGACGCCGTGCTGGCCGCGTTCGCCGAGACCGTCGGCGAGATCGTCGCCAAGGGCGACGAGAAGGTCACCATCCCTGGCTTCCTGACCTTCGAGCGCACCCACCGTGCCGCTCGCACCGCCCGCAACCCGCAGACCGGCGACCCGATCCAGATCCCGGCCGGCTACAGCGTGAAGGTCTCCGCGGGCAGCAAGCTCAAGGAAGCCGCAAAGGGCAAGTGACCCCGCCGTCTGTGCATCACCTGACGATGTACGGCGCGTAGCACGTCCGGACGATGTACGGCGCGAAGAATCGCCAATGGGGCGGCACCCTTTCGGGTGCCGCCCCATCGTCGTACAAAGGAGCCGGCGTCAGCCGAGGGCCTTGCCCGGCAGTTCGACCTTGGCGCCCAGCTCGACCAACTTCTCCATGAAGTTCTCGTAGCCGCGGTTGATGAGGTCGATGCCGTGGACGCGGGACGTGCCCTGGGCCGCGAGGGCGGCGATGAGGTAGGAGAACCCGCCGCGCAGGTCGGGGATGACGAGGTCGGCGCCCTGGAGCTTGGTGGGGCCCGAGACGACGGCCGAGTGCAGGAAGTTGCGCTGGCCGAAGCGGCAGTCCGAGCCGCCCAGGCACTCGCGGTACAGCTGGATGTGAGCACCCATCTGGTTGAGTGCGGAGGTGAAGCCGAGACGGGACTCGTAGACCGTCTCGTGGACGATGGAAAGGCCCGTCGCCTGCGTGAGGGCGACCACCAGCGGCTGCTGCCAGTCCGTCTGGAAGCCCGGGTGCACGTCCGTTTCGAGCGCGATGGACTTCAACTGGCCGCCGGGGTGCCAGAACCGGATGCCCTGGTCGTCGATCTCGAAGGCGCCACCCACCTTCCGGTAGGTGTTGAGGAACGTCATCATCGAGCGCTGCTGGGCGCCGCGGACGTAGATGTTGCCCTCGGTCGCGAGCGCGGCG
Organism: Streptomyces sp. NPDC048419; assembly: GCF_043200415.1. Lineage (NCBI taxonomy): Bacteria > Bacillati > Actinomycetota > Actinomycetes > Kitasatosporales > Streptomycetaceae > Streptomyces > Streptomyces sp. NPDC048419. Next base: position 423,449 of record NZ_JBICXT010000005.1, on the reverse strand, counting down.
GACGCCCAGGAGGCGGCCTCCAGGCGGTCGGAGAGGGCACGGTGGGTGTAACCGCCCAGTTTGTCCACACCAGTGATGCGGATCGTGCGGTCGGTGTCCATCGCGATGATGGCGCCCATCTTCTGCAGGACGCAGATCAGGTCCTCGATCTCCGGCTCCACGGCCGCGTTCGAGAGCTCCGTGACGCCTTCCGCGAGCACCGCGGTGAGCAGCACCTGCTCGGTCGCGCCGACGGACGGGTACGGCAGCCGGATCTTCGTGCCGCGCAGCCGCTGCGGCGCCTCCAGGTACTGACCGTCCGCCCGCTTCTCGATGCGCGCGCCGAACTGCCGCAGCACCTCGAAGTGGAAGTCGATGGGCCGGCCGCCGATGTCGCAGCCGCCGAGGCCCGGGATGAAGGCGTGGCCCAGGCGGTGCAGCAGCGGACCGCAGAAGAGGATCGGGATGCGCGACGAACCCGCGTGGGCATCGATGTCAGCGACGTTCGCGCTCTCCACGTGGGAGGGGTCCATCACCAGCTCGCCCGGCTCCTCACCCGGACGGACCGTCACCCCGTGCAGCTGGAGGAGTCCGCGTACGACACGAACGTCACGGATGTCCGGAACGTTGCGCAGTCGACTCGGTCCACTGCCCAGCAGGGCGGCGACCATGGCCTTCGGTACGAGGTTCTTCGCACCGCGGACACGGATCTCGCCCTCAAGCGGGGTTCCGCCGTGGACAAGCAGTACATCGTCAGAGCCGTTGACGGTCATGTATCTCGCGTTCCGATGAGTGGGACAGGGGCCGGAAGGGAAAGGGTAATCGCCGCCTACCCCCCTTCTGTAAGCCCAAGGCCCACCCAGCTACGTCATAGCTTCGTCACAACACGAACCGCTCCTGGCCGGGCACATGGGGTCACCGGTGCCCATTGTGCGCCCTGGATGCTTCCTTCCGCCCTGAGCTGCAATCACCCTTCTTACCCGCATTGCCTCCCCGAGCCCAGGCAAGATGCGGGATCATGTCTGCCATGACCGAGGTGTCCTCGCTCACAGGGCGGTTGCTCGTGGCAACGCCCGCCCTGGCGGACCCGAACTTCGACCGTGCGGTGGTGCTTCTTCTCGACCACGACGAGGAGGGCTCCCTCGGTGTCGTCCTCAACCGCCCGACCCCGGTGGACGTCGGGGACATCCTGGAGGGCTGGGCGGACCTCGCCGGTGAGCCGGGCGTCGTCTTCCAGGGCGGCCCGGTGTCCCTGGACTCGGCGCTGGGGGTCGCGGTCATCCCCGGCGGAGTGGGCGCGGACGGGGCGCCGCTGGGCTGGCGCAGAGTGCACGGCGCGATCGGACTGGTCGACCTGGAGGCGCCGCCGGAGCTGCTCGCCTCGGCCCTCGGCTCCCTGCGGATCTTCGCCGGGTACGCCGGCTGGGGCCCGGGCCAGCTGGAGGACGAGCTGGTCGAGGGCGCGTGGTACGTCGTCGAGTCGGAGCCGGGCGACGTCTCGTCCCCGTCGCCGGAAAGACTCTGGCGCGAGGTCCTGCGCCGTCAGCGCAACGAGCTGGCGATGGTGGCCACGTACCCGGACGACCCGTCGCTCAACTGATCCGGGTGACCTTCAGTACCCTTGGCACTTATGAGCACTCTTGAGCCCGAGCGCGGGACTGGTACGGGGACCCTCGTTGAGCCGACGCCACAGGTGTCCCACGGCGACGGCGACCACGAGCGCTTCGCCCACTACGTCCAGAAGGACAAGATCATGGCGAGTGCCCTCGACGGGACCCCCGTCGTGGCGCTGTGCGGCAAGGTGTGGGTGCCCGGCCGCGATCCGAAGAAGTACCCCGTGTGTCCCATGTGCAAGGAGATCTACGAGTCCATGGGCGCCGGCGGCGACGACGACGGCAAGGGCGGCGACAAGTAGTCCCGCTCGCTCCCGCCTGAGAACCGCGAGGCCCTCGGGGTGCGTTCTGACGCGCTTCGGGGGCCTTTGTGCTGCCCGCCGTTGCAGGGGATGCGTCGGCCGGTCACGAAGTGGTTGAGACCTCTTGTGGTCATGTTCATGTGATCCCTAGCCTCCGTGGTGTTGTGCAGAGCGAAACCGTCATTGCATATGTTGCAACGCCTGCCCGGAGGGTCACTCCATGAAGCTGTCCCCACGCCTCGCCGTCCTGCTCACGGCCCTGGCCGTCACCGCCTGCGCCCCCCAGACCTCCTCCAACTCCTCCTCCGACAAGGACGAGAAGACCGGCACGCTGCGGGTCTGGCTCTTCCAGGAGGTCGGCAACAAGCCGAAGGAGAAGGCCGTCGACTCGGTGGTGGCCGCCTTCGAGAAGGCCCACAAGGGCACCAAGGTCCACGTCGAGTACATCCCGGTGGAGACCCGGGCCCAGCGCGTCAAGGCCGCCTTCAACGACCCGAAGTCCGCGCCCGACGTGATGGAGTTCGGCAACACCGACACGGCCGGCTATGTGAAGGACGGCGGACTCCTCGACGTCACCAAGGAGTTCGGCGCCTGGAGTGAGTCCAAGGACGCCGACCCCACCGCCAAGACGTCCGTCACCGTCGACGGCAGGATGTACGGCTCCCCGTACTACGTCGGCGTCCGCGCCCTGTACTACCGCACGGACGTCTTCGAGGAGCTGGGGCTGCAACCCCCGAAGACCATGGACGAGTTGGCGTCCACGGCCCGCAGGATCCACACCGCGAAGCCCGGCCTCTACGGCATCGTCGTCGGCGGCGCGTACACCTACGGCGCGATGCCCTTCGTCTGGGCCAACGGCGGTGAACTCGCCACCGGAAAGGGCGGTTCGTACGCCTCCGCCATCGACGGCGCGGCCGCGCAGAAGGGCATCAAGGCGTACACCTCGCTCTTCGGCGACGCCAACTGCCCCGCGGCCAAGTGCGCGGGCATGGGCGGCAACGACACGATCACCGCGTTCGCGGCCGGCAAGGCGGGCATGGCGATCGGCGGCGACTTCAGCCACACCGCCGTCGAGGCCGGGAAGGTCAAGGGCAAGTACGCGGTCGTGCCGCTGCCCGGGGTGAAGTCCGGATCGATCGCGCCCGCCTTCGCGGGCGGCAACAACATCGGCGTGCTCAAGAGCACCTCGCACCGCACCCTCGCCGTGGACCTGATGGAACAGCTCACGTCGAAGAAGACGCAGGCCGAGATGTTCGACGCGATGGGCTTCCTGCCGACGTTCGCCGACGTCCGCGCCAAGGCCGCCGCCGAGCAGCCGTACGTGAAGCCCTTCGCGCAGACCCTGTCCGCCGGGACCAAGTTCGTGCCGGCCTCGGCGGGTTGGTCCCAGATCGACTCCCAGCTGGTCCTGCCGACGATGCTGCAGGAGATCATCAGCGGGAAGAAGGGTGTTGCAGCGGCGTCCGAGGAGGCGGCGCACAAGATGGACGCGGCGTTCGGCTCCGCCGGGTGAGGCCGCTGATGCCCAACAGCTCGGAGACTGCGCAGCGTGTGCGGCCGCCGGTGGTCCGTGGCTTGTCGCGCAGTTCCCCGCGCCCCCTGAAGGGGCACCGTGGCCGGCGTCAAAAGGCTCCCTGGCTCTATCTCGCCCCGGCCCTCGTCGTCCTCGGAGGTCTGCTGCTCTACCCGATCTACCAGCTCGGGCTGATCTCGTTCTTCCGGTACACCCAGGCACAGGTCAGCGGGGGCGAGCCGACCACCTTCGAGGGGTTCGGGAACTACTCGGCGCTGTTCTCCGACGGTGAGTTCTGGCGGGTGCTGCTGGCCACCGTGCTGTTCGCGGCGGCCTGTGTGGTCTCGACGCTCGCCGTCGGATGCGCGCTCGCGGTGCTGCTCACACGGGTGCGGGCGCTGCCGCGGCTGGCGCTGATGCTGGCCGCGCTGGGCGCGTGGGCGACCCCGGCGGTGACGGGCTCGACGGTCTGGCTGTTCCTCTTCGACCCCGACTTCGGGCCGGTGAACCGCGTACTCGGGCTCGGCGACCACTCGTGGACGTACGGGCGGCTGAGCGCCTTCCTCCTCGTACTGCTCGAAGTGGTCTGGTGCTCCTTCCCGTTCGTGATGGTCACGGTGTACGCCGGTATCCGCGCCGTACCGGCCGAGGTGCTGGAGGCCGCCGCGCTGGACGGCGCCTCGCAGTGGCGCATCTGGCGCTCGGTGCTCGCGCCGATGCTGCGGCCGATCCTGACCGTCGTCACCATCCAGTCGGTCATCTGGGACTTCAAGGTCTTCACGCAGATCTACGTCATGACGGGCGGCGGCGGCATCGCTGGCCAGAACCTGGTCCTGAACGTCTACGCCTATCAGCAGGCGTTCGCGTCCTCGCAGTACAGCCTCGGCTCCGCGATCGGTGTCGTGATGCTGCTGATCCTGCTCGCCGTGACGCTGGTGTACCTGCGGCTGCTGCGCCGCCAGGGGGAGGAGCTGTGAATCTTCCGCGCGTGCGTGTGCGGCGCCCGGGGCGGCTCGCCGCGGAGGCGTCGGCGCTGCTGATCGCGGTCGTCGTCGCCTTCCCGCTGTACTGGATGGTGCTGAGCGCCTTCAAGCCGGCCGGAGAGATCGAGTCGACCGAGCCGCGGCCGTGGACCACGGCGCCTTCCCTGGATTCCTTCCGGCGGGTGTTCGGGCAGCAGGATTTCGGCCGGTATTTCGTCAACAGCCTGGTGGTCGCGGGCAGTGTCGTCCTCGTCTCGGCCTTCATCGCCTTTCTCGCCGCGACCGCCGTGACGCGATTCCGCTTCCGCTTCCGGACGACCTTGCTGATCATGTTTCTGGTGGCCCAGATGGTGCCGGTGGAGGCGCTCACCATCCCCTTGTTCTTCCAGATGCGGGACTTCGGCCTGCTGAACACCCTCGGCTCGCTGATCCTGCCGCACATCGCCTTCTCGCTGCCGTTCGCGATCTGGATGCTGCGGGGGTTCGTGAAGGCGGTACCGGAGGCATTGGAGGAGGCCGCGTACATCGACGGCGCGAGCCGTGCGCGATTTCTGTGGCAGATTCTTTTCCCGCTCGTCCTGCCGGGCCTTGTGGCGACGAGCGTGTTCTCCTTCATCTCCGCCTGGAACGACTTCCTCTACGCCAAGTCCTTCATCATCAGCGACACTTCACAGTCGACCCTGCCGATGGCGTTGCTGGTGTTCTACAAGCCGGACGACCCGGACTGGGGAGGGGTCATGGCCGCCTCCACGGTGATGACGATTCCGGTGCTGGTGTTCTTCGTACTCGTACAGCGACGCCTGGTCTCCGGACTGGGCGGAGCGGTAAAGGACTGATGTGACCGACACGATGGATCTGATCCCCGCCCCGGCCCGCTGCTCCTGGAACCCCGCCGGATACACGAGCCTGGACAGCGCCACGGCACTGGAGGCCGGGCCCGGCACCGAAGGCGTCGCGCGCTGGCTGCGGGCGACAGTCGGCGCGGCGACGGGCCTGCCCTTCCCGGAGACGGGCGACGCCCGCAACCGCGTCGTGCTGGCCGTCGCGGCGGACCTGCCGCCCGAGGGGTATCGGCTCGTCGGCGACGGTGGCCCGTACCGCATCGAGGGCGGCAGCGCGGCGGGCGTCTTCTGGGGCGCCCAGACCTTCCGTCAGCTGCTCGGCCCCGACGCCTTCCGCCGGGCTCCCGTACGGCCCGGGCAGGACTGGGAGGTGCCGACGGTGACCGTGGAGGACGCGCCGCGCTTCCGCTGGCGGGGCCTGATGCTCGACGTGGCCCGGCACTTCATGCCCAAGGAAGGCGTCCTGCGCCATCTCGACCTGATGGCCGCGCACAAACTCAACGTCCTCCACTTCCACTTGACGGATGATCAGGGCTGGCGCGTCGAGATCCGGCGGTACCCGAAGCTGACGGAGACCGGCGCCTGGCGGGCGCGCACCAAATTCGGCCACCGCGCCTCACCGCTGTGGGAGGACAAGCCGCACGGAGGCTTCTACACCCAGGACGACATCCGCGAGATCGTCGCCTACGCCGCCGAGCGGCATATCACCGTCGTCCCCGAAATCGACGTACCGGGACACTCGCAGGCCGCCATCGCCGCGTACCCGGAACTCGGCAACACCGACGTCATCGACACCACCGCCCTCTCCGTCTGGGACGACTGGGGTATCTCCGCCAACGTACTCGCCCCCACCGACGACACCCTGCGCTTCTACGAGGGGGTGTTCGAGGAGCTGCTGGAGCTGTTCCCCTCGGAGTTCGTCCACGTGGGCGGCGACGAATGCCGCAAGGACCAGTGGCGGCGGTCCCCGGTCGCGCAGGCCCGTATCGAGGAACTCGGGCTCGCGGACGAGGACGAGTTGCAGGCCTGGTTCGTCGGACACTTCGACAAGTGGCTGACGGCGCGCGGGCGCAGGCTCATCGGCTGGGACGAGATCATCGAGGGCGGGCTCGCCAAGGGCGCGGCCGTGTCCTCGTGGCGCGGGTACGCGGGCGGGGTCGCCGCCGCGCGGGCGGGCCACGACGTCGTCATGTGCCCCGAGCAGTACGTGTATCTGGACCACCGGCAGGCGGCGGGCGCGGACGAGCCGGTGCCGATCGGCTTCGTCCGCACCCTGGAGGACGTCTACCGGTTCGAGCCGGTGCCCGCGCAGCTCACCGAGGACGAGGCCCGCCATGTGCTCGGCACCCAGGCCAACGTGTGGACCGAGGTGATGGAGGATCAGGGGCGCGTGGACTACCAGACGTACCCGAGGCTCCCGGCCTTCGCCGAGGTGGCCTGGAGCGCCCTGCCCGCCCCGGACCGGCGGGACTTCGCAGACTTCGAGCGGCGGATGTCCGCGCACTACCGGCGACTTGACGCCCTGGGAGTGGGCTACCGGCCGCCGACCGGTCCGCTGCCCTGGCAGCAGCGCCCGGGGGTGCTCGGGCGGCCCATCGAGGGAGCGCCCCCGAACAGATAGCCCAGCTCCCGAACAGGTAAGGCAAAACCGTCGTAAGCATCACCGAAGAGCGCCAATCGGAGAGCATCGGTGATGCCGTGCGAAAACGGACCATCTCGCTGGTGAGGCGGGCGAATGCCTCCTAGTGGACCCCTGTCTTCGGCCCTTGCGAAGATGTGCCAGAGTTGCCACGTCCGCCCTGTCAGCACGTACCGTACGGCAACACAGGTGGGACCAGGTGGGGCAGCGGGAAGGGGCAGCCGGTTTGACCACGCACGCACCGCAGGCGGCGCAGGCCGTCACGTTGCCCGCGACACTCGACGAGGCCGTGGCGGCGCTCACCGCCGTGCCCACCGCCGTGCCGGTGGCCGGCGGTACCGATCTCATGGCCGCCGTCAACTCCGGGCAGCTCCGGCCGTCCGCGCTGGTCGGTCTCGGCAGGATCAGCGAGATCCGCGGCTGGCAGTACCAGGACGGACACGCCCTGCTGGGCGCCGGCCTCACGCACGCGCGCATGGGCCGCCCCGACTTCGCCGCGCTGATCCCGGCGCTCGCCGCGGCCGCACGCGCGGCCGGCCCGCCGCAGATCCGCAACGCGGGCACCCTGGGCGGCAACATCGCCTCGGCCGCCCCCACCGGGGACGCCCTGCCGGTGCTGGCCGCCCTGGAGGCGACGCTGATCATCGCGGGCCCGGGCGGAGCCCGCCGTGAGCTCCCGGTGTCGCACCTGCTGGCCGGCGTGGACATGCTGCGCGGGGGCGAACTCATCGGGTACGTGCGCGTGCCACTGCTGCACGCCCCGCAGGTCTTCCTGAAGGCGACCGGCCGGACCGGCCCCGGGCGCGCGGTCGCCTCCGTCGCGCTCGTCCTCGACCCCGCCCGGCGCGGAGTGCGGTGCGCCGTCGGGGCCATAGCGCCGATGCCGCTGCGGCCCCTGGACGCCGAGCAGTGGGTCGCCCGGCTCATCGACTGGGACAACGGCCGAACGATCGTCCCGGACGCCTTGAACGCCTTCGGGGAGTACGTCGCCGCGGCCTGCATCCCCGACCCCGTCCCCGAGGCGGACGGCACCGTCCAGCCGCTTCCGCCCGCGGTACTGCACCTGCGGCGCACCGTCGCCGCGTTGGCCCGACGAGCACTGGGGAGGGCGCTGTCGTGACCGACGATCAGCACGAAGAGGGCACGCCCCGCAGCGGTGGCCGCTGGGACCCGCTGCCCCAGGGCGACTACGACGACGGCGCCACCGCCTTCGTGAAGCTCCCGGAGGGCGGTATCGACGCCCTGCTGGCCGCCGAGGGCAGCCCGCTCGCCGCGCCCGGCCACGGCTACGTACCGCCGCCGATAACGCCCGATCCGGAGACGGCCGACGGCGCCGACCCGAACGCCGCCGGCGCCTGGGGGGCGCCCGCCGACGGTGCCCGGTGGCCCGACCCGAACGCCGTGCCGCGGGACGGCGGGGACGACCGGTTCACGTACAACCCGGCGACCACCCAGCAGTGGAACTTCGGGGAGACCGCGGGCCCCGAGTCCGGGTCCGCCCCGGGACACGACGTGACCGGGCAGTGGTCGATCCCCGTCGCCGGAGGTGATCTTCCGGACGAATCGGGCGAGTTCACCACATCGTCCCTGGTTCAGCAGTGGGGCGGCACACCGCCCGCCACGCTTCCCGGCGGCGCCGCGGCCCCCTGGGCGACGGACGGCGCGGGACAGCAGTGGGCGCACCCGCAGACCGAGGAGCAGGCCGCGCCCGGTGAGGAGTCCGGGCAGGCGCACGCACCCGCCGAGAACCCCACGGGCGCGGGCCACCCGTACGAGCGCCCCGCGGCGCACCCCGGCGGCCGCACCGACGAGCACGCACCGGAGCGGCCCGGACCCGCCGCCCGCCCGCCCGCGCAGCCGGACCCGGCCGCGCACGAGGCGGACGGCGCGCGGGCGCACACCGCCGAGCAGTCCCGGGCGCGGGCCGCCGAGGACCACGCCCGGCCGCACACCGGCGATCCCTACGCGGACACGCCCGCCGACGGCCCCTACGCCGAGGCGCCCGCCGAAGCCGCCGTGGCCGCCGCACAGGACGCGCACGGGCCCGCTGAGGCATCAGGGGCGGACGAGGACGCCCAGAGGCCCGCACAGGCGCCTGAGGAGGCCGTGGAGCGGCGCGCGGAGCCCGCGGTGGACGCCGCCTCCGCACCCGCCGCCCCCAACGCGCCCGGTTCCCCCGGGACTTCGGCCGACCCGGAGTCCGCCGACGGCCAGGACGCCGAAGACGACGCACCGCCGCCGTTCCCCGGTGAGGAACACCCCCTCGCCTCCTACGTGCTGCGCGTCAACGGCGTGGAGCGCCCCGTCTCGGACGCCTGGATCGGCGAGTCGCTGCTGTACGTGCTGCGCGAGCGGCTGGGCCTCGCGGGCGCCAAGGACGGCTGTTCGCAGGGCGAGTGCGGGGCGTGCAACGTGCAGGTCGACGGGCGGCTCGTGGCCTCCTGCCTGGTGCCCGCCGTGACCGCCGCCGGCAGCGAGGTCCGCACCGTCGAAGGACTCGCCGTCGAGGGGCAGCCCTCCGACGTGCAGCGCGCGCTCGCCCGGTGCGGCGCGGTGCAGTGCGGCTTCTGCGTGCCCGGCATCGCGATGACCGTGCACGACCTGCTGGAAGGCAACCCGGCGCCCACCCGGCTGGAGACCCGCCAGGCGCTGTGCGGCAACCTGTGCCGCTGCTCCGGCTACCGCGGCGTGGTGGACGCCGTCCAGGAGGTAGTCGCCGAGCGCGAGGCGCTGTCCGCGGGCGACTCCTCCGAACACGACGGCGACGGAGCCCGTATCCCTCACCAGGCGGGCCCGGGAGCCGGCGGCGTCAACCCGTCGGCGTTCGAGTCACCCGGTGCCCCGGCGGCGCCGGGACCGCATGACCAGCCGTACGGCCAGGACGGAGGCCAGGCGTGAGCAACGAAGCCGCCACCGCGACCACCGCGGCGGAGCCGGCACCCGCCCCCGAGCCGCTGCCGCACGGTCTCGGCGCGTCCCTGCCGGCCGCGGACACCCGCGCGAAGACCGAGGGCACCTTCCCGTACGCGGCCGACCTGTGGGCCGAGGGCCTGCTGTGGGCCGCCGTCCTGCGCTCCCCGCACCCGCACGCGCGCATCGTCTCCATCGACACCACCCACGCGCGCGAGATGCCCGGCGTACGGGCCGTCGTCACGCACGAGGACGTGCCCGGTGACGCCCGCTACGGCCGCGGCAACGCCGACCGGCCCGTGTTCGCCTCCGAGGTCGTGCGCCACCACGGCGAGCCCATCGCCGCCGTCGCCGCCGACCACCCGGACACCGCGCGCATGGCCGCCGCGGCCGTCATCGTCGAGTACGAGGTACTCGACCCGGTGATCGACCCCGAGCAGGCCTTCGAGGCCGAGCCGCTGCACCCCGACGGCAACCTGATCCGGCACATCCCGCTGCGTCACGGCGACCCGGACGCGGTCGGCGGCGTCGTCGTCGAGGGCCAGTACCGCATCGGCCGCCAGGACCCGGCCCCCATCGGCGCCGAGGCCGGCCTCGCCGTGCCCCGCCCCGACGGCGGCGTCGAGCTGTACCTGGCCTCCACCGACCCGCACGCCGACCGCGACACCGCCGCCGCCTGCTTCGGCCTCGACCCCGAGCGCGTCAAGATCGTCGTCACCGGTGTGCCCGGCGCGACCGCCGACCGCGAGGACCAGGGCTTCCAGCTCCCGCTCGGCCTGCTGGCGCTCAGGACGGGCTGCCCGGTCAAGCTCACCGCGACGCGCGAAGAGTCCTTCCTCGGCCACACCCACCGGCACCCGACGCTCCTGCGCTACCGCCACCACGCCGACGCCGAGGGCAGGCTGGTGAAGGTCGAGGCGCAGATCCTGCTCGACGCGGGTGCCTACGCCGACACCTCCGCCGAGGCCCTGGCCGCCGCCGTGGCCTTCGCCTGCGGCCCCTACGTCGTCCCGAACGCCTTCATCGAGGGCTGGGCGGTACGCACCAACAACCCGCCCTCCGGCCATGTGCGCGGCGAGGGCGCGATGCAGGTCTGCGCCGCCTACGAGGCGCAGATGGACAAGCTCGCCAAGAAGCTGGGCATCGACCCGGCGGAACTGCGGCTGCGCAACGCCATGGCCACCGGGGACGTCCTGCCGACGGGACAGACGGTGACCTGCCCGGCGCCGGTCGCCGAACTCCTCCAGGCCGTACGGGACTTCCCGCTGCCGGAGCTGCCCAAGGACACCCCCGAGGACGAGTGGCTGCTGCCGGGCGGCCCCGAGGGCGCGGGCGAACCGGGCGCCGTGCGCCGGGGCGTGGGCTACGGCCTGGGCATGGTGCACATGCTCGGCACGGAGGGAGCCGACGAGGTCTCCACCGCGACGGTGAAGGTCCAGGACGGCGTGGCGACCGTGCTCTGCGCGGCCGTCGAGACCGGCCAGGGATTCACCACGCTGGCCCGCCAGATCGTCCAGGAGACCCTGGGCATCGACGAGGTGCACGTCGCACCCGTCGACACCGACCAGCCCCCGGCCGGCGCGGGCTGCCGCGGCCGCCACACCTGGGTGTCGGGCGGGGCGGTGGAGCGCGCGGCGAAGATGGTCCGCACACAGCTCCTGCAGCCCCTCGCCCACAAGTTCGGCATGTCGACGGAGCTGCTGCAGATCACCGACGGCAAGATCACGTCGTACGACGGCGTCCTGTCGACCACCGTCACCGAGGCGATGGACGGCAAGGAGCTGTGGGCCACCGCCCAGTGCCGCCCGCACCCCACCGAGCCGCTGGACGAGGCGGGCCAGGGCGACGCGTTCGTGGGCATGGCCTTCTGCGCGATCCGCGCGGTGGTGGACGTGGACATCGAACTCGGTTCGGTACGGGTCGTGGAGCTGGCGCTCGCGCAGGACGTCGGCCGGGTGCTCAACCCCGCCCAGCTGGCCGCCCGTATCGAGGCCGGCGTCACCCAGGGTGTGGGCATCGCGCTGACGGAGAACCTGCGCACCGCGCGCGGGCTGATCCGCCACCCGGACCTCACGGGTTACGCCCTCCCGACCGCCCTGGACGCCCCGGACGTCCGGATCGTCAAGCTCGTCGAGGAGCGCGACGTGGTCGCCCCCTTCGGCGCGAAGGCGGTCAGCGCGGTGCCGGTGGTCACCTCTCCGGCGGCGGTCGCCTCCGCGGTGCGCGCCGCCACGGGACGCCCGGTGAACCGCCTCCCGATAAGGCCCCAGGCAGCGGTGGTGACGGACCGATGACCAACCCGGAACCCGGACCCGGCTCCGAGGAACCCCGCTACGAACCCCCGCCCAGCGTCGGCAAGTTGCTGGTCTGGGTCCTGGTGTTCATGGTGGCGGCGCTGGCCGTCGTGCTCGGTGGCGTGTACTTCACCTAGGGCTGCCCGCCGGTGCCGATGATCCTTGCCGGGCGGGAACGGACGAGGGTGTTCTGAGCGTCCTGTGATCCGGGGGCGTTGTCAGTGGCGAGGCGTAGTGTTCTGGGCAGTGGGGAACGGCTGTCCGGGCCGAACGGCGTCATGACGCGCGCCCGGCCGTGCCCTGCACGGGGACTGTGGGCAAGCACATGCGGGGGACGCAATGAGCACGACCGGTGCCGCCATGGCGGCGATCACCCTGAGCGAGGACCAACTCGATCCGTACGTCACGCACGCGCCGACGCGCCGCCGGCTGACGGGACCCGGACTGCCGGGCGACTGCCACCTGTTCACCTTCGAGGAGCTGTGCCGGGAGGGCCTGCGGACGGTCGGGGACTCCACGGGTGACTCCGGTGGACGCCTGACGGCGGAGCTGCGGGACCAGCTGGTCATCGGCGCGCTGCTCGATCCGCGGGGCGCCGCCGGGGAGTCGGTGCTGCTGGACGGCGCGACGGGCGCGGTGACGACGACGTACTTCCTGTACGACCGCCCGGACCTGATGGACCGCCGCCCCCTCGCCCCGTCCCTCACCACGCTGGTGCGGTTCGCGACGGCGGCGGACGAACTGGCGGGTCTGCGGGGCCAGTTCGCCTCGTACGCCGGCCGTTACGGCCCGAAGGCGGCGGCGGAGGCCTCACGCCACCTGCTGGCGTTGTTCGAGGAGGGCACAGGAGGCGACATCCCGCCCTTCTGGAAGGCGGCGGCCCTGATCCGCCCCCTCGCCCTGGTGGCGGGCCCCGGCACCGCCTCCGGGCTCGCCCTGGACCTTCCCTCCCGCCTGCTGGACCGGGAGTTCGGCCCCGGCAGGATGTGGCGCTTCGAGGACCTCGACTTCCCCTCGACGCTCACGCACGAGCCGACCCGCCGCTTCCTGCGCGAGACGGGACTGCCGGAGGACGGCACCCTCCTCCGCCTCGACACGGACGTACCGCTGCCGACCCTGGCCGAGCACTACGCCTACCAGGGCCCCGACGGCTTCGACCCGGCCCGACTGCCGCGCAGGGCCTCGCACTTGATCCGCCTCGGCCACCTCGTCGAGGGCAACAGCCTGGTCGTCGACGGCGACACGGGCGAGGTCCTCGACTGGAGCGAGCCCGAAGCCACCCTGTACCCGCTGAACACGGACGTCTCCACCCTGGCCTTCACCCTCTGGCTCCTCCACCGCGAGAAGGCCATGGACGCGAACCTCTCGGGCGAACTGACCGCCGACGCCCACGACCAGCTGGCCCTGACGATGATCCACACCCTGTCGACGATCGACCCGACCACCACGACGACGCCCCCGGCCCACCACTACTGGACGAAGGCGTTCCGGGACGAGGGAGGCGGGGTGCGGTGACGGGGCGGCGCCGCGGACCGGCGCCGACCGCCCGCCGCCCCGGGGCAGGTCATCCGCCCGCGGCGTCCTCGGCCTCCCAGCGCAGCAGGTCGCCCGGCTGGCACTTGAGCACCTCGCAGAGGGCGGCGAGTGTCGCGAATCGCACCGCCCTGGCGCGGCCGTTCTTGAGGACCGCCAGGTTGGCGGGCGTGATCCCCACGCGCTCCGCGAGCTCGCCCACGGACATCTTCCGCCGGGCCAGCATCACGTCGATGTCGACGGCGATCGGCATCAGATCACCTCGTCCAACTCGGCCTGCATCTGCGCCGCTTCGACGTCGCGCGCGACGGCCTGGGCGAGCAGCATCCGCAGGACCAGCACGATGAGCGCGACCCCCAGGATGGCCAGGCCGATCCCGCCCATGATGACGGTGACGCCCGGGTCGTCCCGCTGCCCCGGCGCGTTGACGGCCGTGACCACGAACCACAGGAGGGCGGCCGACACGATCGCGCCGATCACGCCGTCGACGTAGCGGAAGGCGGCGTGGGAGAACACGGTGCCGCGTCGCACCATCGCCACCAGCCGCCATACGCAGACCAGCGCGACCTGGACCGACACCATGCCCAGGATCGTGATCACGCGAAACGCGGTCAGCGGCAGCGACCCGTCCTCCGGGTCGTTCCCCGCGACCAGCACCCACACCATCCCCGCCTGCACCAACACGGTGCCGGCGAACACCACCACGAGCACGGCGCGCAACGCACGCACGGCCAGCTTTCCCATGACCCACCATCCCATCGAGTTGCGATGGGAATCTATCGAATTTCGATAGGCAGGGCAAGTTCGATAGGCAGGGCAAGTTCGATAGGCGGGGCAAGGGGGACGGTGGACAAGGGTGATGGAGGCCGTGACGAGGATCGAACCCGCGTAACTCGCTTTGCAGGTTTGTCTGTGCTGGTCAGGGCATGATCCGGGCTCGTACGTCGACGTTCATTTGCGTGCGGCCGCAGGGCCCTCCGGGGCAGGGTGAACGGTGCCGGACTGCCGCGTACGGCCATGAATGAGACGGAAACTGAGACGGTCCGGCGCCTCGATACCGTGACACGATCCCTGCTGGCGCGAGAAGAATCGGCGACTCACCCCAGCACGCAGAGATCCGGCCCACTGGGATCTCGTGGGGGTCGCCAGCACGCTGTCCAGCTGTCCGCATGGCCGTACGGGGCGTCCGTGAGGGTTCGCGCGGCAGGTCAGACCGGGTGTGCGTACAGCGGTGAACGTTGGCGTCCGTCAGCGCACTGGACAAAGACCAGGACAACGAGATCAGGTACGAGCGACCGCCCCAACGAACGCGGCTCCTTTGTGGTTGCTCACGATGAAGTCGAAGCCGTCGTCTCCGCCCCTGGTGCCGAGCGGGCTCCCGCCGCTGTCGCGGTCGGGATGCACTGTGACCGCCTCGTGCGCGTTTCCCTCCAAACGGGTTCGGTCCGTTCCATGGCAGCTGACCGATGATCCCCGCGCATGGCTTTTGCTGATCTGGCTCAGTAGTCGTCGCGTAGCGTCCGTCGTGTGCTGGCACTCTTCGACCTCGACAACACCCTGATTGACCGACAGGGCGGCTTGGATGCATGGGCGGGTGCCTTCGCTCGCTCGCGTGGACTGCCGGATCAGGCCGCGGCGCTCGTGACTGCCAGGCTGCGAGACCGGGCGTACCCCGAAGACTTCGATTACCTGCGAGACGTCCTACGGCTCGCGGACAGCGCTGGGGCAACCCCGCGACGGACATAGCCGGGGCACAGGCGGCCGGACTGCGGACCGCCTGGGTGGCTGGCAGCCGTGAATGGGCCGATGGCCCTCGCGAGCCCGACCTCATCGTGTCGAGTGCCGCGGAGGCCATCGCGATGTCGCGGAGCTAGCGGCCTGATGTGGGAGGAGTCGACCACGCGGGCACCGGTCCAGCCGGGAGGCGGCGTCGAGCCCGGCCGGCAGGTCCGCATGCAAACGCCACCGGATCCCGGTGTGCAGCACGTACGGAATCATCAAGAGGAGCGCCAGGGGCAGAGGTTGCAGAACAAGCTCAGTTGGGCTGGATGTACAGATTTACGACCGATACCACCCCGTCGGGGATTGAATGGACGTCCGATATGTTCAAGACCCCACCGGGGTAGAAGGTCCACCAGCTTCGGACGCCATCCGTCGTGTAGAAATCGACGCGGCCGGTGTTGCTGCCGGCGGTCATCTTAGTCGTCCAGAATCCCGAGGTGGCGAGGTTGTCGTTCCCAGTATTGGTGTAGCAGATTGTTCCGTGGTATCGCGTGTACTGATGGAAGTAGTTGCTTGACGTGCAGCCGGTTGAGCCGGTGTACGGCTGCATTGGCTGCGCGGTCGCTGTACCCGTACCAACCAAGACCAGAGCGGCCGCAGCCGCAAGGGCGTAACGGATTCTCATGATTCCCTCCAGGGTTCACCTTCGAAGGCGGATTAAGAATTCGAGTTAGAGGACGTGCTCGAAAGGTCGGGTTGCGGCCCGGCGCAACGCGTCGTCGCGTCGGGCCGCAGGCCCCTTCTCCGGGTCGCGGGTGGAAGCCCGCATGGTGCGGGCGCTCAGCCGACCAGGCCGGGCAACCAGACGCGTGGATCGAGGATCATCGAATGCTCCTTCCGCGGTTCGGGTCCGTCGGCGCAGGGCCGGGACAGGGGGAAGCGGACGACATCCATCTTTGGGGCGCGCTCCCCGGGACTGGCTCCGCAGCGCGGCCTAATGGGCGAAACTTGCCTTCATGGCGCGCGCATTGGCGGATTCCGTACTGAGCCTCACCGACCGGCGGTTGGTGGCCGTGCTGCAGTGCGGCGGCCGCCTCACCGCGGAGCACGCGGCCCTGGCGGGCCAGGCCGTGCCGCAACCAAGACACTCGCCTAGCTTCAGTACATGGACTTCAACATCACCGCGGAGGAGGAGGCCTTGGTCTTCCATGTGGCCTGCCTCCTCCAGTCTGGCCTCTCCCCCACGGATGATGACCTGGCGGAGGAGCTGGGCGATGAGGTCCGCCCTCTCCTCCAGTCCCTCCTGGATAAGGGCTGGCTCGTCGTCGGCAAGGAGCGAGAGCTGACGTTGTCGGTGATCGCGCGGGCTGCGGTGTCCAGCCGGAAGGATGTGGAGGGACCTTAGACCGGCCCGCCGGGTGGGGCAGCGTGCAGCTCCGCGAGTACCTGAGCGAGCGCGGGCGAGGTGTCCTTGAGAGCCTCCCAGGGCTCCATGACTGCGGAGGCAGCGACGGCCAGGTCGTACGCCCCTGAGCGATGTCGAGTAGCTCCGTCTCCACCCCGTAGTCACTGGCGAGCGCATACGCGACGGCGGCGAGGACGCGGCTCGCCTTCTGGTAGCTGCAGCCCGAGACGGACCAGCCGGATGATGGAGACGACGGGGCGGCCGGCGTGCTCGCACCTGCCAACTGAGACGGACGACCGAGAGGGCGGCACCCCGCACGGGGCGCCGCCCTCTCTTTTGCCTAGTCAGGCACCAGAGGCCGTGGCGGGGATCGAACCCGCGTAACTCGCTTTGCAGGCGAGTCCCTGAACCACTCGGGCACACGGCCGGGGGAACCGGAGCGTTGTGGTCCGCTCCGGGCCCGGTGAGACGACCGTACGGCGGGCCGGGAAGGGGGCTCAAGGGAATCGCGGGGGCCGCAACGGGACTGCCACACCCCGTTCATGAAGACGGGCGGCCGGGGCGGCGCGGTGTGAAGTAAGTCGCACCCCTGTCCGACCCGGCCCCGTCCGGGCATGGGTGGTGGGGGGCCGCCGGTAGGGTGGCCCGGTTGTCATACGTAGCCGAGAGACCTCGTAGCCGAGAGACCCTCCCGGCGCGACGAGCCGCCCGATCCCAACCCCCGGAGACCGTGACTACCACCGCCGCCAGCTCCGCCTCGCACTCCCACCACCTTTCTCCCGCCTTCCCCGGCCGCGCCCCCTGGGGCACCGCCGGCAAGCTGCGTGCCTGGCAGCAGGGGGCGATGGAGAAGTACATCCAGGAGCAGCCGCGTGACTTCCTCGCGGTCGCGACCCCCGGCGCCGGGAAGACGACCTTCGCGCTGACGCTCGCCTCCTGGTTGCTGCACCACCATGTCGTGCAGCAGGTGACCGTGGTCGCGCCGACCGAGCACCTGAAGAAGCAGTGGGCGGAAGCGGCGGCGCGGATAGGGATCAAGCTCGACCCCGAGTACAGCGCC
This sequence comes from Streptomyces sp. NPDC048419, assembly GCF_043200415.1. NCBI lineage: Bacteria > Bacillati > Actinomycetota > Actinomycetes > Kitasatosporales > Streptomycetaceae > Streptomyces > Streptomyces sp. NPDC048419. The sequence goes on along the minus strand of NZ_JBICXT010000005.1, from coordinate 405,654 downwards.
GGGCCTCTCGGCAAGGACTACCAGGGCGTCGCCGTCACCTACGCCGGTGTCGGCGTGCGGCCCATGCTGCACCGCAACCGCGTGGAGCAGCGCAAGACCCTCGTCATCCTCGACGAGATCCACCACGCCGGTGACAGCAAGTCCTGGGGCGAGGCCTGCCTCGAGGCCTTCGAGCCCGCCACGCGGCGCCTCGCGCTCACCGGTACGCCGTTCCGCTCCGACACCAACCCGATCCCCTTCGTCGTGTACGAAGAGGGCAACGACGGGATCCGCCGTTCCGCCGCCGACTACACGTACGGCTACGGCAGCGCGCTGACCGACGGGGTCGTGCGCCCCGTCATCTTCCTCTCCTACAGCGGCAACATGCGCTGGCGCACCAAGGCCGGCGACGAGATCGCCGCCCGGCTCGGCGAGCCGATGACCAAGGACGCGATCAGCCAGGCCTGGCGCACCGCCCTGGACCCGCGCGGCGAGTGGATGCCCAGCGTGCTGCGCGCCGCCGACCAGCGGCTGACCGAGGTCCGCAAGGGCATCCCGGACGCCGGCGCCCTCGTCATCGCCTCCGACCAGGACTCCGCCCGCGCCTACGCCAAGCTCATCCGTGAGATCACCGGCAGCAAGGCGACTCTCGTCCTGTCCGACGACGCCGGCGCGTCCAAGCGGATCGACGACTTCAGCGGCAGCGGCGACCGGTGGATGGTCGCCGTCCGGATGGTCTCGGAAGGCGTCGACGTGCCCCGGCTCGCCGTCGGGGTCTACGCCACCACCATCTCCACGCCCCTCTTCTTCGCCCAGGCCGTCGGCCGCTTCGTACGGTCCAGGCGCCGCGGCGAGACCGCCTCCGTCTTCCTCCCCACCGTCCCCGACCTCCTCACCTTCGCCAATGAGATGGAGGTCGAGCGCGACCACGCCCTCGACAAGCCGAAGAAGGAGGGCGAGGAGGACCCGTACGCCGAGTCCGAGCAGGAGATGGAGGAGGCGAACAAGGAGCAGGACGAGGACACCGGCGAGCAGGAGCAGTTCGCCTTCGAGGCGCTGGAGTCCGAGGCGGTCTTCGACCGGGTGCTCTACGACGGCGCCGAGTTCGGCATGCAGGCCCACCCGGGGAGCGAGGAGGAGCAGGACTACCTCGGGATTCCCGGGCTGCTGGAGCCCGACCAGGTGCAGCTGCTGCTCCAGAAGCGGCAGGCGCGGCAGATCGCGCACAGCCGCAAGAAGCCGGACTCCGAGGCCGATCTGCTGGAGATGCCCGCCGAGCGCCGGCCCGTCGTCTCCCACAAGGAGATGATGGAGCTCCGCAAGCAGCTCAACACGATGGTCGGTGCCTACGTCCATCAGAGCGGCAAGCCGCACGGGGTCATCCACACCGAGCTGCGGCGCACCTGCGGCGGCCCGCCCAGCGCCGAGGCCACGGCGGGGCAGCTGAAGCAGCGGATCGCCAAGGTCCAGGAGTGGGCCACGCGGATGCGCTGACCCGGCGCACGCCTGGTCAGGGGGCGCAGGATGCTGGTGCAGCCGCTTGTTGCGCCCCGTACGAATCACGACATACGGACGTAGTCCGTCCCTACCGGTGCCCGGATTCTGGACGGAGCCTTCCGCTGAGCGAACTCCCTTCGCTACTGTCCCGCTACGCAAACGCCCCGTGGCAGCGCCGCCGCGGAGCGCAGCCGTGAAGCGACGCGGCTCGGTACAGGCCGGGCCGCCGGCCGATCGGCGGCCTCTGTTGCGCGTCATCGACGGGACTCGGTGACGTACCGCTGCTCGGAGGTCTGCCGACCTCACCACTTGGAGGAGTGGGCGTCGTGACCGCGGAGACCTCTCAGACGCTCGACCGGGGACTGCGTGTCCTCAAGCTGCTGGCCGATACGGACCACGGGCTGACCGTCACCGAGCTTTCCTATCGACTTGGCGTGAACCGGACCGTGGTGTACCGGTTGCTCGCCACGCTCGAACAACATGCCCTTGTACGACGGGACTTGGGCGGCCGTGCCCGAGTGGGACTCGGCGTACTGCGACTGGGCCGTCAGGTGCATCCGCTGGTGCGGGAGGCCGCGCTGCCGGCGCTTCGGTCGCTGGCCGAGGACATCGGAGCGACCGCGCATCTCACGCTCGTGGACGGGGCGGACGCGTTGGCCGTCGCCGTCGTCGAGCCGACGTGGACGGACTACCACGTGGCCTATCGGGCCGGGTTCCGGCATCCGCTCGACCGGGGGGCCGCGGGCAAGGCGATTCTCGCCGCGCGCGCCCGGCCGGTGGCGGAGCCGGGCTACACCCTGACGCACGGAGAGCTGGAGGCGGGCGCCAGTGGGGCGGCCGCGCCGCTCCTGGGGGTCACGGGGGTGGAGGGCAGCGTCGGTGTGGTGATGCTGGCCGACGCGGTGCCCGAACGGGTGGGGCAGCGGGTGGTGGACGCGGCGAAGGAAGTCGCCGAAGCGTTGCGCTAGCGCTTGGCTTTGGCGGGTTGTCCGGGTGGGGGTGGGTGGGCGGCTGCGGGTCGGTTGTGGCTGATCGCGCCGTTCCCCGCGCCCCCAAAAGATTCCCCGTGCTCCCGAACAGGGGTGCTTTGGCCTCTGGGCTAAAGCTTGGTGGCGACCTTTGGTCGATTCGCTTACCGTTGTTCGTCGCTCTCTCCGCATCATCAGGGGCCAAGCCCCGGAATCGCGGAGGGAACGGCACTGTGGACGCAGTCGGTACGAAGGTCAGACGACCACAACTCACCAGCGCCGTAGGGCGGTTCACCCGGCGGCAGGGTGTCGGGGCAGCCGTCGACGCCGCCGCCGGGAGTCCGCTCAGGCGGACCATGGGGGTCGCCCAGCTGACCCTGCTCAGTGTGGGGGCCACGCTCGGGACCGGGATCTTCGTGGTGCTCGGACAGGCCGTGCCGGAGGCCGGGCCCGCGATCGTCGTGTCCTTCGTGCTGGCCGGCGTCACCGCGCTGTTCTCGGCGCTGTCGTACGCCGAGCTGGCCGGCATGATCCCCGGTTCGGGCTCGTCGTACAGCTACGCCTACGCCACCCTCGGGGAGCTTGTCGCCTGGGTGTGCGGCTGGTGCCTGATCCTGGAGTACGGGGTGTCCGTCGCCGCCGTGGCGGTCGGCTGGGGGCAGTACGTCAACGAGCTGCTCGACCTCACTCTCGGCGTGACCCTCCCCGAGTCGCTGAGCTCCCCGCCCGGTCTCGGCGGCACTCTCAACGTCCCCGCCGCCCTCATCGTCGTGCTCGCCATGGTCGTCCTGCTGCGCGGGGCCAGGGAGAGCGCCGTCGCCAACGTCGTCATGGTCGGCATCAAGATCGCCGCCCTCGTCCTCTTCTGCGCGGTCGCCTTCACCGCCTTCCACGCCGGGAACTTCCGGCCGCTGTTCCCGCTGGGCGCCGCCGGGATGAGCGCGGGCGCGGCCTCGCTGTTCTTCTCGTACATCGGGTTCGACGCCGCCTCGACTGCAGGGGAGGAGGCCCGCAACCCGCAGCGGGACCTGCCCCGCGCGATCATCCTCTCCCTCGTCCTCGTCACGGCCCTCTACGTCCTCGTCGCGGTCGCCGCGCTCGGCGCCATGCCGTGGAAGAGGTTCGAGGGGACCGAGGCCACGCTGAGCCAGGTGCTCGTGCAGGCCGTCGGCGGGGGCAGCCTGTGGCCGATCCTGCTGTCCGTCGGCGCCGTCGTCGCCACCACCAGCGTCGTGCTCACCGTGCAGTACGGGCAGATCCGCATCCTGTTCGCCATGGCCCGCGACGGGCTCGTGCCGCCGCTGTTCGCCAAGGTGCACCCGCGCACGGGAGTGCCGCGGGCGGGCACGGTGATCGTCTCCTCGTTCATCGCCGTGCTCGCCGCCCTCGTGCCGTTGGGCAGCCTCGCCGACGCCACCAGCATCGGCACCCTGTTCGCCTTCATGCTGGTCAACATGGCGGTCGTCCTGCTGCGGCGCCGCAACCCCGAGGCCCCCCGCTCCTTCCGCGTCCCCTTCTCTCCGGTGACCCCGGTCCTGGGCGTGGGGTTCTGCGGCTACATGCTGTTCAGCCTCGGAACGGACACCTGGATCGCGTTCGGCGGGTGGATGGTGGTCGGGCTCGTGATCTACGGGTGCTACGGCGTCCGGCACTCCCGGCTCAACCGGGCGCAGGAGCAGGAGACCGCCGCGTGACCGTCACCCTCGACCTCGCCTCCGACGTCGTCGCCCTCACCCGCGCCCTCGTCGACCTCCCCTCCGAGAGCGGCCGGGAGGGCCGGATCGCGGACGCCGTCGAGACCGCCCTGCGCGGACTCCGCCACCTCCGCGTCGAGCGGATCGGCGACTCCGTCGTCGCCCGCACCGACCTGGGCCGCCCAGAACGAGCCGTGATCGCCGGTCACCTGGACACCGTCCCGGCCGCCGGGAACCTTCCCTCCCGGCTGCACGAGGGCCGGGTGCACGGCCTCGGCGCCTGCGACATGAAGGGCGGGGTCGCCGTCGCCCTCCGCCTCGCGGCCGGTGTCCCGGACCCCGCCCGCGACCTCACCTACGTCTTCTACGAGTGCGAGGAGGTCGAGGGCGACCGCAACGGCCTGCACCGGATCGCCGCCGAGCGCCCCGCCCTCCTCGACGCCGACCTGGCGGTCCTCATGGAGCCGTCCGAGGCGGGCGTCGAGGCCGGCTGCCAGGGTGTCCTCACCGCCGACATCGTCGTCCGCGGCGCCAGGGCCCACACCGCCCGCGCCTGGACAGGCGTCAACGCCGCGCACCTCGCCGCTCCCGTCCTGCAGCGTCTCGCCGACCACACACCCGAACGCGTCGTGATCGACGGGCTGGAGTACCGCGAGGGTCTCGGCGCGGTCGCCGTGCGGGCCGGGGTCGCGGGGAACGTCGTACCGGACGAGTGCGTGATCACCGTCAACTCCCGCTTCGCGCCGAGCCGTTCACCCGAGGAGGCGGAGGAGTACGTACGCAGGCACTTCCCCGGGTACGAGGTCCGGGTCACCGAAGTCGTGCCGGGCGCCCTTCCCGGCCTCGACCGCCTCGCGGACCTCGTGGCCGCGCTCGGCGCCACGCCACGCCCCAAGCTCGGCTGGACGGACGTGGCCCGCTTCGCCGCCCTCGGCACGCCCGCCCTCAACTACGGCCCCGGAGACCCCTCGCTCGCGCATACGGCGGGGGAGTACGTCCCGGTCGCGCATCTGCGCACCTGCGAGGAGCGCCTCAGACAGTGGCTGCGCTGAGCCCCGCCAGCGTCCTCAACTGGAGCCACAGCACCAGCCGTTCGTCGGGATCGTCGAGGTCGATCCCGACGTGCTGCTGGGCCTGCTTCAGCCGGTAGCGGCAGGTGTTCGGGTGCACCGCGAGCAGCCTTGCCGCCCCCGCCATGTCGCAGCCCGCGTCGAACCAGCTGACCAGCGTGCGCGCGTAGTCGGTGCCGTTCGCCTCGTCGTACGCCAGCACCCTCCGCCACGTCCCCGCGCTCAACTCCCGCCGCTCGCCCAGCACTTCGGCCAGTCGCAGCAGCGTCACCCGCGGGCGCACCTCGTCCACCGTCGCCACCGGCAGCTCCGGCCCGAGCACACGCAGCACCAGCTCGGCGTCCTGACGCGACGCCGCCGCCTGCGCGGGGCCCGCCACCAGCTCACCCAACGCGGCCCGCACCGACACCCGCAGCGCCTGCCCGGCCCGCCCCACGATGTCCTCGGCCAATTTCCTGTGGCGCGCCCCGGGCGCCGGCAGCACCGCGTACACCACCCCGTCGACCAGCACACACGCATGCCGCCCGTACCGTGCCTCGCACTGCAGTCGTACGACGTCCAGCAGGCGCAGGGCGGTCTGCTCGGCGTCCGGCAGGCTCGGGGCGTCCAGGACGAAGGCCGCCACCCGCACCGCGCCCTCAAGTCCCAGACGCTGGGCGGCCGTCGCCGCGTCCGCCGTGCCCTCCAGCAGCCTTCGCAGCAGGTCGCCGTTCTGGTGGCGGGCCAGCTCCTGGGCTGCCCTGGCCCGCAGCAGGAGCAGCGCCGCCGTGGACGCGCCCTGCGTCAGGGTCTCCTCGGCGTCCGGCGCGAGCCTGCCGTCGTCGACCACCCAGACCGAGCCGAGCGTCTCGCCGCCGGCCCGCACGGCGACCGCGAGGCGCGGCAGGTCGCCGTCGCGCAGCGCGGGCAGCCGCACCGGCCCCGTGGCCGCGAACAGCACCCGGTACTGCTCGGTGTTGGCCGGGCTGACCGGCACCTGGAGGCCGAGGATGCCCTGCCGCCGGTCCTCGTCGACCGGCTGGCCGGGCACGGTGGAGTAGGCGAGCAGCCGCTGGCGCGGGTCCTCCACGGCCGTCGCCCCGCCGGTCGCCGCCGCGACCGCGTCCGCGAGCGCGAACAGGTCTCCGAGGCCGCCGGCCGGCGGCGCGGGCCGCGCCCCGATCGCCGAGGACAGCAGCAGATGGACGTCGTGCCAGGCCGCGTCCTCGTCGACCGACAGCAGCGCGACGCCGTACGCCTCGGCCTCGCCCACCGGCCCGTCCGGGCCGCGCACCACGAGCCCGCTCATCCCGGCCTCCGCGGCCGTCCGGACGAGCGGCCCGGCCGCCGCCGCCCGCACCCCGACCGCCAGCAGCAGCGCGCCCGGCGCGTGCGGCAGCGGGGCGTGGGCGTCGTACAGCAGAGCCTCGGTGACCGGGACGGCGAGCCCGGCGGGTGCGGTGTGCAGATGTACGGAGGGACCACCGAGGACGTCCAGGAGGTCACCGAGGGTGCAGGCGTCCATGAGGTTCCTCCCGGAGCGTTGATTGGCCGATCCCGAAACGAACCTACGCACCCGTTGTCCACCCGCACAACGTGGGGAGGTCCACCCACCGGTGAGACTCGACCCATGACGCCCGGAGTGAGCATCCGCACCGTCCACGACGTCGGCGGCCTCGCGGCCGTCACCGACTACTTCAGCGACGTCTGGCAGACCCCCCGCAGCGCCCCGCCCTACCCGGCCGAGGTGCTGCACAGCCTCGTCCACGCGGGCGGCGCCGTGCACGCCGCGTACGACGGAACGCGGCTCGCGGGGGCGTCGGCCGCCGTGTTCGGGCCGGGGGGCGACACGTACTCCCTGGTCGCGGCCGCCGAGCACGGGCTCGGATACGAGGTCAAGCAGGCCCAGCGCGGCTGGGCCCGCGGCCTCGGCGCCCGCACCATGCGCTGGACCTTCGACCCGCTGGTCGGCCGCAACGCCCGCTTCAACCTGGCCAAGCTGGGCGCCGCCGGCACCGAGTACCTCGTCGACTTCTACGGCCCCATGGCGGACGGCGTGAACGACGGCGACGAGAGCGACCGGCTGACGGTGACCTGGGGACTCACCCGGTCGGGGACGCCGCATGAGACCGAAGGGCGCGAGAGCGCGCCCGCCACGCACCAGGGGCCCGACGGCGACACCCTGGCCCGCCGCGACCTGGCCGGCCGGCACCTGTGGTGTCGGGTCCCGGACGACATCGTGAAGCTGCGCGCCGCCGACCCGGCCCTCGCACTGCGCTGGCGGCACGCCGTCCGCGAGGTGTTCACGGAGGCCTTCGCGCAGGGCTTCACGGCCACGGGCATGTCCCGCGACGGCTGGTACACGCTGACCCGGAAGGACACCGCCGTATGAGGCTCGAACGCGTCGAGATCGTGCACGTCGAGATCCCGCTGGTCACCCCCTTCCGCACCTCCTTCGGCACGATGACGACCAAGGACACCTTCCTGCTGCACGTCGTGACCGACGAGGCCGACGGCTGGTCGGAGTTCGCCGCCGACCCCGAACCGCTGTACTGCTCCGAGTTCGTGGCCGGCGCGGAACTCGTGCTGCGCGACTTCCTGCTGCCACGCGTCGCCGCCCTGCCCGCTCTCACCGCCGCCGCGATCGCCCCCGCCGTGGCGAAGATCAAGGGCCACGAGCTGGCGAAGGCGGCCCTGGAGACGGCGGTCCTGGACGCGGAGCTGCGGTCGTACGGCATGCCGCTCGCCACCTACCTGGGAGCGGTCCGCGACCGTGTCCCCGCGGGTGTGTCGGTCGGCATCAAGGAGTCCGTGCCCGCCCTGCTGGACGACGTCGAGCGCTATCTCGCCGAGGGTTACGTCCGCATCAAGCTGAAGATCGAGCCGGGCTGGGACGTCGAGCCGGTACGCGCGGTGCGCGAGCGCTTCGGCGGCGCCCTGCCCCTGCAGGTCGACGCCAACACGGCCTACACGCTCGCGGACGCCGAGCACCTGCGGCGCCTCGACGAGTTCGGGCTGCTGCTGATCGAGGAGCCCCTGGAGGAGAACAACCTCCACGGCCACGCGCAGCTCCAGCGGCGCCTCGCCACCCCCGTCTGCCTCGACGAATCCCTTCACAGCGCCCGCGACACCGCCTCTGCGATCGCGATGGAGGCGTGCCGGGTCGTCAACGTGAAACCCGCGCGCGTGGGCGGATATCTGGAGGCCCGCCGCATCCACGACGTGGCTCACGCGCACGGCGTACCCGTGTGGTGCGGCGGCATGCTGGAGACGGGAATCGGCCGCGCCCCGAATCTCGCCCTGGCGGCCCTCCCGGGCTTCACCCTCCCCGGCGACACCTCGGCGTCCTCCCGCTACTTCACCGAGGACCTCACCGAGCCCTTCGTCCTCGAGGACGGCCACCTGCCCGTCCCGGCCACCCCGGGAATCGGTACCGAGCCACTGCCGCACGCACTGCGCCGGTTCACCAGCCAGAGGCGAGACTTGTATGTGAGCCGACCGGCACCTGGCCGGATGTCGCCGCCACGTTAGATTGATCCCGTGCTCTCACGCCTCACACGCCCCCAGGCCCTCGCCGTATACGCGCTGCCCGTCGTGGCTCTGATCGCCACGGCGGTGTTCGCGCCGCTGCCGTTCTCGCTCGCGCAGCCCGGTATGACGGCGAATGTGCTCGGGGAGAACGCGGGCACCCCGGTGATCACGATCTCCGGTGCGAAGACCCGGGCGACCAGCGGGCAGCTGCGGATGACGACGATCGAGGCGACCAGCCCGGACACCCATGTGTCGCTGGGTGACGTGGTCAGTGCCTGGTTCGCCACGGACCGGGCCGTCCTGCCGCGCGACTCGGTCTATCCGAGCGGTGACTCCACCCAGCAGATCGAGGAGCACAACCGCGCCCAGATGAAGGAGTCGCAGGACGCGGCGACCCAGGCCGCGCTGGACTATCTGCACCTCGGCGACGACAAGATCAAGGTCACGCTGAAGCTGGCGGACGTCGGCGGTCCGAGCGCCGGGCTGCTGTTCACGCTCGGCATCATCGACAAGCTGGACGGCAACGGCAGCGGCGGCGACCTCACGGGCGGCCGCACCATCGCCGGTACGGGCACCATCGACGACGACGGGACGGTGGGCGCCGTAGGCGGCGTGGCGCTGAAGACGCAGGCCGCGCACCGGGACGGGGCGACCGTGTTCCTGGTGCCGAAGGCCGAGTGCTCCGACGCCAAGTCCGAGCTGCCCAAGGGGCTGCGGCTGGTCCCGGTGAAGACGCTGGACGGCGCGGTGGACGCCCTGGTCTCCCTGGAGACCGGCAAGGGCTCCGTCCCCTCCTGCTGACTCAGCCCGACTTCACGAATTTCTCCTGCTTCATCCAGTCCAGTGCCACCTGGTGCGGGTCCTGCCCGTCGACGTCGACCTTCGCGTTGAGCGTCTGCGCGACCTCGTTGTCCAGCTTCTTCGTGATGGGGTCGAGGACCTCGGCGATCGCCGGCCACTTCTTCAGCGCCTTCGTGTTGATCATCGGCGCGACGTTGTAGTTGGGGAAGAAGCTCTTGTCGTCCGCCATCACCACCAGGTTCATCGACTTGATGCGCCCGTCGGTGGTGAACACCTCGCCGTAGGTGCACTTCCCCTTCGCCACCTGGGTGTAGATGATCCCGGTGTCCATCTGCGTGATGTTCTTCGCCGGGATGCTCATCCCGTACGCCTTCTCCATGCCCGGCAGCCCGTCCGCCCGGTTGGCGAACTCGCCCTCCACGCAGAGGGTCACGGCACCGGGGTCCTTCTTGGCCAGCGCGGCCACGTCGGACAGCGTCTTCGTGCCGTACTTCTTGAAGTTGGCCTGGTTCATGGCGAGTGCGTAGGTGTTGTCGAGCTTGGAGGGCGGCAGCCAGGTCACCCCGTTCTTCCGGTCGGCGTCACGGACGGCCTCCCACTGCTTCTGCGGGTCGGTGATCGGCTTGCTGTTGCCGAGGTAGGTGATCCAGGCCGTGCCCGTGTACTCGTAACCGCCGTCCGCGTCCCCGGACTTCACCGCCTCCCGGGAGCCGATGGACCCCTGGATGCCGGTGCGGTCCAGGACGTCGGCGCCTGCCGCCTGGAAGGCGATGCCCATGATCGCGCCGAGGATCAGCTGCTCGGTGAACTCCTTGGAGGTGACGGTCAGATGGGCGCCCTTGAGGGGCTCGCCCCCGCCGACCGTGCCGGGCTGCACGGAGTCGGCCATGGGGGAGCCGCTCTGCAGTCCGCAGCCGGTCGCGGCCACCAGCACGCCGGTTAGCAGCAGGCCCGTGGCCCGTCTCATACCTCCACCTCCAACCCGCGTGGCCGCAGCAGGAGTTCGGCCAGTGAGGCCAGCCAGTCCACCAGGAGCGCCAGGACGATCGTGAGGATCGAGCCCAGCATCAGCACCGGCATGCGCTGGTTGGTGATACCGGTGGTGATCAGCACGCCGAGGCCGCCGCCCCCGCCGAAGGTGGCCAGGGTCGAGGTGCCGACGTTCAGGACCAGGGCGGTGCGGACGCCGGCGAGGATCAGCGGGACGGCCAGCGGGAGTTCGACCCGGGTGAGCACCCCGAGCGAGGACATGCCGATGCCGCGGGCCGCCTCCAGCAGGGTCGGGTCGTTGGCCTTGAGGCCGGTGATGGTGTTCGACAGCACGGGCAGGATCGCGTAGACGATGATGCCGATCAGGGCCGCCTTCGTGCCGGTGCCGAGCCAGATCACCAGCAGCGCCAGCAGGCCGAGCGCCGGGGTCGCCTGGCCCATGTTGGCGATCGTCATGGCCACCGGGGTCGCCTTCCGGAAGGCCTTGCGGGTGAGCAGGATGCCCAGCGGGATCGCGATGATCAGCACGAAGAAGGTGGAGATCACGGTCAGCTTGACCGACTGCCACAGGGCCTTGGAGACCTGGCCGTTCGACAGGGCGTTCTCGGAGATGGAGTCGAGGTCGGCCTGGCGGAACCACAGCCAGGTGGCGAGCAGGACGGCGACGATCACTGCGGGCAGGAAGGTCAGCTTCCGCCAGGTGATGCGCGCCTTCGGGCGGCTCGGGGAGGCCGGCGGGGCCGTGCCGGTCTCCTCCCGCACCTCCGGTTCGTCCAGCTCGGGGGTACTCACGCCTTCACCACCCCTCCGGGGCCCTCCTGCTCGGCGTGCGTCTGGGCGGAGCGGATCTCCTGCAGCTCGTGCTGGTGCTCCATCGCCTCGAGCCGGTCGGCCTCCAGCAGCTCGTGCACGGAGTTCATCAGGGTCTCCATGTCGACGACGCCCTCGTACTCGCCGCGCCGCCCGGTGACCGCGACCCGCCCGGCGTTGTCGGTCAGCACCGCCTCCAGCGCGTCGCGCAGGGTCGCGTCCCGGGTCACCGTGTCGCTGACCAGCGTGCCCGCCCGGGCGAGCGAGCCGCGGGCGCGCATCAGATCGCCGCGTCTGAGCCACTTGTAGGGGCGGCGGCGCTTGTCGAGCAGCAGGATCTCGTTGGTGCCGCTGCCGCGGAGCCGGTTGAAGATCTCCTGGAGCGGGTCGTCGAGGGTGACGGTCGGGTAGTCGGTGATCCCGACGTCCCGTACGCGGGTGAGGTTGAGCCGCTTCAGGGCGGCCCCCGCGCCCACGAACCCGGACACGAAGTCGTCGGCCGGGTTGGTGAGGATCGCCTCCGGGGTGTCGAACTGTGCGATGTGCGAGCGTTCGCGCAGGACGGCGATCCGGTCGCCGAGCTTGATCGCCTCGTCGAAGTCGTGCGTGACGAACACGATCGTCTTGTGCAGCTCGTGCTGGAGCCGGATCAGCTCGTCCTGGAGGTGGTCACGGGTGATGGGGTCGACCGCGCCGAACGGCTCGTCCATCAGCAGCACCGGCGGATCGGCGGACAGTGCCCGCGCCACGCCCACGCGCTGCTGCTGGCCGCCCGACAGCTGGCGCGGATAGCGCCCGTGGAACTCGCCCGGGTCGAGGCCGACCAGGTCCAGCAGCTCCTCGACCCGCGCCTTGATGCGGGCCTTCGGCCAGCCGACCATCTTCGGTACGAGGCCGATGTTCTGGGCGACGGTCATGTGCGGGAAGAGACCGGCGGACTGGATGGCGTACCCGATCTTGCGGCGCAGCTTCACCGGGTCCATGTCGGTGACGTCCTCGCCGCCGATGCGGATGCGGCCGCCGGTCGGCTCGATCAGCCGGTTGATCATCTTAAGGGTGGTGGACTTCCCGCAGCCTGAGGGGCCGACGAAGATGACGATCTCGCCCGCCTTGATCTCCAGGGACACGTTGTCGACCGCGGGTGCGGGGCTGCCCGGGTACTGCTTGGTGAGGCTGTCGAGCTCGATGGTCGCCCCGGTGGCCGCCTGGCCGGCGGAGGTATCAGGCACGGATCCCCCTGGAGATGGTCAGTCGTCCGATCAGGACGTACGCGGCGTCGAACAGCAGCGCAAGGATGACGATCCCCAGCGTGCCCGCGAGGACCTGGTTGAGAGCGTTCTTGCTGCCCAGTGAGCCGATGCCGCGGAAGATCTCGTTGCCGAGGCCGGGCCCGGAGGCGTAGGCGGCGATCGCGGCGATGCCCATCAGCATCTGCGTGGCGATCCGGATGCCGGTCAGGATGGGCGGCCAGGCCAGCGGCAGCTCGATGCGCATCAGCCGCGTCAGCCGCGACATCCCGATGCCCCGCGCCGCGTCCACCAGGGAGGGGTCGACCCCGCGCAGTCCGACGATCGCGTTGCGCACGATGGGCAGCAGCCCGTACAGGGTCAGTGCGATGACCGTGGGTGCCACGCCCAGGCCCACGAGCGGGATGAGCAGACCGATCATGGCGAGCGACGGGATGGTCAGGATGGTCGAGGTGGTCATGGTCGCGAGGCTCGCGGCCCACTCGGTGTGGTAGGTGACGATCCCGATCAGCACTCCGATGAGGGTCGCCACGACCATGCACTGGAAGACGGCGCTGGCGTGCTGGTAGGCGTCCGCGAGCAGCTGCTGGTGACGGCTGCTCAGATACTCCCAGAAGCTCACGTGCGCTCACCCCAGGATCGGCTAGGTCCGCTCCGGTTCCTCGGCCGCTTGCTCCACCAGCGGGATGATCCGCAGCGGAACGGGATTTTCCATGACGATAGCGGTGGCGGCCCGGACAATGCCATCAAATCCGACAACCCGGTCGATGACCCGCTGGAGATCGGCGTTGGAGCGGGCCACCAGACGGCAGAGCATGTCCCCGCTGCCGGTGGTGGTGTGCAGTTCCAGCACCTCGGGCACGGTCGCCAAGTGGGCCCGTACGTCCGGCCCTTGGCCCTGCCGGATCTGCAGGGTGGCGAAGGCGGTGACGGGGTATCCGAGGGCGGCCGGATCCACCTGGGGCCCGAACCCGCGGATGACGCCATTCGACTGAAGGCGGTCCAGCCGGGCCTGCACCGTCCCGCGCGCCACCCCGAGCCGCCGGGACATCTCCAGCACCCCGATCCGCGGCTCCCGCGCCAGCAGCACGATGATCCGGCCGTCCAGCTGGTCGATCGCCACATCAGCCTCCCGATCGAGTGGGCATCCTGTACAGAAGGGCCGCTGCTGCAGGCCTTTCGCTGAGCACATTGCCCAGCAATTCCGCAAACTATTGCGCACCTTGCGTACGGGGGCCAGGCTGCCGCTATGACGCAGACCACACACCACACTCCCGACACCGCCCGGCAGGCCGACCCCTTCCCGGTCAAGGGAATGGACGCGGTCGTCTTCGCCGTGGGCAACGCCAAGCAGGCGGCGCACTACTACTCCAGCGCCTTCGGCATGCAGCTGGTCGCCTACTCCGGACCGGAGAACGGCAGCCGCGAGACCGCGAGCTACGTGCTGGAGAACGGCTCGGCGCGCTTCGTCCTCACCTCCGTCATCAAGCCCCACACCACCTGGGGCACCTTCCTCGCGCAGCACGTGGCCGAGCACGGTGACGGCGTCGTCGACCTCGCCATCGAGGTCCCGGACGCCCGGGCCGCCTACGCCTACGCGATCGAGCACGGCGCCCGCTCGGTGGCCGAGCCGTACGAGATGAAGGACGAGCACGGCACGGTCGTCCTGGCCGCGATCGCCACCTACGGCGAGACCCGCCACACCCTCGTCGAGCGCTCCGGCTACGACGGCCCCTACCTCCCCGGCTTCGTCGCCGCGGCGACGATCGTCGAGCCGCCCGCCCACCGCACCTTCCAGGCGGTCGACCACTGCGTCGGCAACGTCGAGCTCGGGAAGATGAACGAGTGGGTCGGCTTCTACAACAAGGTCATGGGCTTCACGAACATGAAGGAGTTCGTGGGCGACGACATCGCCACCGAGTACAGCGCGCTGATGTCGAAGGTGGTGGCCGACGGCACGCTCAAGGTGAAATTCCCGATCAACGAGCCCGCCGTCGCCAAGAAGAAGTCCCAGATCGACGAGTACCTGGAGTTCTACGGCGGCGCGGGCGTGCAGCACATCGCGCTCAACACGGGCGACATCGTGCAGACGGTCCGCACGATGCGCGCGGCCGGCGTGGAGTTCCTCAACACCCCGGACTCCTACTACGACACCCTCGGCGAGTGGGTCGGCGACACCCGCGTGCCCGTGGAGACGCTGCGCGAGCTGAAGATCCTGGCCGACCGCGACGAGGACGGCTATCTGCTGCAGATCTTCACCAAGCCGGTCCAGGACCGGCCGACCGTCTTCTTCGAGATCATCGAGCGGCACGGCTCGATGGGCTTCGGCAAGGGCAACTTCAAGGCCCTGTTCGAGGCGATCGAGCGGGAGCAGGAGAAGCGCGGCAACCTGTGAGGCCGGTGGGGAACCTGTGAGTTCGCAGAACTTGCAACCGCTGAACGGACATTGACAACCTCTTGTCCTGTGGGTGCCGCGGTGGCATCCACGGGACAGTGGGGGGACCGGTGTCCGCTGCGATCAATCTCGCCGTACCGTCCGAGCGCCGGCTGTGGCAGAAGGCCACGCTGAGGGAGCCGACGGTGCTCCAGTCGTTCGCCTTCGACGAGCCGAACAGGCACCTCTACGTCCTGCAGATCACCGCCACCGGTCACGCGGCCGGCGATCTGTGCCTCAACCGGCTCGACTACAAGGGCGCGTTGCTCGGCCACATGTACCTCCGGCGGTTCGGGCACGGCGTCAGCATGGGCGTCCAGCGTGACGCCAAGGACGGCAGCACCTGGATCTGGACCGAAGCCGACGCCGAGAGGGGCTTCGGCCAGGGCGTCGCCCGCTTCCACTTCAAGAACGGCGCCGTGCGCACCCGTTCGCAGGTCGCCGTCCGCCGACCGGTGCCGGATTCGATCAACAACCAGCCGTCGGTGTGCATGACGTCGAAACGCATCGCCGTCCGCTACCGGGACGGGGCCGACAGGCCGCGCTACCGCGTCTGGGACCTGGACGCCTTCGTGGCCGGCCGCTACGCCGGTCCGGTCGCGGACATCGCCCAGGTGGGCGCGCACCCCGACGCGGCGGTCCCGTTCCAGGGGTACGCCCTGCACGGTGACGTCATCTACCAGGTCGCGGGCTCCGCCTACGACGCGAGGACCAACCCGGTGGCGGGGCGCGGCAACGCGTACCTCTCCAGTCTCTCCCTCACCAGCGGCAAGCTCCTCCAGCAGGCGCGCACGGTGGCCGGGTACCAGCTCAGCCACCGCGAGCCGGAGGGCGTGGCCGTGCGCGGCGGCGCGGACCCGAAGGTCTACTTCGGCCTCGCCTCGGGGGCGGTGGGGGCGCGCCGCTTCTCGATCCTCGTCAAGGACGACGCGGCGGCCGCCCGGCCGTAGGCTTGCCGCATGGCCAGGATCAACGACGTGGGCGGCGTCCAGAACTTCGGCGCGATCGACATCAGCGACGACGCGGAGCCCTTCCACGCGGACTGGGAGGCGCGCGTGGTCGGGCTCGTCAACGCCCTGCGCGCCCAGGGGATCTTCAACACCAACGAGTTCCGGGACGCGATCGAGTCGATGCCGCCGGCGGAGTACCTGTCGACGTCGTACTACGAGCGCTGGTTCCTCGCGGTCCGCACCCTGCTGGAGCAGAAGGGCGTGATCAAGCCCGGTGAGCTCGATGACTGACCGCTTCCCACCGGGCACGCCCGTGCGCACCTACCGCCACGACCCGCCGCACCACACCCGCCTGCCGCGCTACGCCCGCGGCAAGCGGGGCGTCGTCGTCGAGCCGGAGGGTCCGGCCGAACTCGCCGACGTCAGCGCGCAGGGCCGCGGGGAGGCGCCGGTCGAGCAGATCTACGCGGTCCGGTTCGCGGCCCGCGACCTGTGGGGCGAGGGCGACCACCACGTCGTACTGGACCTGTGGGAAAGCTACCTGGAAGCGTACGAAGAGGATGCAGCCGATGAGCGGTGACCACGGGGACGCGACGATCGCGCAGCGGGTGCGGCGCCTTGAGACCCTGCTGGAGGAGAAGGGCGTGCTCTCCGGCGCCCGGCTGGACGAGATCATCGACGCGTCGCTGTCCGGGGCGTCGCCCGCGAACGGCGCGCGGGTCGTCGCCCGGGCCTGGACCGACGCGGATTTCAGGGCGCGGCTGCTGGCGGACGGCACCGCGGCCGTGCGCGAACTCGGCTTCATGGAGGGCTCGTACCAGCGCCTGCGGGTCGTCGAGAACACGCGGACGACGCACAACGTCATCGTCTGCACCCTCTGCTCCTGCTATCCGCTGCGGCTGCTCGGACCCTCCCCGAGCTGGTACAAGTCGGAGGCCTACCGCTCCCGCGTGGTGCGCGAACCCCGGGCCGTGCTGGCCGAGTTCGGCGTCGAGCTGCCCGCCGGCACGGAGATCACGGTGTGGGACTCCAGCGCCGAGACCCGCTACATGGTGCTGCCGCGCCGCCCGGAGGGCACGGACGGCCTCGGGGAGGAGCAGCTGGCCGCCCTCGTCACCCGCAACGCCCTGATCGGCACCGCCGCGGTCTGAGTCAACGGGCCTGCCCATGCGCCTTGTTGTCCACGTCGTCCTCGCTCGGCGTGCCCGTGGGCACCGGCTCGTCGGGCGGTTCGCCCAGCGCCGCGAGCGCCTGCCGGGCAAGCGGCACGGCGAGCGGCGAGAAGTGCGGGTTGATCCGCAGCGCCTCCTGAAGATGCCGTCGCGCGGGCGCGGACAGGTCCATCTCCTGCTCGATCATGCCCCGGTGGTAGGAGTACGGCGCGCTGCGGACGCCGCCCCCGTGCGCCCGGTCCGTGGCGACCGTGGCGAACTTCAGGGCCTCCTTGTCGTCACCGGCCCGGTGCAGGGCCCACCCCAGCGCGTCGGCCACCTCGATCCCCGGCTGCCGTTGCCACTCCGCGCGCAGCCGGCGCACGGCTGCCTGCGGGTCGCCGTGGTCGGCCTCGAAGATCCCGAGCACCAGCTCGTCGTCCACCCCGCCCGCGGCGTCGTCCGCCGCCCGGGTGCGCAGCAGGTCGTACTCCACCCGGGCCGCCTGCGCCAGCCCCAGCGACTCGTACAACTCGCCCAGCTCCAGCGCGTATTGGGGGCACGGCTGCTTGTCGAGCGCCACCCGGTAGGCGTTCAGCGCCTCCGTCGTGCGGCCCAGTGCGGCCAGCGTCCGCCCCTGCCCGGCCTGCGCCGCCCGCTGGTCGGGGTCCAGCCGGACCGCCGCCTGGAAGCGCCGCAGGGCCTCGTCCAGGTCCCCGCGCTCGAAGGCCAGCTCCCCGGCCCGCTCCAGATACGCGGCCTGCTCGGCAGGCTGGGCCGCGGCCGCCGCCGCGTCGGACAGGGACGCCGCCGCGTCCTCGCGATAGCCCCGGTCGCGGTAGACGGCCGCGGCGACCCCCTGTACGGCCGCCCCGGTGCGCAGTTCCAGCAGCCGGTCCAGCGTCCGCTTGGCCGCCTTGTAGTCCCCGAGCCCGGTGTAGGCGTCGATCAGCGGCGGATACGCCGTCCAGCGCTTCGCGTCGAGCTTCAGCGCCGCCTCGCCCCAGGTCCGCGCCGACCGGAAGTCCCGGCGGGCGTTCGCCAGTGCCGCCATGCCGTCCAGCGCCACGGCGTTCTTCTGCGGCAGCACCTTCAGCGAGGTGCGCAGGGCCTTCTCGGCCCGCGGGTAGTTCCCGGCGTCCGCCGTGCGCCGCCCCTGCTCGACGTAGGCCGACCCGAGCACCGCCCAGGACCGGGCGTCCTCGGGATGCGTGCGCAGCAGGGCCTCGCACTGACCGATCAGCGTCGCCAGGTCGGGCAGCGCGGCCGGCACGCCCGCGGAGACCGCCGTCAGCGCCTCCGCACCCGGCGCGGGCACGGCGGGCGGGCGCACGGCCGGCCGCTGCCAGGGCCACAGCGCCAGCGCCCCGCCGAGCACGGCACACCCCGCGACGGCGGCGATCAGCACCCGCCGGCCTCTTCTGCCCCGCGTCCGCCCGGCGGCCTCCGCTTGCTTCTCCATGGCGATCACTGTGCGTCAGTACGACGAGCACATCCCGGCATACGTCCAGTGCCGTAGACGGGGTTCACACCGATGGCCCCGGGTGCGAACCTGTGATCATGAGCCGTATCGAAGCGCGTCGCGATGAGGACACAGCGGTGAACGGAAACCTCGTCGACCGGCTCCTGGCCGGTCTGCCCGCCGAGGCCGTCCTGACCGATCCGGACGTCACGGTCTCCTACGCCAACGACATGGCCAGCTTCTGCCCGGCCGGCGCCCCGGCGGTGGTCGTGCTGCCGCGCACGGTCGAGCAGGTGCAGCACGTCATGCGCGTCGCCACCGAACTGCGCGTCCCGGTCGTCCCGCAGGGCGCCCGCACCGGCCTGTCGGGCGGCGCCAACGCCTGCGAGGGCTGCATCGTACTGTCGCTGACGAAGATGGACAGGATCCTCGAGATCAACCCGGTCGACCGCATCGCCGTGGTGGAGCCGGGCGTCATCAACGCCGCCCTGTCCCGCGCGGTCGGCGAGCACGGCCTGTACTACCCGCCGGACCCCTCCAGCTGGGAGATGTGCACCATCGGCGGCAACATCGGGACGGCCTCGGGCGGCCTGTGCTGTGTGAAGTACGGGGTCACCGCCGAGTACGTGCTCGGCCTCGAGGTGGTGCTGGCCGACGGACGGCTGATGTCCACCGGCCGCCGTACCGCCAAGGGTGTCGCCGGTTACGACCTCACCCGCCTCTTCGTCGGCTCCGAGGGCTCGCTCGGCATCGTCGTACGGGCGATCCTGGCGCTCAGGCCGCAGCCGCCGCAGCAGCTGGTGCTGGCGGCCGAGTTCGCGTCGGGGGCCGCCGCCTGCGACGCGGTGTGCCGGATCATGGCGGGCGGCCATGTGCCGTCCCTGCTGGAGCTGATGGACCGCACGACGGTCAAGGCGGTCAACGACATGGCGCAGATGGGCCTGCCGGAGACCACCGAGGCCCTGCTGCTGGCCGCCTTCGACACCCCCGACCCGGCAGCCGACCTCGCCGCCGTCGGCGCGCTGTGCGAGGCCGCGGGCGCCACCCAGGTCGTTCCCGCCGACGACTTCGCCGAGTCCGAACTGCTGCTCCAGGCGCGGCGGTTGTCGCTCACCGCGCTGGAGGCCGTCAGCGGCACCACGATGATCGACGACGTGTGCGTGCCCCGGTCCAGGCTCGGCGAGATGCTCGAGGGCACCGACCGGATCGCCGAGAAGTACCAGCTGACCATCGGGGTCGTGGCGCACGCGGGCGACGGCAACACGCACCCGACGGTCTGCTTCGACGCCGCCGACCCCGAGGAGTCCCGGCGCGCCCGCGAGTCCTTCGACGAGATCATGGCCCTCGGCCTGGAGCTCGGCGGCACGATCACCGGCGAGCACGGCGTGGGCGTACTGAAGAAGGAGTGGCTGGCGCGCGAGATCGGCCCGGTGGGGGTGGAGATGCAGCGGCAGATCAAGCGGGTCTTCGATCCGCTGGACATCCTGAACCCGGGCAAGCTGTTCTGAGCCGGCCCCGGTGGGGTCACCGGGCGAGCAGCTGATCGAGCGCGTCGTCGATCCCCAGCTGCTCGCCCTCGGCCCCCGGGGGCACCACCCGCAGCGTCCGCTCCAGCCAGGCCGAGACCTGGGCGGCCGGCGCCTCCAGCAGGGCGTCACCGTCGGGTGAACTCAGCGCCATCAGGACGACGCTGCGGCCGTCCGACTTGGCCGGCCACACCCGCACGTCCCCGTGCCCGCACGGCCGGAACACCCCCTCCACCAGCAGGTCGCGGGAGAACGTCCAGTACACCGGGCTCTCGGAGTTGATGTGGAAGGTGACGTGGACGGCGTACGGATCGTCGGTGCGGTAGCTCAGCCGCGCCGGGACCGGGACGCTGCGCCCCGGGGACAGGATCAGTCTGAGCTCCAGCTCGCGTTCCACCACGGTGTAGTGCATGGCGTCCGGTTCCTCTCTCGGGCAGGTGTACGGGGGCCCCGCGGTGGGCCCGTACGAGGAGAGAGGGGGAGGCCGCCCGATCATTACGCGGGTTGCGGGAACTTTTTTTCCGGGTCTGTGAAGGCCGTGCACGGGGTTGCCCGGAAAGGGGTGGGTCCGGCGGGACTGGCGGTGGGGGAGCAGCGGGTCTGATAGATGTGGACCCCCCATATTCACCCCCGAGCAGATACGGGACGACGGTCATGAGTGCCCCAACCCCGGCCCCCGGTGACAACAGGCCCCGCGAGGGGTATTACCCGGATCCGTCCATTCCTGGATATGTCCGGTACTGGAACGGCGCGGCCTGGGTACCGGGCACCAGCCGTCCGGCGCCGACGGACGGCGAGTCGCTCGCGCCGCCGCCCGGCGCGCGCCCGGCTCCGGTGGAGGAGACGGGACCGCACTTCTTCGACGAGGACCCCGAGCCCGGGCCGTCCCCGGCCGAGGCCCAGCACGGCGGCCGTCCCGAACCCGCGTCCGCCTGGGGCGCCGACGCCGTCCACCAGTCCGGCTTCGGCGGCGACCAGGACCGCCGGGTGTCCTGGGGCTCCCCGCCGGCCGCGGACCCGCGGGTGCCCGCCGCTCCGCCGTCCCAGCCGGACGGCCAGGCCGCCCGCACGGACGGCACGGCCACCATCCCGCCGGCGGACCAGGGCTCCGGCGACGTGGACTCCGGCGGCACGTTCGTCTTCCGCCGGCCGACGGCGCCGTCCGCGGGGCCGGGGGCCGCGGGCGCCAAGGGCACGGCCGCTCCCGGCATCCCGGGTCCCGGCGGCCCCGTGGGCGACGAGGGCACGATGACGTTCCGCGCGGTGTCCCCGCGTACGGGAGCGCAGGGCGGGGCGCAGGCCCAGAGCGCGCAGAAGCCCGGTTTCGGCGCGGGCAAGGCGGCGGCCGAGCGCGCCGCGGCGCAGCCCCAGCCCTCGGCCGCCCCGCCCGCGCAGCCCGGGTACTCCGGCCCCCAGCAGGCCTCTCCGACGGTCCCGCCGCAGTCCGGCGCCGGCCGGCCCGCCGCGACCGGGCAGCCTCCCGGCGGCCAACCCCCGGCCGGCCAGGCCCCCTTGGGGCAGCCCGGCGCCGCACCCCTGACCAGCGGCCACGGCGGCGGTCAGTCCTCCTGGGCCCAACAGGTGCACCGGCTCGCGGGCGCCGAGGAGGAGCAGCCGGTCGCCCCCTGGAAGCCGCCCGTCGAGGACATCTTCACGGCCGCCGCCCGCCGGCAGTCCGAGGCCCGCCCCGCGGCCCTCGGCAAGCGGCTGGCCGCCCGGCTCCTGGACACCGTCGTCCTGCTGGCCGTCACCGCCGCGGCGGCCGTACCGCTGGGCACCAAGGCGCTCGACCACGTCGACGGGAAGATCGACGCGGCCAAGCTCTCCGGCCGGACCGAGACCGTATGGCTGCTGGACGGCACGACCTCGGTGTACCTGGGCGTCGTGCTCGCCGTGCTGCTCCTGTTCGGCGTCCTCTACGAGGCGCTGCCGACCGCCCGATGGGGCCGCACCCTGGGCAAGAAGCTGCTCGGGCTCCAGGTGCAGGACATCGAGGGGCACGAGCCGCCGTCCTTCGGCGGGGCGCTGCGCCGCTGGCTCGTGTACAGCGTGCCTGGCCTGCTCGTGGTGGGTGTCGTGGGCGTCGCCTGGTGCCTGTTCGACCGCCCGTGGCGCCAGTGCTGGCACGACAAGGCGGCGGGTACGTTCGTCGCGGGATGACCGCCTACGGCGTACGCACCAGCTGATTCGGTACTCCGGACGGCCGTTCGCCGGATGCGGGGCGCGGAGGTTCGCGGTCCACTCGGGCCATGAGCACCGAACCGCCCCCGGGCTCCGGACAGCCACCGGAGGACGACCCGTTCAGGAAGCAGCCCCCGCCTGGCCAGGGGTCGGGCTCACCGTACGACGCGCCGGGCGGCGGCGGTCAGCCGCGACCGGGCGGTCAGCCGCCACCCCATCAGCAGCCTCCTCCCGGTCAGCAGCCGCCGCCCTACAGCGGCGGACCGTACACCGCCGGCGACCCCCACGGCGGTGGCGCCTATCCCAACGACCCGCTCGCCGGCATGCCCCCGCTCGCCGACAGCGGCAAGCGGACGCTGGCCCGGATCGTGGACCTGATCCTGGTCGGCATCGTCGTCTGGCTGCTCACCTGGCCGATGGGCGTGCACGAGTACAGCGTGAACGGCAACAAGATCGAGTACGGCAAGTCCTTCGCGCAGTCCGTCGTCGCGGCCGTGCTCTACATCGCCTACGACACGTATCTGATCAGCAAGTCGGGACAGACGCTCGGCAAGAAGTGGCTGAACATGCGGGTGGCCAACCTGAACGACGGCTCCACGCCCTCCGTGCAGACCTCGCTGGCGCGCGCGGCCGTTCTGTGGCTTCCGTTCGCGTTCTGCTGCGCCTGCATCTGGACCGCGATCTGCGGTGGCTGGAGCTATTTCGACCGGCCCTACAAGCAGGGCCTGCACGACAAGGCCGCCAAGACGGTGGTGGTCAGCACCCGTTGACGCGGGCGCGCGGCGGCCTCGGCCGGGCGGTGTTTCCGGACGGCGTCAGGATGCGGCGCGTTCGTGCACGGGCCGGGACGCCGATGTGCCGACCGCGGCCGGTACGGGCGTCTCCTGCTCGGCAGGCCGCCCCTCCGCGACGACCCTGGTCCTGGGCAGAGGCGCCGTCATGGCGACCAGGAGTCCGAGGGCGAGTGCCGCGACGGCGATGACGGCGATCCCGACGCCCGAACTCGTCTGTGACAGCAGCAGCATGGCGAGCGTCGAGAAGATCACGGTGCACGAACCGTAGACGAGCTGGGCGGGCGTCGGACGAGGCATGGCAATCGTGTCCTCGGAAGTGGGGGTCCACGGGGGTGTCGGCCTGGCTTTCCGCCATGTTCAAGGCTGTCCGCCAACCGACTCTAATCGCGTGTGTGCCCGAGTGGAACGAACGGTAAGCGTGACCTAACCAACAGTGCCGGTGCACAGGGGGCGCACGGAGTCATGGCGTCCATCACGTGGACGGGCGAACGCGCCGGTCGGAGCGTTCGTAAAGCGGACTCCCCATCCGCATAGTGCACTTGTTCTGTCCAAGTCAAGCCCTGTCTTTTCTTACCGACCTCTAGTCAAATTGCGTCACTTGACTGGCCACCTTCACCAAGAGGAACCCAAGTGACCCAAAGACCTTGGACGTTCAGAGCGACCGCGATCGGGGTCGCGCTCGCGGCGGCAACCGCCACCTTCTCGACGTTCGCCATGGCGCAGGCCGCCGAACCGGCCAAGTCCGCCACCGTCGACCGCCATGACCCCGCTGCGGTCATGAGCATGAAGGAACACAACCTCGACGGGCCGCTCTCCAGGACCCAGGAGGCCCAGCGCCAGGAGGCGCTGAGCGAGGTCATATCCGGAAAGACCCAGGTCAAGGACCGCAATGGTTCGCACGTCGTCCAGCTCAAGAGCAAGAAGGGCGACAGCAAGTACGTCGAACTGGGCCGGGAGAAGACCGACAAGATCTTCACCGTCCTGGCCGAGTTCGGTGACCAGACGGACCCGAAGTACGGCGGCACCGCCGGCCCCCTGCACAACCAGATAGCCGCGCCCGACCGCGCCAAGGACAACTCCACGGCCTGGCAGGCGGACTACAACCAGAAGCACTTCCAGGACCTCTACTTCGGCACCGGCAAGAACACCGAGTCGCTGAAGAAGTACTACGAGAAGCAGTCCTCGGGCCGCTACTCGGTGAACGGCGAGGTCAGCGACTGGGTCAAGGTCCCCTACAACGAGGCCCGTTACGGCAACAACGCCTGTGGCTCCACCACCTGCTCCACCGCCTGGAACCTGGTGCGCGACGGCCTGAACGCCTGGGTCGCCGACCAGAAGGCGGTCGGCCAGTCGGACGCCGCCATCAAGGCGGACCTCGCCCAGTACGACCAGTGGGACCGCTACGACTACGACGGCGACGGCAACTTCAACGAGCCCGACGGCTACATCGACCACTTCCAGATCGTGCACGCCGGCGAGGACGAGTCCGCGGGTGGCGGCGCGCAGGGCACCGACGCGATCTGGGCCCACCGCTGGTACGCCTTCGGCACCGACGCCGGCGCCACCGGCCCCGAGAACAACAAGCTCGGCGGCACCCAGGTCGGCGACACCGGCATGTGGGTCGGCGACTACACGATGCAGCCGGAGAACGGCGGACTCGGCGTCTACGCCCACGAGTACGGCCACGACCTCGGTCTGCCCGACGAGTACGACACGGCCGGCGGGGACAACTCCACCGGTTTCTGGACCCTGATGTCCTCCGGCTCCTGGCTCGGCACCGGCAAGCGGGCCATCGGCGACCTGCCGGGCGACATGAACGCCTGGGACAAGCTGCAGCTGGGCTGGCTCAACTACGGCACGGCGAAGGCCGGTAAGAAGGCGAAGCAGACCCTGGGCGTCGCCGAGTACAACACCAAGAACAAGCAGGGCCTGGTGGTCTCGCTGCCCGACAAGGCGGTCACCACCGAGGTCGTCGCGCCGGCGCAGGGCTCGACCCAGTGGTGGAGCGGCAGCGGCAACGACCTGAAGAACACGCTGACCCGTGAGGTCGACCTCACCGGCAAGAAGTCGGCCGCCCTCACGCTCGACGGCTGGTACGACATCGAGGCCAACTACGACTACCTCTACGCCGAGGTGTCGACCGACGGCGGCGCCAACTGGACCGCCCTGGACGGCACGGTGGACGGTCAGGCCATCCCGCGCGACGGCAGCGACAAGCCCGCCCTGACCGGCACGCTGGACGCGTACAAGAAGCTGTCGTACCCGCTGGACGCCTACGCGGGCCAGAAGGTCCAGCTGCGCTTCCGCTACCAGACCGACGGCGGCGTGGCGCAGAAGGGCTTCGCGGCCGACGAGATCACGGTGACCGCGGACGGCGCGACGGTCTTCTCCGACAACGCCGAGGCGGCGGACGCCGGTTGGACCGCGAACGGCTTCTCCCGCATCGGCGCGTCCTTCACCAAGGACTACAAGCAGTACTACATCGCCGAGAACCGTCAGTACGTGTCGTACGACAAGACGCTGAAGACCGGCCCGTACAACTTCGGCTTCTCGACGACCCGTCCGGACTGGGTGGAGCACTACCCGTACCAGAACGGCCTGTTGGTCTGGAAGTGGGACACCTCCCAGGCGGACAACAACACCACCGAGCACCCGGGCACCGGCCTGATCCTTCCGGTCGACTCGCACCCGAAGGCGCTCAAGTGGTCCGACGGCAAGCTGATGCGCAACCGCATGCAGGCCTACGACTCGCCGTTCAGCCGGTACCCGACCGACGGCATCACGCTGCACAACGCGGACGTGGCGACCAAGATCAAGGGATCGTCCGGGGTGCCGGTCTTCGACGACCACGCCAGCACCTACTACGACGCGTCGAACCCGACAGGTGGTGTCAAGATCACTGACACCAACACCAAGATCAAGATCGTCCAGGAGGCCAAGAACGGCTCGACGATCAAGGTCGAGATCGGCCCCGCGGTGAAGTAGTCGGCATTTTCGCAGGTCAGAAGCGTATTGGCGGCAACCCCCTGGCGGGTTGCCGCCGATCGTGTTTAGGTGCGTCCTGTGCTTCGCTTATTGACACCGACTCGCACGGGGGTGTGACCTGCATGGCCGCAGGAGGTTTCTGCAAGCTGCCGACCGGCAGCGTGGTGGTGGCTCTGAACCTGCCCAGACCCGCCGCCGACGGCACGGACTGCGTCCGTGTCCTGGTCCATGCCCGCAACCGGGCGCGCGCCCTGACCAGGCTGCGCAACCTCGGCATGCGGGCGGTCTATCTGCGCGGCAACGCCGCACCGCCCACGCCGGACGAGATCACCGCGGTCCTGCACCATCCCGACGGCCTGATATGGCGAACGGCCCCTGACAACGGTGTCGTGCCCGGACCGGAGCTCCCCCAGGAGCTGTGGCACCCCATCAGGGCCCTCCTGCGGCGCCCCGCGGCCCCCGCGTAGGCCGGCCGCACCTACGCGACGACGGGCTTCCCGGAGAGCTCCACGCCCGCCTCACGCATCTCCGCGAGCGCCCGCTCGGTGGTCTCCGCGGCCACCCCGGCGGTCAGCTCGAGCAGGACCTGCGTACGGAAGCCCTCCCGCACACCGTCCAGCGCGGTGGCGCGCACGCAGTGATCGGTGGCGATCCCGACGACGTCCACCTCACCGACGTCCCGGGCGCGCAGCCAGTCGGCCAGCTTGACGCCGTTCTCGTCGGCCCCCTCGAAACCGCTGTACGCCGCCGCGTACGCCCCCTTGTCGAAGACGGCGTCGATCGCCCCGGAGACGACGGCGGGCGCGAAGTTCGGGTGGAAGCCGACCCCCTCGGTGCCCGCGACGCAGTGCGCGGGCCAGGAGTGGACGAAGTCGGGGTTGTCGGCGAAGTGGCCGCCGGGGGCGATGTGGTGGTCGCGGGTGGCCACCACGTGCTGGTAGCCGGAGCCTGCCG
This sequence comes from Streptomyces sp. NPDC048419, assembly GCF_043200415.1. Classification (NCBI taxonomy): domain Bacteria; kingdom Bacillati; phylum Actinomycetota; class Actinomycetes; order Kitasatosporales; family Streptomycetaceae; genus Streptomyces; species Streptomyces sp. NPDC048419. Next base: position 378,651 of record NZ_JBICXT010000005.1, on the reverse strand, counting down.
CCTGCCCGATGAGCTCGGTCACGGCGGCGGCAACGTCGGCACCCCCGGCCACGGCGAGGCTGCCCCCCTCGCAGAAGTCGTTCTGGACGTCGACGACGATCAAGGCGCGGCGCATGCGGGTGTCCTTCGACTGTGTGTGAGCTTCGAGCCTAGAGACTTCGTGGGCGGTGCGGGAGAGGGCGCGGGGGGTGCATGCCCGGCCACCCCCCTTCGGACACTGGCTGTCAGCTACCCGATCCGCGGGTCACGTACTCCGTCGGGATCACCGCTTCCCCGCGCGAGAGCTGGGTCGCGGAGAGCGGCAGACCGGCCAGCGCGGCCACATGCCGGTCGCGTACGACGTCCAGAGGCTCGCGGAAGACCACGTCACCGCCCTTGATCAGCTCGACCAGCAGCTGCCGGTCGGCGAGTTCGGCCGGCATCCCGCCCGTGCCCACGACCTCGGCCTCCGCGACCCCGTCCGCGTCCAGCCGCCGCGCGGCCCACTTGCGGCCGCCGACGGAGGTCTTGCCGCCGCTGGACTTCTTGGCCACAGGTACAAGCGGCGCCTTCGGGTCGTCGGACCTCGCGCGGGCGACCAGCTTGTAGACCATCGAGGCCGTCGGGTGCCCGGACCCGGTCACCAGCTGCGTGCCGACGCCGTACGCGTCCACCGGCGCCGCCGCCAGCGAGGCGATGGCGTACTCGTCCAGGTCCGAGGTCACGATGATCTTCGTGTCGGTGGCGCCCAGCTCGTCCAGCTGCTGCCGCACCCGGTGCGCGACCAGCAGCAGGTCGCCGGAGTCGATGCGCACGGCGCCCAGCTCGGGCCCGGCGACCTCGACGGCCGTGCGGACGGCCTCGGCGACGTCGTAGGTGTCCACGAGCAGGGTGGTGCCCCGGCCGAGCGAGTCGACCTGGGCCCGGAAGGCGTCCCGCTCGTGGTCGTGGAGCAGGGTGAAGGCGTGCGCGGAGGTGCCGACGGTCGGGATGTTGTAGCGGAAGCCGGCCGCCAGGTCGGAGGTGGAGGCGAACCCGCCGACGTACGCGGCGCGCGCGGCGGCGACGGCGGCCAGCTCGTGGGTGCGGCGGGCGCCCATCTCGATCAGCGGGCGACTGCCCGCGGCCGAGGACATCCGGGAGGCGGCCGCGGCGATGGCGGAGTCGTGGTTGAGGATCGAGAGGATCACGGTCTCCAGCAGCACGCACTCGGCGAAGGAGCCCTCGACGCGCATGATCGGCGAGCCCGGGAAGTACACCTCGCCCTCGGGGTAGCCCCACACGTCACCGCTGAACCGGTAGCCGGCCAGCCACTCGAGTGTCGCCTCGTCGACGATGTCCCGTTCCTGGAGGAAGGCGAGGATGTCCGCGTCGAAGCGGAAGTTCTCCACGGCGTCCAGGACACGCCCGGTGCCCGCGACGACGCCGTAGCGCCGTCCGTCGGGCAGCCGCCGGGTGAAGACCTCGAAGACGCTGCGCCGCTCGGCGGTGCCCGCCTTGAGGGCGGCCTGCAGCATCGTGAGCTCGTACTGATCCGTGAAGAGCGCCGTCGAGGGAACGTCCACCGGCAGCCCAAGGTCCGCTGTGTTCATGGCAGGAGATGCTACCCCACTTCGCGTCAGTGTGACGATTTGTGGGGGCCATGGCAGCATGGGCAGTGTGACGTCACCCGCTCCCCTTGAGATCGAACGGACCGAATCGGCGGAGGAGGTCTCCGCCGTACCCGAGCCGGACGTCCCCTGGGTCACGATCGTCCACAACGACCCGGTCAACCTCATGAGCTACGTGACGTACGTCTTCCAGACGTACTTCGGCTACTCCAAGGACAAGGCCACCAAGCTCATGCTCGATGTCCACCACAAGGGCCGGGCGGTCGTCTCCAGCGGTTCCCGCGAGGAGATGGAACGCGACGTGCAGGCCATGCACGGCTACGGTCTGTGGGCCACCCTCCAGCAGGACCGGAAGTAGCGAACCGACTTCATGCCAGGACACTTCGAACCGCTCCCCGGCGGCGGCGCGGCCGTCGCCCTCGACGACGTCGAGATCTCCATCATCCGGTCGCTGGCCGTGCAGCTCCTCGAGCTCGTCGGACCCGGCCCCGGTGAGGACGCGCCCGACGACCCGCTGGCCGAGCTCTTCGCCGAGGGCCCCAGCGAGCCCCCCGCGGACCCGGTGCTGCGACGGCTCTTCCCGGACGCCTACAGCGACCCCGAGGGCCCGCCCGCCCGTGCGGAGGACGCGGAGGAACAGCGGGAGTACTCCGCCGAGTTCCGCCGCTACACCGAGAACGACCTGCGGGCCGGCAAGCGCGAGAACGCGCTCGCGGTCGTCCGCTCGCTGGACGCGCTGACGCCGGCCGCCGACGGCGGGGCGGTCCTCAAGTTGTCGGGCGAGGAGTCCCGGCAGTGGCTGAGCTCCCTGAACGACCTGCGCCTGGCGATCGGCTCCCGGCTGGAGATCACCGACGAGGACGACACCGACCTCCTCTACCGGCTCCCCGACGAGGACCCGCGCAAGCCGATGGTGATGGCGTACCTGTGGCTGGGCGGCCTCCAGGAGACGCTCGTTTCGACCCTGATGTCGTGACCTTCGCGATGTCCTGATCTGTCGCACTCCGGCGTTCGCTCAGAGGACGCTCAAATCCGGATAACGATCACGTCACCGCGGCGGCCTTCTATGCCTCCGCGGGCGACCTTTGTCCGCTTCTCCCTGTGTTCTGTGCCACATGTCACAGCAGTGATCATTGTTGCGGCCGTGATAAATCTTCACGACCGCCCGGCGAACACCACCCATGTTCGGCCGGGTGCGCCACCGAGCCGGCGGATCGCCGGCCAGGCACGGACGGGTCCGCAAAACCCGCCCAGCTCCATCAATCCGGGGGGATCGAGACCCGATCCGAGGCCGACGAGAGGCCCGGGTCGGCATGGAGAAAGGCGCACCACACATGACCTCCGCCCAGGTCGAGAACGAGGAGGCCCCGCAGCGGGCCGAAGAGGGGTACGAGCGCGGACTCGGCAGCCGCCAGGTCCAGATGATCGCCATAGGCGGCGCCGTCGGCGTCGGCCTCTTCCTAGGAGCCGGGGCGAACATCGCCAAGGCCGGACCCAGCCTCATCTTCATGTACGCCCTCGCGGGCGTGATCATCTTCTTCATCATGCGGGCGCTCGGCGAGCTGCTCCTGTACCGCCCGGTCTCGGGCTCCTTCGCGGAGTACTCCCGCGAGTTCCTCGGCCCGTTCTTCGGCTACTTCACCGCCTGGACGTACTGGCTGATGTGGGTCGTGACCGGCATGGCCGAGCTGACGGCCGCCGCGATCTACGTCAACTACTGGTTCCCCTCCGTCCCCCAGTGGACCACCGCCCTGGTCTTCCTGGTGGTGCTCTTCGGGGTCAACCTGATCTCCGTCAAGCTCTTCGGCGAGCTGGAGTTCTGGTTCTCGATGGTCAAGGTCACCGCGCTGATCGGCATGATCGTCATCGGCCTCGGCGTCCTCACCTTCGGCTTCAGCGCCGCCGGCGACACCGCCTCCGTCGCCAACCTCTGGCAGTTCGACGGCTTCTTCCCCAAGGGCGTCGGCTCGTCCCTGATGACGCTGCAGGGCGTCATGTTCGCCTACCTCGCCGTCGAGCTGGTCGGTGTCACGGCCGGCGAGTCCGAGAACCCGGAGAAGACCCTTCCCAAGGCGATCAACACCCTGCCCTGGCGCATCGCGCTGTTCTACGTCGGCGCCCTCACCGTCATCCTGTGCGTGGTGAAGTGGACCGAGTTCGCGGAGGGCGTCAGCCCCTTCGTGAAGGCGTTCGCGGTGATCGGCATCCCGGCCGGCGCGGGCATTGTCAACTTCGTCGTGCTGACCGCGGCCCTGTCCTCCTGCAACTCCGGCATGTACTCGACGGGCCGCATGCTGCGCAACCTGGCCGACAACGGCGAGGCCCCGAAGGTCTTCAGCAGGCTGTCCGCCTCCAAGACCCCCGCGTTCGGCATCACGGTCTCCGTGCTCTTCATGGGCATCGGCGTGGTCCTCAACTACGTGGTCCCGGAGAAGGCCTTCGGCTACGTCACCTCGGTGGCCACCGCGGCCGGCATCTGGACCTGGCTGATGATCCTGGTCAGCCATGTCCTCTACCGCCGCGCGGTCGACGCGGGCCGGCTGCCCGCCTCGTCCTTCCCGGCCCCGGGCGGAGCGGTGTGCTCGTACATCGCCATCGCGTTCCTGCTCTTCGTCACCGGCCTGATCGCCTACGACGCCGACTCCCGCATCTGCCTCTACGTGATGGCCGGCTGGGCGGTCGCCCTCGGCATCGGCTGGGCGGTGCTCAAGGCCCGCAATCCGGAAGTGACGGAACGGCGCGAGCCGACGCTGGAGAAGGTGGGCTGACGCTCACTCCGTGCCTTCACCGCGGACGCCGGCCACAGCGGGTACTCGTGGCATCCGCTGCGGCACCGCTCACGGCGTCCGGCATTCGGGCCGTCCCGTACCACGCCTCGGTACGGGACGGCCCTTCTGCATATCCTGGCGAACATGCTGACCATCACCCAGGCCCTCGTCGACCAGATCGTCGCGCACGCGCGCAAGGACCACCCCGACGAGGCCTGCGGCGTCGTCGCGGGCCCGGCGGGCTCGGACCGCCCCGAGCGCTTCATCCCGATGCTGAACGCGGCCATGTCGCCCACGTTCTACGAGTTCGACTCCGGCGACCTGCTCAAGCTCTACCGCGAGATGGACGACCGCGACGAGGAGCCGGTGATCGTCTACCACTCGCACACCGCGACCGAGGCCTACCCCTCCCGCACGGACATCTCCTACGCCAACGAGCCAGGAGCCCACTACGTCCTGGTCTCCACCGCCGACACCGACGGCCTCGGCGACTTCCAGTTCCGCTCCTTCCGGATCGTCGAGGGCGAGGTCACGGAGGAGGAGGTCACGGTGGTCCAGGCGTACTGATCTCGAACACCGGATGAAAATAGTCCGGCATGTGAGATCACACTCCGGACGGCCGACCGGGAATCGATACGATGACCCCATGGTTCTCCACGACGTGAGCGAGAAGACGCCGGGCATGCTGCTCGTGGCGCGCCTGCACGTCGACCTGTGCAGGCTCGCCAGCGCCATCTGTTGACGCTGCCCTGCCGCCGTACGGCCGTGAGCCGCGGCACCGACGTACCACCCCGCACGCTGCGCCGCCGCGCGCCCACAGACCCGACGTAATCATCGACAGGAGCCCTCAGCCATGGCCATCGAGGTCCGCATCCCGACCATCCTCCGCACGTACACCGACGGCCAGAAGGCGGTGGAGGGCAACGGGGACACGCTCGCCGCGCTCTTCACCGACCTCGAGTCCCGGCACACGGGCATCCAGGCCCGCATCGTGGACAACGGCGAGCTGCGCCGTTTCGTCAACGTCTACCTGAACGACGAGGACGTCCGCTTCCTCGACGGCATCAACACCAAGGTCGCCGACGGCGACAACGTCACGATCCTGCCGGCCGTGGCCGGCGGCATGGCCTGATCCCGGATGCGTTACGACTCCCCGCTGGCCGCGGTGGGCAACACCCCTCTGGTGCGCCTGCCGCGGCTGTCGCCGTCCGCCGACGTCCGCATCTGGGCCAAGCTGGAGGACCGCAACCCCACCGGCTCGGTCAAGGACCGCCCGGCCCTGCACATGATCGAGCAGGCGGAGAAGGACGGCAGGCTGACCCCGGGCTGCACGATCCTGGAGCCGACCTCCGGCAACACCGGCATCTCCCTCGCCATGGCCGCGAAGCTCAAGGGCTACCGCATCGTGTGCGTGATGCCGGAGAACACCTCGCAGGAGCGCCGGGACCTGCTCGGCATGTGGGGCGCCGAGATCATCTCCAGCCCGGCCGCGGGCGGTTCCAACACCGCCGTGCGGGTCGCCAAGGAGCTCTCCGCCGAGCACCCCGACTGGGTGATGCTCTACCAGTACGGCAACCCCGACAACGCCGGCGCGCACTACGCGACCACCGGCCCGGAGATCCTCGCCGACCTCCCTTCCGTCACCCACTTCGTCGCGGGCCTCGGCACCACCGGCACCCTCATGGGCGTCGGCCGCTACCTGCGCGAGCACAAGCCGGACGTCAGGATCGTCGCCGCCGAACCGCGCTACGACGACCTGGTCTACGGCCTGCGCAACCTCGACGAGGGCTTCGTCCCCGAGCTCTACGACGCCTCCGTCCTGACCACCCGCTTCTCGGTCGGCTCCGCGGACGCGGTCACCCGCACCCGTGAACTGCTCCAGCAGGAGGGCATCTTCGCGGGCGTCTCCACCGGCGCGGCACTGCACGCGGCGATCGGCGTCGGCAACAAGGCGCTGAAGGCGGGCGAGAGCGCGGACATCGTGTTCGTCGTGGCCGACGGCGGCTGGAAGTACCTGTCGACGGGCGTCTACACGGCGGCGACGACGGAGGAAGCCATCGAGACGCTGCACGGCCAGCTCTGGGCGTAGCCCGTCCTGCGCCCTGCGCCTTGCCGCTCTACGTAGCCAGGTGACGGACCTGGTCCCACAGGACCGGGTCCACCACACCCACCCTGCGCCGGAAGTCCCAGACCGGCACCTCACGGAGCTCGTCGGTCTCCAGGAAGCTGGCGCGCCCCTGCGCGTCGCCCACCGCACCCGGGGGCAGCGGGACCACCCCGGCCCGCTCGTCGTGGTACCTGCTGGTGATCTTCGCGACGGTCGCCCGCTCGCCGTGCACCACCAGCACCAGACAGGGCCGGTCCTTGGCGCCGGGCCCGTCCTCGTAGGGCACGTTCGCCCACCAGATCTCCGCCGGCCGCGGCCGTGTCCCCTTCCGGCCGCCCGGCCGTCCCGGCGGCCGGCTCCGGCGTCCGGCGGGCCGGCGCCCCCGGCCCCAGCCGTCGACGAGCGTGGCGACCAGCGCGAGCAGCACAACGGCCGCGAGCGCGAGCCACCATGACGTGTCCATACGGACGACGGTACCGGCGCGCGATGAGCGCCGCGCGCCCTCTGTCGAACCTGTGCTCGCTCCCCGGCGCCCCACCGCCCCCGGTTCCAGCCGAACCGGTGACACCACAGGTGAGTTCGCCCACAACAGCCCTTGCCAGAGGAGCGACCGGGCGTTTTGCGCCTTACGCTCGACGAACCGCACGACCCCCGTCTCCCGCCAGAAAAAGTTCCCGCCCGCGGAGGTTTCTGCTTCATGAAGCTCACCGTCGTCGGTTGCTCGGGGTCGTTCCCGTCCGCGGAATCGGCCTGCTCGAGCTACCTCGTAGAGGCCGACGGCTTCCGGCTGCTCCTCGACATGGGCAACGGTGCCCTTGGCGAGTTGCAGCGCCACTGCGGTCTTTACGACCTCGACGCGATCTTCCTCAGCCATCTGCACGCCGACCACTGCATCGACATGTGCGCCTACTTCGTGGCGCGCTACTACCGCCACGACGGCGGCCGCTGCGACCCGCTCCCGGTCTACGGCCCCGAGGGCACCGAGCACCGCCTGACCACGGCGTACGCCGACACCCCCACCGCCTCCTCCATGAGCGAGGTCTTCGACTTCCACACGGTCAAGCCGTCCACCTTCGAGGTCGGCCCGTTCACGGTGCACACGGAGCGCGTGGCCCATCCGGTGGAGGCGTACGGCATCCGGGTCGAGCACGGCGGGTCGTCCCTGACGTACTCCGGCGACACCGGGATCAGCCCCGCGCTGGACGAACTCGCCCACGACACCGACCTGTTCCTGTGCGAGGCGGCCTTCACGCACGGCAAGGAGAACATCCCGGACCTGCACCTCAACGGCCGCGAGGCGGGCGAGACGGCGACCCGCGCCGGCGCGCGCCGCCTGGTCCTCACCCACATCCCCCCGTGGACCGACCCCCAGGCCAACCTCCGGGACGCCCGCGAGGTCTTCACCGGGCCGGTGGAACTGGCGGCACCGAGACGCTCGTACGAGATCTGAAGTCCTCACACACGAGGGCCCCGGCACCTTCTCGGTGCCGGGGCCCTCGTCATGCCCTGCGAGCGGGACTCACGCCTTGGTGAGATCCTCGACCTCCTCGTCGGGCTCCCGGCCCGGGGTGGGGAGGTTGAACTTGGTGATGGCGAAGCGGAAGACGACGTAGTAGACCGCGCCGAAGACGAGACCGATCGGGATGATCAGCCAGGGCTTGGTGGCGAGGTTCCAGTTCAGCGCGTAGTCGATGAAGCCCGCGGAGAACGTGAAGCCCGCGTGGACGCCCAGCGCCCAGGTGATCGCCATGGACAGGGCGGTCAGCACCGCGTGGATCGCGTAGAGCAGCGGGGCGATGAACATGAACGAGAACTCGATCGGCTCGGTCACACCGGTCACGAAGGAGGTCAGCGCGAGCGAGATCATCATGCCCATCACGGCCTTGCGGCGCTCGGGGCGGGCCGAGTGGGCGATGGCGATCGCGGCGGCCGGCAGACCGAACATCATGATCGGGAAGAAGCCCGACATGAACTGTCCGGCGGTCGGGTCACCGGCGAAGAAGCGGGTGAGGTCGCCATGCACGACCTGGCCTGCCGAGTTCTTGAAGTCGCCGATCTGGAACCAGGAGACCGAGTTCACGAACTGGTGCATGCCCACCGGGATCAGCGCGCGGTTGATGAGACCGAACAGACCGGCACCGAGCGCGCCGAGGCCGGTGATCCACTCGCCGAAGTGCGAGATGCCTTCACCGATCGGCTTCCAGACCAGGCCGAAGAAGACACCCATGGCGGTGCCGACGAACGCCATGATGATCGGCACCAGGCGGCGGCCGTTGAAGAAGCCGAGCCAGTCCACCAGCTTCTTGCGGTGGTAGCGCTGCCACAGCACCGCGGACAGCAGACCCATCAGGATGCCGCCGAGCACACCGGGGTTGTTGTAGGTCGCGGCTATGTCCGCGCCCTTGAGGACCTTCGCCTCGGTGACCGGGAACGCCTTGAGGACATTGCTGTAGACCAGGAAGCCGACGAGCGCCGCGAGCGCCGTCGAGCCGTCCGACTTCTTGGCGAAGCCGATCGCCACACCGATGCAGAACAGCATCGGCAGGTTGTCGAAGATCGCGCCACCCGCTGTGGCGAACACCGCCGTGACCTTGTCGGGCAGGTTCAGCTTGTCGTGGATGTCCTGCTGCCCGAGTCGCAGCAGGATGCCCGCCGCCGGCAGCACGGCGATCGGGAGCTGGAGGCTGCGGCCAACCTTCTGCAGGCCCTGGAACAGGCCTGAGCTCCACTTCTTCGTGGGGGCCGCCGTAGGCGCGGTGGCGGTGCTCATATACTTCCTCCGGGGTGGTGGTCTACACCACTGAGTGGTGTAGACCTGTTGTAGCAGATGGGGTCCGCATAAAGGAACCCGCGATTCCTGCTACCGGATCGCTACGCGCTGTTGCATGACGAAGGCCCCCGGACCAGCAGGTCCGAGGGCCAATTCCCTTGTCTCGTCAGGCCTTCGTTACGTCCTCAAGCTCGTCGTCCGGCTCCCGCCCCGGCGTCTTCAGATCGAACTTCGTGATCGCGAAACGGAAGATCGCGTAATACACGGCCGCGAAACACAGCCCGATCGGAATCATCGCCCACGGTTTCGTCGCCAGGTTCCAGTTGATGACGTAGTCGATGAGACCGGCCGAGAAGCTGAAGCCGTCGTGGACGCCGAGGCCCCAGGTGACCGCCATCGAGGCGCCGGTCAGCAGGGCGTGGATCGCGTAGAGGCCCGGGGCGATGAAGAGGAAGGAGTACTCGATCGGTTCCGTGATGCCGGTGACGAAGGACGTCAGGGCCACCGACAGCATCAGGCCGCCGATCTCCTTGCGCCGGTGCGGCTTGGCGCCGTGGGTGATGGCGAGCGCGGCCGCCGGCAGGGCGAACATCATGATCGGGAAGAAGCCCGAGGTGAACTGGCCGGCATTCGGATCGCCCGCCAGGAACATGTTGATGTCGCCGTGCACCACCGTGCCGTCCGGCTTGGTGTAGCTGCCGAACTGGAACCAGATGGGCACGTTGAGGAACTGGTGCAGCCCCACGACCAGCAGCGCCCGGTTCGCGACACCGAACACGCCCGCGCCCCAGGCGCCCAGGTCGTGCATCCAGTCGCTGAAGCTCTCCAGCGCGTCACCGATCGGCGGCCAGACCCACAGGGCCAGTGCCGCGCACGCGATCGCCACGAACGCCATGATGATCGGCACCAGCCGCCGGCCGTTGAAGAAACCGAGCCAGTCCACCAGCTTCGTACGGTGGTAACGGGCCCAGAAGTACGCGGCCAGCAGGCCGATGACGATGCCGCCGAAGACGCCCGGGTTCTGGTACGTGAAGGTGCTGACCGTCCCGTCGGCCCCCTGGCAGCCCACCCCGGAGAGCACCTTCGCCCCGCCCGGGCAGTCCTTGGGGAACTGCCGCAGCACGTTGTAGTAGACGAGGTATCCCACGACCGCCGCCAGCGCGGTAGAGCCGTCGGACTTCTTCGCCATGCCGATGGCCACACCCACGCAGAACAGCAGCGGCAGACCGAGCTGGCCGTCGAGCAGCGCGCCGCCCGCGCCCGCCATCACCTTGGAGAGGTTCGTCCAGCCAAGACCCTCGTCCCCGAACACGTCCGGCTGGCCGAGCCGGTTGAGGATGCCCGCCGCGGGCAGCACCGCGATCGGCAGCTGGAGGCTGCGGCCCATCTTCTGCAGTGCCTGGAACGCCGATTGCCACCGGCGACGGGCGGGGGAGATCTCGGTCTCGGCACTCATGAGTTGGCGACCGCCTGCGAGGTGGTGTAGACCAGTTACGACGATTGGGATGCTGTGACGCCATCATTGGTTACGCACGGCGCCATCGCTCGTGAAGTTGGGCCAACTGTGCGTGAGGAGACGTCATGGCCAGCAAGGCTGAGAAGATCGTTGCCGGGCTCGGCGGCATCGAGAACATCGAAGAGGTCGAGGGCTGCATCACGCGTCTGAGGACCGAGGTCATCGACGCCTCCAAGGTGGACGAGGCCGCGCTGAAGGCCGCGGGCGCACACGGTGTCGTCAAGATGGGCACCGCGATCCAGGTCGTCATCGGCACCGACGCGGACCCCATCGCCGCGGAGATCGAAGACCTGATGTGAGCCGCCGGTCCACCCGGACCGGCGCACGGACGAGGGCCCCTCCCACCGCGGTAGGGGTCCTTTCCGCTTCTACTTCTGCGACTAGGCTCGTCGGCATGTCTCGAATCGACGGTCGCACCCCCGAACAACTCCGCCCGGTCAGCATCGAGCGCGGCTGGAGCAAGCACGCCGAGGGCTCCGTCCTCGTCTCCTTCGGCGACACCAAGGTCCTCTGTACGGCCTCCGTCACCGAGGGCGTCCCCCGCTGGCGCAAGGGCAGCGGCGAAGGCTGGGTCACCGCCGAGTACGCCATGCTGCCCCGCGCCACCAACACCCGCGGCGACCGCGAGTCCGTCAAGGGCAAGATCGGCGGCCGCACCCACGAGATCAGCCGCCTCATCGGCCGCTCCCTGCGCGCCGTCGTCGACTACAAGGCCCTCGGCGAGAACACGATCGTCCTCGACTGCGACGTGCTCCAGGCGGACGGCGGCACCCGCACGGCCGCCATCACCGGCGCCTACGTGGCCCTCGCCGACGCCATCGCCTGGGCCCAGGGCAAGAAGCTGATCAAGGCCGGCCGCCAGCCGCTCACCGGAACCGTCTCGGCGGTCTCGGTCGGCATCGTCGGCAAGGTGCCGCTCCTCGACCTCTGCTACGAGGAGGACGTGCGCGCCGAGACCGACATGAACGTCGTCTGCACCGGCGACGGCCGCTTCGTCGAGGTGCAGGGCACCGCCGAGGCCGAGCCGTTCGCCCGCGACGAGCTCAACTCCCTTCTGGATCTCGCGGTTTCCGGCTGCACGGAACTCGCTGTCCTTCAGCAGAAGGCGCTTGGTACCGTCCTGGAAAGGTAAAGGGCGCACCAAGACGAGCGGCGGCCGGGGGCAACCCCGCCGCCCGCCCTCGCGTCCCTACGAGTGCGGGCGCACGGCACACCACCGTGCGCCCGACCAGTACGGGGGGCCTCACCGGGGCCTGGAGACAGGAGGGACCGCAGTCATGGCCGTGAGCCGAGGCCGCCGTATCACCATCGCCGTCGCAGCAGTGGCCGCCGTCGGGCTGACCGCCGGGCTCACCACCGGGTGCGACGCCGTCGACAAGGCGCTGGACTGCGTCCAGACCGCCGACACCATCGCCGACAGCGTCACCGACCTCCAGCAGGCGGTGGAGAACGCCTCCAACGACCCGAGCCGGCTCGACGAGTCCCTCGCCTCCATCGACAAGAACCTCGGCAAGATAGGCGACAAGACCGACAACGCCGACGTCAACAAGGCGGTCGACGACCTGGACAAGGCCGTGTCCAACGTCCGTACGGCGGTCAGGAACGGCGACAACACCCCCGACATCAGCCCCGTCACGGACGCGGCCGGCGAGCTGACCAAGGTGTGCACCTCGTAGGAGACGGGCGCGGGAGGCAAGGGCGCGGGGGAGACGGGCGCGGTGAGCCGGAATACTGGCTCTCATGACGCGCTTGATCCTCGCCACCCGCAACGCCGGAAAAATCACCGAACTGAGGGCGATCCTCGCCGACGCAGGCCTGAACCACGAGTTGGTGGGGGCGGAGGCCTACCCCGACATCCCCGACGTCAAGGAAACCGGCGTCACCTTCGCGGAGAACGCGCTGCTGAAGGCGCACGCCCTGGCGCAGGCGACGGGCCTGCCCGCCGTCTCCGACGACTCCGGCCTCTGCGTCGACGTCCTGAACGGCGCGCCCGGCATCTTCTCCGCCCGCTGGGCCGGCCGGCACGGCGACGACAAGGCCAACCTGGACCTGCTGCTGGCCCAGCTCTCGGACATCGCGGAGGAACACCGGGGCGCGCACTTCGCCTGCGCGGCGGCGCTCGCCCTGCCGGACGGCACCGAGCGCGTGGTCGAGGGCCAACTCCGCGGCGTCCTGCGCCACACCCCCGAGGGCACCAACGGCTTCGGCTACGACCCGATCCTCCAGCCGGACGGCGAGACGCGCACGTGCGCGCAGCTGAGCCCGGAGGAGAAGAACGCGATCAGCCACCGCGGCAAGGCGTTTCGGGCGCTGGTGCCGGTGGTGCGGGAGCTGCTGGGCTGAAGCCTGAGAGGGGGGCGCCCGGCTGGGCGACCCCCCTCTGTTTGTGTGCGGCCGGTGGGACTCGAACCCACACGGGTGTTAACCCACTGGGACCTAAACCCAGCATGACTGCCAAATTCCATCACGGCCGCTCAAAAACGGTCATCACGCTCGACCGGCGGCACTTAGTCTACGGGGCCGTCCGTTCACCCGGCGAGTGGGACTCTGCCCTTCTGGCGACACCACGTCTCTGTCAGCGCATGGCAGTTGGGGCACAGGTATCGCAGGTTTTCCCGACGGTTGTCCCGCCAGTTTCCGTCGACATGGTCGATCTGCAAGGTGAGGGGGCGTCCCCGCCACTGGCCGGTGTTGCCGCACTCCGCACATGCGTATGGCACTCCGATTTCGGCCAGGGCCTGGTGAAGTCGGGTTCTGTTCGTCCGCCCGGCTTGATCGGGTACGACCACCAGCACTCGATGTGCAGTCGGTGGGGGTGCCGGGCGCTCCGGCCGACACCAGGACCTTCGCTTGAAGTGGCTGGTGTCCAGATTGAGGCGAGAGGCCGCGCGCCGTACACGCCGGTGGTTGGTGTCGTTGACGTCCATGTCGAGCCCGCGCATGACGTCGGCGTAACTGGTCGAGGTCCGCACCAGATGCCGCAATTCTTCCTCGGGGATCCTTGCTCGCCGATGGGAGAAGTGGCTCGTGTCGATGCGCCGGGTTGCAAGCATGCGGTTCAGCGTTGCCCTGGAGCGACTGTCATCGGGCACACCCAGAGCCCGTGCCGTACCCCGCACGCTCGTGGCCGAGACTGCTGCTGCCCGCAGTTCTTCCACGGTGAAGGGAAGGTCCGGTTCGGGGCGAGCGACGCCGGGGAAGTGGCTGATGTCGATGCCTGCTGCAGCGATTCGGCGTCGGATGTGGAAGAGGGTTCCGGTGGCCGGGGTGGCACCCAACTCCAGGGCCACTTCCTTCAGCGATGACGACGAGGCCGCAGCGTCGGCGATATCCGCGTCGGGGTATTTGCGCCATGGGCTGCGCTGGACGAAGTGGTTGGTATCAAGTCCATGACGCGCCACCTGTTGCTGCAGCACCCGCCGTTGGCCACCACTCGGGTTGAGACCAAGGCGTCGCATCAGATCGGTCCAGTTGCCTGCCTCGGCCACCAGTGGCGCAAGCCGTTCCTTGCTGTATGTGCCTGATCGTTCCGATGTGCGCCGCACGCCCATGTGCTCTCCCCGTCTCGACTGTCAGTTCGTTACCTCGTACGAGGTAACGAGCCGCTTATCGGACAGTCACGCCCGGAACGTAAAGCGGCTCGCGCCGGGTCGTCCCGGGTGCGAGCCGCCGGCTCGTAAGGAAGGGGAGCGTCAGATCCCCAGATCCTTGATGATCTTCGCCACGTGGCCGGTCGCCCGGACGTTGTACAGCGCGCGCTCGACCTTGCCCTCCTCGTCCACGATCACCGTGGAGCGGATGACGCCCATGTAGGTCTTGCCGTAGTTCTTCTTCTCGCCGTAGGCGCGGTAGGCCTCGGTGACGGTCTTCTCCGGGTCGGCCAGGAGTGTGACCTTCAGGGACTCCTTCTCGCGGAACTTGGCCAGCTTCTCCGGCTTGTCCGGCGAGATGCCGATGACGTCGTAGCCGGCGCCCGCCAGGACGTCGAGGTTGTCCGTGAAGTCGCAGGCCTGCTTGGTGCAGCCTGGCGTCAGGGCCGCGGGGTAGAAGTAGACGATGACCTTGCGGCCCTTGTGGGCCGACAGGGACACGTCGGTGCCGTCGGCGTCGGGGAGGGTGAAGTCGGGGGCCACGTCCCCGGGCTGGAGTCGCTCGCTCATCGGGCAAGCGTAACCGGGGGTCCTGACAGTGCAGGCGCGGGCGGAACTGACAGACTGTCCAGAACAAGCGGCATCACGCAACAGCTGACTTCGGAGGCCCCACGGTGGCGGACACGTCGGACACCAGAACCCCGGCGCAGATCGAGGCGGACATCAAGAGCCGCCGCGCAGTGCTGGCCGAGACCCTCGACGAGATCGGCGTGCGGGTGCACCCGAAGACGATCGTCGGGGACGCCAAGGCCAAGGTCGTCTCCAACCTCGATCACACGCTGGGGCGCGCCTACGTCGGGGTGAACAAGGTCGTGAGCGACGTCAAGGCCCAGTTCGTCGACGAGGAGGGCGCCCCCCGGCTGGAGCGGATCGTGCCGGTCGCGGCCGTCGCCGTCGGACTCGTGGGTCTGCTCGCTCTCGGCACCCGGCGGCGCCGGAAGTGAGCGGGGACAGGTAGGTTCAGGGCGTGAGCGCCAACAGAAAGCACAGCACCCCGCAGCACGACAAGCTGCCCATCCGCATGCTGCACGACCGGGTTCTCGTGCGGCAGGAGACGGGTGAGGGTGAGCGCCGGTCCGGCGGAGGCATCCTGATTCCCGCCACCGCGGCGGTCGGGCGCCGGCTGGCCTGGGCCGAGGTCGTCGCCGTCGGGCAGAACGTACGGACCGTGGAGCCCGGCGACCGGGTTCTGTTCGACCCGGAGGACCGGGCCGAGGTGGAGGTCCGGGGCGTGGCGTACGTGCTCATGCGCGAGCGTGACCTGCACGCCGTGGCCGCCGACCGGTTCGAGGGGTCCGAGGACACGACGGGCCTGTACCTGTAGCCCACCTGGAAACAGCTCTCCGAAAGGGCTGGTGACCACCGTCACCAGCCCTTTTTGTCGTTCCTTTGCTAGTTTTGAGGGAGCCCGACGAGACGCGCCGTACCGGGTTACGCAGGCAAAGACGACGCACCCCGACAGTCAGTCATGCGTTTCGGAGGTGCCGTCATGGCCTGGGTTCTGCTCGTCGTCGCCGGTCTGCTCGAGGTCGGCTGGTCGATCGGGATGAAGTACACGGACGGGTTCACGCGGCTGCTGCCGAGCGTGCTCACCGGTGCCGGGATCGTCGCCAGCATGGTGCTGCTGTCGTATGCCGCGAAGTCCCTTCCCATCGGTACCGCCTACGGCGTCTGGGTCGGGATCGGGGCGGCCGGTGCGGCGGTGCTCGGCATGGTGGTGCTGGGTGAGCCGGTCACCGCCGCCCGCATCTTCTTCGTCTGCCTGCTGCTGGTCGCCGTCGTGGGTCTGAAGGCGACCTCGGGTCACTGAGAGTCTGTGAACAGGCTCTGACGCGTCAGTGTTTCCGGGTGGTCTGCGGGCCTCCCGGGCCCGCAGTCGTACCCCCGGTGTCGGTGCCGGTCGTGGTGCCGCCGCCGTCCGTCGTGTTCCCGGTGGTGCCGCCGGTCGTCCCGCCGTCCGTGGTGCCGCCGTCGGTGGTGCCGCCGTCGGTGGTCGTGCCCCCGTCGCCCGTGGTCCCGCCGTTCGTCGTGTCGCCGGTGGTGTTGCCGTCGGTGGTGCCGCCGGTCGTGGGCGTCTGGCCGCCGGTCGTGCCGCCGTCGGTGGTGCCGCCCGTGGTGGGCGTCGGGCTGCCGGTCGTGCCGCCGTTGTCCTGGCCGCCCGTGCCCGGCTGCTGCGGCTCGGTGGTGGCGGGCGGCGCGGTCTGCTCGGCGCTGGCCTGGAGCTGGAGGTCGAAGTCCGTCGCCGGCTTCCCCTTGAGGGCGTCGCGGGTGTACTGCGCCCAGATCTCGGCGGGCGGGCCGCCGCCGTTGACGCGGTCCAGGCCCATCGCGCCGTACAGCGACTTGTGGGCGGCCGTCACCGGGTCCTGGCCCATCACGGAGACGACGGTGGCGAGGTCGGGTGTGTAGCCGGCGAACAGGGCGGCGGTGTCCTCCTCGGCGGTGCCGGTCTTGCCGGCGGCCGGGCGGTCGGCTCCCTGGGCGGCGGTCGCGGTGCCGTTGTCGACGACGCTCTGCAGCATCGAGGTGGTGGTGTCGGCGGCCTCGCGGCTGACGGCCTGGCTGGTCTGCGCCTTGGGCAGGTCGACGACGTCCTTGCCGTCCTTGGTGATCGAGTCGATCATCGTGTAGTTGGCGCGCTCACCGTGGTTGGCGAGTGTCGCGTACGCCTCCGCCATGTCGAGCACGCTGGCGCGGGAGACACCGAGCGCGATGGACGGGGTGGGGGTGAGCTCCGGGGTGTCGGAGGGGATGCCGAGGTCGATCGCGGTCTGCTTCACCTTCGCGGAGCCGACGTCCACGGCCATCTGCGCGTACACCGCGTTGACGGACTTGTCGGTGGCGG
The DNA here is from genome assembly GCF_043200415.1 of Streptomyces sp. NPDC048419. Taxonomy (NCBI): domain Bacteria; kingdom Bacillati; phylum Actinomycetota; class Actinomycetes; order Kitasatosporales; family Streptomycetaceae; genus Streptomyces; species Streptomyces sp. NPDC048419. The sequence continues at coordinate 361,406 of NZ_JBICXT010000005.1, read as the reverse complement.
TGCGCACGGTGATGTCGCCGTAGGAGCGGTCGTCCTCGTTGGCGGGTGCGTAGCTGCCGCTCCAGCCTTGTACGGGGCGCTTGTTGGTGCCGTCGTAGTAGGCGTTCGGCGTGATGGTCTCGCCGTCCTGGGTCTCGGAGTGGTTCTGGACGGCCGAGGTGAACACGAACGGCTTGAAGGTGGAGCCCACTTGGAAGTCCTCGCGGGTCGCGCCGTTGGTGAACTGCTTGACGTAGTCGATGCCGCCGTACATCGCGACGAGCTTGCCGGTCTTGGGGTCGACGGAGGCGCCGCCCGCGCGGACGTACTTGTCGACCTTGTTGTTCTTCTTGTCGAGCTTGGACATCACCTTGTCGTCGACCGCCTTCACGAAGGCGTCCTGCTTGCTCTTCTGCAGGGTGGTGGTGATGCGGTAGCCGCCGCTGTCGAGTTCGTCGGCGGTGACGATCTTGTTCTTGGTGAGGTAGTCCTTGACGGCGTTGACGATGTAGCCGCGCTGCCCGGACAGGCCGGTGGAGGCGGTCTGCTGCTTCGGCATCGGGAACTTCAGGCCGGCCCGCGTGCTCTCGGTCAGCCAGCCCTTTTTGACCATGCCGTCCAGGACGTAGTTCCAGCGGGCCACCGCCGAGGCCTTGTTCTCGGGGTGCGCGACGACGTCGTACTCGCTGGGGGCGTTGACCAGTGCGGCCAGGTAGGCAGCGTGGGCCGCGTCGAGGTCGGTGGCGTCCTTGCCGTAGTACGCCTGGGCGGCGGCCTGGATGCCGTACGCGTTGCGGCCGAAGTAGCTGGTGTTGAGGTAGCCCTGGAGGATCGTGTCCTTGGACTTCTCCCGGTCCAGCTTGATCGAGATGAAGAATTCCTTCATCTTGCGGGTGACGGTCTGTTCCTGGCCCAGGTAGTAGTTCTTGACGTACTGCTGGGTGATCGTCGAGCCGGACTGCTTGCCCTTGCCGGTGGCGGTGTTCCAGGCGGCGCGCACCATCGCCTTGGGGTCGATCGCGGACTCGGTGTAGAAGTCGCGGTCCTCGGCGGCCAGCACGGCGTGCTGGGCGGCCTTGGAGACCTGCGCGAGCGAGACGTTCTCCCGGTTGACGTCGCCGTCGCGGGCGATCTGTGAGCCGTCCGCGTACAGGTAGACGTTGGCCTGCTTCATGGCGAGGGCGTTGGCCGGGGGGATCTTGACCAGGGAGTAGCCGAGGTAGAAGAGGCCGATCAGCAACAGGACGCCGATGACGAAGGTGCCGAGCACCATGCGCCAGGTCGGGATCAGCCGCCGCCAGCCCGTCCTCTTCGGACGCTTCGGCTTGCCGTCCCCGGCCCCCGGCCCCGGGGCCTCGGCGGCCTGCGGCTCTCTCGGTGCCCAGCCCTGGACAGGCTGTTGCGGCTGCGGCTCGTCGCTCATGTTGTGTACCGAACTCCTGTTTCGCGTCGTACGTTCCTGTACGCCCTCGTACGCCTTCTGCGCCCCCTCTTGAAGACTCTCGCACCATGCGTTCCGTTCCCGGATCGCGGCACGCGTCCGCCTCCGAAAATGCGTGGCGTGCGTCACTGCCGGCGGACTAGGCTCCTGCGCTTCGGTGTCGAGAGGTCCGGGAGGTTGACTGACGTGGGCTCGGGACGGTTGTACGCGGCCGTCGCGGCGGGCGGTTTCAGACGGTACGCGACGTATCGGGCGGCCACGGCGGCAGGGGTGTTCACCAACACCGTCTTCGGACTCATCCTCGTCTACACGTATCTGGCGCTGTGGGACGAGAAGCCGCACCTCGGAGGGTACGACCAGGCGCAGGCGGTCACGTACGTGTGGCTCGGGCAGTGCCTGTACGCGACGCTCGCCATCCAGGGCGGCGGGTTCGAGAAGGACCTCATGGAGCGCATCCGCACCGGGGAGATCGCGGTAGACCTGTACCGGCCGGCCGACCTCCAACTGTGGTGGCTGGCCGGTGACTTGGGGCGTTCGGTGTTCCAGATGCTGGGGCGCGGTGTGATCCCGTTCACGTTCGGCGCGCTGTTCTTCCCGATGGCGCTGCCGACCGACGTCACCACCTGGGCGGCGTTCCTGGTGACCCTCGTACTGGCGATGCTCGTCAGCTTCGGCATCCGCTATCTGGCCGCCCTGAGCGTCTTCTGGCTGCTCGACGGCATGGGCGTCAGCCAGGTCCTGATGATCACCGGCATCTTCTTCTCGGGCATGGTGCTGCCGCTCAACGCCTTCCCCGGCGCTCTCGGCGAGATCGTCCGGGCACTGCCGTGGGCGGCGCAGCTGCAGATGCCGGCCGACGTGCTGATGGGCGAGACCGATCCGCTGCGGGCGTACGCCTTCCAGGCGGTGTGGGCGGTGGTGCTGCTGGCCGCGGGGCGGCTGATGCAGTCGGCGGCGACGCGGCGGGTGGTGGTGCAGGGTGGTTGAGCGGAACCGCCTGAAGGAGGGGCTGCGGGCCTACGGGCTGATCGCCGGGATGTGGGTGCGGTCCTCCATGACGTACCGCACGTCCTTCCTGGTCACGGTGTGCGGCAATCTGCTGGTGACCTGTCTGGACTTCGTCGGCATCCTGCTGATGTTCTCGCAGGTCGACTCGCTCGGCGGCTGGACGCTGCCCGAGATCGCCTTCCTGTACGGCCTGTCGGTGACGTCGTTCGGCATCGCTGACCTGGTGCTCGGCTCGATGGACGTGCTGGGTGCCCGGATCCGTGACGGCTCCTTCGACACCCTGCTGGTGCGGCCCGCGCCGGTGCTCGCGCAGATCGGCGCGGATCGCTTCGCGCTGCGCCGCCTGGGCCGCATCGTCCAGGGCGGGCTGGTGCTGGGCTGGGCGCTGGCGTCGGTCGACGTCGACTGGAGTGCGGCGAAGGTGCTGCTGGTGCCGGTGATGCTGGTCAGCGGCGCGTCGATCTTCTGCGCGGTGTTCGTGGCGGGCGCGTCCTTCCAGATCCTCGCGCAGGACGCGGCCGAGGTGCAGAACGCCTTCACGTACGGCGGCACCACGCTGCTGCAGTACCCGCCGACGGTGTTCGGGAGGGACTTCGTGCGCGGGGTGACGTATCTGTTGCCCCTCGCCTTCGTCAACTGGGTGCCGGCCTCCTATGTGCTGGGGCGGCCGTACCCGCTGGAGCTGCCCTCGTGGGCGGCCTTCGCGCCGCCGCCGGTGGCGCTGTTGTGCTGTGCCCTGGCCGGTCTGGCGTGGCGGGCGGGCCTTGGTTCGTATCGGAGTACGGGGAGTTGAGCGTGACAGAGCAGGCGCTGATCGAACTCGACCGCGTCGAGAAGGTCTTCGACGTGCGCCGCAAGACCGGGTTCATGAAACGGGAGCGGCGCGAGGTGCGGGCCGTCGACTCTCTCTCCTTCACCGTGGCGCGCGGCGAGATGGTCGGCTACATCGGGCCGAACGGCGCCGGGAAGTCGACGACGATCAAGATGCTCACCGGCATCCTCACGCCGAGCGGCGGCCGGCTGCGGGTCGCGGGCATCGACCCCTCGCGCGAGCGCCTGCGGCTCGCGCACCGTATCGGGGTGGTGTTCGGGCAGCGTACGACGCTGTGGTGGGACCTGCCGCTGATCGACTCGTACAAGCTGATGCACCGCATGTACCGCATCCCGGACGCCCGTTACCGCGAGAACCTCGACCGCTGCGTCGAACTCCTGGAACTGGCCGACCTGTTGGACGTCCCGGTACGGCAGCTCTCGCTCGGCCAACGGATGCGCGGGGACATCGCGGCTGCGCTGCTGCACGACCCTGAGGTGCTGTACCTGGACGAGCCGACGATCGGCCTGGACGTGATCTCGAAGGCCAAGGTGCGCGGATTCCTGAGGGAGTTGAACACCGAGCGGGGCACGACCGTGCTGCTCACCACCCACGATCTGCAGGACATCGAGCAGCTGTGCTCGCGGGTGATGGTCATCGACCACGGGCGGCTGATGTACGACGGCCCGCTCGCCGGTCTGCACGAGGTGGGGGAGAGCGAGCGGATCCTGGTGGTGGACCTGGAGCGGGAGCTGCCGCCGATCGACGCGGCGCCCGCGCGGGTGGTGAAGGCACAGGGGCCGCGGCAGTGGCTGGCGTTCCCGGCCGGGGAGTCGGCGGCCGCGCTGGTCGCCCGGATCGCGGCGGAGTATCCGCTGGTGGACCTCTCGGTGCGGGAGCCGGACATCGAGGACGTGATCGCCAGGATGTACGCCGGTGCCGAGCCGGGGCGGACGGAGAAAGCGGTCTCGTAGCCTCCGGCCGGGTGAACTCGTAGGCTGCTGTCCATGACCGATGACGCCGCAGTCCCCGAACTCCGGGCATCCGACGCCGACCGTGAACAAGTCGCCGAGGTCCTGCGGGACGCCCTTGCGGAGGGCCGTCTCGACATGGAGGAGTTCGAGGAGCGCCTGGAGGCCACCTACAAGGCCCGGACGTACGGCGAGCTGACGCCGATCACCCGCGATCTGCCGGTCGGTCAGGTCACGCCACCGCCTGCCGTCTCGCTCACCAAGGAGCCGGTGGCGGGCGGCAGTTGGGCCGGGCGGATCGTCGGCGGCGAGGGGTCCTCGACGTGGGCGGTCGCGGTGATGTCCGGGTTCGAGCGCAAGGGCCGCTGGACCGTGCCCAAGCAGTTCACCTGCGTCACCCTCATGGGCGGTGGCGAGCTCGACCTGCGTGAGGCGAACTTCGCCGACCGCGAGGTCGAGATCAACTGCGTCGCGATCATGGGCGGGGTCAACATCATCGTGCCGCCCGGTGTCGAGGTCGTCGTCCGCGGCATCGGGATCATGGGAGGGTTCGACCACCGGGAGTCGGGCGTGCCCGGGGAGCCCGGGGCGCCGCGCGTCATCGTCAACGGCTTCGCCTTCTGGGGCGGCGTCGGCATCGAGCGCAAGCTGACCAGGGAGGAGCGGCGCCGGCTGAAGGAGGAGCGCCGCCAGGGGAAGCTGGACCGCAGGACCTCCATGCGGGAGCTCCAGGAGGACTACCGCGAGGACATGCACGACGCGCACCGCAGGATGCTGGACGGCCACCGCGATCTGCTGCGCGACCGGCACGAGGAGCGCCGGGAGCGGCACGAGGACCGGCGCGAGCGGCACCGGGAGCGTCGCGAGGAGCGGCACCGCCGCCACTACGGCGACCAGTGAACCGCCCCCGTCTGCCTCACAGTTCGGCCGGCGCCGAACCCTTCAGGTCGTCCAGGTCGAAGACGTCCGCCATCTTCGCGTAGCCCTTGTCGCTGGGGTGGAGATGGTCGCCGGAGTCGTAGTCGGAGCGGAGCCTGCGCGGGTTGTACGGGTCGCGCAGCGCCTTGTCGAAGTCGACCACGGCGTCGTAGACCCGGCCCGAGCGGATCTCCGCGTTGACCCGCTGGCGTACCGCCTCGCGGGCCGGGGTGTAGCCCCGGTGCCCCTGGAAGGGCATCAGGGTCGCGCCGACGACCTTGATGCCGCGGGCGTGGGCCTCGCGGACCAGGGTGCGCAGACCGCCGAGGATCTTGTCCGGGTCGGCGAGCCGCGGGTTGCGCAGGATGTCGTTGACGCCGAGGTCTATGACGACGACCTTGACGTTCGTCCGGGAGAGCGCGTCGCGGGAGAAGCGGAGCAGGCCGCTGGGGTTGTCGGCGGGGCGGCCGAGACCGTCGGCGAGGACCTGGTTGCCGCTGATGCCCTGGTTGACGACGCTGTAGCGCGGCAGGTCCTCGCCGGACCCGACCGCAGTGCGCAGCCGCTGCGAAAGGACGTCCGTCCAGCGGTGGTTGGCGCCCAGGCTGGACGTTATGCCGTCGGTGAGGGAGTCGCCGAAGGCGACGACGGTGCCGTCCGACTCGTTGCTCAGCACGTCCAGCGCGGTGAGGTAGCGCCAGAACGGGGTCTGCTCGGTGTACCCGGTGCCGGTCACGTCCTCGGTCCGGTCGCCGGCCGCGACGTAGGACATCTGACGGGCGTGCGGGTGGTAGGTGACCGGGCCCGACGAGCTGGGGGAGTAGATGGTGACCAGCACGTCGCTGCCCTGCGGGATGACGATGCGGACCGCGTCGCTCAGCACCTGCCGGCCGGCCGGGATGACGACCGCGGTGCTGCCGCCGAAGCTCAGGCGCCGCATGGTGTCGGCGTTCGCCTCGGCGGTGCCTGAGGTGACGGCCACGGCGATCGAGGCGTGCGTGACGGTCAGCGGCGACTGGCCGTAGAGATTGGACAGCGTGATGCGGGCACTCGTACCGCCTACGCTCGCGTGCACGACGTTGCGCAGCGAGCGTCCCGCCATGCCGCCGGTCTCGGTGCCGGGCTCGGCGCCCGCCGGGGACGCCGACCAGGAACCGACCCAGATGCCGGTGGAGGCGGGAGCGGCGGAGTTGTGCGGGGAGCGGCCCCCGGCGAGGGTGGCGCTGCTGTTGCTTCCGTCGTCAGCCGCTACACCGAGGTATATGGCAGCCGATAGGCCCACGATCACGGCGATGATCGCGGAAAGCAGGGCATAACCGTGACGCCTGGTCATGCGGTGCGGGTCTCCTCGGACGAATGGGAGCCCGAGGCTCCGATGTGATCACCCCATGATGCGTCATGGGATGAGGGGTAGTTGAACCGGACCCCCCTTCGGGCCACCGGAGTTCATGACGAACTTCCCCGCCCAGACAGACGCCGGGAACTCTCGTTCCGTTCCAGGAGTCGGTCAGGAAGGGACAATGTGTGCAGGGGATCACGAACGGGTGGAGCGGATGGAACGTACGAACAGGGAAGAAACGGGTGAGCGTGCCGTAGACGTGCATGCCCACCCGGCCGCGGCGGGACACCGGGGGGTCCCCACCGCGGCCGTGCGCGCGATGACGACCTTCAGCGCCGCCGACCTGGAGAAGCAGCGCGGGGTGCGCCAGATGAAGCTCACCGCGACCGGGCTGCTGCTGTTCGTGGCGCTGGTGTACATCCTCGCCAAGTGGGCGGAGAACTCCGGCGCCGGCGTCTGGGCGGGCTATGTCGCGGCGGCCGCCGAGGCGGGCATGGTCGGCGCGCTCGCCGACTGGTTCGCGGTCACCGCCCTCTTCCGCCACCCCCTCGGCCTGCCCATCCCGCACACGGCGATCATCCCGACGAAGAAGGACCAGCTGGGCCTCTCCCTGGGCGAGTTCGTCGGCGAGAACTTCCTCTCGGAGGACGTCGTACGGCAGCGTCTGCGCGCCGTCGGCATCGGCAGCCGGCTCGGCACCTGGCTCGCGGACCCCGACCACGCGGACCGGGTGACGGCCGAGCTGTCGGCCGCCCTGCGCGGCGCGCTGACCGTGCTGCGCGACTCGGACGTCCAGGCGGTGGTCGGCGAGGCGATCACCCGGCGCGCGGACGCCCAGGAGATCGCGCCCGGCATCGGGAAGATGCTGGAGAAGATCGTCGCCGACGGCGGCCACCGGCGGGTCGTCGACCTGATCGTCACACGGGCGCACGACTGGCTGGTCTGGCACGACGCCGAGATCATGGACGCCGTCCAGGGCGGCGCCCCCGGCTGGACCCCCCGGTTCGTCGACAAGAAGGTCGGCGAGCGGGTCTACAAGGAGCTGCTGCGTTTCGTCACCGAGATGCGCGACATGCCCTCCCACCCGGCCCGTGGCGCTCTTGACCGCTTCCTCGGCGACTTCGCCTCCGACCTTCAGTCCGACACGGACACGCGGGCGCGGGTGGAGCGCCTGAAGGGCGAGGTGCTGGGCCGCGGCGAGGTGCAGGACCTGATCGCCTCCGCCTGGACCGCCGTACGCTCGATGATCGTCTCGGCGGCCGAGGACGAGCGCAGCGAGCTGCGGCTGCGCGTGCGGGCCTCGCTGCTGTCACTGGGGGCGCGGATGGCCGTCGAGCCCAAGCTCCAGGGCAAGGTGGACCGCTGGGTGGAGGGTGCCGCGGTGTACGTCGTCACCACCTACCGCAAGGAGATCACCTCCCTCATCACGGACACCGTCGCGGGCTGGGACGCCGAGCACACGACGAAGAAGATCGAGGCGCACATCGGCCGCGACCTGCAGTTCATCAGGATCAACGGCACGGTGGTCGGTTCGCTGGCCGGCCTGCTGATCTACACGGTGTCGCGGGCGCTGGGGGCGTAATCCCACCTCTCGCGGGCACCCGACCGGGGTTCCGCTCGTACGAGGAGGGAGCCCATGACAACAGCCGAGGCCGCGAGTGGCCGCACCATCACCACGAACATTCCCGCACGCCTGGACCGCCTGCCGTGGTCGCAGTGGCACTGGACGATCGTCATCGGTCTCGGCACCGTATGGATCCTCGACGGCCTCGAGGTCACGGTCGTGGGCAACATCGCCAGCCGGCTCTCGGAGCCCGGCAGCGGTCTGCCGATCAGCTCGGGCCAGATCACCGGCCTCGCGGCCGCCCTGTATGTGGCGGGTGCCTGCGTGGGAGCCCTGTTCTGGGGCCGGCTGACCGACAAGTGGGGCCGCAAAAGGCTGTTCATGATCACGCTGGCGGTCTATCTGGCCGCCACCGCGCTCACCGCGGTCTCCTTCTCCCCCTGGTGGTTCTTCACCTTCCGCTTCCTGACCGGTTTCGGCATCGGCGGTGAGTACGCGGCGATCAACTCGGCGATCGACGAGCTGATCCCGGCGAAGTACCGCGGCCGCGTCGACCTGATCATCAACGGCAGCTTCTGGCTGGGTGCGGTGGGCGGTTCGCTGCTCTCGATCGTGGCGCTGAACACCGGCATCTTCCCCAAGGACGTGGGCTGGCGGCTGACGTTCGCGCTGGGCGCCGTGCTCGCGGTGGTCATCCTCCTGGTGCGGCGGCACGTCCCGGAGAGCCCGCGGTGGCTGCTGATCCACGGCAGGGACCGCGAGGCCGAGGAGATCGTCACCTCGATCGAGGAACGGGTGGAGTCGGAGAAGGGCGAGCGGCTGGCGCGGCCCGAGGGCGAGATCACCATCCACCAGCGGCGCGGCGTGAGCTTCATGGAGATCGCCCGCACCCTGTTCGCCGACTACCGCAAGCGCTCGGTCCTCGGCTTCTCCCTCTTCATCGGCCAGGCGTTCCTCTACAACGCGATCACCTTCGGCTTCGGCGCGATCCTGACCACGTTCTTCAAAGTCCCGAGCGGCAACACCGGTTACTACTTCGCCGTCATCGCGGTCGGCAACTTCTGCGGCCCGCTGCTGCTGGGCAAGCTGTTCGACACCGTGGGCCGCCGGGTGATGATCTCGGGCACGTATCTGCTCTCCGGCCTTCTCCTCTTCGGCACGGCCTGGCTGTTCGACCGGGGCTCGCTGAACGCCACGACGATGACGGCCTGCTGGTGCGCGGTGCTGTTCTTCGCCTCGGCCGGCGCGTCCAGCGCCTACCTGACGGTCTCCGAGATCTTCCCCATGGAGACCCGGGCGATGTCCATCGCCTTCTTCTACGCCCTCGGCACGGCGGCCGGCGGCATCAGCGGCCCCCTGCTCTTCGCCGACCTCACCAGCACGGGCAAGGTGGGCGACACGGTCCTGGCCTTCCAGATCGGCGCGGCCCTGATGGTCGCGGCGGGCCTGGTGGCGGCCTTCCTCGCCGTGAACGCCGAACGCCGCTCCTTGGAGGACATCGCCAGGCCCCTTACGGCGGCGGCGAGTTCCCTGCGGGAAAAGAGCGGCGGCCGGGAGCCGGGGTCGAAGCCGGCTACGGCGTAGTCCTTCGGACCGCGGCAGCGGCAGCGGCTTGCGGTGCGCGTCGGTGTGTGGCGCGCACCGCTTGCGGTAGCGGTAGCGGTAGCGGCAGCGGCTTGCGGTGCGTGTCGGTGTGTGGCGCGCACCGCTTGCTGGTTTCCGAGGGGGCTGGCCTGCGGGGCGTTGCGCCCGCGGCGCGTCGAGCCTGCGGCTGCCTGGCCGGCGGTGCCGTCTCTGCGTCCCCTGGCTGTGAACTCGCGCCGCACCCTTGCGGGCGTGCGGGCGTGCGGGCGTGCGGGCGTGCGGGCGTGCGGGCGTGCGGGCGTGCGGGCGTGCGGGCGTGCGCCGCACCCTGCTGGCCGCGTCCCAAGGAGGCGGCATCCCGCAAGCGCCGGGCCCCGCACCCTGTCTGTGCACGGCAACAGGCCCTGCGCGGCGACAGGCAGAACCTGGTCAGCGCCGTCGCGAAAACGTCACGCGTGCCGGTCGGCAACCGCCCAAGACGCGAGCCCCACAACCCCGGCCACCCCGAACACCGCAGGCCACGCCCCCACCTTCTTCGCCAAGGGATGCGACGCCCCGAAGGCGGCCACATACCCCGCGCTCAAAGCCCCCGCAGCAACCCCGCCGGCCCGCTCCCGCCACTGCGAAGCCGCCGCAACCCCCGCCGCGGCCAGCACAACCCCGCCCAGCTCCCGCTTCCCGGTCCAGCGAGCGACGCCGTACCCACCGACAAGCCCACCCGCGGCCACCACCGCACTGGGAACCCTGGCCATGTCTGCCTCCTACCGTTTTGACTGATCCGCCCCGAGGCTAGCCCCCACCCACACGGCACCCCGAGGCAGGCCCGGGCTTCACGGCTGGCCGCCACCACCGCCACCGGTCCGCCGCAGATGCTTGTCGATGAGTCCGAACGTCACCTCGGGCTGCTCGATCTGCGGAAGATGCCCGGCCTTGGGCACCACCTCCAGCCGCCCGTCCCCGAAGGCACGGGCATAGGCAGCCCCGAATGCGGGAGTCACGATCCGATCGCTCTCCCCCCACACGAGCAGCGCCGGCTGCCGCACCCGCCCCAGTCGGCGCAGCAGCTTCGGATCGTGCATGTACGGATCGCCGGCGAGAACCCGCATGGTCGCCATGTTGGCCTGGCGGACGGCGAGTTGATCGGCGGGCAGCGCGGCGGGATCGACGTAGTAGCGCTCCGGCTCGTGCCAGGACAGCTCGAACGCGGCACGGGGCTCCAGCGCGAAGTAGTCCGCGATCGGCTCACCCTCCACCTGCACACCGACGGCGTCGACGAGCACCAGCCCGCTGATCCGCTGCCCGGCATCCCGCACAGCCATCTCGGCCGCGATCCATCCGCCGAGCGAGGACCCGACGACCAGGACGTCCTCCAGCCCCCGGTCCTGGAGCAGATGCAGATACGCGAGGGCGAGATCGTCGACACCGGTGAGCCACTCGGGCCGGAGCGTGCCGTCCCAACCGGGATGAACGGGCACAAGTGTGTAGGCCGTGGGGGCGAGATGCTGAGCGATCCCCGCAATGGTGGCGGGCCCCCCACCACCGTGCAGGACGAGGACGGGACGGCGGCCGGTCTCGGAACCGGCCTCGGACAGGCTGATGCGCAGGTCGGCGTACACCTGCGAGATGTGATCGGTAGGCATGCCGACCACTCTAACTAAACATGCTTATATAAGCTAGCTTAGTTTTCGGCTAAGCTAGCTCCATGCACCCTGACGCCACTGCTGACCTGCAACTCCTCGGCCGCGCGGTCAAACAGGCCCAGTACCGCCAACACCGCGCCCTGGACAGCGTGTTGACGGCGGTCGGTACGACCCTCGCCCAGTGGGACGCCCTGCGTGCGATCAGCCGCACCCCGGGCGCATCGGCCCGAGACCTGGCCGCGGCCACCTTCCAGACCGAGCAGGCCTTCGGCACCCTGGCCGGCCGCCTCACCGCCCAGGGCCTGATCGAACGCCGCCCCGGCCACGGCCGCCGCATCGAACACCACCTGACCCCGGCGGGCGAGCGCACCCTGAAGGCCGGCCACAAGGTGGCCGACGAGGTACTGACGGAGTGCTTCGCCCCGCTCCCCGAGCCCGACCGCGCGACACTGCTGGACCTGCTGCGACGCCTGAACGGGACGCCGTAAGCGGCAGGCGCATTTGCACCCACCCCGCGATCGCTCCTCCACGTCTCATAAGTCCCTTGCTGCACAAGCGCATTCCGGCATAGCATCACATTCGCTATCGCGAATCAATCGCTGATCTCGATCCAGTCGATGTCGATGTCGATCCGGTGTGGCGGGGGCCTGGTGTGACGTTGGTGATGGCGGTCGCGGCCGTCTGGGGTGTGCTGCAACTCTTCGTACTGGCCTGGCCGACGCGCTCGGTACGGCTGACCACCGTGCTGCTGGCGCTCGCGGTAGGTGTCTACGGATGCGGCGTGGCAACGGCGCTCGTCCAACTCACCTACACCCGCCTCTACGCAGACCACACAGGGCAGCCACTCATCGCGGTGGTGAACACCACCAGCTACACGGTGGCCCCCTGGGTAGAGGAACTGATCAAGCTCACCCCTCTGCTCCTGGCCGGATTGAGCCTGAAGATCCGCCGCCAATGGGGCCTGACCGACTTCGTGGTGCTGGGCGCGTCGCTGGGAGCCGGGTTCGGCCTGCTCGAGGCGGTACTCCGCTACGGCCTGGACGCGCACCGGGCGATACCCCGCGGCGGGGGCTGGGTGATCCCCGACAGCTTGTCGCCGCCCTATGTACCGTCCCTGTCGCAGGTGTTGACGTCGTGGCTCCCCGCGCCGTTTAGCCAACTGGACGTAGGCGGCGTGCCGTTCACGGAGACCTTCTCCCACCTGGTCTTCACGTCGATGACGGGCTTCGGCGTGGGCCTGCTCTGGCGCACCCGGGGCCGCCTGCGCCTGCTCTCCGCACTCCCGATCGCGGCAGCGGCGACGTACCACACGCTGAACAACTACACCGTCCAGCACCCAACAAGCCGCGCCGCGACCTGGCTTGAGACCCTGGACACCAAAGCCTGGGCGTTCCCCCTCGTCTGCCTGGCCGTCGCCATGCTCGTCGACCTGCGCCAACTCCACCGCGCCAAGCGCACGATGCCGGACGTACTCCTCACCTCCGAACGCGCCGAGGGCGACAGCCTGGGAGCCCTGCTCCGATACGCGACATGGCGACTCCCCTGGACCCTACGGATCGCCCTTCGCTACGTCGGCTTACGCCGCTCCTTGCTCTACGCCGCCGCATCGTCCCAGCCGGCGGACACCGCGGAGTTGCACCGCACGGTCGCTGAAGTCACAGCCCGGATAGACGCATCCGACAACCAGCACACCTGGCAGTCCCTCGACATCCGCGCCCAGCTGAAGGCAACCCGGGCCGCCCGCGGCTGCCGGCGATGGCTCCTGCTGATCCCGTGCGTACTCGTACTGCCCTCGTTACTGTTCCTGGGCGTCGGCTCGTTCACCTCCACCGCCGGCCTCCAGAAGTTCTTCAGCACCGGCGCGGGCCCGAACATCCTCCTGGCCTTCGGCATGGCAGCCCTGGCCTGGATCGCCTACCTGCTGATCACCCTCTTCCGCACCTGGCGAACGGCGACAGCCCACCCCCTCGCCGAACCCCTGGCAGCCCACCGCTTCCGCCTCGCCACGGCCCTGGGCTCAGCCACAACCGGCGTCTTCCTGTTGCAGCACAGCATGGGCGAAGCGGGCCCCGCCGCCCCGATGATCCGCACGTACCACCTCCTGGACGCCCTCAACAACTTCCTCACCTACCTGGGCTTCGCCCTTCTCCTGCTCTCCCTGCTGGCCCTGTTCCCACCGGGGGGTCTGGCCCTGGCCGGAGTGGGAGCCGCCGGCACCCTCACAGCGGAAGCAGCCCTGAACGCCGGCTTGTTGGGCACGGCCGGACTGGTTCTCATGGGCCTGGGCGCGTCGAACGGCTCGGGCAATGACTACAACGCATGGCCGAGGAGCAAACGAAAGGGGCGCATCAAACCCCGGCATCGTGCAGATGTCCGCGGTGACGAGGGCAAGAACCTCGGAGGAAAGAGCAAGGCTCACACCATCGACAGGCACGTCGACAAGACAATCAGCGGCATGCGAAGACGAATGCGCGAGGACCCTGACCTTGATGAGGACTCACGCTACGTTGACGTTGATGCGGCGCAACGCTTCACCGACAGAACACTGACCGGTCCGAAGAATCAGCGGAAAATATCTGCCTGGTTGGCCAAGGGAGCGAAAGGAACACTCCGATTGGAGGAAGATTTCGACGAGAATACGGGGCTCTATCTCAATCGTTACGACTTCACTCACGGGCAGGGAACGCGGTGGGTGAAAAGGGTTCGTGTCGTGCTGAAGGCTGACTCGACGGCGGCCTCCGGATATCGCGTGCTCACGTCGTTCCCTCGACCCTAATACGCACACTGGAGCTACTTGTGAGTCAGGAACTTCCAGCCGGGCAGCGGTTCTATGCGCTCGATGACCTGCTCGGCGCCTACGCGGATGCCGGCTTCGCGTTCACGGACACTGCGGAGACTCCGGGCCCTGGCCTGGCCTCGTATCTCAGAATCGCCGCTCGGGAACCAGCACGCGCCGAGACGGCCGTCCAGCAGATCGACGATCTGCTATCTGCCGGACTCTTCTCCGACGAGATCGCGGACGAGGTGGAGTACCTGCCGCACATCCGTCCTCCGATGGGGACCAGCGTGGAGGACTGTCTGCGCATCGCCCGGGACCATCTCAACCGTTTTCTGCAGGACCCGTCAAAGGTGCCCCCGATGAACCCGCAGAACCACTGGGAATGGAACGAGCGATTCCCCGAGTTGGGCCAGCTACTGGGCGGCTACTTCCATCAGGATTTCTCGGACTTCTACGATTCTCACGACGAGGCTCTCGATGAGTACATCAGCGAAGTCCTGCCTGAGGACCAGGCGAAGGCGGCGCAAGAGATCAGGGAACTGCTGGCCATGGTGACTTCGGATCAGGAGCTCAAAACGGCGACCGCCGCGCTGGGGCTCTCCTACAGTCCGCCGCGAGGAATGTCTCACCGGCAATGGCTGCAGCACATCCGCCAAAGGATCACCGAGGCTTCTCAGCCGGCCCCTCCATCTGTTTGACGTACCGATGGCACGGAACGGCGATCGGACCATCGGGCCCCTCCGCCGCATACTCGAACGCCCCCTCGTCCACCCACCCTTGCCGCTCATAGAACCGCCGCGCACGAGCGTTCCCCGTGGCGACGGCCAGCCACACCCGTTCGTGCCCCGCCTTCCGGACGACCTCCTCAGCGTGCCCAAGCAACGAACCCGCCACCCCCGCACCCCGATGCTCCCCCGCGACGTACAACTGCTCCGCCTCGTCCCCGACCACCATGACGAACCCCGCGACGACCCCACCGACGACCGCGACCGTCGTATCCGCAACCCGCTCGGCGGCCCGGACCGCGAACGACTCGGGCGTCCGGACGGCGACCAGTTCATCGGGCACGTGCCTGAGATGCCCGTCGCGCCACCCATCACGCCAGATCACCGCCACCGCCGCGGCGTCGACGGGCTCCGCGGGCCGCAGGACGATCGGCCGCTCACGAGGCACAGGCACGGGTTCGGGCATGAGGCCAGGGTAGTCAGGCCCAACCGGCGGACGGCCGGAACGCTCCGCTCAAGATTCGCCGCCCGTGCGGGGCATGAAACTGCACCTGCGACTGTAAAGTCCGTGTGCGTTACAGGGATTTGTGGCGCGGGGAGTCACCCGCGGGGGAGCGGCGCCCTGATGTGGCACAACGACGACGGGGGCGTGAGACCGAGATTCGACGTGCCCGCGTACCGGGCACTTGCGGCCGCGGCACGCCGCCAGGCCGCGCTGCCAAGACCCAAGGCGCGCAGCCGCCGTGAAGCGGACGTCCGAAATGTGCCGTGGTGGCGAGTACGGACGCTGCGGAGGGTCGCCAGCCTGTCCAGACTGCTCCCGGCGGTGAGCTACGCGGTGCTGATCCTGGTGACCTACGCGCTGGTCCGGTCCCCCTCGCTGGCGCCGGAGGCAGGGTTCCTTTTCCTTGTCTTGGTCGGGAGGCGGTGCTGGAACTCCAGCCACTGCCGCTGCCCGAGCCCCGGTATATGGCGCTGCGCAAGCTCCCCGCCGACCTGCCCGTAGGGCCCGTCGGCACACTCGAACTCCACGGCCGCGCGGACGAGTCACCGCTGGGCGTCCCGTGGATCGAGGGCCGCGCGTACTGGCCGAAGCGCTCCTACAGCTCCGCCGACCTGAAGCGGCCGCAGGCCGGAGCCGTAATGACCGTGCTGCTGAACGAGGCGGGGAACGAGGAACCGATCGTGCCGTGACCGTCGTTGGTGGCAACATCGACCAACATGGAATTCTCCGAGGTCGTACGTCGACGCCGCATGATCCGGCACTACTCCGACAAGCCCCTCGCCCCGGAGGTGATCGAGCGCATCCTCGCCTCCGCGCTACGGGCGCCCTCCGCAGGCTTCTCCCAGGGCTGGGCCTTCCTCGCCCTGACCGACGCCGCCGACCGCGCCCGCTTCTGGCCGTTCGTACCCACGCGGGTCGAGCAGACCCCGACCATGCAGGACGCCCCGCTGGTCGTCGTACCCCTCGCGCACAAGGCCGCCTACCTCGAGCGCTACGCCGAGCCCGACAAGGGCTGGGAGGACCGGGCCGAGGCCCGCTGGCCGGCACCGTACTGGCACATCGACACCGGCATGGCGGCCCTGCTGATGCTCCTGACCGCCGTCGACGAAGACCTCGGGGCCTGCTTCTTCGGCATCATGCCGGAGCATCTCCAGCCGTTCCGAGAGGAGTTCGGGGTGCCCGACGAGTACGCCCCCATCGGCGGCATCACGGTCGGCCACCGCGCCGACGACGTACCGCCGCAGGGCGCGCGAGTCGCGGAACGCCGACGGAGGGCGGACGAGGTCATTCACCGGGGGCGGTGGGGGCGGCACGCCTGAGGTCCCGGAACGCGGTCAGTCGGACAACGGCTCAGGACAGCGAGACTTCCCGCACCTCAGAACTCCCCGAGCGGTAGTCGCTGTGCCGTCCCCAGGCCGGCCGAACCCGGACGTAGACGATGTCCGGCCACTCCGCCCGCTCCCGCCCGTCTGGAAACTGCTCGAAGTACGCAGCCACGGCCGGGTCGTCCTTCGCGATCTCGACGGCGACACCTTCCAGTTGAAGAGTCTGTACATCTCCCCAGTCGACCCCGATGACCAGGGCCACACGCGGTTGCCGACTCAGATTGGCGAACTTACGGGAGCCCCGCGTCGTATCGAAGACAAGGTCACCCGCGCCCGTCGCGGCCACACCGACGACCGCTGCCTGCGGAGACCCGTCCGCCGAGGTGGTGGCCACGACGGCCAGCCTCCGAGCGCGGACATACTGAATCAGATCATTACGGTCCATTCGCCAGAATGTATCGTCGTGGGGACGAGAGCAGCGCCATCGCAGCGCAGCGGTCCGGAACCGGTCAACTCACCCACCCACCACAGGGCGCCTAGCGACCATGTCAGTCGCCGGCCCGGGTCGGGCTCTCCACCCTGCCTAGTCGGCCTCGCGACGTTTGAGCGCGTGCATGTTCACGGCCTCGACAAAGTCCTGCCAGGCCTGCCGGCTGACTGTCAGGATGGGGCCACGCCGACCCTTCGAGTCCCGTATGAGGACGCCGCCTTCGCCACCCGCGCACTCCAGACACTCCGTCCCGCTTCCACCGCTGTAGGACGACTTGAACCACTGGGCGGTAGCGGGCGCCGTCATCAGAGCTCCTTGCTTATGCGGTGGATGATCTCTGCCGAGGACTCGAGATCGAGTGCCTGTGCGCTGAGGTACTCGAACGCCAACCTATAACGCTCCAGTTCTTGCCGCTTCTCCATAAACAGTCCGCCACCGAGCAAGTCCACGTAGACGACGTCGAGTTCGGGTGCGCGGCCGCGAAGGACCGCGAAACTGCCTACCGTTGCCGCGTGTGCGCCTGTTGAGAAGGGCAGCACCTGGACCGTGATGTGAGGTCGTTGCGACAGCGCGAGCAGGTGATCGAGCTGGTTTCGCATGACCTCGGGCCCGCCAACCCTGCGCCGGAGTGCGGCTTCATCGATCACGCACCAGATGAGCGGCGGCTCGCTGCGCTCCAGGAGCTCCTGTCGCTTCATGCGGATGTCGACCATGTGCTGCACTTCGTGCTCAGGGCACTGCACCTCCGAAGCGCGGTGCACGGCCTCGGCGTAGGACCGGGTCTGCAGAAGTCCGGGGACGTACATGTAGGCGTAGTGGTCCTCGCGTACGACCTCGTCCTTGAGGGTGAGCATGAGGTTCATGGTCTCGGGGATGGGGTCGGCGAGTGATCGCCACCAGCCCTGGATCTTGGCGCCCTTGGCCAGCTCGACGAGGGCACTGCGCTCCTCGTCGGAGGCGCCGTACTCACGGCAAAGGGCGTCCACAGTCGGCCACTTGACCGTGCCCTCCTTCGTCTCGTACCGGCTGGGGGTCGCTTTCGAGATCCCGACGCGGGCTCCCGCCTCCTCGAGCGTCAGCCTCTTGATCTCACGGAGGCGACGCAGGTCGGCCCCCAGTTGGCGCCGTCGCGTGGTGGGTCCAACTGGCGTGTTCCCAGCCCTTCATGTCGATCTCTCAGATCGTCGCGGTTGTTCAATCCAGACGGCAAGGTGGTGTGCCCCCGGGGCGCGCGAGGTGTGTGGCGTCTCTGCGACGGGACTTGAGGACTCATTTACGGCTCTGGGGGTTGCACGAGTCGATCGACGCGGCTCAACTCTGCGCCAGTGAGCTCGTGGCCAACGTGATTAACCACGTCGGCCCGGGTACGCCGGCCACCCTCGTCGTGTCCACGAACGGTACGCACCTGCGTATTGAGGTCCATGACCCCGATACGCGAGCACTCCCCACGCTCAATCAGGCGGCTGCTGACTCCGACAACGGGAGGGACCTGGCCCTCGTCACCGCAGTAGCCGAACGATGGGGTGTGCACCTCCACCCGGAACGAAAGGTGACCTGGTGTGAGCTGGCAACAGGCCTCACCTATGTGGAGCCTGGGCCGCCTCCTGTCCCACACCTGAGCAGGGTGAGTACGAGAATGGCTGAAGAATCGGTGATCGGCGCCATTGCTGACTTCCTGCACTGGCTCAGGGCTCACGGCTGTGATGCCGATGAGGCCCTGGACCGAGCGCAGACGCATTTCGAAGGGCAGATCGCGGGAGCCGCTACCCGGCGGCAATGGCCGAGTACGTCCACACGTCAGCCGGGAGCTCGTGCTTGAGATCCCAGGTGATCGCCATCGGCTTGCTCCCCGCGTGCCTTACGTAGGCGGCCGGGCCCAGGAACATCCAGGGCTCGGACTTGCCGATGGCGTTGGACTTGTAGCGGCGCAGGAACAGCAGGACATGGCTGCCGCGTCGTGCGTGCTGCTGGTAGCGAAGGCCAGTGGGAGACGTCTCGGGCGTTGTGCTCTGCGACTCCCAATGAAAGCGAGTGGGGCTGATCGCGTAGTCCTTGTAGCGGACGGTGGGGGAGAAGTCCCGCTCGTTCTTCTCCAGGGTGATCAGCAGGGCGTCCGTCTCGATCTCCTCGACCCACGTGACGCCCTGGCTGAAGACTCCGGGCATCTGCCCGCCCAGTCGCGCCACACCGAGGGCCGAAAGGACTTCGGAGCGGTTGTAGGCGCTGTGGATCTTCAGTGGGAGATGGCCGAGTGGTCCATCCAGCGGGATGGGGAAGTGGTCGGTCCGATCGAGTACGTACGACAGGACCTGCTGGAGTTCATCGCGGACCAGACTCTGAGTACGCAACGACTCCAGGCCCTCCCGGTAGCTGGAGAAGCCACCCGCCTTGTCCCACAGGTTGAAGAAGAGCATGCGGGCGTAGGCCTGGTCTGCCGGTGAGAGGTAGTCGTAATCGGGTGCTTCGTCGGAGAGGAGTTGCAGGTACGTGCGGGCGCGCTCGGGGTCGTCCACATGCAGGAAGGCGTGGACGCGCTTGAGCAGTTCCTCTTCGCCGGGCAGCGGTGCCGCCTTGATGACTCCCGCTTTACGCAGGACCTTGGTCCAGGAGTTGTCGCTCTTGTAGAGCTCCTTGATGTCCCGCCGACTCTCACGGAGATAGGCGCCGAGCTTGGGTGTGCTGTAGTCCCGTACCTCTTTGGCCAGCGTGTTGATGGTGGCGTTGAGCTGGGTGCGGATGTTGTCGAGGACGAGGTCCTTGGACTTGCCCTCCAGGAGGATCTGGCAGCCGGAGGGCAGGTGGGGGAAGTCTCGCTCGATGTTGTCGACCAGGCGGTTCCGGGACAGATTCGTCAGCGCCCGGAACTGCTCCTCGAACCGGAACTCCGCCCGGTGCTGGCCGATGAAGTCCAGCACCGTCAGCACGGGCTTGTTCGGTGTGCGGCGCAGGCCGCGTCCGAGCTGCTGGAGGAAGACGGTTGCGCTGCTCGTCGGGCGCAGGAGCAGCAGTGTGTCGACGTCGGGTATGTCCAGGCCCTCGTTGAACAGGTCGACAGAGAAGATCACTTGGATCTTTCCGTCTCTGAGCTCACGGAGCTTCAGTTCCCGCTCTGCCGGAGAGGAATCGGCGTCGAGGGCTGCGGTCTGGAAACCCGCCTCGTTGAACTGCCGGGCCATGAAGTGCGCGTGGTTCTTGGTCACGCAGAACCCGAGGGCGCGCATGGCGGCGGGTTGGGAGATCTTGTCCCTGACCTGCTTGATGACGATGTGGGCCCGGGCGTCGCTCGCTGTGTAGACGTTGTCGAGTTCGTCCCGGTCGTAGGAACCGGCGCGCCAGTTGAGCTGGGTCAGATCCGTGCCGTCCGGGATGCCGAAGTAGTGGAAGGGGCAGAGGAGGTCGGCTTCGAGGGCCTCCCACAGCCGCATCTCGGCAGCGATCCGGCCGTCGAAGAACTCGTCTTGCACATTGAGGCCGTCCATCCGCTCGGGCGTTGCGGTGAGGCCGAGCAGTTCGGCCGGCTGGAAGTGCTGGAGGACCCGGCGGTATGTGTTCGCGGTGGCGTGGTGGAACTCGTCGATGACGATGACGTCGAAGTGGCCGGGGTCGAGCTGTTCCAGCCGGTGCAGATTGAGCGACTGAACGCTGGCGAACACGTGGGTCCACTCGCGGGGTTCCTGGCCGTTGTAGAGCAGCTCACCGAAAGAGGCGTCCGCGAGCACCTCTTGGTAGGTGCGCAGCGACTGCTTCAGGATCTCCTTGCGGTGCGCGACGAAGAGCAGCGGGGGGAGCCTTCCGCCTTGCCGGTCGCGCAGGGCGCGGTAGTCCAGGGCGGCCATGACCGTCTTGCCCGTACCGGTTGCCGCGACCAGGAGATTCTCGTGGTGATCGCGGATCTCACGCTCGACGTGGAGGCGCTCCAGCATGTCCCTTTGGTGCGGGAAGGGCTGGACTTCAAGACCGGAGAGGTTGATCTTGAGGTCGTCGCCGGGCCCATTGCCTCCAGCACGCCTCAGCGCCTCGGAGAGCCGGTCTCCGTCCGCATCAGGGTCGTACGCCTCGAAGGCGGGGTCATCCCAGTACGCGTCGAACGTTGCCTCGAACTTGTCCAGCACGCGAGGGGTGGCGACCGATGACAGGCGTACGTTCCATTCCAGGCCGTCGAGTAGCGCGGCCTTGGACAGGTTGGAGCTGCCGACGTAAGCGGTGTTGAAGCCGGTCCCGCGGCGGAACAACCATGCCTTCGCGTGCAGACGCGTCGATCGGATTTCGTAGTTGACCCGTATTTCGGCGCCGAACTCCCGGACAAGACGGTCCAACGCGTATCGGTCGGTGGCTCCGATGTAGGTCGTCGTGATGACCCGGACGCGGACGCCCCGCTCCTTGGCCGCGCGGAGTGAATCCTCAAGTACCCGTATTCCATGCCACTTGACGAACGCACACAGCAGATCGATGCGGTCGGCCGTGGCCAGCTCCGCGCGCAGCTCGGCACCCAGGTTCGGGTCGTCCGGCGCGTTGGTGATCAGAGCCGTTTCGGAGAGCGGCGTCAGGGGGCGGATCGCGTAGACCCCGGGTGCCTCCTGCTCGGCGAGGGAGAGCAGCTGACGCGGTCCGTCGGCGATGACATGGCAGGACTCGTCCTCGTCCGGGTCGGGCACACTGGCGGCCAGGGACTGCATGATCTGGTTGGCGACGGCCACCTGCCTCTTGTGCGGTAGCTGAGCCAGGCGGCGCCCCACGACCTCGCCGATGTGCCGGGCCAGCACGTGCGGACTCGACTCCGCACTGACCTCCGCATCGATGGCTTTCCAGCCCGCCGCTTCCAGTCCCTCTATCTGGTCGAGCAGATCACGAGTGACGAGCTTCTCGTAGACGCCCGCCTTCGGCTGCGTCAGGTCCCCCGATTCCGCCACGCCTGCTCCTTCTATCCCGCGCGCTTGATCTCCCGTGTCGATATGGATCTGTTTTAACAGCAGCCACTGACAATCCGTCTTTGGATACCGGATCTCAGACGGTTGCCGTCGGCCGCCTGATTCATGGCAGTGCTTTGTCTCCTCGGCCTGTATCAAGGGCGCTGCGCGTCGCTTCGGCGATCGGCCTGTGGCCGGCCCTGACGCCGGCCGCTCCAGCCCGCGCTACACCCCGTGACACCCCTCATACGCCCGCCCCGACCCGCACCAGCAAACCGCCCCCCGCTGCGGCGGCCACTCCTCCGCCCGGCCCCGCGCCGCGAGCGTCGTCGCGTACTGCGGGAGGAGGTCGACGTCCGCCGGGGAGGAGGCTTCCGAGGCGGCGAAGGCCTCGTACGACGGGACCGTTCCCGTGACGATGCCCAGGTTCGGGGTGCCGGAGGCGGAGAGTTCGCGGAGAGACGCCTCTATCGTCGACAGGTGCTCCTCGTGGGAGGGGTACTCGGCGGAAAGGGATGGGTACGCCTCGACCAGTTCCGTCAGTTCCGGTGCCGGCCAGTGCAGGACAGCCACCGGGAACGGGCGGGACAACGCCTCGCGGTAGGCGCCCAGTTCGGCCTGTAGGCGGGAGATTTCCGCTGCGAGCTCTTGTGGGTTCTCCGAGCCCAGGGACCAGACGCGCTTGGGGTCGTGGAGTTCGTCCAGGGAGACGGGGGCCGAGTGGAGGGTGTCGGCCAGTACGTCCCAGTCGTCGTGCTCGGCGCCCAGCATCCGCCGTACGCGATGGCGGCCGAAGAGGAGCGGGTGCGTGGCGTACGGGGGCTCGGGCACGTCCGAGAGCAGCAGGGTCGCGCCCTCCGTGAACGTCTCCTGCGCCGCCTCCAGCTCGTCGTGCGACTCCAGCGCCTCCGCCACGATCACCCAGGGCGCCGGGTCCCGCGGGGCCGAGGCGCGGACGCCGTCGATGATGGCGCGGGCCTCGGCCTCGTGGCCGTACTCCCACAGGTTCGAGGCCTTCAGGGCCCGTACCAGAAGTGGCTTCTCCAGGCCGTCCGCGGAGGACAGCAGGCGGTCGTAGAGCGTGGACGCGGCGGGGCGGTCGCCGGCCAGCTCCAGGTGGGCCGCGGCCTGGAGCAGCAGGGCCTCGGCGTCCTCTGGGTACAGGCCCGCGGTCCGCTCCAGGCGGGCCGCTTCGGCGGTGTGGTCAGCGTTCTCGGCTGGCGTGTCGGGGCGCATGAGGGAAACCGTACTGCCGATCAGTGACAAAGAAGAGGCAAGTGCTGGTCAGCAGTCCGTTCGCTGCTCGGCCACGATGCGGTCCGGGTTGCGGCGGCTCGCGTCACGGGCCGTGAAGGCCATCGTCAGCAGGCCGGACGCGACGATGGCGGCTCCCACGTAGAGCGGAGCGGTGTAGCCGAGGCCCGCGCCGATGGCCAGGCCGCCCAGCCAGGCGCCGAGTGCATTGCCTACGTTCGACGCCGATACGTTCGCGCTCGCGGCCAGCGGGACTCCGTGGGCGTGGTCGGTGACCCGGGTGATCATGCCGGGAACGGGGGCGAAACCGAATACGCCGGTGAAGAAGACGAGGATCACGGACGCCGTCGGGCCGGCCGCCAGGAGGCCGAACATCGCGAGCGTGACGGTCAGGGCGGCCAGGGACAGCAGCAGGGTGGCATCGCGGTTGCGGTCCGCGCCCCTGCCGCCCAGGAGATTGCCGAGTACGAGGCCGGTGCCGTAGACGACCAGCAGCCAGGCCACGTCCCTGTTCGAGAAGCCGGTGACCTCGGTGAAGGTGTACGCGAGGTAGCTGAACGCGCCGAACATGCCGCCGTAGCCGAGTGCCGTGGCGGCGAGGGTCAGCCAGACCTGGCGGGAGTGCATGGCCCGCAGTTGGGTGCGTACGGAGCCCCGTGCGGTGGACCCGGGGTCCGCCGGAATCGTTCCCGCCCAGGCCGGGACCAGTACGGCGATCGCGGCGACGGCCAGCACGCCGATCCCGGTGATCGCCCAGAACGTGGCGCGCCAGCCCCACTTGTCGCCGACGAGGGCGCCGAAGGGGACGCCCAGCACGTTCGCGACCGTCAGGCCGGCGAACATCACGGCCACCGCTCTCGACGCCCGCTCCGGGGCGACCAGACGGCGGGCGACGAGCGAGCCGATGCCGAAGAAGGAGCCGTGGCACAGGGCGGCGACGATCCGGCCGAGCAGCATGACCTGGTAGTTCGGGGCGAGGGCGGAGAGGAGGTTGCCGAGGACGAAGAGCACGACGAGTCCGGTGAGGACCGGTTTGCGGGGCAGACCGGCCGTCGCGGCGGTCATCGCGATCGCGCCGACCGCGACGGTCAGGGCGTAGCCGGAGATCAGCCATCCCGCCGCGGCCTCGGACACGGAGAGGCTGCGGCCCACCTGCGGGAGCAGTCCGGCGATCACGAACTCGGTCAGGCCGATCCCGAACCCGCCGAGGGCGAGAGCGACCAGTCCGGCGGGCATCCGGGCCGAGCCGGGCGTACGGGCCGAGCCGGGCGTACCGGTGACGCGCACCGTCTCCACTTCGGTGCGGACGCCGCCGGTGTCGCCGACATCGCCGATGTCAGATCACGACCCCGTCTATCTGAAGCGTCTGCACCGACTTCGCCGCGAACGGCACCGCGACCGTCTTCCCGCTCAGGTGGGTGTCCGAGTACGCCTTGTACAGGTCCCCGCCCGTCGTCACCGTGTTCCAGCGGGGCACGAGGCCGGCCGAACCGCCGTTCACCGTCGAGAAGTTGGCGAGATCGAAGGTGAAGGTCTGGGCGGACGTGGAGGTGTTGGCCGCCACGATCACCAGGCGCTTCGCGCTCGCGTCGTAGGCCGCCGCCGCGTTGCTCACGCCCGTGTCGAGGATCTTCATGCCCGGGCGGATGTGGCGGCTGAACTGCGCCATGACGTAGTACTTCGTCGTGATGGCGCCCGGCTGCAGCGTGTTCGCGTCGTATGCGATCATCGCCCAGTTCGAGGACGGGTCCATCACCTGCCAGTAGACCCAGGCGGTGGGGTGGAGCCAGCGGAAGTCGTAGAGCAGGTTGCCGGCCAGCGTGATGCCCGTGCCGTCGTTGTCGCCGGTCTCGGAGTTCCACAGGGCCTTGCCGGCCGCCGTGACGACGTCGGTGTAGAGCAGGTCCCTACGGCCACCCGAACCCTGGTAGCCGTGGACGTTGACGCGGTTGACGTAGCCCTTCGTCGTGGAGGAGAAGGAGCTCCAGGTAGTGCGGGCCAGGTCGTAACTGGTCTCGTCCGAGGCTGAGATCCTGGTGCCCGTCAGGCCGCGCTTGTCCAACTCGCTGCGCAGGTAGGGGAGTACGGCGGACTGGACGGTGGCGTCCATGTGGCAGCCCTCCTGGGTGCCGGTCGCCGTCCACCACGAGGACGAGGGCTCGTTGAAGGCCTCCACCGTCGCGAAGTTCACGCCCCAGTTGTTCTTGGCGTAGAGGGCCACCGCGGCGAGGTGGGAGGCGTGCTGGCGGTAGTTCCAGGACTGGAGGTTGTTGCCGCCGTCGGAGGCGCCGGAGGGGTTGTGGTTCAGGCACATCCACCACATGGGGGAGTTGGCGAAGAGCTCGGTGGTGGCGCCGCGGGCCACCGCCTTCGTCAGCATCGCGCGCTGGGTGGCGTCCGCCGTCCACTTCCAGGCCGAGGAGGTGGGGTCCTCGTTGTTCCAGTCCTGCCAGTAGCCCTCGATCTGCTTGAACGGGGGGATGTTGGCGGAGGCGGCCATGCTCTCGCCGTTCACGGTGTTCGAGCTGCAGGCGCCGAGGTTGTAGCGGGCGATGTTGAGGCCGAGGCCCGGCAGTGAAGTGCCGTTGTACGTCGTGGACTTGGTGGTGAAGAAGATGTCGGCGAAGTCGTCCCGCGCGCCGAAGACGTTGGCCCACCAGGCGAGGGACGTGCCCCAGCCCTCCCAAGTGCCGTACGACGTACCGGGATTGACCGAGACCGTGGCGTCCGCGCGTGCGGTGCCGGTCGCCAGGGCGCTGCCGAGGAGGGTGCCGCCCGCCGCGGTCAGCAGGGTTCTGCGTCGGATCATGACTTCTCCGCTTCGCTGCAGGTCCCGTTCATGACAGTTGTGGCACTTGCGCCGGTCGGACAGGCGCCGTGCGGGTCGTGCGGGTCGTTTCACGAGGAAGCATCGGGTGTGGCGTGTGGGGTTGTCGAGGGTTCTGACAGGGCTTTCTAAAACCTATGTACGAAGTCCGAACGGCCGGACCTCACCGGCTGCGACTTGTACGAGGCGTGCGGACCTGCCTACGGGCCTGGTGACTTGAGGGAGCTGCCCTTATTGTGCGGGCGGCCCGGTGAAGGAGGCGTACGGATGCGCGTTCCGGTCGTGCAGCACAGCAGCAGACGGCGGCTGGCCCGGCGCCGGCGGGTGTGGTGGACCGGGGGCGAACTCCTTGTCACCGCGGGCGTCGTGCTCCTGCTCCTCGTCGTCCAGCAGCTGTGGTGGACGAACCGGGAGGCGCGGCAGGGGGCCGAGCGGAAGGTGGAGTCGCTGGAGCGGCAGTGGGGTTCGGGCGGCTCCGACGGTGACGCGTCCGCTACGCCGGTGTCGTCGCCTGCGCCTGCGCCTTCGTCCGAGCAGCACGCGGACACCGGCGCCGGCCGTCAACGGCCCGCGGCCGCGCGGCAGCCCCGCCCCACGTGGTCCCAGGCGTACGCCGTCCTCACCATCCCCCGACTTGGCCTCCGCGTCCCGGTCGCCGACGGCGTCAGCAAGCCGAACGTCCTCAACAAGGGGTACGTCGGCCATTACCGCGGCACCCAACAGCCGGGCCAGGCAGGCAACTTCGCCCTCGCGGGCCACCGCAACACCCACGGCGAGCCCTTTCGGTACATCAACCGGCTGCGCGCCAAGGACGTCGTGCAGGTGGAGACCAGGAGCGCGACGTACACATACGTCGTCGACAAGACCCTGCCGCAGACGTCGTCCCGCGACTCCGGTGTCGTACGGCCGATCCCGCGCTCGATCGTCAAACCGCGGTACGGGTACAGCGAGCCGGGCTACTACATCACCCTGACGACGTGCACTCCGGAGTACACATCGCGGTATCGGCTGGTGGTGTGGGGGGTGCTGGTGTCGATGCGGCCCAGGTCCTGAGGACCTCCGTCCACCGATCGGCGATCTTTACTCCGTCTTGGTGTCTGTCATACCTCTGGGATACCTGCTCTCCCTAGTGTCGTGGGGTTGGCATGTGCACAGAGTGAAGCAATTGACGTGTTGGGTGTACGGGGCACGGGGGGCTGGTTCGGGTGTCGGACCTGAAGAAGGAAGCGACGTCGCTGCACAAGGCGGCGTCGGGGCTGCGTGGGGTGGGGCATCACACGGCGAAGCCGTTGCAGCAGTTCGAGGCGCAGTCGCGCGACTTGGACGCGCTGGGCGCGTTGGGCTCGCTGCTGGGGGCGAAGGGCGAGATAGAGAAGGGCATGACCACCCTGGTCAAGCTGACCAAACAGCTGGACGAGGAGTGGGAGGCGGAGGCCAAGCTGATGGGTGACGTCTCCACCGCGTTCGACCTGCTGGATGTGCTGATCGCGGCCGCGGCGCAGGCCGGAAAGGGCTGAGCGGCAGCACCATGGTCGACCTCAACCCCTTTCACTACATCAACAAGTTCAACCACATGTTCGGCGACAGTGTCGCCAGCGGTCTGGAGTTTCTGGGCATCTCGGATCCGGCGGTGGATCCGGACGGGGTGCGGGAGATCGCCAAGAAGTGGCGGCACCTGGCGACCGGTCTGGACGACGCGGCGACAGCTGCGGAGCGGGCGCTGCACGGGGTGGAGTGGGAGGGCAAGGCGGCCAAGGCGTTCACCAAGCGGTCCAAGGCGGCCCGTAAGCAGGCCACGGAGATGGCGCATTCGCTGCGTGAGGGCGCGAAGGCGCTGGACGATTTCGCGGACAAGGCGCACGAGTTGCTGTCCGAGATCGGCGTGATGCTGGCGGAGATCGCCGAGTTCGAGATCGCCGGCCTGGCCCTGTCGATCCTGACCGCGGGTGCCTCCGAGGTGGCCTCCACCTTGATGGCGGGCGAGCGGGCGCTGAAGGTGGTGGCGCTGATCGGCCGGATCGAGGAGGAGGGCACCGCGCTCGGGTCGGTGGTGCGCGGGGTGATGGAGGTCATCCGCGGGGTGGAGCGGGCGCTGAAGGCGCTCAAGGAGATCCGCGGGGTCGCCGAGGTGGCCAAGATGGCCAAGGGCGGCCTGGAGTTCACCGCGTTCCAGACCCTGCTGGAGAATCCGGGGGCGTTCAAGGATCCGGAGAAGCTGGCCGGGATCCTGGCCGAGGGCGCGGTGCTGGGCGTCGGCTTCGGCGTGCTGGGCAAGGCGCTGGGCAAGGGCCTCAAAGCGCTGGGCCCGGCCGCTTTGGCGAAGCTGAGCAGGTCGATGGGGCTGGACTGCGCGGCCTTCGAACGGCTGAAGCTGAACCCGGGCTTCGACAAGCTGCCCGCCTCGGTGCGCAACCTGGTCAAGAAGTTCGTGCGGGACCCGATCGACGTGGCCACCGGCGACATGGCCCTGCCCCGCACGGACGTGTCCCTGCCGGGCGTGCTGCCGCTGATCCTGGAACGCACGCACCTGTCCTCCTACCGGTGGGGCGGCTGGTTCGGGCCGTCCTGGGCGTCCACCCTGGACCAGCGCGTCCAGGCGGACGAGGACGGCTTCGTGTACGCGGCGGCGGACGGCGCCCGCCTGTGCTTCCCCCTCCTGGACCCCGAAGCCGACCAGCCGGTGCGCCCGCTGACCCCGGGCTCCCGCCTGACCCTGTCCTGGGATACGGAGATCGACGGCGCCCTCCGCGTCCACGACCCGGACACCGGCCTGGTCCACGTCTTCCACTCCCCGGTCGCGGCGGCCGGCGACACCGCGGTGGACCTGCCGCTGCAGCACATCACCGACCGCAACAACAACCGCATCACCATCGTCTACGCCGAGGGCGACATCCCCTCCGCGGTGGTGCACTCCGGCGGCTACCACGTCGCCCTGGACCACGACCGGGCCCGCTCCCGCATCACCGGCCTGCGCCTGCTGGATCCCGCCCACCCGGGACGCCCCGGCACCACCCTGCTCACCTTCGGCTACGACGAGCAGGGCCGGCTGACCGAGGAGTTCAACTCCTCCGGCCTGCCGATGCGTTACACCTACGACCCCGAGGGCCGCATCACCTCCTGGACCGACCGCAACGACACCACCTACCGATACCGCTACGACGACCACGGCCGGGTCATCGCCACCGGCGGAACCGGCAACGCCCTGGCCTCCACGCTCACCTACGACGACGCCACCCGCACCACCCGCGTCACCGACTCCCTCGGCCACACCCGCCTCTACGAACACAACGAGAACCTGCGCCTGACCCGCGAGACCGACCCACTCGGCAACACCACGACCCAGGAATGGGACGCGGAGCAGCGACTCGTCGCGATCACCGACCCGCTCGGCCAGGTCACGCGGTACACGTACGATTCGAATGGCCGCATCATCTCGGTCGTGCGTCCGGACGAGCACGAGCTGATCACCCAGTACGACGAGGCCGGCCGGCCCGTGCTGATGAACCTGCCGGGTGGTGCTACCTGGCGGCAGGAGTACGACGAGCGGGGCAACCGTACTGCGGTGACAGACCCGGCAGGCGCCGTCACCCGCCGCACGTACGACGGACATGGGCGTCTGGTGGCCGTCACCGATCCCCTCGGATATGTCACCCGCGTCCGCTGCAACGCGGCGGGTCTGCCACTGGAGGCCACGAACGCACTTGGCGAGACCACTCGTTACGACCGGGACGTGTTCGGGCGGGCGGTGACCGTCACCGATGCGGGCGGGGCGACTTCACGCAGAGAGTGGACGGTCGAAGGGTGGCTCGTGCGGCGCGTGGCAACTGACGGTGCCGTCGAGACATGGGCGTACGACGGTGAGGGCAACTGCGTCAGCCACACCGATCCCGTCGGCGGGAGCACCGCCTTCGAATACACGTATTTCGACCTGGTCGCCGCACGTACGGACCCTGACGGCGTACGTCATGAGTTCGTCCATGACACGGAACTGCGGCTCATGAAGGTCGTCAACGCGTCAGGGCATACCTGGAATTACGAATACGACGCTGCCGGGCGCATCGTCGCGGAGACCGACTTCGACAGCCGCACCCGTAAATATCGCCTGGACGCCGCTGGTTTCCTCACGGCCCGTACCAACGCATGCGGACAGACGGTGCGTTACACGAGGAACACACTCGGTCAGATGGTCCGCAAGGATGTCGAAGGACAGGTCACCACCTTCGACTACGACCCGTCCCGCCGGTTGATTCACGCGAGCGGTCCCGATGCCACAGTGGCACTCGTTCTCGACGAGCGTGGCCGACGGCGCTTGGAGACGGTGAACGGCCGTGCGCTCCAGTGCGCCTACGACGACCTCGGCCGCCGCGTCGGGCGTACCACGCCGACCGGAGCGACCAGCGAATGGCGGTTCGACGAGGCGGGCCGCGTGGCCGAACTCGCTGTCGCAGGGCGGTCCATCGGCTTCGAGCGTGACACCGTGGGCCGTGAGGTCGCCCGGCACCTGGGCGGAGGAATAACCCTGGCCCATAGCTTCGACGAGGCGGGCCGCATCGCCACGCAGAGCGTGCTCACGGACGCAGAGACGGTTCAGCGGCGGGCGTTCACCTATCGGCCCGACGGTGCCCTGGTACAGGTCGACGACCAGTTGGCCGGCAGTCGCCGGTTCGACCTCGACGCAGGCGGTCGCGTCACCGCCGTTCACGCCAGGGAGTGGACTGAGACCTATGCGTACGACGAGGCCGGAAACCAGGCCTTCGGGGACTGGCCCGCCAGCAGTCCGGGCCGTGAGGCAACGGGACGGCGAACATATGAAGGCACCCAGATCACGCGTGCCGGAAGTGTCCGCTACGAGCACGACGACGCCGGCCGTATCGTGCTGCGGCAGAAGGTCCGTCTGTCCCGCAAACCGGATACCTGGCGCTATTCATGGGACGCCGAGGACAGGCTGACATCCGTCATCACTCCTGACGGGACGCGTTGGCGCTATCTCTACGACCCGCTGGGCCGTCGAGTCGCCAAACAGCGTCTCGCCACCGATGGTGAGAGCGTCTTGGAGGAGACGACGTTCACCTGGGACGGACATACCCTCTGCGAGCAGATATCCGCGACGCAGGACCAGGCTCATGCGACGGTACTCACCTGGGACCATGACGGGACGCGTCCACTCGCTCAGACAGAACGCATCGTCGACGTACGTGCTCCGCAAGAGGAGATCGACCAGCGTTTCTTCGCCATCGTCACCGATCTTGTCGGCACCCCCACAGAACTCGTGGGTGAATCGGGCGACATAGCCTGGCGTACGAGAGCGACGCTCTGGGGCATCACCGCATGGAATGTGGATGCGACGGCTTATACCCCCCTTCGCTTTCCGGGTCAGTATTACGACCCCGAGACTGGCCTGCACTACAACTATTTCCGTACTTACGACCCTGAGACGGCGCGCTACCTCACGGCTGATCCTCTTGGTCTCGCGCCTGCCCCGAACCCTGTTGCCTACGTCCCCAATCCCCACAGCTGGATAGACCCCCTCGGCCTGACCCCCGGGTGCGGCGAACCCGTCGGCCGGACGTTCGAGGAGGCCAAGGCGAAAGCCCTGAGGGAAGCCGGTATCCCGGAGGGCGCGGAGCCTCTCGAGACCGACAACTGGGTGAAGGCCACCACTCCGGAGTATCAGGGTGGCAAGCAGTTGAAGGGGGAGGACGGCCAGATGATCTACTACACGGAGGAGACGTACGAGCACCCCAACGGCGAGGACCTCATAGTCTTCCAGGACCACTGGTTCGGGCACCAGAAGCCGGGTGAACCCGGATATCAGGGGCCGCATGTCCATGTGAGGCCGTTCGAGGACACCCGGAACGGGCAGGTTCCCGGCTGTGAGGAGCACTACTACTATGACCGTTGAAAGCCGTCTGGTGAATCCGGATGCGCTCCGGTCGCTTTACGGCAGCATTCCCGACCTGAGTGGCGTCGCGATCAGATCCATCAATCTGAACCCCAGTGGTCCCACAGTCACACTGCGCGTCGACTTGTCCGCCTTTCCGGAATTCGCGCCCCAGGAGTGGCTCGAAGCAGGTATGGACGCGGTCCAGTGCCAGCTTGCGTTCATGGACGTGACGGAGATTTCTCTCACCCGTTGGATCCCGCCGACGACGGGTGACGTGAGCATGGAGCCGTACGGCGACGCCCGGCGTATGCGTGTTGCCGTCGAAGGGGCCGGGGTTTCATTGAGCTTGGAGTGCCATGAGCTTGCGAAGCTCAGCCACGTGAGTGCTTTTAAGTTGCATCCGGACGGCACGGACAACGGTCCCCATCGCTACCTGAGCAAGCTGGATGCACGGCTGTACGAGTGCCTTCCCGGAGCGGAGGAATACAAGTTCTATGGACGCTGACTGGCGGCGGCTGCTTGCTTCGGGTGACGTTCTGAACGCTGTGTACGGTGACGCACCGCCCGCGCCGGATGCGTGTCGTCTCTTTTATGTGCACTTCGATGAGCGGGGCAACTCGGCGACTTTGGGGTTCGAGACTCGTCAATTCCCCGTCGATCCGCCTCCGGAATGGGTGGAGAAGGGGCTCAACGCCTTTGAGTTCTATCTCGCCTTCACCGGAGTGACGGGCCTTCGGGTCACCGGCTGGGGGTCCGCAGAGGCTCGGCAGGTCGGGGTGGCCGCCGTTGAGGGCGGACAGCTGCTCCAGGTGTCCCTCGGGTCCGAGGCGTCCGGAATCGTCTTTCGGGCGTCCGCGGTCCGGCTGGCGAAGTCGCGTGCCTATCTCGCCTCGGACAGCGAGTAGCGAGTAGCCAGCAGCGAGCAAGAACGTCGCGCCTCTGCCCGCGCAGACGCGGGCAGAGGCGCGCTGGACGCTCCCGGTTACGGCAGTCCGTGCACGTGCGCCCCCACCGAGTTCGACCACGAACTACCCGCGGCCGCATCCCAGTTCGTGGACCACGTCATCGCGCCCCGCAGGTCCGGGTACGTCTTGGACGGCTTGAAGGAGCCGCAGCCGGTGCCCTTGGTCAGGCAGTCCAGGGCGTTGTTCACGACCGTCGGGGAGACGTAACCGCTGCCCGCCGCGCTGGTGGAGGCCGGGAGGCCGAGGCCCACCTGGGAGGGGGAGAGGCCGCCCTGGAGCTGGATGCAGGCCAGGGCCGTGAGGAAGTCGACCGAGCCCTGGCTGTAGACCTTGCCGTCGCAGCCCAGCATCGAACCGCTGTTGTAGTACTGCATGTTGACGACCGTGAGGATGTCCTTCACGTTCAGCGCGGTCTGGAAGTACGAGTTCGACGTCGACTGCATGTCGATCGTCTGCGGTGCCATCGTGAGCACGAAGGACGAGCCGGCCTTCGACGCCAGCGAGTGCAGCGCCTGCGACATGTAGGTCGCGTTGAGGCCGTTCTCCAGGTCGATGTCCACGCCGTCGAAGCCGTACGCCTGCATCAGCGAGTACACGGAGTTGGCGAAGTTCGTCGCCGATGCCGAGTCGCTCACCGAGACCGTGCCGTTCTGGCCGCCCACGGACACGATGACCTTCTTGCCCGCGGCCTGCTTCGCCTTGATGTCCGCCTTGAACTGGTCGACGGTGTAGCCACCGAGGCCTGCGGAGTCCAGGTTGAAGGTCACGGCGCCCGGCGTCGTCGTGGCGTCCGCGAAGGCCACCGCGATGATGTCGTACTGGGAGGAGACGGCCGAGAGCTTCTGGACCGTCGCGCCGTTGTTGAAGTTCTGCCAGTAGCCCGTCACCGCGTGCTTGGGCAGCGAGACGTTTCCGTTCCCCCCGTCGGCGGCCGTGGTCGCGGTCACCGCGCCCGACTTCGGCGACTCACCCGCCGAGTTCGTCGCCGTTACCTGGAACGAGTACGAGGTGGACGCCGTCAGGCCGGTCACCGTCGCCGACGCTCCCGTCACCGCCGTCACCTTCGTGCCGTTGCGGTAGACGTTGTACCCGGTGGCGCCCGAGACGGCGCTCCAGGCGAGGGACGCCGAGGTCGAGGTCGTGGACGAGACCGACAGACCCGTCGGCGCCGCCGGCACCGTCGGGGCCGGGTCGGTGCCGCCGCCCCCGTCCGGGCCGTACACCGAGATGTCGTCCGCGTAGTACGGCGCCTGGCCGTACCAGCCGTGCGTGTACACCGTCACCGAGGTCGTCGACGCACCGGTGGTGAAGGTCGTCGACAGCTGCTTCCAGCCCGACGAGTCGGGGGTCCACGTCGAGACGTCGGTCGTGCCGGTGCCGGTCACGCCCAGGTACGTGTAGCCGCCCTGCACCCAGGCGCTCAGCGTGTACGTGGAGTTGGGCTTCACCGCCACGGACTCGCTGCACTGGGCGTTGTCCTGCCCGGCCGGCGTCGCCTTCAGCGCGGCCGCGCCGCTGTGCACCGGGGAGGAGACGGTCGTGCCGCTGTTCGCGCTGCACGTCCAGTTGCCGAGGCCGGACTCGAAGCCGGCGTTCTTGGCGTTGTTGACGTCCGCTGCGGACGCCTGGCCCGAGCCCGCGAATGTGAGGGCGAGGGCGACGGTGGCCACTGAGGCCCAGAGCCGGGCCGATCTTCTGCGTGGGGACATGACAATAAGTTGGTCCAGACCAATTGAGCTGTCAAGAGGTCCAGACCAACTTCCCTCACACTCGCAGGCGTTCGGTCACGGGTGCGCGGGCGGGATCCTCACGCCTCCCGGCCCTCCCACCACTTGTCCAGCAGCAGCCCCATCGAGCACCCCGCCAGCAGCACCCCCGTCGACATCCACAGCGCGAGGCTCGACACGGTCACCAGGTCGGGACGGAGCGACAGCGTCAGCAGCTGCCCCGCCGCCGGCACCGCGCACGCCGCCGCCACATGGCGCCCGGGCACCCGGCGCCACGGCTCGGGATGCACCCGCGCGGCCGCCCAGGTCGCGAGGACGACGCAGAGCAGGTTCGGGATGTGGACGAAGATCAGCGCCGCGCCGAAGGAGCCGACGCCCTCGGGGCCCGCCACGTTGTCGTGCACCGCTCTGACCTGGATGTACTCCGTGACGACGAGTACCAGCACGCCTGCGGCCCAGGAGCGTACGAGTGTCATCGGCCGCCTCCCAGGGCCTCGTGGCAGAGCAGGATCGTGAAGCCCAGCGCCGCCAGGCCGCAGCCCGCCGTGAGGGCCAGGGACTGCAAAACCGGGGACCAGCTGCCGCGGCCCGCTACGGTCGCGGTCGCCTGCGGATCGTGGGGGTCGTAGGTGACGGTGACCGGGGTGCCCTCGTCGGTCGAGAGGCCCGCCAGGTCCTCGAACTCGACCCGTGTGCCGTCGGCCGTACGGAAGGCGAAGAAGTGGCGGGTGGCGTCCGAGCGGTTGTACGGCTCGGTCTCCACGCGGACGCACTCCCCGGACGTGCGCACCCCGCGGCGCAGCACCCGCGCCACCGTGACCAGCCTTCGGGCGTACTTCAGCGCGATCGCCCCGAACAGGGCGATGAGCAGGACGAGTACGACGTAACCACCGCCCGGTACGTGCACGGCTAGTGCACCTCCACCGACTTGACGATCTTGTTCAAATCCGCGTCCGAGAGCTTGCCCTCGACCGCGTCGATCCGGACCGCGAAGGTCTTGTCCGAGGAGTCCAGACCCGTCAGGATCACGCCCTTGACCGGAGTGCCCTTGGGCGGATCGCCGTCCTGGCCGGCGGACTTGAAACGGAAGTCGATCCGCTTGGCCTCGTCCGCGCCGGCCAGTTTCACATCCTCGTCGCCCTTGACCCTCGCACCCATCTGAATGCCGGCCTCGGCGGCGATCGCGGCCTGCTCCGCCGAGTTCGCCTGAGTGAAGTTCAGCTGGACGGTGATGATCGAGACCGTCCTTCCGTTCTCCGTGCGGACGGCCGCCGCGGCGTTGTACTTGCTCCGCTCGGCGTCGGACTGTTCCCGGTACCCGCCCGAGCCCTTCGGATACGACACGTCGACGCCTTTCGTCTTCAGCGTCCCCCAACCACCGGGCACCGAGGCGGAGTTCGAGCCCCCGCCTCCGCACCCGGCGAGGAACGCGGTCAGCAGGCCGGCGGCCAGGAACGTACGGCGGGTCTTCATCAGCGGGAGCTCCCCTCTCGTCAGTTCGCACAGTAGCTGTAGGGAAGGTAGGAGCGGCTGCTGCCGCGAGGAGCGCCCAGGAACTGCGCGTCGGTCAGGGTCTCGGACTTCTTCTCGGTGCTGATCGACAGGCCGAGGCTGAGGCCGAGGTTCAGCTCGAAGCCGTACTCCGCCGCGTTGACCTCGCCCGTGTAGTTCATCTTGCTCGACCTGCCCTTGTCGAACATCAACCGGCCGAAGGGATCGTCGGCGCCGGGACGACCCGTCGGGGCGTGGTCGTCGAACATGTACTTGAACGGCGTGGCGATCTGCTCGTTGTTGCTGTCCAGCCACTGCTCGCCGATCGCCCGGTCCTTGTCGCCCGCCGGACCGGGGTCGAAACTCACGGAGTTGGTGACGACCTGGATGCCGGTGGAGCTGTCCGTGCCCTTCTCGCCGACACTGCCGCCCCGCTTGTCCTTCCCGTCCTTGCCGTTGTCGCCACCGACCTTGGCGCCGTCCTTCTGCCCGCCGTCCTCGACGGTGCGCGTCATGTCGATGCGGACCAGCTTGCCGCTCGTCTTGTCGTAGGTGACCGTGATGGTGCCGGTCTGGGTGCGGGAGGCCGAGTAGTCGCCGCTGAGCGGGCCGGCCTGGTAGCCCGCCTTGGTGCCGTACTCGATGGACGAGGAGTAGGTGTACGACTTGGTGTTCTTGTACGCGTTGTCCGTCCAGGTCACGTCGGGCGAGTACTTGAAG
This sequence comes from Streptomyces sp. NPDC048419, assembly GCF_043200415.1. NCBI lineage: Bacteria > Bacillati > Actinomycetota > Actinomycetes > Kitasatosporales > Streptomycetaceae > Streptomyces > Streptomyces sp. NPDC048419. The sequence goes on along the minus strand of NZ_JBICXT010000005.1, from coordinate 324,552 downwards.
TTCCCGCCGAGCGTGGCGCTGAGCTTCTTCTCGTCGGCCATGGAGAACTTGATGCCCGCGGACGCGGACGCCTCCAGGCCCACCTTGCCGTAGGTGATCCTGCGGTTGTCGCCGAGGTGGTCCTTGACCCGGTTCTCGGTGTCCTCCTCGTCCTTGAGCGGGCCGGTGCCGAAGAGATAGGCGATGCTGTCGCCGAGGCTGGCGTCCGCGCCGCCGGGCATCTCCCGCCGCATCTGGTACATCTGCAGCTTCTCGACGTCGTCCCGGAACCGCTTGGCCTCGTCGGGGCTCTCGAAGACCCAGGTGTCGCCGTTGGTGACCTTGATCCCGGCGCCGAGCTCCACCTTGTCGGTGCCGAACTTGCCCACTTTCATGCCCGGCTGGAAGTCCTTCTTCACGCCGACGGACGCGGCGTCGGTGAAGGTCAGATAGACCAGCTCGTCCTTGTCGTCGACCTTGCCGTCGTGGTTGACGTCCGTCTTCGCCTTGAGGTGCTGCTCCTGGAAGCCGTACTCGTTGCCGATCTCCCAGAACAGGATCTTGGCCTTCGAGCCCGCCTTGTCGGTGACCGAGGAGACCTGGCACAGGGCCGGCTCGTAGTCGGCGTCGGTCAGCGGCTTGCCCGCATCCGGGCCGCCGGCGGAGCAGTCGCCGCCGGCCACCTTGCAGATCTCGGCACCGAGCTTGTCGTAGATCGTCCGACCGACGCCCGTGGCCGAGATGCCGAGCACGATCGCCGCCGTGACGACGACCATCCCGAGGTACTCGGTGCCGGTCGCGCCGCGGTCGTCGTATGCCAATCTCCCTCGTGCGTACGGTCGTATGCCTCCCCCGCGAGACATGCGCACCCCTCCTCGGCGGGCGGTGTGGTTGTTGCCGACGGCGGCGACGGTAGGCGCGCGGGGTGCCGGGCGGCGTGGGCCCGGGGGCCCAAACGGAGGCCCAGAGTCGGAATGGGACCGGCAAGATGCTCAACCTGCCCCGTTTTGGCGTGTCTTGTGAATCGACAGTTGCCCACCAGCTACAGAAACGCTGTTCTCCGGTCACAGAGGCGTGGATACAGTGCTGAGGTAGTCACGCAGTGAAGTCATCTCGGTGTACCGGAGTAACCCCGGTGGATCGACGGCGTAACACGGGGAGCTGCGCGTGCCAACTGCCATTGCCGTGACCAGTGCCGACATGGCGCTGCCGCCGCAGGACGAGCGGACCCTGCCCGCTGTCGTCCTCCAGGACCTGGACGAACAGCCGCTCGAGCAGGCGCTGGCCGCGGTGCAGAGCCTGATCGACCAGCACGGGCATCTGATCGTGGTGTGCTCGCAGGCGGTCTCCCGTGGGGTCGACAGACGTCTGCACACCATCCGCTCCCTGCTGGAGAGCGACCGTATCGCCTTGTTCTGTCCGGATCTGCCCCCACTCGGACTGGCAGTCCTGGCACGCCAGTTGAGGCAGCTGGCCTCCTGCGACCTCAGTCCGGGCGTCCTGGCCTCCGCCGGCCGCCTGCTCACCCACTACATCCACTCCGGCGCGCTGCTCGGCTCCGTCGCCCGGCTCGACCGCGTCCCCGTGGGTCTGAAGTCGCACGCCAAGTCGTGGGTACCGGGCAGCCAGTTCGGCGTTCTGGCGCACCCCGAGCCGCAGCTGGTGAAGATCGCTCCCGGCGCCGGGCTGAGCGGCCCGGAGTTCGGCACGTGGATGCTGGTGGCCAAGGGGCAGCTGCAGTCCGACTGGGTCACTGCAACCCTCGCGCAGTCCTGGAGCGTCCAGGGACTGAAGGAAGCGCCGCTGCCGGCCGAGTCACCGATCTGGTGGGGTACGGGCAAGCTGATCGAGTTCGCCGCCTACCTCCCCGACCTGTCCGTGCTGTACCAGCTGGTCACGTCGGTGCGGCAGGGCGTCTGCCACTGGTGCGGCATCGACGTCATCGGCGACCGCTGCGTCTTCTGCTCCGCCACACCACCGCTCCTGGAGAACCAAATCACCGCCGGGTGAGTCCTGAACCTCCAGACGCACCGCTCGCACGATTCCATTCCGCTCGACCGATATCCCCAATGAGGTTGTACGGTTCATGAACTCCCGTCAGCGCCGCGGCGTGCTACTCCTGCTCCTGTCGGTCGTCTGCGCCCTCGGCGCGTTCGCCGGCGTCCTGTCCGTCATCAGCGACGTGAAGTCGAAGGTCGGTCCGGAGGTCACGGCCTACCGGGTCAAGACCAACGTGGCGCCCTACACCCAGTTGAACACGGGGCAGTTCGAGAAGATCCAGATGCCCAAGCGCTGGCTGTCGGACAACGCGATCACCAATCTGCGCGAGATACAGGGCAAGATCGCGGTCACCACGCTCCAGGCGGGATCCCTGCTGCAGAGCGACATGATCGTGAACCAGCCCGCCCTGCAGCCCGGGCAGCAGGAGGTCGCCATCATGATCGATGCGGCGACCGGTGTCGCCGGCAAGATCACGCCGGGCTCCACCGTCAACGTGTACGCCACCTTCGCGGGCGAACGGGAGGGTGACCCCGCTCAGTCCAAGATCATCGTAACGAACGCCAAGGTCCTCGACGTCGGCAAGATCACCGCGCTCGATCCCACCGAGAGCAACAAGAACCAGCAGCCCACCGACGCCGTCCCGATCACCTTCGCCCTCTCCACGCTCGACGCCCAGCGCATCACCTACGCGGAGTCGTTCGCCCAGCGGGTCCGGCTCGCCCTGGTGGCGCCCGGCAGCGACACCACGGTCCCCGACCGGGACCGGACGTACCAGCTCGCGAAGGACAAGTGAGAGGCCATGCCCACGAGGATCCTCCCGGCCGTCGGTGACGTGGACGCGGTCCGGTCCATCACGACACTGCTCAGCCAACTGCCCGACGCCGAACCGGTGTCCCCGGTCGCCGACTCGACACAGCTCATCGACACCCTCGCGCGGCTCGCCGCCGAGTCGATCGACGAGCTGCCCGAGGTCGTGGTCGTGCACGAGCGGATCGGCCCGGTCCCGGCCCTGGAGCTGATCCGCGAAGTCGCCCTGCGCTTCCCCGCGGTGGGAGTCATCCTCGTCACCTCGGACGCGGGCCCAGGGCTGTTCCAGGCCGCGATGGACTACGGCGCGCGCGGACTGGTCGCCCTCCCCTTGAGCTACGAGGAGCTGGCCAGCCGCGTCCAGGCCGTCGCGCAGTGGTCGGTGGGCGTACGGCGCCACCTGGGCTCCGGCGGCGACGTGTTCACCGGTGTCGGCGGCACCGTCGTCACGGTGTGCGGGGCGAAGGGCGGCGTGGGAGCGACGCTCACCTCGATCCAACTGGCCCTGGCCGCACAGGCGTCGGGGCGCAGCACCGTGCTGGTGGACATGGACCTCCAGGCCGGCGACGTGGCCTCCTATCTCGACGTGCAGTTCCGCCGCTCGGTGGTGGACCTGGCGGCGATCACGGACATCTCCCCGCGGGTGCTGGCGGACGCGGTCTTCCGACACGACACGGGCGTCGCCCTGCTGCTCGCGCCCGGTGAGGGCGAACGCGGCGAGGAAGTGACGGACCGGGCCGTACGGCAGATCGTCAGCGCACTGCGCTCCCGCTACGAGGTCGTGGTCGTCGACTGCGGTGCGCAGCTCAGCGGCGCGGGAGCGGCCGCGGTGGAGATGGCGGACACGGCCCTGCTGATCACCACGCCGGACGTGGTCGCCGTGCGTGGCGCCAAGCGGACGGTGCGGATGTGGGACCGGCTGCAGATCCGCAAGGCGGAGGAGACGACGGTGGTCGTCAACCGGCACACGCGCGGCACGGAGATCCAGCCGCCGCTGATCCAGAAGATCACGGGCACGGCGGTCGCCGCGACAGCGATCCCGGCGAACTTCAAGGAACTCCAGGGGGCGGTGGACGCGGGCCGCGTCCACGAACTGGACAGCAAGGGCCTGGTGAAGCAGGCGCTGTGGGCGCTGGCGGGGGAGCTGGGACTGGTGAAGGTGACGGAAGGGGCCCAGAGGAGCGGACGGTTGCGAGGCGGCGACCGGGGTTCGGTGAGTTTCCGCCGGCGCAAGGAGTGAGGGGCATGGGGGAGCGCATGCGTACGTCGTGGAGAGGCGGAGACCGGGGCCAGGTCACCATCGAGTTCCTGGGCATGACGCCGACGATCATCGTCACGCTGGTGGTGCTGTGGCAGCTCGTACTGGTGGGGTACGCGTTCACGCTTGCGGGGAATGCTGCGGACGAGGCGGTTCGGGCGGGGACGGCGGCCCAGTACGACCGTGACGGGAAGTGCCGGCAGGCGGGGCTGGACAAGCTGTCGGGCGCGTGGAGGGAGGGCACCACGGCGGGCTGCAACGGGTTCGGCACCGGCTACATCACCTCGGACGTCAGCATCAAGGTCCCCGTCCTGTTCCCCGGCGCCATCAACTTCCCGTTCACCGTGAAGGGCCACGCGGGCGCCGTCGAGGAGGCGACGAACTGAGATGTCGTACGGGAGGAAATGCCGCGACCGCGGTCAAGTCGCCCTTGAATACCTGGGGTTCCTGCCGATCCTGCTGCTTGTCGCGATGGCGGCGGTGCAGCTCGGCATCATCGCCTACGTCGCCCAGCAGGCGGGCACGGCCGCACGCGCCGGGGCGCGCAGCGCCTCGCTACAGCAGGGCTCGGAGCAGGCCTGCCGCAACGCCGTCAGCAGCTGGGTCGACGTCAGGAGCTGCCCGGCCTCGACCGGCGGCGACGAGGTCACCGTCACCGCCACCGTCCACATCCCGTCCATCTTCCCCGGCTACGACGGTTTTGGAGACGCCCACAAGAAAGCCACCATGCCGCTCGACCACTGAGGCACTGCGAGGAACACCATGAGCCTGCGGGCACGTATCAACTCCCCCGAGGAGAACGGCAGCAAGGGCGAGGACGGCCACATGGTCGCCTCGTACCGGGCCAAGCTCCTGGAGGAGATCGACCTCGCGGAGATGAGCGCGCTGGCCGCCGCCGAGCGCCGCGCCCGGCTCGAGCGGGTGCTCGGCCACATCATCAGCCGCGAGGGGCCGGTGCTGTCCACGGTCGAGCGCTCGCAGCTGATCCGCCGTGTGGTGGACGAGGCGCTCGGCCTCGGCATCCTCGAACCGCTCCTCGAGGACGCGTCCATCACGGAGATCATGGTCAACGGCCCCGACGCGATCTTCGTCGAGCGCGGCGGCAGGGTCGAGCAGCTCCCGCTCCGCTTCCCCTCCCACGACCAGCTGATGCAGACCATCGAGCGGATCGTCTCGACGGTCAACCGCCGTGTGGACGAGTCGAATCCGATGGTCGACGCGCGCCTGCCGTCCGGCGAGCGCGTGAACGTGATCATCCCGCCGCTGTCGCTCACGGGCGCCACCCTCACCATCCGCCGCTTCCCGCGCTCCTTCACGCTCCAGGAGATGATCGGCTTCGGCTCGCTGGACGAGCACATGCTGTATCTGCTGGCGGGCCTGGTGCAGGCCAAGTTCAACGTCATCGTCTCGGGCGCGACCGGCACCGGAAAGACGACCCTTCTCAACGCCCTCTCCGGGATCATCCCGGACGGCGAACGCATCATCACCATCGAGGACTCCGCCGAACTCCAGCTCCAGCAGGCGCATGTGATCCGCCTGGAGTCCCGCCCGCCGAACGTCGAGGGCAATGGCCAGGTCACCATCCGCGACCTGGTCCGCAACTCGCTGCGTATGCGCCCGGACCGGATCGTCGTCGGTGAGGTCCGTGGCGGCGAGTCCCTCGACATGCTCCAGGCGATGTCGACGGGCCACGACGGCTCCCTGGCCACCGTGCACGCCAACAGCGCGGAGGACGCGCTGATGCGGCTGAAGACCCTGGCGTCGATGTCCGAGGTCGAGATCCCCTTCGAGGCGCTGCACGACCAGATCAACAGCGCGATCGACGTGATCATCCAGCTCACGCGCTTCGCCGACGGCGCCCGCCGCATCACCGAGGTCGCACTGCTCGACAGCCACGGCAGCGAGCCGTACCGGCTGGCGACGGTGGCCCGGTTCAACGCCCAGCCGATGGCCTCCGACGGCCGTATCTACGGCGCCTTCGAATACTTCCCGCTCCCACGCCGCACCGCGGACCGCCTCTACATGGCGAGCCAGCCCGTCCCCCAGGCCTTCGGCGTGGCCCAGTCCGCAGGCCAACTGGCGACAAGAGAAGCGAAATAGGATGGATCTGCATACCCTCGTCACGCTCACCACCGGCATCACCCTGCTGACCTGCGTCCTGGCGGTCGTGGGTCTGCACGCCTACGCCATGGGCAAGGCCCAGCGCCAGGAACTCGTCGACCGGCTGTCGGCCACCGGCCAGATCCCCGTCGGCGGCAAGCGGCGCCGCTTCCGCAACCTGGACCGCCGGCTGCGCCGTACGAAGCTGGGCAAGAAGCTGGAGCTACGGCTGTCGGCGACCGGCCTGGACATCACGCCGGGCGAGTTCTTCGTCTACATGCTGGCGACGGTGGCGGGACTGTGGCTGATCGGACAGGCGACCCTGGCCCCGTTCTTCGGACCGCTGGCCGGACTGCTCGGCATCTGGGTGGCACTGCAGTTCCTCAACTGGCAGCGGCAGAAGCGGATCGAGAAGTTCATCAACCAACTGCCCGAACTGGCCCGCATCCTCGCGAACGCGACGCAGGCGGGACTGGCGCTGCGTACGGCGATCGGGATGGCGGCGGAGGAGCTGGAGGCGCCGGCCGGTGAGGAACTGGGCAAGGTGGCCAACCAGTTGGCGGTCGGCGCGTCGATGGACGACGCGCTGGGCGAGCTGGCGGACCGGCTGCCCTCGCGTGAACTGGTCGTCCTCGTGACCACGCTGGTGCTCTCGAACCGCGCGGGCGGCCAGGTGGTCAGCGCCCTGCGCAACCTCACGGAGACGCTGGAGGAACGCAAGGAGACCCGGCGCGAGGTCCGCACCCAGCTGTCCCAGGTGAACATGACGTCGTACGCCGTCCCCGTCCTGGGCGTGGGCTCGTTGTTCCTGATGAACGGCGTCAAGAGCGGCGCCCTCGACCGGATGACAGGATCCCCGCTCGGCCAGGGCGCGGTGATCATCTCGTTCTCGCTCTACGCGGTCGGGTTCATCCTCATCCGCCGTATGTCCCGTATCGACGTCTGAGACGTCCGAGAAGCCTGGAGGGAGGACGACCGTGGGACTTCTGCTGGCACTGGTGATGGGCCTCAGCATCTGGGGCATCTTCGCGGGCATCCGCATGTACCGCGCGGACGCGCGACTGCCCGGCGACCTCGCGCTGGCCCTGGAGGTCGGCTCCACCCGCACCGGCGCGGTCGACTCGCTCGTCGACCGCCTCGGCATGCGGTACGCACCGGCTGTGCTGCGGCTGATGGGCCCCAAGATGGTGGCCAGGTACCGCCGCAAGATCGACCTCGCGGGCAACCCGGGAGGCCTGACCATCGACCGCTACGCGGCCCGCCGCGCCGTCTACGGCATCCTCGGCGGCGTCGGCGGCCTGGTGTTCCTGATGAAGGGCAACTTCATCGTGGCCGCCATCCTGTTCGCGTTCGGCGCGTTCTGGACGGAGGTCGGCATCTGGGCGGCGATCCGGGTCCGCAAGGACGTCATCGAGCGCACGCTGCCGGACTTCCTGGACGTGCTCGCGGTCGTGGTCAGCGCGGGCCTCGGCTTCCGCCAGGCCCTGGACCGGGTGGCGTCGAAGTACGAGGGCCCGTGGGCGGACGAACTCCGCATCACCCTGCGGCAGATGGACCTCGGCATGAGCCGCCGCCAGGCCTTCGCGGAACTGCGCCGCCGCAACGACTCCGAGCAGGTGGCCATGTTCGTCACCGCGCTTCAGCAGGGCGAGGAGCTCGGCGCGCCGATCGTCGACACCCTGGTGTCCCTGGCGAAGGACATGCGCCGCACGGACGCGCAGAACGCCCGTCGCAAGGCGGCCCGCGCGGTCCCCAAGGCCACCATGATGATCACCACCTTCATGGTCCCGGCCACCATGATCCTCCTCGGCGCCGGCCTGATCCTCGGCTCCGGCACCGACTTCGGCTCTCTCACGGGCAAGTAGGACGGGGTGACGACGGAGATGGCGACGACGACCGAACGCACGGGCCTGCTGCGACGGCGCCCAAAAACCCCGGAGATCACCACCCCACCAGCGGGCACGGTCCTCCCACCCCACGTCCGCACGGGCGCTCCCGACATCCCGGTGACGTCGGTGACACCGGCACTGCCGCCGGGTTGGGAGCCGGCGGGTGTGCGGCTGGCGGGGGTGCCGGCGCAGCCGGATCCGCGGGGGGTGGCGCCTGTGGCAGCGGCGGAGGCTGCTGTGGCGGGAAGACTGCCGGCGGTCGCCGACGGAGGTCAGCCCCATCAGCCGGCCGAAGCCCGGGTGCCCGCCCAACCTCCCGCACCCGGTAACGCGACCATTCCCATCCAGGTCAACGCCCTCCAGGCAATGTGCCGCCAGGTTTTCGGCTTCCGCCTGGCCATGATCGCCCTGGCCGCCCCCGCCGCTCTGGTCAACGCCTCCCCAGGCCTGGCCACCCGCCTCGTAGGCGCAGCGGTCGTAGTCACCTTCATGGGTTCCTACGTCCTCTTCAGGGACTGGGAACGCTTCGGCCCGCTCCTCCTGCGCCACCCGACACTCCTCGCGGTGGACACCCTCTTCGGCTCCCTGCTCCTGATCTCGGCGGGCCCGGGCACCACCCTGGCCTACGTCAGCGTCTGCACGCCGCTCCTGGCCGGCATCGTCTACGGCTGGCGCGGCGCCGCGGCGTTCGCCTCCCTCCAGTCCGTGATCCTCTTCCTGGTCTACGCGGCCTCGAAGGACCTGCACGCCGCCCCCGCGGAGTCCCTGCTCCTGCCCGGCCTCTGTGTGATCGCGGGCGCGGTCGGCTCGACGCTGCGCAACCTCATGCTCCGCTTCGGCGCCGCGACCCAGGCCCTGACCACCGTCCAGGCCCGCCTCGCGGTCACGGAGGCGGTCAGCGCCGAACGGGCGCGCCTGGCCCGGGAGATGCACGACTCGGTGGCCAAGACCCTGCACGGCGTGGCGCTTGCCGCGGACGGTCTTGCCGGGTCCGCGGGCGCCCCCCACATGGACGCGAAACTCGTCAAGCAACAGGCCGAACTGGTCGCCCGCTCGGCCCGCAGGGCAGCGGCCGAGTCCCGTGAACTCCTGGCCGACCTGCGCCGCGAGTCGGACCCTGAGCATGCCACGGACGTGCTCGTCGAACTGGCCGCCCGCACCCGGGACTTCAGCACCCGCACCTGTCTCCCGGCGGCGTACCGGCCCACCGGCGAGCATGCCGTCCCGCCCGTGCCACCGGCCGTGGCACGCCAGCTGCTCACGATCGCCTCGGAAGCGATGGAGAACGCCCACCGCCATGCCGGCCCGACGCGTGTGGACGTCAGCGCGGGCGTCCACGGAGACCTGCTCCGCATCAGCGTGTACGACGACGGCCGCGGTCTGCCCTCCGGCACGACCCTTGAACAACTGCGCCGCGGAGGCCACTTCGGCCTGGTCGGCATGGTCGAGCGTGCCGCGTCGGTCGGCGCCCGCATCCGTATCGGCCGCGGTGGCCACCCCAAGGGCACGGAGGTCCGACTGGAACTCCCGCTGGCGGCCCTGACGGCGGCGCCGTCGCCCTCACCCGCATGAGCACGCCGTATCCGTCCCCCCACGAACCCTTTCAGAGGAGAGGAGGCCACCTCCCCATGCCGGACCCGACGAGTCCCCGTCCCGGCTCCCAGGAGCCGCCGCCCAAGAGCCCGTTCGAAGCGTTCCCCCCACCCCCTCCGCTCAAGGTCGTGGTGGCGGACGACAATCCGGTGGTCCGCGCGGGCCTCACGGCCCTGCTCTCCGGTCGCTCCGACATCACGGTCGCGGCGGAGGCGGCAGACGGCCGCCAGGCGTACGAAGCCGCCCTTCAGCACCGCCCCGACGTGGTCCTCCTGGACGTCCGCATGCCGGGCGTGGACGGCATCTCGGCACTCCCGTACCTCGTGCACATCGCCCCGGTCGTGATGCTCACGTACAGCAGGGAGTCGGAGATCGTCCAGGAGGCCCTGCGCCGAGGCGCCGGCGGCTACCTGGTGCACGGCGAGTTCACGGCCGACCAACTGGTCGCGGCGATAAGGGACATCAAGGAAGGCCGGGCCCACTTCACGCCGACGGCAGCGGGAGCGCTGCTGGCGCAACTACGCCAGGGCCAGAGCCCCGCCGGCGGCATGCCCCTCCCCGAGGGACTGGGCCAGGCCGATGCGACTGCATACGAGAATGCATCGGCGAGGGCTCCGTATCTCCACGCCGAAATCACCTCTCCACCAGGCTACTTCGACACGTATCCGCCATCTGCTCCCGGTGTTCCTGCGGAAAACCTTTCGCAACTGCAACCAGATGTGGGACAGTCGTCGTCTGGATGGTCGAGTGGCCGCCCGGCCGCTCCGGACAGGTCACGGTTCCAACTGAGCACGAGGGAGGCGGAGATCATGGACCACATCGCGTCCGGCATGAACAACCAGCAGATCGCCGCCACCTGCTTCATCAGCGAGAAGACGGTCAAGAACCACATCAACCGCATCTTCGCCAAACTCCACAGCACCAGCCGCTCGGAAGCAGCCGCCAAGTGGCTCGGCACGGCGCCCGGTTCGGGCCGAGGGGTGGGGTGACCTGGGGTGACGGTACGGGGGATCGTGAAGCAGGGCCCGCAGGCCCATGCCGTCGGCATGCCGTCCCAAAGCATCGACTGGGCCTCTCTTTGGGCCCTTGATTGGGCCCTGGGACCCTCTGGTGGGCGGGGTGTTCCGCCGTACGTTTCTCGTGTCGAAAGCGGCACCGGCAAGGAGGAAGCCGGTTACGCGAAAGGCACAGAGACGCAGGAGTCGGCCGGTCCACGGCCGGCCGAACCCGGAGGGGAACACCATGAGCGACCTGATGCTGAAGACCGCCGTTGCGACCAAGGTTCGTGTGAACGGCTGGAAGAACACGACGGTCGAGGCAGTGCAGCGCCGCGCCGGCGACAAGGGGCAGACGGCGGTCGAGTACCTGGGCATCATCGCGGTGGTCGTGGCGATCGTCCTGGCGATCACGGGCACCAACCTCGGTCAGACGATTCTCGGCAAGATTCAGGCGCAGATCGCCAAGGTCGCTCCTTGATGCGACCTCGCCGGTACGGCGATGCAGGGCAGGCCTTCCCCATCTACATCACGGTGGTGGGGGGCCTGCTCTTCCTTGCGTTCGCCTACTTCGCGGTCGGCCAGGCCGCGGCGAATCGGAACGGTGCCCAGACGGCCGCCGACGCGGCGGCACTCGCGGCGGCTCAGGAGACCAGGGACGACCTTGCCGGGTTGTGGGTGAAGAACGTACTCGACCCGACCAAGTGGCAGGGCATCTTCAACGGCAACGAGGCGCAGCTCAACGGCTGCTGGCGTGCGTTCCAACTGGCGTCGCAGAACGACGCGCCGGTGGACATGGCCGCCGGGGGCTGTCAGCCAGTCCCGTTGCCCTTGAGCTACACGGTGTACGTGAAAGCCGACAAGCCCGTCGGCGAGTCCATCGTCCCTGGCACGGAGACCCGCTACGCCCATGCACACGCCACTGCGGTGATCGAACCTCTCTGTACGTTCCAGCTGCCGGCGGCGAATGCCGGTGCCGACGTGCTGCCGCGGCTGTCCTGCAAGGACAGGGACTGGGATCTGGACCCGAAGCACCTCACCGATCTGCCCGGACCCGAAGACCTCTTCGACGTCCATCTGGCCGACTGACAGGCGAACGACGAGTGGAGAAGGAAACAGAGTCATGAGCATTCGGTTCACTACGAAGGCCCGTAGGGGGATGGTCGCGATGACCGTTGCGGCCGGACTGGCCCTCGGGGTGGCCGGCTGCGGCGGCGGGGGAGGTGACGACAAAAAGCCCGACACATCGGCGTCGGCCTCCAAGAACGGTGGATCCAAACCGAGTTCGCAGGAAGGGAAGTCGGAGACTCCTCTTGCCGAGCTGAAGGGCACGGACGGCCTGCTTCTCCAAATCACCTCCGCCGAAAGGGATTCGGGCGGATTCGTCACGGTGAACGGGGTGGTGAAGAACGACGGCGCCAAGTCGGTCGTCATCCCGCCCCAGACCAGCGGTGACGAGACCGAGGTGATCGCGCACGGTCCTTCGCTCGGTGGCGCCACGCTCGTCGACTCCCAGGGCAAGAAGCGGTACTACGTGCTGCGCGACACGGAGGGCCGCCCGCTCACCACGACCGGCCTCGGGAACCTCGAGGCGGGCCAGACGCTTCCGGTCTTCATGCAGTTCCCCGCGCCGCCGGCGAGCACGTCCGAGGTCGATCTCCAGGTACCGACGTTCTCCAGCGGCTCGATCAAGATCTCCGGGTGAGGCCGGCCATGAACCGTTCCTACACCCGCAAGGCGCCGCCGCGCCTTGCCCTCGCTCTCACGGCCGCCTCCGTCATGGTCGCCGCGAATCTCTACGGCGCGGTGACGGCCCACGCCGACGAAAGCCCGAGCGCCCCGCCGGGCACCGAGGCCTCCGCCTCCGCTCCCGTCAAGGTCGATCCCAACGACCCTGACCTGAAGCTCCCGGAGGGCGCGACTCTGGCCTCTCCGAAAGTCCTGGACATCAAGTCCGTCGTAGAGGACCAGAGCGGTGACGAACGCCGCGAAGACACCAACACCGACGTCACGTTCGCCCTCCAGGCCGAGGTCCTCTTCGGCAAGGACAGCGCGAAGCTGAGCGGCGAGGCGAAGTCCCGCATCGCGACGATCGCCGACGAGGTCAAGAACCAGAAGGCGACCAAGGTCCGCGTCTTCGGCTTCACCGACAACCTCGGCTCCTCCGCCCACGGCGACGTCCTCTCCAGGCAACGCGCCAACGCCGTCCAGGACGTCCTGGACCAGCAACTCAACGACCCGAACATCACCTTCGAGGTACGCGGCTACGGCGAGCAGTACCCCATCGCCGACAACTCCACGGAGGCGGGCCGCAAGAAGAACAGGCGGGTGGAGGTCACGTTCCCGCGGGGCGGGAGCTGATCCATCACTTGAGCGTTCCGGGCTCGCCCCACGTCAGCGCCGACGGGGGCGGGCCCGTCCATCGGCGGGTCGTACCGCCATCAAAAGAGTGACCTGTCCACGCCTAATGGCGGGCCCTGAGTTCGGCCGTTCTCAGCCGTCGGAAGACGGTGGGCGCCAGGACATGCCCCGATCGCTCGCAGTCGCCTTGGCGCTCCTGCACACGCTTTTGGTGTTCACAGTGCTCGGCGGCCTGGGGCTCCTCTTAACAGCGGCGTCGCTGGACGCGGTGGACGGCAGGCTGCTCGCGCAGGTGGTGTACGCGGCCTCGCCCGGCGTGGTCGGCTGCTGGCTGGCCCGCCGTACTTGGAAAGGTGGAGCCAGAACCTGGGGCGGTCTGGGCAAGGACCCGGTCAGGGCAGGTGGTGACCAGCTATGGGCCGTCGGGGCCGCGCGGGGAGAGTGGAGCCGAGATCTACAAAGGATCGCCCGAGGATCCGGGTAAGCCGATCACGCCGGAGATGATCACCGGAGGGAAAATTCCCACGCCCAACGGTGGTTTTCCTGGCCCCCGCGGGGTCGGTGGCGGCAGATGGGGGCGGGGAAACGATCGCCGGTACGGATGTGCGTGCGCTGTCATGTGACCACCGAAACCCCGGTCGCGGTGTGCGTGGTGCACCAGAACTCGGGGCCGGGTTTCACCGTGTATGCCTGCGCGACGTGCGCCACGCAGTTTCCGCCATCGGATACGCAGGACATGACTGCTCACGTCGAACGTGAACGGTGAAGGCGTACGGCGCGGTGGACGCAGGGGCGCTGTCGGCGGAGTGCGCCCCTGCGCAGCGGCCTGGGTACGAGTTGGTGCACGGCGCATGCCGCCAACTGCGGAACGTAGCACTGCCATACAGCACGCGCCTGCTGCTGATGCACCGCTGCGGCTGCCCTTGCCACCGCCCAGCCGGCGACGGGAAGCGGGGTGAGTTCCGGAAGCAGGAGACCGCTGCCCAGATGCTGACCCTGGAACAGATCAGGGCACGGGCCGACCGTACCCGTGCCCTGCTCGCCGAGCGGTTCGGGCATTACGTGACGGACGAGGAGTTCGCGGCGATGCGCCGCAGGATGAGAGAGGCCAGTGCTTCGCGCCGGGACCGGTCAGAGGATGCGGAGTCACCCGGTTGACCTCATGGCGGACTTGGGGCGGCGCAGATGCTCACCGGCCCCTGCGTCAACGTCTTGGTGGCTTCGGTTGCCGAGACCGACCTCATGACGCCGTTGAGGGCATCAAGGTACTCGGTCCGCGCTCGATGTCCTCGGTCATGGCGAGCCGAGTCCTCGCCGTTTCCGTCACGGCCAACCGCGGCCGACAGTTCGCTGGCTGCTGCGTGGATTTCGCTGGAGCAGAGAGCTGCAGCGATCACGCGAGATTCTCCTGGAGTTGCGAAGCGCAGCACTGACAGGCAGGTCCGCCTCGCAGGGTCGTGCACCCTGGCCGACGGCTGTGCAGTCGATCACTCGACGCAGCGCAGGTGATCACATGGTGTGCAGGGCGTTCACGCTCAATTCGATTCAAATCATGGCCAGCTGACTTGATCTTGGCCGGGTCCCGGCTGGTGTCCGCATGTGCCCCACGGATAGCGTTGGTTCGCTTGAGCTAACCCCCACCTCAACGGGAGTCCCAAAGTGAACCGCCCCGCCCGGCTTGCGACGGCCGTGCTCACCGCTTCCGCGGCCCTGCTGTTGACCGCCTGCGGCTCGGGGGGAGGTGACGGCTCGTCCTCGGACAAGATCAAGGGGGCGGACACGGGCAGATCGAGTTCCCCGTCGCCTTCCGTCTCCGCCTCTGCCGGGAAGAATGCACCGAACTTCGCCTTGCCGTCGGACATCAAGGTGACCGTCGAGCGGCAGCCGACCGGGGACGCGACGAAAGACGCGATTCTGCGGGACTTGGCCTACTCGGCTCAGTCCAACCTCGAAGCATTCGCCAAGGGCAACGGCCGGACCGTCAACATGAATCGCTACTTCGCGGTGCCCGCCCTCACCTACTGGGGGAATCGTGTCGCGAAGGTCAAGAAGGACGGCCTCACCATCACGGGTGACTATCGGTTCTACGACTTTGAGGTCACAGACGTCGCGAACAACAAGTCGGCGGCCGGCCGCTACTGCGAAGACCAGCGCAAGGCGTACGGCAAGGAGATCAAGACGGGCAAGGAGCTGCGCACCAAGCCGAGTGACAAGGACTTCATCCTGAACACGTTCCAGGTAGCGAAAGATACTCGCGGCGACTGGCAGGTGGTGCAGCAGAGCTGGAAGAAGGCGGACCCGTCGTGCGTGCAGGGATGAGGGGAATGCATACCCGTCGGGTCCTCGAAGCACTCGCGGTCACAAGCCTTGTCGCTGCGCTGGGCACGGGATTCCCGGCCTATGCGGGTGACCCCAAGTTCGACGGCGATGGGGGGACCACACAAACCGGGCAGACCGGCACTTCCTCGGGTGCCGGGTCGGGCGCCGACTCCGCCAACGGGACCATCGGCGCCCACATCGTCATCAACCAGAAGAAGCCCGGCTCGTCCACCCCCACCGCGACCGCCACCTCCTCGAACGCAGACTGGAAGCCCCCGGTTTGCTGGTACGAACCGATGTACACGTCGAAGGAGTACGAGGAGTTCATCAAGTCCTCGTACAGGGGTGCGCTGGAACCTGCGGCGAGTTACGCCAAGAAGCGGGCCGACGAGGATTACCACAAGGGCGACAAGGGCCTGTGGTGGCAGGTGAAGTTCCGGAACGACGATTACAGCGAGGCCTGTCCAGTCACGACGGACAACTGGGAGATCTGGGTTCCTCCGGCCCAGCCGAAGCCGGAACCCCATCAACTCACCCCGGAAATCCTCTCCGAACTCGCTTACAACTCGACCAAGTTGCCTACCCCACCCATTGAGCTCAGCCCGCGCGCAGACCGGCTCATCGTCAATCTCGGCACACAGGTCAAGCTCAAGAGCGACTTCGACCGGGTCTGGACGACGGCCAGCATCAACTACAAGGGCGTCCAGATGGCGGCCACCACGGTCGCGACGCCCGTCGCCCTCAAGGTCGAGGCCGGCACTGCTGACGCCGACCCGCAAACCTGCTCGTACGACCTGGTCAAGGCGAAGAGCGGCTACACCGTCGACAGCAGCGACGCGGCCTGCAATATCACCTACCGCCGCTCGTCCGGCACTGGCATCTACCCGTTCAAGGCGTCGATCACCTGGAAGGTGACCTGGACCGACTCCGCCGATCCCGACGGAGCACCCCAGCAACCGGTCCTGCCCGACGGCCTGTCCACGTACACCCAGGACGTGACGGTGAAGGAGATCCAGGCCGTCAATCGCTGACGCGGTCACGGAGTTTGGGCACCCTCCCTGCTGAGGTGGCTGGCGGGTGGAGGTGTATCAGAAGCGGAAGGCCAGGATTAATCAACTCCTGGCCACCGCAGGGGGAGAGGGAAGAAGCGCGTGGCGGAACGGCTGGCCGTTGATCACGATGAGCTTGCGCATTTCATGAAGTTGCTGAAGAAGTCGAGCAGTTCGTTGAAAGGACTGCGCAAGGCGCTGAGTGATGCCACCGTCAGAGGGCTTGGCACGGATGATCTGGATTCCGCGTGTGAGAGCTTTCAGGAGGACTGGAAGTATGGCACCGGGCAGATCGGCGAGCAGACCGAGGAGCTTGCGGACATCATCGGGAAGAGCAGGGACAGTTACAAAGAGGTGGACAAGGCCCTGGAGGAAGCCCTGAAGAACGCCAACGACGGCAAGGGGGGAGGCTCAAAGTGACTTACACTCCTGGGCTCGAGCAGCCGGACGGACTTCTCGACTCGCGGGCTCGCGCGGACCTCGACAAGCCTCAAGGGTTGAAGTCGCATCCTGGTGTCTCGCATCACGAATATCCGAACCTGGGATTCAATCCTGCTCCGGGCAGCACCGACGCCGTCCACGACCTGTATGTCAAGCTCGCGAACTGTGCCAAGGTCCTGGAGGATTCCCACAGTTTGGTGACCAAGCTGCTGGACGGCAGCTATTGGAAGGGCGACGCGGCCGTAGCCTTCCGGGAGCAGCTCGATGGCGGCCCATTGCCGCTCAACCTGAAGAACGCCGCGCATTCCATCCGCAAGGCTGCCCGGCAACTCGATCGTTGGGAAGGTGAACTCGATGAGTTTCAGCGCCGAGCCAAGCGACTGGAACGGGACGCAAAAGACGCACAGGACGTACTGAACGCGGCGAGAGGTCGTGCGAGCAAGGCGAAGAATAGCCCTGATCTGGACAAGAAGGGTTCACGTCACGACGATGCACACAAGGCCTTGACCCACGCAAACACGGCTGTGGAGGAAGCGCAGGCCAAGCTCGATAAAATCATCGGCCAGGCGAAGAAGCTTGCCGAAGAACACGAAGAAAGGGCTCGATACCGGGCGCGCAAGATCAGTGATGCAACCCAGAAACTAGCACCGCACGAGCCGGGGTTCTTCGATGAAGCCCTCGACTGGATCACCGACAATCTGCCCGACATCCTCAGCTGGACAGCTGCTGCAATCGGCATTGTGGCTCTCTTCGTGGCCACTGGTGGGACCGCGGCGGCAGTGCTGCTGCTATCTGCTGCCGTATTGAGTGCGGCCGCTGTCGGTACCAGGCTGACAATGAAGCCGGAGGTTTGGGCATCGATCAAGGATGGCTTCACCAAAGGCGAGCTCGACTCCGACTTCTGGAGCAATATGATCGGCTTGACAGCGGACTCCCTCGGAGTGCTGCCGGGCATCGGGGCCGTGATGAAAGGTGCGCCCGCCGCGCTTCGGGGCGCAGGGGCAGCCGGCGAAGCGTTGACTCTGGGTGAGCGTTTGTCGGCGGCAGGGGGCAAGACGATGGAGGCCGCCAAAGCCTTCACCGACCTCAACAATCCGTTCACCGAATGGGTTGTTGTCAAGGCTCCCAAACTGGCCCCGGCAGTCAAGTTCGCCGAAGCCAGTGCCCCTTGGGCTGGGTTCTCCACGGCGACGTACGGGTTGTCCGCCAGCCTCGTAGACGCATTGGACAACGACACCGTCGGCAATGTCGCCACGTCCGCCGACGGCATGTTCCTAGGGCCGATCGATGTCGCTGAGACCACTGACTTGGTCCGACGCCTCTTCCAGTAGCAGGATCACCCCACTATCCCTGCCATCCATACATCGGACAAGGAAGCGTGCCCCATGCGGTCTTCAGATCTCCCCACAGCCTGGAACCACGAACCCACCCGTTCTGCCTGGGTGAGGCACATGACGATGAACGTGCTCGGGCAGATCGCGTGGACTGCTGCGTACCCAGGCCTGTTCTATGTGATGGTGGTGTACACATCTCAGGCGTTCGTATTCGTCTTTCTGCCGTTCATCCTGTACTCCCTGTACCGGTTCTTTGTTCAGCTAACCTATTTTCCTGGCGCTTTCCGAATGCGGCGCGTCCTGCAGGAATATCCTTGGCAGCTCCTCGAAGGGGTCCCCAGTGGACTCGGTAAGCATCCGGAAGCTCGGGACGACGGAATGTGGTTCGAGTTCCCGAACCCCACTAATTCCGGGGAGAAGATTCCCCTGGTGTTCATCAAGCATCAGCGTTCTTACTGGTGGTTGAAGCGCCTTGACGGCCCCCGTACGAAGCCTCACCGTAGACGGCAGATCGAACCCCTGTGGTTCGCGGGCGATCCGCGCTTCCTGGCCGTTGTAGCCGCCTCCGATCGCAATGGCGAAAGGCCAAGGCGATTCCACTTGCTCTTTCAGCGTCCGGTCTTCGACCGCCGCTGTGTCCCTGAGAACTGGGGCGCAGGAGTTGCTGACATAGAACGTGCCCGTCGCGCCGGCGCCCAGAATCTCGACAGTACTCCTCAGCCTCGCGCATAACGAAGGGCGTGAGCCACCGAACATGACCACACCTCCACCGAATCTGGTCATTCATCCGAGCGTCACAGAACCGGGCGACGGCATCTGGTTCGTGACTCCCGCAGGCTTCACAACCCTGCCTCTTGAAGCTCTTATTGAGCCGCCGACGTCCCCTGACGCCGAGAAGCTACGCGAGGCCCTCGCTCCCGTCCTCGCCGCTGCACCGGACGAACAGTCCCGCCAGAGCTTCATGGCGAACCTCGCAGATGCCCAACGAATGGTGCACGTCCTGCGCGTGGCGGGCACGGTCCACTGTTCTCTCGGACTGCACTGCGATGACACGGGTGATGGTGACGGTGGCGTGTTGCTCTCCTTGTTCACCGTCGGGTGGGTGGCCACGGCGTGGGCGCCGCGAGGGGTCAACGCTGCCCGGGCTATTGCGACGGACCGGGGTCACACGAACATCGAGTACGCCGAACTCGCGTGTGGCCCTGCCACGTTCAGCGAGACAGTCCGCACCCCAACGGCCGAATCAGGCCTGCCTCGTCAGCCGCTGCTTCAGATTTATGCCAACCTTCCACACCCGGACGGTGACCGCTTGGCCGTTCTGACGCTCAGCACGGCGGCCGTGGCCCACCGTGAGCAGTATCGAGACATCCTCAGGCAAGTCGCAGACATGGTTAGCTTCGAGGATCCGTTTTCCCCTGGCGCGGATGAACAGGAACGAGGAAAGAAGGGAGAACGCCTATAACCATGACTTCTCCACAACTTCCCTGGGCCTCGCAGCCAGCGATCAACCACTCGCCCACCGGCCGGGCGATACGGCGCCGAATCATCCGTCAGATGATTCTCCTCTTCGCGGTCTGGCCCGCGCTCGTCCTCATCCCCCTGCTACGAGCAGCTGGTGGCGATGACCGGTTCATCTCCATGACCGTCAGGATTGTCGTCCTCGTGCCGATCTTGGTGCCCCTCAATGTCTGGGCACTTGTGACGGCCCTGCGCATGCACCGCGCGATGAGTACACATTCCTGGCGCCTGGTGGAGTGCGAGGTCGTGAGCTCGGCCTCGCACGGGTGGCGGCTCAAGGACTACGAGTCTTCATCGGGACGGGAGGCCCGCGTTCCGGCCGTCCTGCGAATCCGTGGCCACGGCACCGTGCTGACGGCCACTCCCTTCAAGCGATACGTGAGCCCGCAGCTCCCTCATTTGTGGTGTGCAGGACCTCCTGGGGTCGGTGCGGTGGTTTCCGAGCCAGGTGGCGCACGACCCTTCCGGGTGACGCGGTACAAGGGGCCCATTGCCGCCTCTAGGCCCGCACCGGGCACTGACGAACGAGTGCAGGTTCCAAAGCGGCCGTAGCCGACCAGTGGTCGCAGGATGTTCGGGATGCAGGAAAGAAGTGGTCCGAGGGGCATCACTGGGACGCCCTCACCGCATGGGCGGCGCCACCGTGAACTCGGGCGGCAAGATCCTCGACGACGGACGACGGACGACGGACGACGGCCTCCCGCCCCTCCTCCGCGAACTCGTCCGGCAGGGCTGGTTCGGCGACCTCCTCCACTGGCGCGCCGGCGACCGCGTCATCGCCGCGAGCGTCGGCCACGAGGACAAGGAGGAGCCGGTGGTCCTGTTCGCTGCCGTCGCTGCGTCGCTGCCGTGACCGACTCCACCGGCGGATTGCCGTAACCCTTCGGTCCTTTGGGCGTGGATTTGGGTCCACGGGCCCATCTCGGGCAGACCGCCTGTTCCTAACCTCGGCCGAGTAGTCAGTCGAGGGGGGGGCGGTCATGGCGTCGATCGGGGGAGTGCCGGAGTCCGGGGCCGTGTGGCCGGGAGGGCACGGCAGGCGCCGGGACATGCCCACGCCGCTCGCGTCCGCGCTGGTCCTCGCCCACGTCCTGTTCGGCATGACGATCGTCGGCGGCCTCGGCCTGCTGTTCACGGCGACGTCGGCCGGCGCCCTCGGCGGTGGCGTACTCGCGCTTCTCGTCTACGGGGCCGCCCCCGGCACCCTGGGCTGGTGGCTGGCCCGGCGGAGCTGGGAAGGCGGCTTCGGGGTCTGGCGCGGCCTGATCGCCGTACAGGTGTGGCTGATCCTGAGCGGCGCGGCCAACCTCGTCGCGGGATCGGCCCGCGGCGGGACGCAGCTCGTCCTGCCGATCCTCATCCTCTGCTTCCTGCTCCGCTCGGAGAGCCGTCGCTGGTACGACGTCCCCGGACTGGACCGCGCCGAGCGCCGTCCCTTCTCCCTGGCCCGCATGATCCGCTGGCGCCGGGACGAGGGACAGACCGCGATCGAGTACGCGGGTCTCGTCGCGATCGTCGCCGCGATCGTCACGGCACTGCTGGTCACCGGGCTCGGTACGCAGATCTCCGGCGGCATCCAGGCCCAGGTCTGCAAGGTCACCGGCATGGCCTGCCCGGCCCCGTCGGGCGGCGACACGGACGTCACTGCGGGGAATGGGAACGGGAACGGGGACGGCACGACCGACCCCGGCCAAAAGACCGCCGCTCCCGGAGCCCAGAAGCCGGCTGACAAGGCGGACAAGCCGGATGACAAGAAGGACGACAAGAAAGACGACAAGAAGGACGACGGCTGCTTCTCCGGCGTCGGCGCCTTCTTCGGCTGTGCCGGCAACCAGGTCAAGCAGGTCGGCCAGGGCCTCTTCGTCGACGGCGTCTGGGGCGACGTGACCGGGATCTACGACATGGTCCGGCACCCCCTCGACACGTTCAAGGGCCTCGGGGACTACGGCAAGCAGCTCGGCCACAACTGGGTGGAGAACTCCAAGGGCGCCGCCGACAAGTGGTCCAAGGGCGACTACCTGGGCGCGATCACCGACTGGGGCGGCGCGTCGCTGAAGACGGGCGGCACGGTCCTCTACGACATGTTCATCGGCAAGGACGTCGCCGACCAGTGGAACAGCGGCAACAAGACCCGTGCCGTCACGACCGTCGTCTGGAACATCGGCTCGCTCTTCATCCCGGGCTACGACGTCGGAAAGGTCGTGGAGAAGGTCGGCGTGCTCGGCAAACTCGGCAAGCTGGGCACGCTCGCGGAGAAGGCCGCCAAGGCGGCGGAGGACGCCAAGAAGGCGGCCAAGGCCGGTGACGTGGCCGGCGCGGAGAAGGCGGCCAAGGAGGCCGACGACGCCGCCGAGGAGGCGGAGAAGAAGGCCCGGCAGTCCGGCTGCACCATCTCCGCACCGAGCCGCCGTATCCCCTACGACGGCACCGCCCCCGCCGACGGGAACGCCTTCACCGGCTCCTCCGGCACCGGCACCACCGTCCTTGCCGCCGGCGGCTCCCCGTACCTCGTCCTCGCCGAGGACGGCTGCGACGAGGACGCCAAGAAGGAGGCCGAGGAGGCCCGCAAGCAGGCCGACGACGCCGACGGCGCGGCCGGCCGCATGACCAAGGAAGAGGCCGAGGCGGCCAAGAAGCCGACCGTCCGGCAGGGCGACCCGAAGAAGTTCAAGGACCACTTCCTGCGCCACAAGAAGCTGGTCGAGGACGCGCTCGGCACGAAGTACAAGAAGCTCAAGGAGGACGGGCCGCGGTTCCTCCAGGACATCGAGGCCAACATCAAGAACGGCACGTTCAAGCTGGTCGGCAAGGGCACGCTGAAGAAGGGCGAGCCGGAGGGCCTCATCTACCGGGGCAACGGCGTGACCATCGTGCTGCGCGAGAACGGCGAGTTCTGGACCGCGCTGAAGTCGGGCGAGGGGCTGGACACCTCGATCGAAATCACCAAGAAGGCCGGGTGACCCGTGGTCCAATCGGAGCGACCGAGGCCGAAGGACGGGAGCAGGCAGTGACCCCTTGGAACCGCATCGAGGACGTCCTGCGGCAACGCCAGGTGACCGACGTCCTCGTCCCCGGTCTCATCGACCGGGACGAGGTGCCCGTGCCCGTGTTCCGGCCGCAGCCGCTCGTCGTGCACGTGGTGCTCGACGAGGGGGTGCTGCGGCTCGAATCGGTAGGGCAGTACGACCAGTTGGCGGTGCGGCTCGTGGAGTCCGTCTCGCTCGGCGGGATCGAGTTCTTCGAGACCGTGGAGGAGGAGACGGACGACGAGGTCGCCCACGCCTCCTGGGGGGAGCAGCTCTTCGGGGACGGCTGGTCGCGGCTGCGCTGCACCACCGTCCGCCCGTTCACGGACGGCGGGTCCGATCCGGCCGGGGGTGTCCTCAAGTGCCTGGCCCTCGAACTCGAGTCCCGTTACTGGCTGTTCTTCGACCCGACCTGGGCCTTCGGCATCAGGATCGGCAACGCGGAGGACATGCGGCGCTGGGAGAAGGACAACTAGCGGGGAGAAGGGCAACTGGCGGGGAGAAGGGCAACTGGCGGGGAGAAGGGCAACTGGCGGCGACCGGTCGGCAGCCCCGCCGGCACCTGCTCGCCACGTCACACCCCGCCCGTCACCTCCACCCGCACTCCAGCCCGCAGCCCCCACCCCGCCATCGCCCCGGCCTCCGCCTCCAGTACGTGCCGGGAGCGGGGCCGTGGCAGGCCCAGGCGCCAGGGCTTCATCGTGCGTACGGCGATGACGATGAGGTCGCGGTCGAGATAGGCGACGTCGATGGGGATGCGCATACGGAAGGTGTGGATGCTGTTGGCGGGGGAGAGCAGGATCGCTCCCTCGACCGAGTCCCGGCCCAACAAGCCTTTCGTACGGGCCCGGTAGGACGTGGCGATCTCCAACGGCACCGGTTCCGCGCCGAGTTCACCGTCACCCCGCACCACCAGCGTGCTCCGTCCGTCCTGCCAACGCCGCCCCATGCCGAGGCCCCCTCCCGTTGTCGCCGTCTGTCCGCAGGAGAACCCTGTGCACAGAAGAACTGCGAGAACCCGAACGTATCCGCACAGCACTGGGCCCTACATGGGCCCACGGACCCATGCCGAACCCGACCCGGCCGCCGTAGGGTCCCGCCGTGGGCGTACTCCTGATCGTCGTGGCCGCTCTGTGGGGAGCGGGGGCGGGCCTCGCGCTGCCCCGCGCGGCGCACCGTTTGTCGGTCGAGGCGGGCGAGCCCTGGAGCGCGAACTGCCCCGCCGGGCACCCGATCACGGGTGCGTACGGCGGCTGGGTGGGCCGGGCCGACTGCGCGACGGTGGAGCGCGCCGGCCCGTGCGGGACGTACGGCCCGAGCACGTTCGCCGTCTCCACGGTGACCGCACTCGTCTGCGCCGGGCTCGCCGCGGCCGGCGGCCTGCACCCGGAGACGGCGGTCTGGGTCCTGCTCACGCCCGTGGCGGTCCTGCTGACGCTCATCGACCACCGGGTCCACCGCCTCCCCGACGTGCTGACCCTGCCGCTGGCCGCCGCGACCGCCGTCCTGCTCGGCGTCGCCGCGCTCCTTCCGGCCGGCACCGGCTCCTGGCCCACGTCCCTGCTCGGCGGCCTGGCCCTGGGCGGCGCCTATCTCGTCCTCTTCCTCATCAACCCCTCCGGCATGGGCTTCGGCGATGTGAAGCTGGCCCTCGCGCTGGGCGCGGCCCTCGGCTGGTACGGCTGGGGGACCCTCCTCGTAGGTGCCTTCATGGGCCTGCTCTACGGCGCGGTGTACGGCCTCGGGATGGTCGTGCTGCGCCGGGCGGGCCGCAAGTCGGCGATCCCGCTGGGGCCGTTCATGATGGGCGGGGCGCTCACGGGACTGCTGCTGGGGGCGTTCGCGGCGAGCTGACCGCCCGGACCGCGGCACCGGTCCCACCTGTGGATACGGTGTGCGGCGACCGATTCGGACGGACGACTGCTGGGTGACCGATGTCGAAGATCGTGCTGATGATGAACATCTCCCTCGACGGCTTCGTCGAGGGCCCCGACCACGACATCAGCTGGCACTCCGTCGACGAGGAGATCCACCAGCACTTCAACGACGTCATCAGACGCTACGGCGCGCTGCTGAGCGGCCGCCGCACCTACGAGCTGATGGCCGGCTACTGGCCCACCGCGGACGCGGACCCGAACATCTCCGCCGTGGGCGCAGCGTTCGCCGGGATCTGGCGGACCATCCCGAAGGTCGTGTACTCGCGGACCCTGGAGCGGGCGGACTGGAACGCGACCGTCGTGCGGAGCGTCGTCCCCGAGGAGGTCAGGGCGCTCAAGGAGCGGTCGTACGGGGACCTCGGGCTCGGCGGGGCCGGGATCGCCGCCGAGTTCCTGCGGCTCGGACTCGTCGACGAGTACCGGATCTACGTCCATCCGGTCCTCGTCGGCCACGGCACGCGGCTCTTCCCGGAGGCCGACATCGACGCGTCCCTCCGGCTCGCCGAGAGCCGCACCTTCGGCAACGGCGTCGAGTACCTGCACTACGTGCCGAACACCGTCGGCGCCGCCTCGTAAAGCAGTTGTCCGGTCGGTTCGGGCGCGGGTAGGAAAGAACGCATGACTGGACTCGGTGCCGTGTTCCGCCCCCAACTGCCCCCCGAGCGACTGCGCGCCGTCGCCCGCGCCGCCGACGAAGCCGGACTCGAAGAGCTCTGGCTGTGGGAGGACTGCTTCCTGGAGGGCGGGATCTCGGCCGCCGCGGCCGCCCTGGCCTGGACCGAGCGGGTGCGGATCGGCGTCGGCCTGCTGCCCGTGCCGCTGCGGAACGTCGCCGTGACCGCCATGGAGACCGCCACCCTGCACCGGATGTTCCCCGGGCGCGCGATCGTCGGCGTCGGACATGGCGTACAGGCATGGATGGGGCAGGTGGGCGCGCGCGCCGAGTCCCCGCTGACCCTGCTGCGGGAGCACCTCCTCGCCCTGCGCACCCTGCTGAGCGGCGAGCGGGTGACCACCGCCGGACGCTACGTCCGCCTCGACGACGTCGGCCTCGACTGGCCGCCGTCCGCTCCCGTGCCCGTCTTCGCCGGGGCCACCGGGCCGCGTTCGCTGCGGCTGTCCGGCGAGGCGGCCGACGGCACCGTCCTCACCGCGTCCACCACGGTGGACGGCGTACGCAAGGCCCGCCAACTCATTGACGAGGGGCGGGAGTCGGCCGGGCGGACCGCCGACCCGCACGAGGTCGTGGTCTACCTGCTCGCCACCACCGGACCGGACGCCGTCGCCCGGCTCCGCGCCGAACAGGCCGGCGAAGGGCTCGAACCCGCCCCCGACCTCGGGGTCGCGGGGGACGCCGGCACCGTCGCCAAGGCCGTACAGCGTCTCGCCGAGGCCGGCGCCGACACGGTGATCCTCCAGCCGACGGGCGACGAGCCCGACCCGGAGGGTTTCGTGCGCTTCGTGGCGAAAGAGGTCCGGCCGCTCGTCCCCTGACCCGCCCGGCGGCCGGCCCGGCGGCGCAGTAGTCCGACCGCCCTTTCCGACCTTTCTGACAGGACCGAAGACCCGATGCCCCAGAACCAGCCCCGTAGCTTCGAGGACCTCGTGGCCGAGGGCGTCGCCGTGCCCACCGAAGGCTGGGACTTCAGCTGGTTCGAGGGCCGGGCCACGGAACAGCGGCCGTCGTGGGGGTACGCCGTCTCCCTGGCCGGGCGGCTCGCCGAGGCCACCGCCGCGCTGGACGTCCAGACGGGCGGGGGAGAGGTCCTGGACTTCGCGCTCGGCCGGGCCGCCAAGGCCCCGGCGCTCACCGCCGCGACCGAGGGCTGGCCGCCGAACGTCGCCAAGGCCACGGCCCTGCTCCGCCCCCGCGGCACCGTGGTCGTCGCCGCGCCCGAGGACGCGGCGCTGCCCTTCGCGGACGGCGCCTTCGACCTGGTCGCCAGCCGCCACCCGGTGACCCCGAACTGGCCGGAGATCATCCGTGTCCTGGAGCCCGGCGGCACGTACTTCGCCCAGCACGTGGGCCCCCGCAGCGTGTTCGAGCTCGTCGAGCACTTCCTCGGCCCGCTCCCGGCCGAGCAGAGCGCCGCCCGCCACCCCGACCACGAACGCGCCGGTGCCGAGGCCGCCGGCCTGGAGATCGTCACCCTGCGCGCCGAACGGCTCCGCATCGAGTTCCACGACATCGCCGCCGTCGTCCACTTCCTGCGCAAGGTGATCTGGATGGTCCCGGACTTCACGGCCGACGCCTACGAGGACCGGCTCCGTGACCTGCACGACCGGCTCGAGACCGAGGGCCCCTTCGTAGCCCACAGCACCCGCCACCTCGTCGAGGCCCGCAAGCCGCACCCCCTAGGCGTGCGCCCCTGACGTCACCTCTCCGATCACCAACTCCGGCTGCGCCTCCAGCACTTCGCCCACCCGCTCCACCTGCTCGAAGAGCTCCCTCTCCTGCTGCGCCGTGAGCCGCCCGAGCGGCTCCACCGTGACGGTCGTACGGCGGCCGCGGCGGCGCTGGTGCCACACCCCCGCCACCACGCCGTCCACCAGCAGCACCGGGAAGTTGCCGGCCTGCCCGCCGGCCAGCGCCCGCTGGTGGGCGGGGCCCGGGAACAGGGTCTCCCGGGGCTGCGCGGCGATGGCGTAGGCGTCGAAGTACGGCAGCAGACGGACCCCGCGGACACGGTCCTCGGGGAACTCCGTGTCACCGGCCACGACCCAGCACCCCGTCGCCCCCTCGAACGCGACCTCCTCGATCTCCCCCGCCCCGGCCAGCTGCCGGAACAGCGCGGTGGCCCAACCGGTCGGCGCCGCCAGCCACTTGCCGAAGTTCTGCGGCGTGGCGGGGCCGTAGGACCGCAGATAGCGCAGTGCGAGCTCGCGCACCGCCTCGTCGGGCGGCAGCGGAGTGAAGCGGGGCGGGCGGGTGTAGGTGACCTTGCGGCCGCGGTTGGGGCCGGAGCAGAGGGCGCCGGACTGGCCGGCCCGGTGCATCACCTGCCGCCAGCGTGGCCACAGGTCCTGGAAGGCGGGCATCACGCGGTCACCGGCCCAGGAGCCGGTGCGGGCGACGACCTCCTCGCTCAGCTCGTCGACGGTCAGGCACACCCCCTCCAGCGCGTCCCCGATCGCCGCCACGATCTGCCGCGCCTGCTCCTCGGTGACTCGCACGTCCGGCGCGAACGGCCCCGGCCCGTACGGCACCGCGGGCAAGGCAGAGCACCACAGCGGCAGTTCACGCGTGGGCAGCAGATGCACGGTCCCGCGCGGCCCGTGCATCTTCACCAGCGACGCCGGCGAGGAGCCGCCCCAGAGTGCGGCGCGCACCCCGGCCCGCGTCCCGTCCGCGGTCCGTACCCCCACCGACACCTCCGCCGCGGACAGCACCTGCGCATGCGCGCCGAGCATCGTGCCTACGACGTCGGCGACCGGAGTGCCGCTTTCCGCGGGCATGGCCAGGAACTGCCGCTCCAGCCGCCGCGCGCTCGCTTCGTCCCATGTGATCGTCAGGGTCATGAGTCGACGGTAGGCCGGATGGAGGTCAGATTTTGTCCTATATACCGAGCCCCTCTGTACTCACCAGGCCGGACATTTGCGGCATCGAGGGCAGGTAGCACCCGCACATTCACAGGTCTGGCCGGGTTTTCACATCGTTATCAAGGTTGGCTCGCCTCTGCCCTAAGCGTCACGTAAGTTAAAGGACAGGTAATTCGCGTGAGCAAAGCTGCGCGGCGGCACCGCGCAGTGGAGGGGGCTGCGCGGTGCCTTTTTCTGCGTCAAGTCCGGATCCGCGGCCCGGTTCACCCGCCCGGGGGACAGCGCCACGCCCGCCGACCGAACTGGGAATCAGCCGTCATCCGGCCATGAACCAGCCATAAGACGGCCGCGCGGCGGCCACCGGCGCGTCGCCGTTCGATTCCGGAGAGTAGTTGTGCCACGCCGATGCACCCACCCGCCCTCACGAAGGGTTATGGTGGAAACCCCCCCTCGGGCCGGTCCGTCTCCCCCCCACGGACCGGCCCGTTTTCGCGTGCTCAGGGGCCGCGACGAACCGCTTTCCAGGGCCGCGGCCAACTGCTTTCAGGGCCCCGGCGAGCTGCTTTTGAGGGGCGCGGGGAACTGCGCGACAAGCCACCCGCGGACCCGCACCCGCCGACGGATGTGACCGCCCACGAACCCCCGGCCCCAACTCCCCACCCCGGCCCCCCGAATCCCACGCCCAAGCCCCGCAGGGGTAGGCTGCGAGCCGCGGGGACCGCATCTGCACGGAGGGGCTGAACAACACGTGAACCTGCGCGACAAGCTGCGCGGCCTGCTCGTCAGGCTGTATGCGCGCCGGGTGGAGGGCCACCTGGACCACGCTCAGGTGCCCAAGCACATCGGCGTCATCATGGACGGCAACCGTCGCTGGGCGAAGGCCTCGGGTTCCACCACCGTGCACGGTCACCGGGCGGGCGCCGAGAAGATCGAGGAGTTCCTCGGCTGGTGCAGCGAGACGGACGTCGAGGTCGTCACCCTCTGGCTGCTGTCGACGGACAACTTCGACCGTCCGCAGGACGAGCTCGGCCCGCTTCTCGGGATCATCGAGGACGTCGTGAAGACCCTCGCGGCGGACGGCCGCTGGCGCGTGCACCACGTCGGCACCCCCGACCTGCTGCCCTCGCAGATGCAGACCGCCCTGAAGGAGGCGGAGGAGACCACCGCCCACATCGACGGGATAATGGTCAACGTGGCGATCGGCTACGGCGGCCGGCAGGAGATCGCCGACGCGGTGCGCTCCATGCTCCTCGACGCCCAGGACAAGGGCACCTCGATGGAGGACCTCGCCGAGGCCGTCGACGTCGACATGATCGGGCGGCACCTCTACACCGGCGCCCAGCCCGACCCCGACCTGGTGATCCGCACCAGCGGCGAGCAGCGCCTGTCCGGATTCATGCTCTGGCAGACCGCGCACTCCGAGTACTACTTCTGCGAGGTCTTCTGGCCGGCCTTCCGCAAGGTCGACTTCCTGCGCGCCATGCGTGACTACGCGGCGCGACACCGGCGTTACGGCGGCTGACAAAACCCTTGCCACGACTGGCATCGGCGGCCTCCGAGTGGGCCGGGACCACCCCATTTGGGGCGGAAGTAACAAGGAGTTCACCAGCGCGCCGCCATACATGTCGGCATGGTGACGCTTGTTCGAGGGCATAAGCCAAGCAGGTCGACGCCCGAACCACGGGTGTCGGATCTCAGCGGACGGCACGGGGCCGTCCGCCCGGGAGGCCCTTTGCACCAGCCCGATCGTGCGGTCACAGCACGGACGAAAAGGCGGAGGGCCGGTTTTCGGCCCGTGCATGGCGGCCGTCGACCGGCCCAGCTCCACTCCGTCGCTCCCCGACCTCATCCGAGGGGGTACGTCCTTCCGTGGTGACCAGCACAAAGCGCCACAAGCCAGACCGGCGCACCTATGTTCTCGACACCAGCGTCCTGCTGGCCGACCCGAACGCTCTGAGCCGCTTCGACGAGCACGAGGTCGTGCTCCCCATCGTCGTGGTCACGGAGCTGGAGGCGAAGCGGCACCATCCCGAACTCGGTTACTTCGCCCGGCAGGCCCTGCGCCTGCTCGACGAGTTCCGGGTGAAGCATGGCCGCCTCGACGCCCCCATCCCCATCGGGGAACTGGGCGGGACCGTCCGTGTCGAGCTCAATCACTCGGACCCCAGCGTGCTGCCGAGCGGCTACCGCCTGGGGGACAACGACTCCCGCATCCTCGCGGTCGCCCGCAATCTGCAGGCCGAGGGATTCGACGTCACCGTCGTCTCGAAGGACCTGCCGCTCAGGATCAAGGCCTCGTCCGTCGGTCTCCTCGCCGAGGAGTACCGCGCGGAACTGGCCATCACGGACTCCTCCGGCTGGACCGGAATGTCCGAAGTGACCCTGCCCGGCGAGCAGGTGGACATCCTCTTCGAGGAAGGGCACGTCCATGTGCCCGAGGTGTCCGACCTCCCCGTGCACACGGGCCTGACGATCCAGTCGGAGCGCGGCAAGGCCCTCGGCCGGGTCACGCCCGAGGGCAACATCCGTCTGGTGCGCGGCGATCGGGAGGCCTTCGGCATCAAGGGCCGCAGCGCGGAGCAGCGGATCGCGCTGGATCTGCTCCTCGACCCGGACGTCGGGATCGTGTCCATGGGCGGCCGGGCCGGCACCGGCAAGTCGGCGCTCGCGCTGTGCGCGGGGCTGGAGGCCGTCCTGGAGCGGCGCCAGCACCAGAAGGTGATGGTCTTCCGCCCGCTGTACGCGGTCGGCGGCCAGGAACTCGGTTATCTGCCCGGCTCCGAGGCCGAGAAGATGAGCCCCTGGGCGCAGGCGGTCTTCGACACGCTGTCCGCGGTCACCAGCCGCGAGGTCATCGAAGAGGTCACCGCGCGCGGCATGCTGGAGGTCCTTCCGCTCACCCACATCCGCGGGCGCTCGCTGCACGACGCCTTCGTGATCGTGGACGAGGCCCAGTCGCTGGAACGGAATGTCCTGCTGACCGTTCTGTCCCGGATCGGCGCCAATTCACGGGTGGTTCTCACCCATGACGTGGCACAGCGGGACAATCTGCGTGTGGGCCGCTACGACGGAGTCGTCGCCGTCGTGGAGAAGTTGAAGGGGCATCCGCTCTTCGCGCATGTCACGCTGACGAGGTCCGAGAGGTCCCAGATCGCGGCCCTTGTGACCGAAATGCTCGAAGACGGGCAGATCTAGCCGGTCTCACCGACGTCGGCCCAATTGGGGCCGGTTACGCGTCAGTTGGCGCCGTCCAGCAAAGGCCGAGAGCCTAGCCGGGCGGCGCCTTCGCGTGTTGCTGTTTCTCGAAATCCCAGGGGCCAAACGGGATGTGAGCTTTCACACGCAACTCAGAATTGCCACCCGACGTCCGGTTACGGCAGAGTCTCACTCCTGTCAGGCCCCGCATACGACACATCTGTACCCCCAGCGGTACGGCACCACAGAAGCACCACAGCTAACTCCACAGCGTCGTCGTATGCCGCCCGCGCACCACGCGGCTCTCCTCTCGCAGGAGTTGCCCACCGGGCCCGTGCCTCCCGTGACCCCGCAGTTGGGAGGCCAGAGTCAGGGGGCACGATTGCGTCCGCCAGGGTCACCGAAGCGGGCGATGCTGGAAGGAAACCGAGTGAGCCGGATTTCGGTCCGGGGATTCGCAGTGGCTTCGGCCACCGCGGTCACCGCCGTCGGAAGCGTTGTCGGAGTTGCCTCGGGCAGCACGGCCCAGCCCAACGACGCCGAGGCGACGGCATCCGACGCGACGCTCCTGGCGGACATACCCACGGGCCAGCAGGCCCAGGTGCAGACCGCCTCCCTGACGCAGCAGGCCGACGCCCAGGCGATCCAGGCCGACGCCAGCGCCAAGAAGGACGCCGAGGAGGCGGCCCGCAAGGCTGCCGCCGACACCGCCATCGCCAAGAAGGACGCGGCGGAGAAGGCTGCCAAGGAGGCCAAGGAGCGCGCCGCGGCGAAGGCCGCGGCCAGCCGGAGCAAGGCCACCTCGGCCGACTTCCCCGTCCAGAGCTCGTACTCCGTCGCCGACATCCAGTCGATGGCGCGGCAGATGGTGCCGAGCGGACAGTTCCAGTGCTTCAGCAACATCGTGGACCACGAGTCCAGCTGGAACTACCACGCGGTCAACGCCTCCTCCGGCGCGTACGGCCTCTTCCAGGCCCTGCCCGCCTCCAAGTACTCGTCCGTCGGCGCCGACTGGCAGACGAACCCGGCCACGCAGATCAAGTGGGGCCTGAACTACATGAACAGCCGGTACGGCAGCCCGTGCGACGCCTGGTCGTTCTGGTCGGCCAACCACTGGTACTGAGCCGCCGGGGCCGGCGGCCCCGTCTCTCAACCTTGCGCAGCCCCTCCCCGTCATAGGGGGAGGGGCTTTCGCCATGTACGGTCGGACGCAACGACTCCAGGGGGGAGTGGTGGGGACAGACGGGGGAAGAGGACGGATCATGTCGCGAGTTCCAGGGTGGCTCGGCCGGATCGGCGCCGGCCTGACCGAGGTGAGTGAGCGTTTGGACGAACGCCGCGCCGAGGTCGAACGGGAGTCGACCGACGACGACACCCCGTCTTCCGCACGGTTTTCCGCACGGTCTTCCGCACGCAAGAACGGGACGAAGCCGGCCCCGGACCGCACGGCCGACGTGCCGGCTCCGCCCCCCGCCCGTCCGGTCCGTCCCGAACCGGCGCAGGCCGTGCCGTGGGGCGTGCGGGTCGCGGCGGAGGCCGGCTGGCGGCTGCTCGTGCTCGCCGGCACGGTCTGGGTGCTGATGCGGGTCATCAGCGCCGTACAACTCGTCGTCCTCGCCTTCGTCGTCGCCCTGCTCATCACGGCCCTGCTCCAGCCGACCGTGGCCCGCCTGAAGCGGCACGGCGTTCCGCGCGGCCCCGCCACGGCGCTGACGGCGATCCTCGGCTTCGTCGTCATGGGCCTGATCGGGTGGTTCGTGACCTGGCAGGTCATGGAGAACATCGACAACCTCTCCAGCCAGATCCAGAGCGGCATCGACGACCTGCGCAACTGGCTGCTGAAGAGCCCCTTCCACGTCACCGACAAGCAGATCAACCAGATCGCCAAGAACCTGCGGGACGCGGTCGGCGCGAACACCGACCAGATCACCTCCGCGGGCCTCGAGGGCGTGCAGGTCGTGGTGGAGGCGCTGACCGGCATCCTGCTGACGTTCTTCTCGACCCTCTTCCTGCTCTACGACGGGCGGCGTATCTGGGAGTGGACGCTGAAGCTGGTGCCCTCGGCGGCGCGTCCAGCCATCGCGGGCGCGGGACCGCGGGCCTGGCGCACGCTGACCGCGTACGTGCGCGGCACGGTGCTCGTCGCCCTGATCGACGCCATCTTCATCGGCCTGGGCATCTTCTTCCTGGACGTGCCCATGGCCGTCCCGCTGGCCGTCTTCATCTTCCTGTTCTCCTTCATCCCGCTCGTCGGCGCGGTGGCCTCCGGAGCGCTGGCGGTGGTCGTCGCGCTCGTCACCCAGGGCGTGTTCACGGCCGTGATGACGCTCGCCGTGGTGCTCGCGGTCCAGCAGATCGAGGGCCACATCCTCCAGCCGTTCATCCTCGGGCGCGCGGTACGGGTCCATCCGCTCGCGGTGGTCCTGTCGGTCGCCGCCGGCGGCATGGTGGCGGGGATCGGCGGTGCGGTGGTGGCCGTGCCGCTGGTGGCGGTGTCGAACACGGTCGTGGCGTATCTGCGGGCGTACTCCGCGGAACACATCCCCGGCGGCGACGAACAGCCCCGGCCGGACGCCCCCGAGGAGATCGAGGACGAGGTCGTCCCGGCCGGCGCGGGGGCCGGAAAAGCGGCTCCCGAGGACGGCGCCGAGGGCACCGTCTCCTGACGTCCGCGGCATCTGAAATGCGTTCGCCGTTCGATCAAATGCACGCCGAACAAAGCCAATTGAACCGGCTCCGGGGGCAACTTCCGTCACCTGGAGACAGGTCGGAAATCTCCGGCCTGAATATGCGTTCGGCCTGATACACATTCCCCCCTCAGCGGTACGCGACAGGGGGGTGTCATGTCGGGCCACGACCTGCTGGCACGGGCTCTCGCTGCCTGCGGGCGCGAGGGATGGACCGGTGCCCTGCGCGTGTCCGGGGCGCCCGGCGGCGTGCTGCATCTGCGGCACGGACTCATCGTCGCCGCCGAGTCGCCCGGCTCGCCGGGGCCCGAGGCGCTGCTGCTGCGGTCCGGGCGGGTGGACGGCGAGCAGTGGGCCGCGCTGGTGCGCGAGTGCGGGGGCGCCCGCTGGCCGGCCGCCGGGCTGGTCGCCCGCGGGTACGCCGGCGCCGCCCAGCTCGCGGTGGTGTGCGCGATGGCGCTCCAGGACGCGGTGTTCGCGATCCTCGCGGGCCGCGTGGAGGGCTGCGAACGCGTGGACGCCGGCGTGGAACCGCCCGCCCCGGTGGCCGTGGGAGAGCCCTGCGCGCGCCTGCTGCAGGACGCTGCCCGCAAGCTGACCGCCCTGGCCGGGCTGCCGCACCCCGTGCACCCCGACCGTGAACGGCCGCTCCCCGTACCGGACTCCACCGCCCCGCTGAGCGAACTCCGCAGCGACCTGCTCGACCACGCCGACGGCCGCCGCACCTCCCGCGACCTCGCCTTCCGCACCGGCCGCGGCGTCTACACGGTCACGGTCGAGGTCTCCCGCATGCTCACCGAGGGCCTCCTGCGGTGCCCGCCGGAGCCCGTGCCCATCGCGGTCCGCGTGCCGCCCGAGGGCATCCACGGCCGTACCCCGCCGCCCCCCGCACCACCGCCGCCACAACCCCAGGCGCCGGTCACGCTCCCCCGTCGTGGACCGAACGGCTTCTTCCGCCTCCGAAACGGATCCCCCAAGTGACCGAACAGACCAGACACGTACCGAACTGTGAAAAGAAATACGGGAGTTGAGCACATGGACCACGAAGCCCTCGCGCTGGAGATGCGCGGCCTGCGGGAACAGGTGACCGGTATCACCGATACCGCGGTCGCGGCGGCGGACGGACTGCTGATCGCGGCCGACACCGCCGACACGATCGACCCGGAGGGCCTCGCCGCGCTCGCCGCGGCAGGTCTCGGGCTCGCCCGCCGTACCGCGCAGGCGACCTCACGCGGCGCGCTGCGCCAGACGGTGACGTACGGCAGCCACGGCTGTGCCGCGTTCTACGCCGTCGGTGACACCGCGCTGATGGTCGTCCTGGGCGACGAGGGCATGGACGTCGACCGGCTGCACAGGGCGACCGCACCCGCACTGGATCGCATCGGTTCGATCCTCAGGCACAAGACGGCAGAAGGAGTCTGAAGGGATGGCGACGAAGCGTATGACCACCGGTTTCTCGGACCAGGTGATGGGCCTGGTCAAGGCACTCCGCACCGACGCCCCGGAATGCGTCGCCTCGGGCGTCGTGGACATGTCCACGGGCATGCTGCTCTCCTACGAGACCATCGACAACCATCCGCCCGAGGTCCTGGACCTGCTGGCGGGCGCGACCCTCGACCTGTTCCAGGGGCGCACGGTGGTGATGATCGAGGACGTCTTCAAGGAGCGGCGCGGAGTCCAGAGCGACAACCACTTCTTCCAGGAGATCCTGGTCAACAGTGAGAACCTCACGCACCTGTTCGTGCGCATGAATGAGCAGCAGGACGTCGTCGCCGTCGTCGTCTGCCGCAAGTCGGTCAACGTGGGCATGCTGTTCGCCCAAGTACGGCGCGTGGTGAAGGAGTACAGCTTGTGACGGACGGCAGGCCCCTCCCCGATGCGGGGAGGGGCCTGCACGAAGGGCTCACTCGGTGCGCAGCCCGTCCGGCCGCATCAGCCGCAGCAGCGGCGGCAGGCTGAGCAGTGTCACGGCCAGGACGACCGCGGCGCCGATGCCCGTCATCGACAGCACGCTCGCCCAGTCCACGCTCACCGTGTCGCCGGTCATCTTCAGCAGTACGACGCCCAGCGTCAGGCCGACGACCGACGCGAGCAGCAGGCCCAGCGCGATCGGAATCGCCGTCTGCCACAGCACCGACAGGCTCAGCGTGCGGCGCCGGGTGCCGAAGGCCACCAGCGACGACAGCAGCTTCTTGCGCTCGCGCAACTGCTCCAGCTGCGACACCAGCAGACTCGCGCCGATCAGCACCAGGACGCAGGTGGCGCCCACGAACAGCCCGGTGCGGATGGACCGGAACTGCAGCGACTGCTTGCTGGACGCCAGAGTGAACACGTCCGCCAGCGGATCCAGCCGGGCAGCGGTGTTGCGCGCGTACTCGTCGGCGTCCGCCACCGACCGGTCGAGCGAGAGGTACACCTTCTGGCTCAGGCCGGCCGTCGCGGCCGCGGGCAGCGCGCCGGAGGTGATGAGCAGTCCGCCGCGCTCGTAGCCCGTGGGGTCCTCGCGCTGTGCCGCGGTCTTCACCCCGGAGGGCACCTTCCAGGCCGCCGTGTGACTGCTCGACCCGCTGTACGCAGGGTCGAAGTACAGGGTGCGGCCCGGCGCGATCAGCTTCTTGGTGTCGCCGCCGTACTGGTCGCCGACGATGCGGAAGATGTCGCCGTTGCGGCAGGACGTCAGCCGGGCCACCTCGGCCAGCTGCGCGCAGCTGCCGACGGCCACCTCCAGCTCGTTGTCCGGATCCTTCGGCCCGTCGCCGACCGAGCCGAGCGAGAGCGCCGTCACCCGGCGCACCCCCTCGGTCGCGGCGAGCTTGTGGTCCACCTCGGACAGCGGGACGTCACCGCGCACGGAGATCTCCATCTGCGCCCGGTCGAGGTCGTTCTTCGTCCACTTCGTGTAGTCGTGCTCGACCCCGGCGAACAGCATCTGCAGGGCGACCGCCCCGGCCACCGCGACCGCGATGCCGTTGACCATGCGGGCGGCCGAGCCGCTGCTCAACTGGAGTCTGCGAACCGCCAGTTGCCAGGAGACCGGACCGGAGTTCAGCCGGGCCACCACGGCCTCGACGATCCACGGAAGCAGCGCGGTGACGCCGACCAGCAGCAGCACGGTGCCGCCGATCACCATCCACTGGTTGAAGTTCCCGTTGTCGTTGCCCTGGCCGATCATCGGGTACAGCAGCGCGAGCCCGGCCAGCGGCAGCAGCAGCCGCCACCACAGCCGGCGCCGCGGCGGCTTCGCCGTACGGACCACGCCGAGTGGCTCGATCACGACCCCGCGCAGCGCGAACAGCGTGACCAGGACGGCCGCGGCGGGCACCGCGACGGCCACGACCAGGACCAGCGCCGGCGACGGGTTGAGGTCGCTCGGGAAGACGCTGATGTCCCGCACCTCCAGCGTGGCCGCCAGCTGACGTCCGGTGAGGAAGAAGACGGTGCCGAGGACGAGCCCGAGCAGCGCCCCGGCGAGGGCCTCACCGCCCGCGATCCGGCGGGCCATCCGGCCGTCGGCGCCGACCAGCCGCAGCGCCGCGAGCCGGCGGTCGCGGCGCTCGCCGCCGAAGCGGACGGCCGCGGCGATGAACACTCCGACGGGCAGCAGCAGCACCACGAAGATGATCGTGACGAGCAGGATCAGGATCGGGTCCAGGCCGTCCTGCTGGTGCCCGGGGGAGGGCCCGAAGTAATGGATGCGCTCGATGCTGCCGCCGGCCAGATGGTGCTCCAGGCCCAAGGCGCCCGCGTAGTAGGCGAGTTCGCCGGGCCCGACCAGTCCCCGGTCGGCGATGGTGCCCACGGCGCGGTAGGGGATGCGGTCGTGCAGCAGCTTGCCGGAGCCGGACGCGAGCAGCTTCTTCAGCGCGGGCGAGACGATCATCTCGCCCTTCGCCGGGAACTTCACGACGCCCGGCGGCAGCGGCGCCTTCGCCCCCTCCTGCTGGAGGAGCCGGCCGCGCACGTCCGCGCCGTGGAAGGTCGTGTCGGTGGAGGCGACGATCAGGGTGTCGTCCGCCTTCGGCAGCACCTTCCCGCTGTAGGTGAAGTCGTCCCGGGCGCTGCCCCGCTTGTCCCGCTGGGACAGCGCGCTCGGAATGGCGGTCGTCAGCAGCAGCAGCGCCACCCCGAGCCCGACGCCGACGGCGGTCAGCACGGCCCGGGTCCAGCCCTCGCGTCCGCCGGCGAAGGCGAACCGAACGCCCATGGCCAGATCTCTGGCCATCCCCCACTCCCGGCCGCGCTCTCGCTCGAGCGGGAGGCTCCCCCTGCGCGCACTCATACCGCGCGCTCCATGTCCCGGGACTTGCCGTCGCGTACGACGATCTCGCGGTCCGAGTACGCGGCCACCCGGGCCTCGTGCGTGACGAGGACGACGGCGGCGTTGGTGGACCGGGCGGCGTCGGTGAGCAGGTCCATCACGCGCTCGCCGTTGAGCGAGTCGAGCGCGCCGGTCGGCTCGTCCGCGAACAGCACCCGCGGGTTGGTGACCAGGGCCCGGGCGACGGCGACGCGCTGCCCCTGACCGCCGGAGACCTCACCGGGACGCTTCTTGCCGAGGTCGTCGACCTCGAGCCGCTCCATCCAGGTCAGGGCGGTCCGCTCGGCCTCCTTGCGGGAGGTGCCGTTCAGCCGGAGCGGCAGGGCGACGTTCTCGACGCAGGTCAACTCCGGTACGAGCTGGCCGAACTGGAACACGAAGCCGAACTCGGAGCGCCGCAGCGCACTGCGCGCGGCGTCGCTCATGGTCGCCATCTCACGGCCGTTGTAGGTGATCGAGCCCGCGTCGGGCGTGACGATTCCGGCCAGGCAGTGCAGCAGCGTCGACTTGCCGGACCCGGAGGGCCCCATGACGGCGACGACCTCGCCGGGGTGGATGGAGAACTCCGCGCCGTCCAGCGCGGTGGTCGGCCCGTACGTCTTGTGCAGATTCTCGGCCGCGAGCAGGGAACCGGGGGGCGCGGTCACTTGGCCACCACCTCCGCGAGCTTGTCGAGACGCGCGGCGGTCAGTTCCAGCCAGCGCAGGTCGGCCTCGAGGTGGAACAGGGCGTGGTCGCAGACGAGCTGGTCGGCCAGGTCGCCCTTGCGCTTGCGGTCGGTGAGGATGCGCATCATCCGCAGGTGCTCCGAGCGCTGGGTGTCGAGGATGTCGGACGCGTCGCGGTGGGTGAGCAGCGCGAGGACGACCTTGGTGTAGAGCGTGGACTGCAGATACGGCTCGGGCGCCTCCGGCGTCGCGAGCCAGCGCTCCACGTCGGTGATCCCGGCGTCGGTGATCGCGTACCGCTTGCGCTCGGGCCCGCCGCCCGCCTCGATACCGTCGACCTCCACGAGCCCGTTCTTCAGCAGGCGGGACATCGTCGAGTAGACCTGGCCGTAGTGCAGCGGCCGGTCGTGACCGAACTTCTCGTCGAAGGCCCGCTTGAGGTCGTAGCCGTGGCGGGGCCCGGACTCCAGGAGCCCTAGAAGGGTGTGACCGATGGACATGCCGAGCACTCTACACACGGTGTATACGCCTGATGTATACGCGGAGTGTGTAGATCATGGCGGGGTGTACGGCCCCGCAGGTGGGGGCCCATTGTCACAGCTCTGTCACAGGGTTCTCAGGTCCCCGGACCGGTGGGCGGCCGCCCGCGCCGCGGGATCGGCCGCGCCTCCCCGGGCAGCCGTCCCGCCTCGGCCAGCGCCCGGCGCAGCAGGAACTCGATCTGGGCGTTGGCGGACCGGAGCTCGTCCCCGGCCCACCGTGCCAGCGCCTCGTACACCGAGGGATCCAGCCGCAGCAGCACCTGCTTGCGCTGCTGCGGCCGGCGCTCGGGCGAGGGGCCCTCGGAAGCTGCCATTACTGGTAGAGGGTCCCGGTGTTGAGGACGGGCTGCGGCGCCCGGTCCCCGCACAGCACCACCATCAGGTTGGACACCATCGCCGCCTTGCGCTCGTTGTCCAGCTCCACGATGTCCTGCTCGGTGATCCGTGCGAGGGCCGCCTCGACCATGCCCACCGCTCCGTCCACGATCTGCCGCCGGGCCGCCACGACCGCTCCGGCCTGCTGGCGCTGGAGCATCGCCGAGGCGATCTCGGGAGCGTACGCGAGATGCGTGAACCGCGACTCGATGATCTGCACGCCGGCCGCCTCCACGCGCGCGTGCAGCTCGACGGCGAGCTTCTCGGTGATCTCCTCGGCGTTGCCGCGCAGCGAGAGCCCGCCCTCGTCGTGGGCGTCGTAGGGGTACTCGATGGCGATGTGCCGGACCGCGGCCTCCGTCTGCGTGGCCACGAACTCGAGGTAGTTGTCCACCTCGAACGTCGCCTGCGCGGTGTCCCGCACCTTCCAGACGACCACCGCGGCGAGCTCGATCGGGTTGCCGTAGGCGTCGTTGACCTTGAGGACGGCGGTCTCGTGGTTGCGGACGCGGGTGGAGATCTTGGTGCGCGAGGTGAAGGGGTTCACCCAGCGCAGTCCGTCCTGGCGGATCGTGCCCCGGTAGCGCCCGAAGAGCTGGACCACCCGGGCCTCGCCCGGCGCCACGGTGTTGAGCCCGCGCAGCGATATGAGCGCTGCGATCAGGACGAAGACGCCGCCGACGGCGAAGCCGGGACTGGCCGAGGCCGCCGCGAACAGGGCGATGGCCACCAGCACGCCCAGCAGTCCGAGCAGCAGCGCGAGTGCGCCGCCGATGCTGTGCGCGGCGAACTCCCGCACCCGCGGTGCGGGCATCTCCGGGACGTCGGCGGCGGGTGTGGAGTCTTGTGCGGACATGAGGGCCCCCGTTCTCGTGGCGCCCTTGAGTGTAAGCGCCCGTATAGCTAAGTGATAACACTTTACCCCCGCGGGGCAACCCTCCGCCCCTCCCGGCCGTCGGTTCCTTTGCGGCGGGTGCTGATTCTCACGTCCGCAAAAGGCCGGATCGACGGACCTTCGTCACATGTCACGGTGTTAGCTTCTTGAGCTGACTTGAGCGGCGAACCTGTGTGACGTGTGAGCACACATGAACGAAGCGGAGCGGATCGGACCAATGGGACGAGCGGAAGACAGACGAGCGCGACAGCGCGGTGGCCGCCGCGCGGCGCCCACGCGCTCTTCCACGGCGACCACGGCCTCGTCGGCCCAGGAGCCCGTCACGGTCGTCGGAGGCCGGGCCGCGGCCCGCCGGGCGGCTCAGGGCCGGGGCCGGTCCAAGGGCAAGGCGGGCAAGGACGGCCGGAGCTTCATACGCCGGATGTTCACCTGGAAGAAGATCGTCGGGACCATATTCGGGCTGTGCCTGCTCGGCATGGGCGCGTTCATCGCGCTGTACATGATGATCGGGATACCCAAGGGCAACGCCGACGCCACGCTCCAGAGCA
This sequence comes from Streptomyces sp. NPDC048419, assembly GCF_043200415.1. Classification (NCBI taxonomy): domain Bacteria; kingdom Bacillati; phylum Actinomycetota; class Actinomycetes; order Kitasatosporales; family Streptomycetaceae; genus Streptomyces; species Streptomyces sp. NPDC048419. The sequence continues at coordinate 283,177 of NZ_JBICXT010000005.1, read as the reverse complement.
ACGTCTACAAGTACAGCGACGGCTCGCTGATGACCCGCGACGGCCAGCGCAACCGCGAGATCGTGGACCTGGCCAAGGTGCCCAAGGACGTCCAGCGCACCTTCGTCGCCGCCGAGAACAAGTCCTTCTACAAGGACAACGGCGTCGACCTCAGGGGCACCGCGCGCGGTCTGCTCAACACCCTGTCCGGCAAGGGCGCGCAGGGCGGTTCGACCATCACCCAGCAGTACGTCAAGAACTACTACCTGACGCAGAACCAGACCGTCTCGCGCAAGCTGAAGGAACTGGTCATCTCGCTGAAGCTGGACCGCACGAAGTCCAAGGACTACATCCTCGCCGGCTACATCAACACCAGCTACTACGGCCGCGGCGCCTACGGCATCCAGGCCGCCGCGCAGGCCTACTACCGCGAGGACGCCCAGAAGCTCTCGGTCAGTCAGGGCGCCTATCTCGCCGCCCTGCTGCAGGCGCCGAACCAGTACGACTGGGCGATCGCCACCGACACCGGCCGGAAGCTGGTGAAGGCCCGCTGGAACTACGTCCTCGACAACATGGTCGAGGAGGGCTGGCTGGACAAGGCCGAGCGCGCGGACATGAAGTTCCCGACCCCCGAGGCGCCCAAGGCGGCGCCGGGCATGGGCGGCCAGACCGGCTACCTGGTGGACGCGGCCAACAACCAGCTCGCCAAGCAGCTCGTCGCGCAGGGCACCGCCGACAACATCAACGACGCGGAGAACCTGGTCAAGGCCGGCGGCTGGACCATCACGCTGAACATCGACAAGAAGAAGCAGACGGCGCTGGAGAAGGCCGCCAAGTCGCAGCTGACCAGCAAGCTCGACGCGAAGAAGCGCACGGTCGACGCCGACGTCCAGGCCGGCGCCGTCTCCGTGAACCCGAAGAACGGCGCGGTCGTCGCGATGTACGGCGGCCAGGACTACTACAAGCACTTCCGCAACAACGCGACGCGCACGGACTACCAGCCCGCCTCGACCTTCAAGCCGGTGATCCTCGCCGCGGCCCTGGACGAGGACGCCAAGACGCAGACCGGCCAGGCGATCGCCGCGAACACCATCTACGACGGCACCAGCAAGCGCCCGGTCGTGGACCACGGCACCAAGGTCGGCTTCGCGCCCCAGAACGAGGACGACGCGGACTACGGCGACATCAACGTCCAGACGGCGATGAACAAGTCCGTCAACTCCGTCTTCGCGCAGATGGGCGTCGACGTCGGCATGGACAAGGTGCTCAAGGTCGGCAGCTCCCTCGGCATGGACACCGGCGACCTCAAGGCGGTGCCCGCGCAGACCCTCGGCACCATGGGCGCGAGCCCGCTGCAGATGGCCGGGGTCTACGCGACGCTCGACAACCACGGCAGGAAGGTCACGCCGACCATCCTCAAGTCGGTCGAGAACAGCCGGCACCAGGTCACCCTGCCGAAGCCGATCGGCGATCAGGTCGTCAGCCGCGAGGCCGCCGACACGGTCACCTCGGTGCTGACGGGCGTGGTCGACGACGGTACGGCCAAGGTGTCGGTGCGGGACAACGGACAGCGCGACGGCCGCAAGGTCGCAGGCAAGACCGGTACGTCCGACGAGAACCGCTCGGCCTGGTTCACCGGCTACACGCCCGACCTGGTCACCTCGGTCGGCCTGTTCGGCGAGTCGAAGAAGAACGGCGCCCAGGTCTCGATGTACCACGCGGGCGGCTTCGACCGTGTCAACGGCGGTGGCTTCCCGGCGCAGATCTGGGCGGCGTACACCTTCGGTGTCTCCGCCACGGGCCTGAAGTTCGACCTGGACACCACGCAGGGCGCGGCGGTCCAGCCGACGTACACGCCGACGCCCACCCGGTCGCCGAGCGGGACGCCGTCCAAGACGCCCACGAGCGAGCCCCCGACGTCGCAGTCCCCGTCGCAGTCGCCGAGCCAGACGCCGACCCAGACACCGACGCAGACGCCCACCCAGACGCCGACGCAGACCCCGAGCGGGTCGCCGACGACCGGCGGCGTCGAGAACCCGCTGGATCCGAACAACCGGCAGCAGCAGTAGGGGCCGTACAGGAAAGGGCGCCCGGCATCGCGCCGGGCGCCCTTTTCGCGTGTACGACTCCTAGATCCGGTTCAGCTCGAACCAGACCACCTTCCCGGTGCTCAGCCGCGTCGCCCCCCACCGCCGGGCCAGCTTGTTCACCAGGTACAGCCCGCGGCCGCCCTCGTCGGTCGCGCGCGCCTGCCGCAGCCGCGGAAGCTGCGGCACGTCGTCGCCGACCTCGCAGCGCAGCACGTCGGTGCGCAGCAGCCGCAGCGTGACCGGACGGGACGCGTAGCGCACGGCGTTCGTCACGACCTCGCTGACGAGCAGCTCCACGGAGTCGCTGAGGTCCTCCATGCCCCAGCGGGACAGCGCGCGCCGGGCGAGCCTGCGGGCCCGGCCGGGAGCGGCGTCCTCGGGCTCCAGGAACCAGTACGCCACGTCGCTGGGCGCGATCCCGTCGAAGCGGGCGGCCAGCAGCGCGATGTCGTCGTCCCGGTCGCCGGGGCCGAGCATGTCGAGCACCTCGTCGCACAGGGCCTCGAGGGGCGGCGGATGGTCGGGACCGGTCAGCTGCGCGGTGGCGGCGAGCTTCTCGCGCAGCTGCTCTATGCCGGTCCACACGTCCCGCAGGCGCGACTCCACGAGCCCGTCGGTGTAGAGCAGCAGGGTCGCCCCGGCGGGCGCGTCCAGCTCCACGGCCTCGAAGTCGACACCGCCCACGCCGATCGGCGCCCCCGGCGGCACCCGCAGCACCTCGGCGCGACCGCCCAGGTGCAGCAGGACCGGCGGTGGATGGCCGGCGTTGGCGATGGTGATGCGGTGCGAGACCGGGTCGTAGACGGCGTAGAGGCAGGTCGCCATGCGGTCGGTGCCGAGGCGCTGCGCCTGTTCGTCGAGGTGGTGCAGGACCTCCTGCGGGGGCAGGTCGAGTCCGGCCAGGGTCTGCGCCGTCGTGCGCAGCTGGCCCATGATCGCGGCGGAGGTCATGGAGTGCCCCATGACGTCGCCGACGACGAGGGCCACGCGGCTGCCCGGCAGCGGGATGGCGTCGTACCAGTCGCCGCCCACGCGCGCGGTCTCGGCGGCGGGCAGATAGCGGGAGGCGAGGCGCACGCCGGTGGGCCGGGGCAGCGTCTCCGGGAGCATGGTGCGCTGGAGCTCGTCGGCGATGTACGCCTCGCGGCCGTAGAGCACCGCCTTGTCGATGCCGAGCGCGCTGTGCGTGGCGAGCTGGGCGGCGACCAGGAGGTCGTCGGCCTCGAAGGGGATGCGCTCCGGACGGCGCAGGAAGAGCGCCGCGCCGATCACGCGGCGCCGGCCGCGCAGCGGGGCGAGGATCGCGCGCTGGCCGCCGGGCACCAGGAACTCGCCCGTGTCACCGAGGAGTTCGGGCAGGGCGGCGCGGGCGGCGGGCGCGTCCGTGAAGACGGGGCGCACCCCGCGCAGCACCTCGGCGAGCGCGCTGCCCGGCCGGACCTCGCAGATCTCGGAGCCGACCGCGTCGAGCCCCGTCATCTCCGGGGGCTCGGGCTGCAGCGCCGGCGAGAAACCGCCGTCGGTGTCGCGCTCCGCCGGGATCCGGTCGGTACGCCTGAGGCGCAGCAGGAGCGGACCGGTGGGCCGCTCGTCGCCGACGGGCAGCGGGTCGCGCAGATAGACGAGGATCGCGTCGGAGAAGGTCGGCACGGTCGCCCGGCACAGCCCCATGACGATCTCGTCGAGGTCGATGCCGCGGGCGATCCGCCGCGTCGCGGCGCCCACGAAGCGCAGCCGGTCGCCGTCCCGCCGCATCGGCGTGGGACGTCCGGGTGTCAGCCCCTGTCCGGTACGGCGTTCCTGACCACCGCCGTCCTGGGCACGGCCCGGCTCGGCGCCGGGCTGCTCCGGGACGGCCTCGGGCGCGGGGCGCGGGCGATGGGTTCCAGGTTCGACGGCGGCGGGCTGCGAGTGCTCGGGGCCGCTGGTGTCGGAGGGAGGCGAGGCCGGTTCCTTTCCCTTGCCGCACGGCGTGGCCGTGCCCGGCGGCGACGGAGTCTCCCCGGTGCGGGCCTGTGCCGGTAAGGCGGCCGCGGGGGAGACCGGCGCCGGGGTGTGCAGGAGCGCCCCGCGGGGGTCCGCCGCGGGGTCGGCGCCCGGCTGTGGGCGCTCGAAGGACATGGGGTGCTCCGTCACGCGTGTCGAATCCGTCCGTCCGGGGCTGCGCCTGGAGTGCGCAGTTCGTCCCGCAGGAATGCCGATACCCGGAATACGTGTCCCTGGAACGGAATTCCCGCGTGGTCAGAGGCTGTTCCTGTGCCGCGGGCAGACCGACTGCGGCTCGCGGGGCGCGCCCCGCGGATGTTGCCCTCGTACCCCTCGCTCACGTCCTGCCGCCCCTCGGTGACGATCGGTCAAGCCCAGCGCATGCTCCGGGAGTTGCTACTGCGCGCCCACCCGCCACCCGACCACCGCCCCTCGACGACGGTGCTGCGCACCGGGCCCTGAATTCATGTGGAGGACGATCCTACGGTTGCGGACCGGGGGCGCATCAAGGGTCTCATGTGGACACGTGCGCGGGCGTACGGTCCCAGTCCTTTGGCAAAGACGGTACCGCCCACGACGGATCCGGGCGCCAGTGCTGCCAGCCGTCGCTGAACGGCGGGCCCCAGGCGCGGATCACCTCCACCGCGGAGCGTCCCGCCTCCCGCACCTGCTCGGCGACGGCGGCGTCCATCAGGCCGTCCCGCTGGGCCTGCGCGAACTCGTCCTCGTCGCGCCAGTGCCAACTGCGGTCCGGGTGCACGGAGATGTCGAGGAAATGATCCTCGGAGTCGACCCCGCCGCCCCAACGCGCCAGCGGCTCCTCAAGGTTGACGTACCAGTTCTTGAACAGCCAGCCCGGCTCCCAGAACAGCCAGACCGACCAGGGCTCGCCGGGCCGGGCCAGCTTCAGCACGCCCGTGCCGAACCAGCGGTCGAACTGGACGGTGCGGGGCCTGGTGTAACGCGTCTCGAGCGGCTCGACGTGCACGGGTGTGCCGTCCGCGAGCACCGGCCGCACGCACTCGGTGCCCGGTGCCAGCCAGACGGCGAGCAGGTCGGCGTCGTCGCGGGCGACGGTGACGGGGCGGGCGATGTGGAAGCGCGCGCCGCCGTTCTCCCGGTACCGCCACAGGATCTGTGTCCCGGGGGCCCAGAAGCTCGTCCTGCCGGCTGCTGCCAGGTCCGCTCTCACCGCTCCACCCTCTGCCATGAACAGATATTAGGTGCCACAGGCATACGACGCTGCGGCGCGCGTCACGGTTCGCGCCGCAGCGGGGAAACGTCACGGATGCGTCATCCGCAGGACATCCAGTGCCTCGTCGAGCTGCTGTTCCGTGAGGTCGCCGCGGTCCACGTACCCGCTCTCCAGGACGACCTGGCGGATGGTCTTCCGCTCGGCGAGCGCCTTCTTGGCGACCTTCGCGGCCTCCTCGTAGCCGATGTACTTGTTGAGCGGGGTGACCACGGAGGGCGACGACTCCGCGTACTCGCGCGCCCGCTCCCGGTTCGCGGTGATCCCGTCCACCGTCCGGTCGGCGAGCAGCCGGGAGACGTTCGCGAGCAGCCGGACCGACTCCAGGACGTTCTTGGCGATGACCGGCAGCATCACGTTGAGCTCGAAGTTTCCGGCGGCGCCCGCGGTGGCCACGGTCGCGTCGTTCCCGACGACCTGGGCGGCGACCATGAGCACGGCCTCGGGGATCACCGGGTTGACCTTGCCGGGCATGATCGACGAACCGGGCTGCAGATCCGGCAGGTTGATCTCGGCGAGCCCGGTCCGCGGCCCGGACGACATCCACCGCAGATCGTTGGCGATCTTGGTCAGTCCTACGGCGACCGTCCTGAGCTGCCCGCTGGTCTCGACGATGCCGTCCCGCGCGCCCTGCGCCTCGAAGTGGTCGCGGGCCTCGGTCAGCGGCAGGCCGGTGACCCGGGCGACCTCCTCGATGACGGCGGCGGAGAACCCGGGCGGGGTGTTGATGCCGGTGCCCACGGCGGTGCCGCCGAGCGGCAGCTCGGCGAGCCGGGGGAGCGAGGCGTACAGCCGCTCGACGCCGTACCGCACCTGGGCCGCGTACCCGCCGAACTCCTGTCCCAGCGTCACGGGCGTTGCGTCCATCAGATGCGTCCGCCCCGACTTCACGACGTCGGCGAACTCCTCGGACTTGCGCTCCAGGGCGCCGGCGAGGTGCTCAAGGGCCGGGATCAGGTCGCGGGTGACTGCGCCGGTGGCGGCGATGTGGATGGAGGAGGGGAAGACGTCGTTGGACGACTGCGAGGCGTTGACGTGGTCGTTGGGATGGACGTCCCTGCCGAGCCGCTCGGTGGCGAGCGTGGCGAGTACCTCGTTGGTGTTCATGTTGGACGAGGTCCCGGAACCCGTCTGGAATACGTCGATCGGGAACTGCTCGTCCCAGTCCCCGCGGGCGACCTCCGCGGCCGCCTCCTGGATCGCCTCGGCGACGTCCTTGTCGAGCACCCCCAGCCGCGCGTTCACCTTGGCGGCGGCACCCTTGATCCGCGCCAGCGCCTCGATGTGGGCCCGTTCGATGTGCTGCCCGGAGATCGGGAAGTTCTCGACGGCACGCTGGGTCTGGGCCCGCCACTTGGCGTCCGCCGGAACCCGGACCTCACCCATGGAGTCGTGCTCGATGCGGTATTCGCTCATACCCCGTACAGCGATCGGCCGCCCCCGGATGTTCCGGAGCTTGCGCCGACCGCGGGATCGGCGCAAGCTCCGGCAGGCCTACGCGAGCCCGGGACCCCGCACCGGGATCGACGTGAACGTCGGCGCGGGCGCCGGGTCCTGGAAGAAGTCGTTCCCCTTGTCGTCGACCACGATGAACGCCGGGAAGTCCTCGACCTCGATCTTCCAGACGGCCTCCATGCCGAGCTCCTCGTACTCGACGACCTCGACCTTCTTGATGCAGTCCTGGGCGAGGCGGGCGGCCGGGCCGCCGATGGAGCCGAGGTAGAAGCCGCCGTGCGCCTCGCACGCGTCGGTGACCTGCTTGGAGCGGTTGCCCTTGGCCAGCATCACCTTGGAGCCGCCCGCGGCCTGGAACTGCTCGACGTAGGAGTCCATACGGCCGGCCGTCGTGGGACCGAAGGAACCGGACGCGTAGCCCTCGGGGGTCTTCGCGGGACCCGCGTAGTAGACCGGGTGGTCCTTCAGGTACTGGGGCATCTCCTCGCCCGCGTCCAGCCGCTCCTTGATCTTGGCGTGTGCGATGTCGCGGGCCACGACCAGCGGTCCGCTGAGCGAGAGCCGGGTCTTCACCGGGTACTTGGTCAGCTCGGCGAGGATCGTGTCCATCGGCTGGTTGAGGTCGATCCTGACGACGTCCGACGACTCGGCGAGGTGCTCGTCGGTGGTCTCGGGCAGGAACCGCGCAGGGTCGGTCTCCAGCTGCTCCAGGAAGACGCCCTCGGCGGTGATCTTCGCGACCGCCTGGCGGTCGGCCGAGCAGGACACGGCGATGGCGACCGGGCAGGAGGCGCCGTGCCGCGGCAGCCGCACCACACGCACGTCGTGGCAGAAGTACTTGCCGCCGAACTGCGCGCCGATGCCGATCTTCTGCGTCAGCTCGAAGACCTTCTGCTCCAGGTCCTTGTCCCGGAAGCCGTGGCCGAGCTCCGAGCCCTCGGCCGGGACGTCGTCCAGGTAGTGCGCGGAGGCGTACTTGGCGGTCTTCAGCGCGTACTCGGCGGACGTGCCGCCGACGACGATCGCCAGGTGGTACGGCGGGCAGGCGGCCGTGCCCAGCGAACGGATCTTCTCCTCCAGGAACTTCATCATGGAGGACTCGTTCAGGACGGCCTTCGTCTCCTGGTACAGGAAGGACTTGTTGGCGGAGCCGCCGCCCTTCGCCATGAACAGGAACTTGTAGGCGCCGCCGTCGGTGGCGTACAGCTCGATCTGGGCCGGCAGGTTCGAGCCGGTGTTCTTCTCCTCCCACATGGTGAGCGGAGCCATCTGCGAGTACCGCAGGTTGAGGTTGTGGTAGGCGTCGTAGATGCCCCGGCTCAGGGCCGCCTCGTCGCCGCCCCGCGTGAGGACGTTCTGCCCGCGCTTGCCCATGACGATCGCCGTGCCGGTGTCCTGGCACATGGGCAGCACGCCCGCGGCCGCGATGTTCGCGTTCTTCAGCAGGTCCAGGGCCACGAACTTGTCGTTGCCCGACGCCTCGGGGTCGTCGATGATGCGGCGCAGCTGCGCCAGGTGGGCCGGGCGCAGATAGTGCTGGATGTCGTGGATGGCCTCCTCGGCCAGCTTGCGCAGCGCCTCCGGCTCCACCTTGAGGAAGGTCCGCCCGTCGGCCTCGAAGGTGGAGACACCCTCGGAGGTCACCAGCCGGTAGGGGGTGGTGTCCTCTCCCATGGGGAGCAGATCGGTGTACGCGAACTCAGGCATCGCAGCCCATTCCTCACTCGGCAGACGGTCGCCCGCCGCCATTGGCGGGCCTCACCAGCGTAGAACCTGTCCAGGACCGGAAGCTTGTGAGGTGAGGCTCAGTTGCTCGTCCACAGGCCTGGTCGCGATCTATCGCGTTTCGGTACGCTGCTGCCGTGGACCTTCAGAAGCAGGACCTTCACCAGCGCGCCGAACCCGCACCCGCGCCGGCCGAGCTGCGCGCCTCGGACGCCGACCGCGACCGTATCGCCGACATCCTGCGTGACGCCCTCGCCGAGGGCCGGCTGACCGCCGAGGAGCACGCCGAGCGGGTGGAGGGCGTGCTCGCCGCCAAGACGGTCGGCGAACTGGAGGTCTTCATACGGGACCTGCCGGCCGCCCACCAGCGCCGCGCGGCGCCGTCCTTCGCCGCGGCCCCGAACCGTCCCACCGCGGGCGCGATCCCGGCCGACCCCGACGACAACGTTGTTGCGGTGTTCAGCAGCGCCGTCCGCAAGGGCCGCTGGCGTGCCGGCCGCCGTATCCACGCGTACGCGATCTTCGGCAGCGTGGAGATCGACCTCAGCGAGGCGCTCTTCGAGTACCAGCAGGTCGTGATCAAGACGGTCTCGGTCTTCGGCAACGTCGAGATCCGCGTCCCGGAGAACGTGTCGCTGCGCGGCACCGGCGGCGGCGTCCTCGGCAACTTCGAGGTGGACACCCTCGATTCGGCCCAACCGGACGCCCCGGTCGTCTACGTCGACGGATGGGCCGTCCTCGGCAACGTCGAGGCGCGGCCGAAGCGTGGCCGGCTCGTCGCCGACATTCTGGACCGGGTTCAGCGCAAGGTCGACAAGAATTTGCGCAAACATCTGGATCGTTGACGTTTGCTAATCCGGCCGCGCAGGAAGGGAATTGGTTCACCCGCGGCCGGACCACGGCAGCGCTCACAAGTACCCGAAATCCAGCGGTTCGGAACTCAGTGCATAGGCACGCGCACAGCGGGTAGGCCTTGCTGCATCGTCTCTCGCTCGCGAAGCCGTCGTCAGGAGTAGACCGTGCTGCAACCGCCGCATTCGTCCCTGCAGGTAGCTGCTGTTCCGGCCCAGCGGGTGCCAGTGCGGGACAGGGACCAAGACGCTCCATGGCCCACCGAAGCGGTGTGCCGGCGCGACGAGGCAGGCCTGTTCTTCGCCCCCTCAAAAGAACCCACCGCCGCCCGGCTCTCGCGAGAGGAGGCGGCCAAGCGCGTCTGTGCCCGCTGTCCCGTGATGGTCGAGTGCCGCGAGCACGCGCTCCTGCAACCGGAGCCCTACGGCGTCTGGGGCGGTCTCACGGCGGCCGAGCGCCGCGTGGTCCTCGCCCGGCGCCGCCGCCGCGAGATGGAACTCAAGAAAGCGGCCGGGCCGGCGCGCATAGCGCAGGCGGGATAACCGCGACAAGCAACAGAAAGGGCGCCCCCTTCCGCACCAGGGGGCGCCCCATTCTGGTTGTTCGCCGAACTGATTCGGCGAACCGGCCTTCGGCTTACTTGGCGCGGTCGAAATCAATCGCGCTGTAGGCCCGCAGCTTGCTCAGCCGGTGCTCGGAATCGATCCTGCGCACCGTCCCCGACTTCGACCGCATCACGATCGAGTCGGTCGTCGCGGTCTCCGAGCGGTACCGCACACCGCGCAGCAGCTCGCCGTCGGTGATGCCCGTCGCGACGAAGAAGACGTTCTCGCCGGAGACGAGGTCGTCGGTCATCAGCACCCGGTCCAGGTCGTGGCCCGCGTCGATGGCCCGCGCCCGCTCCTCGTCGTCCTTCGGCCACAGCTTGCCCTGGATCGTCCCGCCCAGGCACTTCACCGCACAGGCCGAGATGATGCCCTCGGGCGTACCGCCGATGCCGAGCAGCATGTCGACGCCGGTACCCTCGCGCAACGCGTAGATCGAACCGGCCACGTCGCCGTCGGAGATCAGCTTGATCCGCGCGCCGGCCTCCCGGATCTCCTTGATGATCCCCTCGTGCCGGGGCCGGTCGAGGATGACGACGGTGACGTCCTCCGGCGTGGAGCGCTTGGCCTTGGCGACCCGGCGGATGTTCACCGACACCGGGGCGTTGATGTCGACGAAGTCGGCCGCCTCGGGCCCGGTGACCAGCTTGTCCATGTAGAACACGGCGGACGGGTCGAACATCGAGCCGCGGTCGGCGGCGGCCAGCACGGCGATGGCGTTCGGCATGCCCTTGGCCGTCAGTGTGGTGCCGTCGATCGGGTCGACGGCGATGTCGCACTCGGGCCCGGTCCCGTCACCGACGCGCTCGCCGTTGAAGAGCATCGGCGCCTCGTCCTTCTCGCCCTCGCCGATCACCACCACGCCGTTCATCGACACGGTGGAGACGAGGCTCCGCATGGCGCGCACCGCGGCGCCGTCGGCGCCGTTCTTGTCGCCCCTTCCGACCCAGCGACCCGCGGCCATCGCGGCTGCTTCGGTCACCCGGACGAGCTCCAGGGCGAGGTTACGGTCGGGGGCTTCGCGCGGTACTTCGAGTTCGGACGGCAAGTGATGATGCTCGGTCATCGAGGCGCACCTTTCTGATACGACGACGGCCGGATGAGGGTTCGATCCACGACTCTATCGTCAGTCCGACAAAATGAGCAGGGGGCCCCACGGATGAGCGGACCGGGCACCTGCGACGATAGGGGGCGTGGCAGGTTCGAAAGGTAAGCAGAAGACGGTCCGGGACATGATTCTGTCCCTGGGCATCATCGGGATCGCGGCGGCAGTCATCTACGTCTTCATCCCGCACGACGACTCGGAGCCGGACACCAAGCCGGTCGACTACCGCGTCGAGCTGCTCACGGCGCGCCGTGCCGCGGCCTACCCGGTCGCCGCCCCCGAGGGCCTGCCCGGGACCTGGAAGGCGACGTCCGTCCGCTTCCAGGGGGACGACTTCGACTCCTGGCATCTGGGCTTCCACACCCCCGACGACCAGTACGTGCAGATCGAGCAGTCGACTCAGAAGCCGGTGGAGTTCATCGACGAGGCGAGCCAGGGCGCTCAGGCCACGAAGACCACCCAGCAGATCGACGGCCGGACCTGGACGCACTACACCGGCGGCCGCTACGACGCACTCGTGCTCCCGGGCAAGGGCTCGACGACGGTGGTCGCGGGTACCGGCTCCTTCAAGCAGCTGACGCAGATGGCCGAGTCGCTGAAGCTCGCGAAGTCGTAGCCGCGGACGTACGGCAGAGGCCCCCGGCGGTGACGCCGGGGGCCTCGGTCATGTGCGGGGCGGCTCAGACCGTCGTGACGACCTGGTCGAACTCCAGACGCGGGGAGCGCGGGAACCAGGCGTCCTCGCCCGGCTTGCCGATGTTGACCACCATCAGCGGGGTGTGGTCGTCGTCCAGGAACTCCTTGCGGACGCCCTCGAGGTCGAGACCGGTCATCGGGCCGGCGGCGAGGCCGGCGGCACGGACGCCGATGATGAAGTACGCGGCCTGCAGCGAGGCGTTCAGGGCGGCGCTGCCCTCGCGGACCACGCGGTCGCCGAAGACGGCGTCCTTGGCCTGTGGGAAGTGCGGGAAGAGCGCCGGCAGCTCCTCGTGGAACTCGTTGTCCGCGGAGAGGATCGCGACCAGCGGGGCGGTGGCGGTCTTCTTCTGGTTGCCCTCGGCCATGTGCTGCACCAGGCGCTCGCGGGCCTCGGCGGAGCGGACCAGCGTGACGCGCAGCGGGGACTGGTTCATGGAGGTCGGGCCGTACTTGACCAGGTCGTAGATCGCCTGCACCTGCGCGTCGGTCACCGGCTCGTCGGTGAAGGTGTTCGCGGTGCGGGCCTCGCGGAACAGCAGGTCCTGGGCGGCGGCGTCAAGAACGAGAGACATGGCAGAACTTCCTTGGTAACGGCGTCCGGTCCTCAACCGGACCGCGGTCCGGTTAAGCTGACAGGCATGACCGTACGGCAATGAAGTTCAAGGTTCAACAAAAACGCGGGCGTAGTGATCCGCTTCACAGCAGACCACTGCCGGGACGGCTACTCGCCGCCCGCCTCCCCGGCCTCTTCCTCCTCGGCCAGCGCCGCGTCGAGTCGGGCCCGCGCGCCGTCCAGCCAGCGCCGGCACACCTTGGCCAGCTCCTCGCCCCGCTCCCAGAGCGCGAGCGACTCCTCGAGCGTCGTGCCACCCGCCTCGAGCCGCCGTACGACCTCGATCAGCTCGTCCCGCGCCTGCTCGTAGCCGAGCGCCTCTTCCGCCACCTTGCTGGTCATCCGCCCACCCTATGCGTCGACTCGTACGGAGAACTCACCCTCGGAGACCCGTGCGCGCAGCGTCTCCGACGGGGTGACCTCGGCGGGGTCCCGCACCGCGTGACCGTCCTCCTTCTGCAGCACGGCGTACCCGCGCTTCAGGGTGGCGGCGGGGGAGAGGGCCACCACGCGCGCGTGCGTGTGCGTCAGCTCCGAGTCCGCGCGGTCGAGGAGATGCCGGAGCGTGCGCCGCGAGCGGTCGGTCAGCGAGGCGATGTGATCGGCCCGCTCGTCGACCATCCGGTGCGGGTCCTCCATCCAGGGCCGGGCGAGCGCGTGGGCGAGCCCGCGCTCCTCCCGCTCGACGAGCGCCTCCACGCAGCGCCGGGCCCGGTCCCCCAGCAGCCGTACGCGCTCGTACTCCTCGCCCACGTCCGGTACGACCTTCTTGGCGGCGTCGGTCGGGGTGGAGGCGCGCAGGTCGGCGACGTAGTCCAGGAGCGGGTTGTCGGGCTCGTGGCCGATCGCCGAGACGACCGGCGTGCGGCACTCGGCGACGGCGCGCACCAGCTGCTCGTCGGAGAACGGCAACAGGTCCTCCACGCTGCCGCCGCCGCGCGCGACGACGATCACGTCCACCTCGCCGACCTCGTCGAGCTCCTTCACGGCCTGCACGACCTGCGGGACGGCGTGCACGCCCTGCACGGCGACGTTGCGCACCTCGAAGCGGACGGCGGGCCAGCGGTGCCGGGCGTTCTCCAGGACGTCCCGCTCGGCGGCCGAGGCGCGGCCGCAGACCAGCCCGATGAGCTGGGGCAGGAAGGGCAGGGCCTTCTTCCGCTCGGGCGCGAACAGTCCCTCGGCGGCCAGGGACTTCTTCAACTGCTCCAGCCGGGCGAGGAGTTCACCGATGCCGACGGGCCTTATCTCGGCGGCGCGCAGGGAGAGCTGGCCCCGGGGCGCGTACCACTCGGGCTTGGCGTGGACGACGACCCGCGCGCCCTCGCTGACGACGTCGGCGACGGCGTCGAACACCTGCCGGTAGCAGGTGACGCTGATGGAGATGTCGTGCGAGGGGTCGCGCAGCGTCAGGAAGACGACCCCGGCGCCGGGCCGCCGCGACAGCTGGGTGATCTGCCCCTCCACCCAGACGGCCCCCAGACGGTCGATCCACCCTCCGATGAGCCGCGAGATCTCACCGACGGGCAGGGGGGCTTCCGCGGACGTGTTGAGAGCCATGCCGCGAGAGTAACGGCCCCGACCGACAACGCAGCCGACCCGTCGGACGGACGAGACGCGACAACGCCCGCGCTGCACCACGAGCCCGATGGCCGACCACACGGCGCCCACTCGGGCGGCGCCCGACGCTTCGACGACGCCCGCGATCGCGATCGCCGCACCCAGCACCGGGATCGCGACGCCTCGCCCGCCGTCAGCCGCCCCCTCCGGCGGGCGAGGGGTCGTGGCGTGCGCGCTGCGTCACGAGCACTGCGAGGCCGATGGCCGGCCACGCGGCGCCCACCACCTGTGGGGCGCCCGACGCCTCCGCGATGACCGCGATCGTGATCGCCGCGCCCAGCGCCGGGATCAGCAGGCGCCCTCACCAACCCGTCGGACCCCGGCTCGCCGCGGCGCGATGCCCCCGACGGTCATCGCTGCCCCGGCACCGGGATCAGCAGAAGCCCCCACCAGCCTGTCGGCACCCCGGCCCGCCGCGCCGCGAACCCGCGACGTAGCCCGCCGTCAGCCGGCCCCTCCGGCGGGCGAGGGGTCGTGGTGTGCGCGCTGCGTCACGAGCACTGCGAGGCCGATGGCCGGCCACGCGGCGCCCACCACCTGTGCGGCGCCCGACGCTTCCGCGATGACCGCGATCGTGGCCGCCGGGATCAGCGGGCGCCCTCACCAACCCGTCGGCCCCCGGCCCGCCGCGCCGCGAACCCGCGACGTAGCCCGCCGTCAGCCGGCCCCTCCGGCGGGCGAGGGGTCGTGGCGTGCGCGCTGCGTCACCAGCACTGCGAGGCCTATGGCTAGCCACGCGGCGCCCACCACCTGTGCGGCGCCCGACGCCTCCGCGATGACGGCGATCGTGATCGCCGCGCCCAGCACCGGGATCGCCACGTGCCGCCACCAGCTCACCGGCCCCCCGGCCCGCCGGACCGCGAACCAGCTCACCACGCTCGCGTGGAGCAGGGTGAACGCCGTGAGGGCGCCGATGTCGACCACCGACACCAGGCGGTCCATCCCGTCGTCCCGCCGGGCCGCCCACACCGCCGCGACGAGCGTGATCACGGCCGCGCACAGCAGTGCAACCCGTGGCAGCCCGGAGTCCGTCCGGGACAGCGCCCGCGGCAGCCGCCGGTCGCGCCCCATGGCGAACAGCAGCCGCCCGGCCGCCGCCTGCCCGGCCAGCGCCGCGAACGCCGCCCCGATCGCCTTGCTCACCGCCACCAGGTCGTGCAGCCACGTACCGACCGAGGTGTCCACGGCGTCGTAGAACGCGGACCCCTGCTTCCCGGGATCGGCGGCCAGTTGCGCAGACGTCGCCGGCTCCAGCAGCGCCACCAGGTACGTCTGCCCTATGAACAGCACGCCCGCGAGCGCGAGGCAGAACAGCAGGGCCCGCGCGACCTTCTCCGAGCCGCCCGTGACCTCCTCGGCGAAGGTGGCGATCGCGTCGAAGCCCAGGTAGGACAGGACAGCGACGGAGACCGCGCCTATCACCGCCGACAGCGCGAACGACCCCTGCGTGCCGTCCCCGGACAGCGGTGACCACCAGCCCCGCTCCGCGCCGTCCCGCCCCAGCACCACCAGCGCCGACACGACGAACACCAGCAGCACCACGACCTCCATGGCCAGCACCAGGAAGCCGGCGCGGGCCGCGGCGCGCACGCCCCACAGGTTCAGCGCCGTCGTGACGACGACGGCGAGCGCCGTCCACACCCAGCGCGAGACCTCCGGCACCAGGGAGTTCATCGCGATCCCGGAGAAGAGATAGGCGACCGCAGGGATCAGCAGGTAGTCCAGCATCGCCATCCAGCCGGCGACGAAGCCCGCGTCCCTGCCGAGCGCCACGCGCGCGTAGGCGAACACCGACCCCGCCTGGGGGACCACGCGCACCATCTGCGCGTAGCTGAAAGCGGTGAACGCCATCGCGACCGTGGCCACGACGTAGACGAGCGCGACGGCCCCGTGCGACTTCGCGTCCAGGGTGCCGAACACGCCGACGGGCGCCATGGGGGCGATGAAGAGCAGCCCGTAGACCACCAGATCCCGCAGGCCGAGGCTGCGCCGCAGTTCATGGCCCTCGTCGGTGGTCCGCGCCGCCGTGCCGGTCCTGGACATGCCGCCTCCGCCGGTGCCTCGTCCGTCGTCCTGTGCCCCACCCCTCCCACTCCACGGCCAGTCTCCCCAAGGGCGCGATCTTTGACCCGCCGAACGTGGCCCTACGATGGCTGTATGACTGCTTCGCCTGGCCGCCGTGTCCTGCTCGCCGCCCCCCGGGGCTACTGCGCGGGTGTGGACCGCGCCGTGATCGCCGTCGAGAAAGCCCTGGAGCAGTACGGAGCTCCGGTCTACGTCCGGCACGAGATCGTCCACAACAAGTACGTCGTGCAGACCCTGGAGAAGAAGGGCGCGATCTTCGTCGAGCGGACCGAGGAGGTCCCGGAGGGGAACATCGTGATGTTCTCCGCGCACGGCGTCGCCCCCGTCGTCCACGAGGAGGCCGAGCGCGGCAGGCTCGCCACCATCGACGCGACCTGCCCCCTGGTCACCAAGGTGCACAAGGAAGCCGTCCGCTTCGCAGGCGACGACTACGACATCCTCCTGATCGGGCACGAAGGCCACGAGGAGGTCATCGGCACCTCCGGCGAGGCCCCCGACCACATCACGCTGGTCGACGGCCCCGGGGACGTCGCCAAGGTCGAGGTCCGCGACCCCTCCAAGGTCGTCTGGCTCTCCCAGACCACGCTCTCCGTCGACGAGACGATGGAGACGGTCGACGCCCTCAAGGAGAAGTTCCCGCAGCTGATCTCCCCGCCCAGCGACGACATCTGCTACGCCACGCAGAACCGCCAGCTCGCGGTGAAGCAGATGGGCGCCGAGGCCGAGCTGGTGATCGTCGTCGGCTCCCGCAACTCCTCCAACTCCAAGCGCCTGGTCGAGGTCGCCAAGCTGGCCGGGGCGCGCGAGGCGTACCTGGTCGACTTCGCCGACGAGATCGACGAGGCCTGGCTGGAGGGCGTCACCACGGTCGGCGTCACCTCCGGCGCCTCCGTCCCGGAGGTCCTGGTCGAGCAGGTCCTGGAGTGGCTGTCCGGGCGCGGCTTCGAGGACGTGGAGATCGTCAAGGCGGCCGAGGAGTCCATCACGTTCTCACTGCCCAAGGAGCTGCGCCGCGATCTTCGCGAGGAGGCGGCGGCACTGATCGCGGAGCGAACAGGCTCCTCTCACGAATGACCGTCAGTCCTCCGTCGTAACGTAGGGCCATGCAGATCTTCGGTGTGGACATCGGTGGGTCCGGGATCAAGGGCGCCCCGGTGGACCTGGACAAGGGCGACCTGGCGGAGGAGCGCTTCAAGGTGCTCACTCCACACCCGTCGACCCCCGAAAGCGTGGCGGACGGCGTCCAGCAGGTCGTCGAGCACTTCGGCTGGCGGGGCCCGGTGGGCCTCACCTTTCCCGGCGTGGTCACCGGCGGCGCCACCGTCCGTACGGCGGCGAACGTCGACAAGGGCTGGGTGGACACCGACGCGCGCGCGTTGTTCAGCGAGCGCCTCGGCGGCCTGCCGGTGACTGTGGTCAACGACGCGGACGCGGCGGGCGTCGCCGAGATGCACTTCGGCGCGGGCAAGGACCGTATGGGCACGGTCATCCTGCTGACCTTCGGCACCGGCATCGGCAGTGCCCTGTTCATCGACGGCAAGCTCGTGCCCAACACCGAGCTGGGCCACCTCGAGCTGCACGGCCACGACGCGGAGAAGCGCGCCTCCAGCAAGGCCAAGGAGGACGGCGAGCTGACGTGGGAGCACTGGGCGCACCGCGTGCAGAAGTACCTCGCCCACGTCGAGATGCTCTTCTCGCCCGAACTGATCGTCGTCGGCGGCGGCGTCAGCCGTAAGTCCCAGAAGTTCCTGCCCTTCATCGAGGGCATCAAGGCCGAGATCGTCCCGGCCCAGCTCCAGAACAACGCGGGCATCGTAGGGGCGGCGATGCGGGCTGTGGAGGGCTAGGGCCCCTGTGTTCAATGCGTGGGCGGGTGGCGCCGGTCGGCCCGCCCGCGCATGAGGCCGACCTTCCGTACGGTCGCGACCGCGCCCGCGACGAACGTCCCCGCGTACAGCCACAGGGCCTGCGTCGCCAGCGCCGTCACCAGTCCCATCAGCCGGCCGGACAGTCCTCCGTCGCCGTCCGCCACGGGCAGCAGGCCCACGGCGAAGGCGATCGGCACGACGACGGCCGGGGACGCCAGGTCGCCCTTGCGCACCCAGAGCGCGGTCAGCAGGCAGACGGGCAGGAACAGCACGCCGTACACCGTCGGCGACGCCCCGAGCAGCAGCCGGTCGAGACAGCCGAGCACGAACATCAGCGCCCCGCAGAACAGACCGCCGCCGAGTCCCGTCAGCCGCGGATTGGGCATCCGCCGCACCCGCCGCACGGCTTCGAACAGCGGCGGAACGGGCTTTCGGGCACCCGCCGGGCGGTCCGCGGGACGGGCGGCCGGGGAGCGCTGCACGGCGGGCCGCACACCCTCGCCGGTGCCGCCGCCCGCACCGCCGCTGCCGCTCCGCTTCGCCTGTGGGGGCAGCGGGGGCCTGCCGCGTTGCGTTCCGTTGCGCGGGGGTGGCGTCCTGTGTTGCTCCACCGGACCAACTTAGGTCGGCTTATGTGCCGAATCGCCCTTCAGACACGCCGATGGGAAGAGCTTGGCCATGCGTTCGACGGGGCGCCGGTGCGGGCGACGGTACGCCGTAGACTGGTGGATCGGCCCGCCCCCGCAACGAAGAAGGACCGGGCCCGCAGCCCCAGTCCCCCTGATGTCTCTCACGTACGGGAAGTCGCAACGTGTCGCTCACGATCGGAATCGTCGGTCTGCCGAATGTCGGCAAGTCGACCCTTTTCAACGCCCTGACCAAGAACGACGTGCTCGCGGCCAACTACCCGTTCGCCACGATCGAGCCCAACGTGGGCGTGGTCGGCGTCCCCGACGCGCGGCTGGCCAGATTGGCCGAAATCTTCGCCTCGCAGAAGGTCCTCCCTGCGACCGTCGACTTCGTCGACATCGCGGGCATCGTGCGCGGCGCCTCCGAGGGCGAGGGCCTGGGCAACAAGTTCCTCGCGAACATCCGTGAGTCCGACGCGATCTGCCAGGTCATCCGCGCCTTCAAGGACGAGAACGTCGTGCACGTCGACGGCAAGGTCTCGCCGAAGGACGACATCGAGACGATCAACACCGAGCTGATCCTCGCCGACCTGCAGACCGTCGAGAAGGTCCTGCCCCGGCTCCAGAAGGAGTCGCGGATCAAGAAGGACATCGGGCCCAAGGTCAAGGCGGTCGAGGAGGCCAAGGAGATCCTGGAGAAGGGCGACACGCTGTTCTCGGCGGGCATCGTCCAGGGCTCCGGCAACGAGGAGCTCCTGCACGACCTGCACCTGCTCACCACCAAGCCCTTCCTCTACGTCTTCAACGTCGACGAGGACGAGCTGGTCGACGAGGAGTTCAAGAACGAGCAGCGTGCCCTGGTCGCCCCCGCCGAGGCCATCTTCCTGAACGCCAAGCTGGAGGCCGACCTCGCCGAGCTCGACGAGGACGAGGCGCTCGAACTGCTCCAGTCCGTCGGCCAGGACGAGCCGGGCCTCGCCACCCTCGCGCACGTCGGCTTCAACACCCTCGGCCTGCAGACCTACCTGACGGCCGGCCCCAAGGAATCCCGCGCCTGGACCATCAAGAAGGGCGCCACCGCCCCCGAGGCCGCCGGCGTCATCCACACCGACTTCCAGAAGGGCTTCATCAAGGCGGAGGTCATCTCCTTCGACGACCTGGTGGAGACCGGCTCGGTCGCCGAGGCCCGCGCGAAGGGCAAGGCACGCATGGAGGGCAAGGACTACGTCATGCAGGACGGGGACGTCGTGGAGTTCAGGTTCAACGTCTGATCTCCCCCTCGGTCGCCCGCCGGCACGCCTCGGCGTAGGCCCGTACCAGTGGCCTGCGGTCCTCCTGCCGCCAGGCCAGGACGTAGCGGCTGGGGGCCACTCCGTGTACCGGTCGTGTCACCACGCCGCCGAGAGTGAGCAGCGGGATGTTGCCGTCGGCCACCAGGCACACGCCGAGGCCCGCGACCAGGGCCTCGTACGTCTCCTCCGTGCTCGCGATCTCCGCGCCGATACGGGGCGGGCGGCCGGTGCGCTCCTCCAGGGCGAGCCAGTAGTCCCGTAGCGGACCGGCCGTCTCGGGCAGGGCGAGGAAGGGCTCGTCGGCCAGGTCGGTGAAGTCGATCGCGGGGCGGCCGGCGAGCGGGTGGGACTCCGGGAGGGCGACGTGGCGGGGCTCCTCGGCGACCACCGTCCACCCGTAGCGTTCCTGGTCCGGCAGGGGCAGCCAGACGAAGGCGACGTCCGCGTCGCCGTCCGCGAGGCCCGCGGTCGGGTCCTCCCAGCTCACCTGGCGCAGCCGGATCGCGGCCTCGGGGTGCGCGGCCGTGAAGCGGGAGCGGATCGCGGGCAGCAGCCCGCCGCGGCCGGGGCTGGTGCTCATGCCCACCACCAGCGTGCTGCGCAGCGCGGCCCGCGCCTCCTCCATCGCCGACGCACCCCGCGCCCAGGCGTCCAGCACCTGCCGTGCGTACGGCAGCAGGGCCGTCCCGGCCGCGGTGAGCGCCACGCCGTGCCGGTCCCGGTGCAGCAGCTCGACGCCCAACTGCCGCTCCAGCGCCCGGATCTGCTTGCTCAGCGCGGGCTGCGAGACGTACAGCCGCTCGGCCGCGCGCGTGAAGTGCAGCTCCTCGGCGACCGCGACGAAGTACCGCAGGTCCCGCACATGGACGTCCGCCGTCATAACCATCGGTTGTCACCGTAGGTCTTGGACGGGCGGCGGTCCACGGGAGCAGCCTGGTTCACGAGCGACGAGGAGAGCCGCAGAGAGCTGCTCCGAGCGCTCCTACGGAGGCTGGGTGTCATGAGCAAGGTGTGGCTGATCACCGGTGCGAGCAGCGGACTCGGGCGGGCCATCGCGCAGGCGGCCGTCGCCGCGGGCGATGTCGTGGTGGGCGCCGCCCGGCGGCCCGAGGGGCTGGACGACCTCGTGGCCGCCCACCCCGACCAGGTGGAGGCGCTGCGGCTGGACGTCGCCGACGTCGCTGCCGCAGAGCCGGCCGTGCGGGACGTGATCGCACGGCACGGGCGGATCGACGTCCTGGTCAACAACGCCGGCCGTACGCACGTCGGCGCCTTCGAGGAGACCACCGACGCCGAGCTGCGCGACCTCTTCGACGTGCACGTCTTCGGGCCCGCGGCCCTCACGCGCGCGGTGCTGCCGCACATGCGCGAGCGGTGCTCGGGCGCGATCGTGCAGATGAGCAGCATGGGCGGGCAGATGTCCTTCGCCGGGTTCTCGGCGTACAGCGGAACCAAGTTCGCGCTGGAGGGCCTGTCGGAGGGGCTCGCCGACGAGGTGCGGGAGTTCGGCGTCAAGGTGCTGATCGTGGAGCCGGGCTCCTTCCGGACGGCCCTGTTCGACACCAGCCGTGCGGGGGTCAGCGCGGACAGCGGTGTTTACGGCGGCGTGAGCCGGACCCGCGCCGTGGTCGCCGGCGGCGACGGCACCCAGGGCGGCGACCCGGCCAAGGCGGCGGCCCTGGTCCTCGCCGCCCTGGACGCCGAGCAGACGCCGCTGCACCTGCCGCTCGGTGAGGACGGCGTCGAGGCGGTCCTCGGCAAGCTCGACCAGGTGCGCTCGGAGATCGCCGCCTGGGAGAAGCGCACGCGCGCCACGGCGATCGGCGACTGAGATGCCGCCCGCCGTCGGCGACTGAGATGCCGCCCGCCGTCGGCGACTGAGATGCCGCCCGCCGTCGGCGACTGAGACGCCACCCGCCGTCGGCGACTGAGACGCCACCCGCCATCCGCGACTGAGACGCCACCCGCCGTCGGCTGCTGAGACGCCACCCGCCGTCCGCGGCCGAGACGCCGTCCGCGGCCGAACGGGCCGCCGCCACCGGTCCCGTTGTCGTACCCCGGTGCCAAGATGTGCGTACCGGGGCGGACGGAGCGGGAGGGGTGGCATGGCGCAGACGGGGGAGGTGCGGGAGCCGCCCGTGGGGCGGCGGGCCCGGGAGCTGTGCACGCAGGGCACGCGGCTGTACGACGCCGCCCGCACCGTGCTCGCCGATCACGCGCGGGCCCTCGAGGCCGTCCGCTCGGCCCTGGCCCCGCTCCGGGACGAACTCGTCGTCAAGGAGCTGGAGTCCATCCCGATCGGCCGGCTCAAGGACGCCACCGAGGGCCGGCTGCGCCTCGCGGCCGTCGAGGCGGCCGGGCTGTCCTCGGTGCGCGCGGTGTACGAGGCGAGCCGCTACGAGCTCCGGCAGATCCCCGGGGTCGGCGCCCAGACCGCCGACCAGGCGCTGGCCGCGGCAGGGCAGATCGCCCGGGCGGTGGAGGAGACGGTCACCGTACGGATCGACGTGGACCGGCCCGAACCCCGCACCACCGCGCTGGTCGTCGCGCTGCACCGGCTGGTCGAGGCCGGACCCGAACTGCGCCGGGCCGTGGACACCGCTGAGCAACTCGACCGGAAGCTGGGCGAGTTGCTCCCCGCCGCCCGTCCGGCCACCGGCCGGCTGCGGCTGGCGCTCACCGGGCGGCGCCGTAAGGAGGCCGCCCTCGCCGCGACGGCGGAGCTGCGCGCGCTGACCTCCGAGGCCAGGGACAAGGGCACCCGGCTCCAGCTGACGCAGGCCGCCACCGACCTGCTGCGCGGGCCGGCCTCCGACATCGAGGCCTGGGTCGACTTCGAGCTGCGCTCCGCCGAGTACTACAGCCAGCTCGCCGAGGTCTCCGAGCACCGCACGGACGAGGCGGCCGCCGAGGGTTTCCTGCCCTCCGAGGTGGCCGAGCGGGTGCACGCCCAGCCGCTCGACGACACCCACCGCCGGGTCTCGCTGCGCGGCTACCAGTCCTTCGGCGCCCGCTTCGCGCTCGCCCAGCGCCGGGTCGTCCTCGGCGACGAGATGGGGCTCGGCAAGACCGTCCAGGCCATCGCCGCGCTCGCCCACCTCGCGGCGGAGGGGCACACCCACTTCCTGGTGGTGTGCCCGGCCAGTGTGCTGATCAACTGGACGCGGGAGATCCGCTCCCGCAGCGTCCTGCGCGCGGTGCCGGTGCACGGCCCCGACCGGCAGGAGGCGTACGCCGACTGGCGCGAGCGCGGCGGCGTCGCCCTCACCACGTTCGACCTGCTGCACACGCTCCCCGCGCCGGACGGCACCAAGCCGGGCATGCTCGTCGTCGACGAGGCGCACTACGTGAAGAACCCCGTCACCCGCCGGGCCCGCTCGATCGCGAGCTGGACCGGGGCCTGCGACCGCGTCCTGTTCCTCACCGGCACCCCGATGGAGAACCGCGTCGAGGAGTTCCGCGCCCTGGTCCGGTATCTGCGGCCGGAGCTGGTCCCCGAGATCCGCGACAGCGACGCCGTCGCGGGACCGCACGTCTTCCGCAGATCGGTCGCGCCCGCCTATCTGCGCCGCAACCAGCAGGACGTGCTCACCGAACTGCCCGCGCTGCTCCAGGTCGACGAGTGGGAGGAGCTCGGCGCAGCGGACCAGGACGCCTACCGCACGGCGGTCGCCGAGGGGAACTTCATGGCGATGCGCAGGGCCGCGTACGCCGACCCGGAGAAGTCCGCGAAGCTGCAGCGACTGCGCGAACTGGTCGCTGAGGCCGCCGAGAACGGCCTGAAGGTGGTCGTGTTCTCGTACTTCCGCGAGGTCCTCGGCACGGTCCGGCTCGCCCTCGGGGAGGACGTCTTCGGGCCGATATCCGGCTCCGTCACGGCCGCCCGGCGCCAGCGCCTGGTCGACGACTTCACGGCCGCCGACGGGCACGCGGTGCTGCTGTCCCAGATCGAGGCCGGCGGCGTCGGCCTCAACCTCCAGGCCGCGTCCGTGGTCATCCTGTGCGAACCGCAGGTCAAACCCACCCTGGAGCACCAGGCCGTGGCCCGCGCCCACCGCATGGGCCAGATCCGCACGGTCCAGGTGCATCGCCTCCTGGCCACCGACAGTGTCGACGAACGCCTGCTGCGCATCCTGGAGAACAAGGACCGCCTCTTCGACGCCTACGCCCGCCGCAGCGACATCGCCGACGCCACCCCGGACGCGATCGACGTCTCGGACGGCGGGATCGCGCGGCGCATCGTGGAGGAGGAGCAGCGCAGACTGGCGGGTGCCGGGGACACGGCTGCGGATTCCTGACCCGGCCCACCGTGTGGCCGGCCGGTTCACCGCGGACCACGGGTTCCGCGATCACCATTCCGCCCCAGCTCACCGCACGCTTACCATGCGCCCAGTCGTACGCCGGTGAAGTGCGTCAGAGTCCGAAGCAGGAGCACGGTGCCCGTGTCCATACCTCCGCCGCCTGGGCCCCACCAGCCCGAGGAGCCCCAAGGGCCGGACCCGCAGGGCCAGTTCCCGTCCTACCCACAGGGCCCCTACGGCGCTCCCGGACCGTATCCGTACCAGCCCTGGGGCCAGGGCTACAGCCCGTACAACCGCCCGGCCCCGGTCAACGGCGTCGCCATCGCCTCCCTGGTCCTCGGCATCCTCTGCTTCGTCCCGGCCGTCGGGCTGGTGCTCGGAATCATCGCGCTCGCCCAGCTCAAGAAGCGGGGCGGCCGGGGCAAGGGCATGGCCGTCGCGGGCTCGATCCTCTCCACCGTCGGGCTGGCGCTGTGGGCCGTGGCCCTCGCCGGCGGCGTGCACTTCTACACCTGGTCCGGCGTCAAGGACGCCGCGGGCGACCACGGCAGCGCCTACTCCCTCACCGAGGGCGACTGCTTCGACGCCCCGAGCGGGTCCCTCGAGGGCACGGCCTACGACGTCGACAAGGTGCTCTGCGAGAAGCGGCACGACGGCGAGGTCTTCGCCGTCTTCCGGATGGCGGGCGGCTCCGCCTACCCCGGCGACGGCAAGGTCACGGACGTCGCCGACGCCCGGTGCTACGGACTGCGCTACGGCTACGCCATGGACGCCTGGGCGGTGCCGGACAACGTCGACGTGTACTACATGACGCCGACCCGGGACAGCTGGGGCTTCGGCGACCGCGAGGTCACCTGCCTGTTCGGCAACACCGACGAGACGGCCGGTCTCAAGGGTTCGCTGCGCAACGACGAGCGGAGCCTGGGGAGCGATCAGGTGGCGTATCTCAAGGCGGTCGACGTCGAGGACGCCGCCCTGGACCGGCAGCCCGTGGACAGTCCCGACGACGACCTGAAGGGAAGCCGCGAGTGGGCCGGGCAGATGTCGGCCGCGCTCGCCCGGGAGACCAGGCTGCTGCGCGGCCGCACATGGCCGGCCGGCGCCGAGAAGCCGGTGGCCGACGTCGCCGCGAAGGCGGCGGCGGGCCGGAAGGAATGGGCCCTGGCCGCGAAGGCGGCCGACGCGGGCAGCTTCTACGCGCACTACGACCGCGCCATGGTGCTCGCCGACCCCGACACCTCCGTCACCGCACGCAAGGCTCTGGGCCTGGCGACGACCCCGCCCGTGTCCGGCGACGGGAGCGGCGGACGGGACGACGGAGGTGACGGTTCGGGGCTCGATGTGTGATCGCCGCCATAGTGGGGAGAAAGTGCCTGCGTAAAGCCCTCCGCACGCACATGTCACTACATCGAGTGATTCTCTGGCCTTTGCTTGCACCGCCGAACCCACGGTTGCCAGGCTGTTGCTGTCTGTACAACCTGATGGGAGCGGCCAGTGACATTCGGTGAGCAGCCGGCGTACCTGCGCGTCGCGGGTGATCTCCGCCAGAAGATCGTCAATGGCTCGCTGCCGCCGCACACCCGTCTCCCGTCCCAGGCCAGGATCCGCGAGGAGTACGGCGTCTCGGACACCGTCGCGCTGGAGGCGCGCAAGGTGCTCATGGCGGAGGGCCTGGTCGAGGGCCGCTCGGGTTCGGGGACGTACGTCCGCGAGCGCCCCGTGCCCCGCAGCGTGGCCCGCTCCGGATACCGCCCGGCCGGCGGGGCCACGCCCTTCCGCCAGGAGCAGGCCGACGGCGACGGGCGCGGCACCTGGGAGTCGAGCAGCGCCCAGGCCGAGGCGAGCACCTCGGTCGCCGAGCGGCTCTCGATCAAGCCGGGCGACCGTGTGATGTGCACGCGCTACGTCTTCCGGGAGGCCGGCGAGGCGATGATGCTCTCCACCTCCTGGGAGCCCCTCGCGGTCACCGGCCGCACCCCCGTGATGCTCCCCGAGGAAGGACCGCTCGGCGGCATGGGCGTCGTCGAGCGCATGGCGGCGATCGACGTGATCGTGGACAACGTCACCGAGGAGGTCGGCGCCCGCCCCGGGCTCGCCGAGGAACTGCACGCCCTGGGCGGCGTACCCGGTCATGTCGTCCTGGTCATCCAGCGGACGTTCTTCGCGTCGGGCCGTCCCGTCGAGGCGGCGGACATCGTCGTCCCCGCCGACCGCTACCGCATCGCGTACCACCTCCCGGTGAGGTAGCGCACACCTTCACGGCAGCGGGCCCGGGCGCCCCCGCGCCCCGACCCCCGCCGGGCGCCCTCGGAGCGCGCCCGTCCGCCGGTGGAATCTGGCCGTTCTGGCAGGTCGCTCCCGCCCATGTCCGACATGCCCCTGACCGGATGCGTCGCCCTCCCCGTGCGGCGCACTCACCGTCGTGCGCCCCCTGCGGCCTGGCCGGTTGCGTACCTCCTTGTAAGAAGTCGTATTCGCTGCGTAAAGGTTAGGCGTAGGCTCAGGCATATGCGGATTGCGGTTTCCTTATCGGGTGGGGCACGGCACGAACCGCGGACGGGCAGCGGTCGGGCCGGGACGGGAAGGAGCGGTGGGGCGTGATGAACGACGGCACGATCACTCTTCCCTGGCTCGTCATACGGCAGGACGACAACGGCAATCGCTACCGCGTGGGCAGGTACGCGACCAGGGCCGAGGCCCAGAAGATCGCGGACAGCCTCGACGGCCGTGAGCACAAGCAGCTGTACTGGGTAGAGCGCGTCGGCCAGAACGGCGACGCCTCCCGCAACTGACCGGCCCGCATACGGCTCCGCGAGCGGGCCTCCGAGGTCCCGTAGGCTCCCGCGCATGACGGAACGGATCGTGGTGGTGGGAGCCGCCCTCTTCGACGACGGCCGCCTGCTCGCCGCGCGCCGGAGCGCGCCCGCCGAGCTGGCCGGCCGCTGGGAACTGCCCGGCGGCAAGGTGGAGCCGGGCGAGAGCCCCGAGGCGGCCCTGGTGCGCGAGTTGCGCGAGGAACTCGGCGTCGACTCCGCGACCGTCGAGCGGATCCCGGGGGAGTGGCCCCTGAGGTCCCCGTACGTCCTTCAGGTGTGGAGCGCCCGGCTGCTGCCCGGCTCCGCGGGCCCCCGGCCCCTCCAGGACCACGACGAACTGCGCTGGCTCGCTCAGGACGAGTTCTGGGACGTGGACTGGCTGGACCAGGACGTGGCCGCGGTGCGCGAGTTGAGTGCGAGGCTCGACGCCGGCACCCGCTGAGCGCCCCTCCCTACGCCGTTCGTGCCACAGTGCGCCGCGCTGGACGGTACTTGCTGCCGGATATCGGGTATGTGGCCATTAACCCCACGAAACCGGACATGGGCGGGCTTGGCTGGGAAGTGATCGGCGTGATCGACACCGAAGGCGGCCGCGCCGAGTGGACCTTCCCCGCGGAACCGGGTGCGGTCGGCAAGGCGCGCGCCGCCGTTCGCGCCCAGCTGCACACCTGGGAGCTCGACGTCCTCGGCGATCTCGCCGCCCTGCTCGTCAGCGAGCTGGTGACCAACTCCCTGCGGCACGCCACCGGACCCATCGGCGTGCGGCTCGTGCGCCCCGTGGACCTGGAGGACGTGCTGCTGGTGGAGGTCTCCGACCCGCTCCCGGACCCGCCGCGCGAGCGCGTCGCCCGGCCCGAGGACGAGAGCGGACGCGGACTTCAGCTGGTCGCCCTCGCCTCGCGCCGCTGGGGTACCCGGCCCGGTGAGGCGGGCAAGACGGTGTGGTTCGAGCTCGCCGTGCCGGGCTGAGAGGGGCCCGGAGACCGGGTCCGCCGGCCGCTGTACGAAACGCCGGGAGCCGTCCGCGGGGGCTGTACGAGGGCCATGGGTCTGTCGAATGCCGGTTCAGACCAGTGGCAGGGTGCGACGAGTGTGATTCGACGAGGTGTTGGCTGGTTAGAAGACTGGAAGTGTTGTCGCAGCCGGGACCGAAAACCGTCGGGACCGTGCTGTGATCGTGAACACCGTGTCGTGCGGCGCCGTAGTGCTGGATACTGCGGGCAGCCGCCCCCGGTGACCGATGCCGGGCGCGGTGAGCTGGAGGGGACGGTTCGCGTGAGCGAGATACCAGCGAAGGCCACGGAGTCCGAGGACCCGTCGGACGGCGCGAGGGCGGGGGCCGCGGGTGAGACCGCGGCCGGTGCTGCGCGCGGGACGACGGGTGAGGCGGGCGTGCCCGCCCGCGGGGAGCTCTCGGTGCCCCGCTCGGGGAGCCGGGACACCGGCCTCGGTGACGACGTGCCCGCCGGTGACGCCATCTGGCAGAGCAGCCCGCCCGGCTCCATGTACGACTACATCAAGGTCGCCTCCTTCTCCATCGGCCCCGACGGGCTCGTCGACCAGTGGAGCCTGCGCGCCGAGCAGCTCTTCGGGATCCCCGCCGAGCACGCGGTCGGCATGGACCCCATCGAGGCGTTCGTCGACCCCGACCTGCGCGAACAGGGTCAGCGCAAGATGGCGGAGATCCTCGACGGCCGGGAGTGGACCGGCGTCGTGCCGTTCCGTACGCCCGAGACGGCCGAGGACGGCGGCGGCCAGGAGGCCCTCGCCGAGGTCTATGTCATGCCGACGCGGACCGAGGACGGGGAGAAGGCCGCCGTCTGCATCGTGGTCGACGTCCGCACCCTGCGCCGCATCGAGACCGACCTGGCCGCCTCGCAGTCTATTTTCGGTCAATCTCCGTTCGGCTTCCTGCTGATCGACTCCGATCTGCGCATCCGCCGCGCCAACCAGCAGTTCGCCAGCACCTTCGGCGGCACGCCCGACGACCACCGCGGCCGCGGTGTCCACGACTATCTGCGCAGCCCGGAGGCCGAGCGGGTCTCGGCGACCCTGCGCCGGGTCCTGGAGACCGGCGACTCCATCACGGACATGCACGTCACGGGCTTCGTGCCGGGCTCCGACGACCGCCGTCACTGGTCCATCAACCTTTACCGCGTGCACAGCGGTTCCGGCCGCCCCATCGGCATCGCGTGGCTCGGAACCGACATCACCTCCCGGCGCGCGGCCGCGCGTGAGGCCGCAGCCGCGCGGCGCAATCTCGCCCTTCTGAACGACGCGGGCGCCCGCATCGGCAACTCCCTGGACCTGGAGACCACGGCCCGCGAACTCCTCGACGTCGTCGTCCCCGGCTTCTGCGATCTCGCGACGGTCGACCTCTACCAGGGGCTGCTCGCGGGCGACGAGACGCCGCCCGGGCTCGCCGACGGCAGCGCGGAGCTGCGCCGGGTCGCGTTCGCCAGCGCGGTCTCCGACGCGCCCTTCGTGGGCGGGGGAGCGCCCGTCGCGGTGGGCGCCGTCCACCACTACCCGTTCAACTCCCCTTGTGCGGACGCCCTGCGCACCGCCCGGCCGCAGCTCGTGCCCGCCGAGGAGGGGGGCCTCGTCCAGTCCACGCTGGCCGTGCCGATGGTCGCCCACGACACCGTCGTAGGACTGGCGCAGTTCGCCCGGACGAAGGGCAGCGAGCCGTTCGGGGACCGGGACCGGGATCTGGCGGTGGAGCTCGCGGCGCGCGCGGCCGTGTGCATCGACAACGCGCGGCTGTACCGGCGCGAGCACGAACGGGCGCTGATCCTTCAGCGCTCGCTGCTCCCGCCGGGCGACCCGGTGGCCTCCGGCCTGGACATCGCCTGCCGCTATCTGCCGGGCGCCTCCTCCGCGGACCGCCCGAGCGAAGTCGGCGGCGACTGGTTCGACGTGATCGAACTGCCCGGGCACCGTACGGCCTTGGTGGTCGGGGACGTGATGGGCCGCGGACTGCGCGCAGCGGTGGCGATGGGCGAACTGCGTTCCGCGGTGCGGACGCTGGCCCTCCTCGACCTCGAACCGGCGGAGGTCCTGAGCGCGCTGGACGAGATCGCCCGCGGTCTCGGCGCCCCCGGAGGCGTCCAGCAGGCGACCCGGGCGGCCCGCCGCCCCAGGGAGGCGGACCTCTCCGAGGTGTACCTCGCGACCTGTGTCTACGCGGTCTACGACTCCGTCACCCGTCGCTGCACCTTCGCCAACGCGGGGCATCTGCCGCCCGTGCTGGTCGAACCCGGCGAGGACGCGCTGATGCTGGACGTGCCGCCGGGCATGCCGCTCGGCGTCGGGGGCGAGCCCTTCGAGGAGGTCGAGGTCGAACTTCCCGAAGGCGCCCTGCTCGCGCTCTACACGGATGGACTGGTCGAAAGCCGCGATCACCCCCTGGACGAGGGCCTCCAGGCCTTCGTGGGGGCGCTCACGGACCCGGCCCGCCCCCTCGAGGACGTCTGCGACCACGTCCTCAACACCCTCGACACCCACCACGGCGAGGACGACATCGCGCTGCTGATGGCCCGGGTCCAGGGCCTGCCCACCGACTCGGTCGGCGACTGGACGCTGCCGCGCGAGCCGCGCAGCGTGGGCCGGGCCCGCGAGTACGCCCGCGGCCAGCTGCTGTCCTGGGACCTCGAACCCCTGGTGGACACCACGGAGTTGCTGGTCAGCGAGCTGGTCACCAACGCCCTGCGCTACGGCGAGGGCGAGATCAGACTCCGCCTCCTCCTCGACCGCACCCTGGTCTGCGAGGTCTGGGACTCCGGGCTCGTCCAGCCGCGCCGCCGCCGGGCCCGGGACACGGACGAGGGCGGCCGCGGCCTCCAGCTCGTCGGCCTCCTCAGCGCGGCGTGGGGCTCCCGCCGCACCCCCCGCGGCAAGACCGTCTGGTTCGAACTCCCGCTGCCGGACGGGGAGACGGGGCTGACGGATCCGGCGGAGGCTCTGCTGAGCCTGTTCTAGGGGCGCGCTAGCCGGGCGGCTTCGCCCGGCGGGCGCGGGTGAGCGGCCCGCCGAAACTCGCGGGCGGGCCGCCGTCGGGGCCTCCGCCCAGGAGGATCCCCCCGACGACGGCTCCGGCGGCACCGCTCGCGTGCTCGGCCGCTCCGGCGATCGGGTTGCCGTAGATCCGGACGTCCTGCTCGGCCAGCGCTAGGGCCTGGCGGGCCAGGGCGTCGGCGGCCTGCGGGTGGGGCGGCTCGGCGGCGAGCAGCCGCTCCGCCTCGGCCAGCCGGGTGCGCGCCGCGCTGCCCAGGGCGCCGCGGTGCGCCGCGACGAAGCCGTCCGCGAGGGCGACGGCACTGCGCGCGGCGAGCAGCGCGCCGACCGGCAGCGCACCGGCCCGCCCGGTCGCCACCGGCGCGAGGGCAGCCGTGATCTTCCGCAGCGCGTCGAGCGGGTCGTACGGCCCGGCGGTCACCTCTTCCCGTACGGCGGCCAGGACGAGATCGGCGTGCCCGGCGAGGGCGTGCAGCTCGCCGGAGGGCAGGGCCGTGTCCGACGTCTTCGCGGCAGCCAGTTCCGCCTCCGCGCCGGTCAGCGCGGCCGGTACCAGCTCCGCGGCCGCCGTCAGATCCGCGGCGAGCCGTTCGACGCAGGTCACGAGCGCGGCGGCCTGGGCGGTCGCGCCCTCGGCCGCGCGCAGATGACGTGCCGCGCCCTCGGCGTCCCCCATGTCGCGGCGCTGGTGGGCCTGGTTGAACCTGACCGTGGCGAACACCAGGCGATCCTTGGCCTGTTCGACGTGGCCGGTGACGGCGGCGGTGGCGCTGGGGCCGTACCGCCCGGTGGCGCCGGCCAGCGTCGTCTCCGCGGCCGCGGTGCGCCCGGTCAGCTCGCGGAACCGGATCTCGCCCGGCTCCAGCGCCGTGTCCGGGTTGCCCTGCGCGGGAGCGCGCAGCAGGTCGAAGGCCGGGGCCTCCGCGTCCAGCCGCCGCCCCGCCTCCCGGCACCGCCCGACGATCCCCGCGAGCGCGTGCCGCCGGGACGTCTCGTCCTCCGGGACCCCGTCGTCGTACTGCTGCCGCATCCGGAAGGCGGCCGACAGCTCGGACCCGGCATCGCGCACGGCCAGGGCGAAGGGCTCCACGGCGTCGGCCCCGCACTGCGCCTCGGCGAAGCCGAGCTCCTCCCGGCTGGTGCGGACGCAGTCGTCCGCCTCGACCAGCGCCGCCCGCGCGCGTTCGTCGTCCTCGGAGAGCGGCCCCGCGGCGGGACCGGCGGGGGCGACGGCGCCGCCCGGCGTCGTACGGGTCCGGGCCCGCCGGGTGCGGCGCACGTACCCGTATCCCGCGAGCGCGCCCACCACGGCCACCGCCACCAGCGGCAGCACCAGATCGGTGGCCGACGTCTCGTCCTGCTGCGCCGCGGCGGCGCTCGGGGCGGACGGGGCCGCGCGGGTGGCCGGAACCGGCACGTCGTGGTTGATCGTCATCCACGGCAACACCAGCCACACGACCCCGGCGATACCACCCACCAGGGCGTGCGCGACCCGCACGGATATCTGGGAGGCGGCCCGCCGCGGCCGGCCCCGGATCAAGGGTGACGTCACATTTCGGAGCGTATGAGCAGGAATGCGGGCGCGCGACCGGGATACGTCCGGGGTGGGGCAGGGGCGACTCAGGGAGACGGATGAGCGGGAACGCGGACGGCGGAGGGGGAGCGGAGATGGAGCCGACGGCGGAGACGGCGGGGCAACCGGCCACGGAGGAGGAGACGGCCACCCCGGCCGCGGAGGCGGGGACGGACACCGAGAGCCACGACCCCGCGGCCGCGCGCAAGGCGAAACGGCGCCGCAGACTCAGACGCACCGCCCTCGCCCTGGCCCTCGTGCTCCTCGTCCCGGTCCTCGCCGCCGAGCTCGCCCTGCGCCTGAACTACAACGGCGACCCGGCGGCCGGCACGCACACCAGGAACCGCGACGCGATCTGGCTCGGCCACGCCTGGGTCGACGGCCGCAAGACCGACGCGGACGTCACGGCCCTCGCGCACCGGCTGAAGGGCACCGGCATCCGCGACCTGTACGTGCACGCGGGCCCACTGGAACACGACGGCACCCTCCCGAAGTCGGCCTGTCCCAGGGCGCGTTGGCTCATCGGCGCAGTCCACCGCGCGGCCCCCGGCATCCGGGTCCAGGCCTGGCTGGGCGACGTGCTCGCGAGCGAGGGACCCGACGGCATGCGCCTGGAGCGGTCCGCGACGAGGGCCGCCGTGGTCACCTCCACCCGCCAGATCCTCGCCACCGGCTTCGACGGCGCCCACTTCGACCTCGAACCCCTGCACTCGGGGGACCGCCACTACCTGGCCCTCCTCGACGCCCTGCACCAGGTCACCGCGGCCGCCGGCGTCCCGCTCTCCGTCGCGGCCCACCAGATCGACCCGCTCCCCGCCTTCCACTCCATCTGGGGCACACTCACCGGCCACCCCAAGTGGTGGTCGCAGGCGTACTTCGGGCAGGTGGCGCGCCGCGTCGACCAGATCGCCGTGATGTCGTACGACACCATGCAGCCGCTCGACACCCTCTACGGCGGCTACGTGGCCCAGCAGACCTCGCTCGCCCTGGAGGTCACCCCGAGGTCGACGGACCTCCTCATGGGCCTGCCCTTCTACCACGAGAACCGTTTCGGCCACTGGGCCCATGCCGAGACGGTCCCGGCCGCCGTCCACGGCGTCCGCCTCGGCCTCTCCCGCACGGACGCCGACCGCGCGAACTTCGGCGTGGCCCTGTACGTCGACTTCGCGGCCACGGAAGGGGACTGGACGGCCTACCGGGAGGGATGGGTGGGCTGAGGGACCAGCCCCCGCGAACCCCCCTACGACGTCCTCCTCCTGATCTTCGACCCCAGCCACACCAGCGGGTCGTACTTGCGGTCGACGGCCCGTTCCTTCAGGGGGATCAGCGCGTTGTCCGTGATCTTGATGCCCTCGGGGCAGACCTCCGTGCAGCACTTGGTGATGTTGCAGTAGCCGAGGCCGTGTTCGTCCTGGGCGGACTTCTTGCGGTCCAGGCCGGTGTCGGAGGCCGCGTCCAGGGGGTGCATGTCGAGTTCGGCGACGCGCATCAGGAAGCGCGGGCCCGCGAACACCTGCTTGTTCTCCTCGTGGTCGCGGACCGCGTGGCAGGTGTCCTGGCACAGGAAGCACTCGATGCACTTGCGGAACTCCTGCGAGCGGTCCACGTCCTCCTGCATCATCCGGTACTCGCCGGGGGCGAGGTCGGCAGGCGGCACGAAGGCCGGGACCTCGCGCGCCTTCTGGTAGTTGAAGCCGACGTCGGTGACGAGGTCGCGGACGACCGGGAAGGCCCGCAGCGGAGTGACCGTGATGGTCTCCTCCTGCGTGAACACCGACATGCGCGTCATGCACATCAGCCGCGGACGCCCGTTGATCTCCGCGGAGCACGAACCGCACTTGCCCGCCTTGCAGTTCCAGCGCACGGCGAGATCGGGGGTCTGGGTCGCCTGGAGGCGGTGGATGATGTCCAGCACCACCTCGCCGTCGTTGACCTCGACCTTGAAGTCCTCCAGGCCGCCGCCCTTCGGATCGCCCCGCCACACCTTGAAGCGGGCCTCGTAGCTGCTCACTCGTAGAGCTCCTCTTCGGCGAGGTACTTGACCAGCTCCTCCTTGTCGAAGAGAGCGAGCAGGTCGGCGCGGATGGGGTCGGTGTTCTCCCGGGTCAGGGTGATCTGGCCGCGGACGGGGTCCGTGGCCGCCAACCCGCCCGTGGGGTCGGTCAGTTGGCACAGCAGATTGATGTTGCGCCACTTGCGTTCCATCGTCGGATGGTCCTCGCGGGTGTGGCCGCCGCGCGACTCGGTGCGCTCCAGCGCGGCCCGCGCCACGCACTCGCTGACCAGCAGCATGTTCCGCAGGTCCAGTGCGAGATGCCAGCCGGGGTTGAACTGGCGGTGCCCCTCGACACCGGCCCGGCGGGCCCGTACCCGAAGATCCGCCAGCTTCTCCAGCGCCTGCTCCATCTCGCCCTCGCGGCGGATGATGCCGACCAGGTCGTTCATGGTCTGCTGGAGCTCCTGGTGCAGGGTGTACGGGTTCTCCGGCGGGCGGCCGTCGTCCTCGCCGGGCGGGCCCTCGGCGGAGAACGGCCGCAGGGCCTCCGCCGCGGCCGTGTCGACCTGGACGTCGTCCACCGGCGGGCGTCCGCCCGTCAGCCCCGCCGCGTACTCGGCCGCGTGCCAGCCCGCCCGGCGTCCGAACACCAGCAGGTCGGACAGGGAGTTGCCGCCCAGCCGGTTCGAGCCGTGCATGCCGCCCGCGACCTCGCCCGCGGCGAACAGCCCCGGCACTCCGCGCGCCGCCGCCGAGTCGGAGTCGACCGCGATGCCGCCCATCACGTAGTGGCAGGTCGGCCCGACCTCCATCGCCTCCGCCGTGATGTCCACGTCCGCCAGCTCCTTGAACTGGTGGTACATGGACGGCAGCCGGCGCTTGATGATCTCGGCCGGCATACGCGTCGACACGTCGAGGAACACTCCGCCGTGCGGCGATCCGCGGCCCGCCTTCACCTCGGAGTTGATCGCGCGGGCGACCTCGTCGCGGGGGAGCAGTTCGGGAGGACGCCGGTTGTTGTCCGGGTCCTCGTACCAGCGGTCCGCCTCCTCCTCCGACTCCGCGTACTTCTCCTTGAAGACGTCGGGGATGTAGTCGAACATGAACCGCTTGTCCTCGGAGTTGCGCAGCACCCCTCCGTCGCCGCGCACCGACTCCGTGACGAGGATGCCCTTCACCGACGGTGGCCAGACCATGCCCGTCGGGTGGAACTGCACGAACTCCATGTTCAGCAGCGGCGCTCCGGCGAGCAGCGCGAGCGAGTGCCCGTCGCCCGTGTACTCCCACGAGTTCGACGTCACCTTGAAGGACTTGCCGATGCCCCCGGTCGCGACGACGACGGAGGGGGCCTCCAGCACCATGAAGCGGCCGCTCTCCCGCTCGTAGGCGAAGACACCCGAGACGCGTGAGCCGTCCTTCAGGATGCGGGTGACCGTGCACTCCTGAAAGACCTTCAGGCGCGACTCGTAGTCACCGGTCTCCCTCTTGTCCTCCTGCTGGAGCGAGACGATCTTCTGCTGGAGCGTGCGGATCAGTTCGAGTCCGGTCCGGTCGCCGACGTGCGCCAGGCGCGGGTACTCGTGGCCGCCGAAGTTGCGCTGGGAGATCCGGCCGTCCTTCGTACGGTCGAAGAGTGCGCCCCAGGTCTCCAGTTCCCACACCCGTTGTGGGGCTTCCTGGGCGTGCAGCTCGGCCATCCGCCACTGGTTGAGGAACTTGCCGCCGCGCATGGTGTCGCGGAAGTGGACCTGCCAGCTGTCGTGCTCGTTGGCGTTGGCCATGGCCGCGGCGATGCCGCCCTCGGCCATCACCGTGTGCGCCTTGCCGAACAGGGATTTGCAGATGACTGCCGTACGTGCTCCTCGCTCGCGCGCCTCGATAGCGGCACGCAGTCCGGCGCCCCCGGCGCCGACCACGACCACGTCCCACTCCTGGCGGTCGACCACGGACATCAAAAGGCCCCACTCACTAGAAGAATCGCGGATCGTCGAAAGCGCCCGAGGCGAGCAGATAGACGTAGAAGTCGGCGACCGCCACGCTCACCAACGACGCCCAGGCGAGCAGCATGTGACGGGCATTCAGTTTCCCGACGAACTGCCAGGCCTTGTAGCGCACGGGATGCTTGGAGAAGTGCTTGAGCTTGCCGCCCACGATGTGCCGGCAGGAGTGGCAGGAGATCGTGTACGCCCAGATCAGCGTGATGTTGATCAGGAACACGACGGTGCCGAGGCCCATGTGGCCCCAGTTCTCGTCCGTGTCGCGGAAGGAGAGCACCGTGTCGTACGTCAGCACGAGGGCGACCAGGATCGCCGCGTAGAAGAAGTACCGGTGGATGTTCTGCAGGATCAGCGGGAAGCGCGTCTCGCCGGTGTACTTCTTGTGCGGCTCGGCCACCGCGCAGGCCGGCGGGGACGCCCAGAAGCCCCGGTAGTAGGCCTTGCGGTAGTAGTAGCAGGTCAGGCGGAAGCCCAGCGGGAAGATCAGGATGATGATCGCGGGGGAGATGCCCCACCAGCTGCCGAAGAGGTCGGCGTTGGGGCCCGAGGGCATGTTCTTGCAGTTCTCCGCCAGACACGGCGAGTAGAACGGGGAGACATACGGCGCCGAGTAGTAGTCCGCGTTCGCGAAGGCCCGCCACGTCGAGTAGACGATGAAGGCAAGCAGACCGGCCGCGGTGGCGGCCGGGGCCAGCCACCAGCGGTCGGTGCGCAGATGCGGGGCGTCGATCGCGGCGCGCGTACCGGTCCGTACGCCGCCGCTGTTCAGATGTGGTTCCGTACCAGTGGCCAACTCATGACTCCGGTCGGGTTCAGGGGGCGTGGCGGTCGCGGGCGCCGAGTCCTTCGTCGTCCGTGTCGATCCACAGCGAGGGGTCGTACGGCGTGTCGGGGATGGAGACGAGCTCCGGCTTGCGCGGCGCGGCCGGGCTCGACGCCGCCTCCCGCAGGAGCGCGACGCTCTCCCGCAGGTGGTCCGCATCGGTGCGGACGCGGCGCACGTCCAGGCCGCCACTGCCCAGTTGCTTCTCCAGGCGGCCCATCGACCGGGAAAGGTCGTCCAGGCAGCGTTGGATGTTCGTCAGGTCGTCTTGCACGGACATGACGTGACCTCACTTCCATGGGCCGTCCGGCCCCAGGTGGCAACGTTCATGCGCCTGCGAGTGTTGCGCGTCACACCTGCCGGTGGGAAGGGATGTGCAGCGATTGGCGGATTGCACGCCTCCATGTGCACGCCCGCATGCGCTCTGTATGCGCCCCCGGCGCACGTTGCGCCGCACGAGTGACCTTCCGTGCGCCCGCCGCCGTGTCGCCGTCGAGAGACGAACCCTTTCCTCTTCAGTGGGGCCGTAGATCTGATCAACTCAAAAATACCGCCAAATGTGATCAGAACCCCATTTGTGTCGCCGGCCGGAGCGGCCGCTCGGAGGTAGGAAGAGATGTCCCACGACGGCATCGGACCCAGGTCTGTCCGCCCCGGAGCCGCGCTGCGCTCGGCCGCCTTCCTCGCCGTGGGCGCCCTCGGGGTGTCCGCGCTCACCGGGTGCAGCGCCGAGGACCCGGCGGGCAAGCCGCTCGCGGGGCCGGACGTCGCGCCCGCCGCCCGTGCCCAGGTCGCCGACGGCGGCACGCTGCGCTGGGCCGTGGACGACGTGCCGGAGACGCTGAACAGCTTCCAGTCGGACGCCGACGCCGCCACCGGCCGCATCGCGCAGGCCGTCCTGCCGTCGATGTACCGGCTGGACCGCAAGGGGCGGCCGGTGCGCAACGCCGACTACCTGGAGTCCGCCAAGGTCGTCAAGACCGAGCCCAAGCAGGTCGTGGTCTACAAGCTCAACCAGCAGGCGGTCTGGAGCGACGGGCGGGAGATCGGCGCCGCCGACTTCGCCGCCCAGTGGCGCGCGCTGTCCGGCAAGGACAGCGCGTACTGGACGGCCCGCAACGCCGGCTACGACCGCATCGAGAAGATCGAGCGCGGCGCCAGCGACCTCGAGGTCAAGGTCACCTTCGCGAAGCCGTACGCCGACTGGCAGTCGCTGTTCACGCCGCTGTACCCCAAGGAGGTCATGGGGACGCCGGACGCCTTCAACGACGGCGCGCGCCGCAAGCTCAAGGTCACCGCCGGCCCCTTCTCCCTCAAGCAGGTCGACACCAAGAACGACCAGGTCACCCTGGTCCGCAACCCGCGCTGGTGGGGCAAGCCCGCCAAGCTCGACGAGATCGACCTCAAGGCCGTGCCGCTCGACAAGCGGGCCGAGGCGCTGGCCGACGGCAAGCTCGACCTGGCCGAGATCGACCCGTCCGACGCCGGCCGCTTCACCCTGGCAGGCCGCGCGAACGGCACCGGAACCCCGCTCATGGGCCCCGGCTCCCGGCGCACCCCCGCCAAGGCCCTGCAGGGCTTCGCCGTCCGCAAGTCGCTGGAGCCCGCCTACACCCAGCTCGCCCTCAACGGCTCCGAGGGCCCCCTCTCCGACGAGCGCGTCCGCCGGGCCGTGGCCCGCTCGCTGGACCGTGCGTCGCTCGCCGAGACCGTGCTCAAGCCGCTCGGGCTGCCCGCGGTCCCCGTCGGCAGCCACCTCGCCCTGTCCGGGCAGGCCGCCTACGCCGACAACAGCGCAGCACTCGGCGGCGAGGACACCGCGAAGGCGCAGGCGCTGCTCTCGGACGCCGGCTGGGTGCGCGGCGGTCCGGTCGCGGAGGAGAAGAAGAAGGGTGACAAGGCCGCCGGTGCCGCGGGCAAGAAGTCGGACGACGAGTCCGAGGGCGACGACGGCACGTACATCGTCGGCGAGGACGACAAGGACGACAAGAACGGGGACAGCCGCGGCGGGGACGACAAGGACCCCAGGGACCACGCGAGGAAGCAGGAGAACGGGAAGGGGGGCGAGGAGGGCGGCAAGCACCTCGCCGACGGCAGGCAGTACGCAGGGCAGCAGGGGGGCGCCCCCGGCGCCTACGCCCCCAAGGGCACCGCGGCTCCGGCGGGCGTCGCGGCCGGCCCGCTGGCCAAGAACGGCAAGCCGCTCACCCTGCGCTTCGTTCTCCCGTCCGGAAGCGGCTCGGAGGTGCTGCGCACCGTCGCCGACCGGATCGGCCGGATGCTCCAGCGGGTCGGCATCACCACGCAGATCACGAAGGTCTCGGACGACAGCTACTTCAAGGACCACATCGCGTCCGGCCAGTTCGACCTCGCCCTTTACTCCTGGCCTGCCTCCGCCTTCCCCGCGACCGACGCGCGGCCCGTCTTCGCCAAGCCGGTCCCGGCCGCCGACGGCTCGCTCGACGTCGAGCAGAACTACACCCGGATCGGCACCGACCAGGTCGACCAGCTCTTCGACCAGGCCGCGGGCACGCTCGACGGCAGCGAGAGCCGCTCCCTGCTGCGCAAGGCCGACTCCCGTATCTGGGCCGCCGCCGCCTCCATCCCGCTCTACCAGCGCCCCCAGCTGACGGCCGTGAAGAAGGGCCTGGTGAACGCCGGCTCGTTCGGGTTCCAGACGCCCGTCTACGAGGACATGGGCTTCCTCAAGAAGGGGGCCAAGCCCTCGGCCGGTCCGTCCGGCCACTGAGCCCGGGAGCCCTGCGAAAGCCACCTCCGCCAGGGCCACGTACCATGGGGTAAGGCCGTGGCGTGTCCAGCCCGGCAGGGCCCGCGTCACACGGACGTACGCGAACGGCCTTCCTCACACTCCAGGAGTACGCCTTCATGGCCACGCGCCACGACATCCGCAACGTCGCCATCGTCGCCCACGTCGACCACGGCAAGACGACCCTCGTCGACGCCATGCTGAAGCAGGCCGGTGCCTTCGCAGCGCACGCCGCCGAGTCGCTCGACGACCGCATGATGGACTCGAACGACCTGGAGCGTGAGAAGGGCATCACGATCCTGGCCAAGAACACGGCCGTGAAGTACCACCCGAAGGATGGCGGCGACGTCATCACCATCAACATCATCGACACCCCGGGCCACGCCGACTTCGGTGGCGAGGTCGAGCGCGGTCTGTCGATGGTGGACGCGGTGGTGCTGCTCGTCGACGCCTCCGAGGGCCCCCTGCCCCAGACCCGCTTCGTGCTGCGCAAGGCGCTGCAGGCCCGCCTGCCCGTCATCCTGTGCATCAACAAGACGGACCGCCCCGACTCGCGTATCGACGAGGTCGTGAACGAGGCGTACGACCTCTTCCTCGATCTGGACGCCGACGAGGAACAGATCGAGTTCCCGATCGTCTACGCGTGTGCGCGTGCCGGTGTCGCGTCGCTGACCAAGCCGGAGAACGGCACGGTCCCGGCCGACAGCGACAACCTGGAGCCGTTCTTCTCCACGATCCTGTCTCACGTCCCGGCCCCGGAATACGACGAGGCGGCCCCGCTCCAGGCGCATGTCACCAACCTGGACGCGGACAACTTCCTGGGCCGTATCGCGCTGCTCCGCGTCGAGCAGGGCGAGCTGCGCAAGGGCCAGACGGTCACGTGGATCAAGCGTGACGGCACCATGTCCAACGTCCGCATCACCGAGCTGATGATGACCGAGGCGCTCACCCGCAAGCCCGCCGAGATGGCCGGCCCCGGTGACATCTGTGCCGTCGCCGGTATCTCGGACATCATGATCGGCGAGACCCTCGCCGACCCCGAGAACCCGATCCCGCTGCCGCTGATCACGGTCGACGAGCCCGCGATCTCGATGACCATCGGTACGAACACCTCGCCGCTGGTCGGCCGCGGCGGCACCGGCAAGGGTGCCGAGAACAAGGCCGCGGTCAAGGACCGCAAGGTCACCGCGCGCCAGGTCAAGGACCGCCTCGACCGCGAGCTGGTCGGCAACGTCTCGCTCCGTGTGCTCGACACCGAGCGCCCGGACGCCTGGGAGGTCCAGGGCCGCGGTGAGCTGGCGCTCGCCATCCTGGTCGAGCAGATGCGCCGCGAGGGCTTCGAGCTGACCATCGGCAAGCCGCAGGTCGTCACCAAGGATGTCGAGGGCAAGGTCTACGAGCCCGTCGAGCGCATGACGATCGACGTGCCCGAGGAGCACATGGGCGCGGTCACGCAGCTCATGGGCGTCCGCAAGGGCCGGATGGACAACATGTCGAACCACGGCTCCGGCTGGGTCCGCCTGGAGTTCGTCGTCCCCTCCCGCGGCCTGATCGGCTTCCGTACCGAGTTCCTCACCGGAACCCGCGGCACGGGCATCGCCCACTCCATCCACGAGGGGCACGAGCCCTGGTTCGGCGTGCTGTCGACCCGTAACAACGGCTCGCTCGTGGCCGACCGCTCCGGCGCCGTCACCGCCTTCGCGATGACGAACCTCCAGGAGCGCGGCGTGCTGTTCACCGAACCGGGCACCGAGGTGTACGAGGGCATGATCGTCGGCGAGAACTCGCGCTCCGACGACATGGACGTGAACATCACCAAGGAGAAGAAGCTCACCAACATGCGCTCGGCCGCCGCCGACTCGTTCGAGGCGATCGTCCCGCCGCGCAAGCTCTCCCTGGAGCAGTCGCTGGAGTTCTGCCGCGACGACGAGTGCGTCGAGGTGACCCCGGAGTCGATCCGTATCCGCAAGGTGAACCTGGACGCCCGCGAGCGCGCCCGCGCCGCGAGCCGCGCCAAGCACGGCTGATTCAGGACGGGTTGAAGCCCGGTCGCCCCAAGTTCGGGGGCGGCCGGGCTTTTTGCAACCGGTTTTCGGGCCGACGTCGTCCGGAATGCGGACCGATGCGCCCGATAGCCATGTAACACGTCCGTTTCGTGGCCTTCTCCTCCCGAACGGTTTGTCCAACTTTTGGAAGTTCTACGCGTCAGCTGTGACTGAATTGAGATTTACAGACGGTGGTCGGCCCCTTGCTCATGGCAGATAGTTAGCCGCGTAGCTCGGGTCAATGGGTCTGGCGCTGTGGGGCAGCGCCCGACTCGCGAGCACCCGGGGGTGCCTGACCTTCCGTCAGGGGTGTCGGAGGGCAGAAACGTACCCCCGCCTGTTGGTGGACACGTGGAGTCACGAGGAGGAGCCCCATGTGCGGTGTCACAAGGGTCAGGTGGTTCGGTTCGTCGCTTCCAGCTGTGTGATCAGGTCCTAGAACTACGCGCGTTCCCCTGGGGGGTTCGCGCGTCCTCGCGGTAACAGGAACCTCTCACACCCACACCTGTGAAATGGGCGAACTGTGACAAGTCCTATCGACGTCGAGGGCGGCGGCGGCACGTCGGTCATGGTCGACGGAGCAACCGAGCCTCCGGCGACACTCGAGGCCAAGGAACTTCAGGGCCGGTCTCCCGGCCAGTTGATGTGGATCCGCTTCAAGCGCGACCGAACCGGCGTGATTTCGGCCGCTGTTGTGGTCTTCTTCTTCCTGATCGCGGCGGCGGCTCCACTGATCGCGAAGCTCTACGGCAAGAACCCCTACACCGTCTACGCGGACGAGCGCCCCGAGCTCTTCGACAGCGCCGGTGTGCCGGTACAGCCCAATGGCGGTATCAGCAGCGAGTTCTGGTTCGGCCTCGAGCCCGGCAACGGCTACGACGTCTTCACCAAGCTCCTCTACGGCATCCGCACCTCGCTGATGATCTCCCTCGCCGTGACGGTCGCGACCGTCCTCACCGGCATCCTCCTCGGTGTGACGGCCGGTTATCTCGGCGGCAAGGCCGACTACTTCATCAGCCGGGTCATCGACTTCCTGCTCGCCTTCCCTGCGCAGCTGTTCTTCATCGCCAGCATGCCGGTCGTGGTGTCGCTGTTCGTCAGCCCGACCGACGAGACACCGGTCTACGTCCGGGTGGTCGCGCTGATCATGGTGCAGTGGTTCCTGGGCTGGATGAGCCTCGGACGCATCCTGCGCGGCACCACACTCGCCCTGCGGGAGCGGGAGTTCATCGAGGCGGCCCG
Source organism: Streptomyces sp. NPDC048419 (assembly GCF_043200415.1). NCBI lineage: Bacteria > Bacillati > Actinomycetota > Actinomycetes > Kitasatosporales > Streptomycetaceae > Streptomyces > Streptomyces sp. NPDC048419. The sequence continues at coordinate 239,745 of NZ_JBICXT010000005.1, read as the reverse complement.
GGTGAGCGGAGCGCCGCCCTGGCGCATCATCCGCAGGGAGATCCTGCCGAACGTGGTCACGCCGATCCTCGTCCAGGGCACCTACATGCTGCCCAACTTCGTGACGGCCGAGGCCGGTCTGTCCTTCCTCGGCGTGGGCATCGTCGAACCGACGCCCGACTGGGGCCAGATGTTCTCCAAGGCGTCGACCGAACTCGTGATGCAGAACGACATCACCTACATGTTCTTCCCCGGCATCTCGATGATCATCTTCATCGTTGCCTTCAACCTGCTCGGGGACTCGGTCAGAGACGCCTTCGACCCCAAGACGGCTCGCTGACCTACGGATTGGGCGTCCTCGCCCGGATACCGGATGGCACTTCCTTCGCACTGGTGACACACAGATGGGTGGAAACTGAGTGATGAGTAAGGGCGGACGCCACGCATACGCCACACTGTCCGTGCTTGCGGCCGGCGCACTCGTGCTGACCGGTTGCAGCAAGGGCGGCAGTGACACGGGCGACAACAAGAAGCAGGACAAGGAGAACGCCCAGCGTCAGCAGGCGTCCATCAAGTTCGGCGACGCCGCCGACTCGCAGGGGCCGGCGGCCGCGGTACCGGGCGCCAAGAGCGGTGGCACCGTCTCCGTGCCGCAGCGCGACAGCATCGCCCACCTGGACCCGGGCCAGATCTACGTCTCGAACGAGAGCCAGCTCGCGCAGCTCTATCACAGAGGGCTGACCGGCTTCAAAGCCACCAGCAACGACGGCAAGCAGCACGAGGTCGTCGGTGATCTCGCCACCGACGCCGGCACCACCACCGACGGCGGCAAGACCTGGAAGTACACGCTGAAGGACGGCGTCAAGTGGGAGGACGGGTCGCCGATCACGTCCAAGGACGTCCGGCAGTCCGTCGAGCGCCTCTTCGCGCCCTTCATCAACACCGGCCCGAGCTATCTCCAGCAGTGGCTGGCGAACACGCCGGGCGCCGACTACCGCAAGCTGCTGCCGGACGGCCCGTACAAGGGCAAGCACCTGCCGAGCAGCATCCTGGAGACGCCCGACGACAAGACCGTCATCTTCCACTTCAAGACGGCGCACCCCGACCTGCCGTACGCGCTCGGCATGGTGGGCTACGCGATGGTCTCCCAGAAGGGCGACACCAAGGAGAAGTACGACAAGAAGCCGGTGACGTCCGGCCCGTACAAGATCGCGTCGTTCAAGTCCGGCAAGTCGATGGTGCTCGTCAAGAACCCCAACTGGGACCCGAAGACGGACCCGCTGCGGCAGCAGTACGTCGACCAGTTCAACATCACGTTCAACCAGCAGTTCGAGGACTCCACCAAGGCGCTGCTCGCGGACGGCAGCAGTGACCAGACCTCGGTCAGCTTCCAGAACTCGGTCGACGCGGGCAACCTGGCCAAGGTGCTCGGCGACCCGAAGATGAAGTCCCGTACGGTCAAGGGATACCAGCCGTTCGTGGGCCAGATGAACATCAATCTGAGCCACCCGGCGATGAAGGACAAGAAGGTCCGCGAGGCCATCGCGTACGCCCTGCCCGTCTCGCCGTTCCAGCGCGCCTACGGTGGTTCCGACGCGATGGACATCCCGGGCGGCATCATCAGCCCGACCGTCAGCGGCTACGACCCGAACTTCGACCCGTGGGGCAAGAAGGCGAAGCCCGCAGGTGACCCGGTCAAGGCCAAGGCACTCCTCAAGGAGGCCGGCAAGGTCGGCATGAAGCTGACCTTCGGCTACATCAACTCCCAGGAGGGCCAGGCCTATTCGACCGCCATGGCGGCGGGTCTGAAGAAGGCCGGCTTCGACGTCCAGCGCCAGGAGATTCCCGCCGAGTCGTACTACGACCAGGTCAGCAAGATCAAGAACAACTACGACATCTTCAACTCCAACTGGGGCGCCGACTGGCCCTCCGCCTCGACCGTGATCCCGCCGAGCTTCGACGGCCGGCAGATCGCGGACGGTGCGTCGAACTACTCGCAGCTCAACGACCCGAAGGTGAACAGCGAGATCGACCGCATCAACAAGATCACCGACCCGGTCAAGGCCGCGGCCGAGTGGGAGAAGCTCGACAAGTACATCGTGAAGGACATCGTCAACATCGTCCCGACCGGCTACTTCAAGCAGGTCCAGATCGCCGGTTCCAAGATCGGTGGCCTGGCCTACGACGACATCATCGCCGGCATCGACCCGCGTCGCGTGTACGTCAAGTAATCCCCGCCAGACCTGGTGTCCGGCGCGTTCGCCCGCCTCGTGCGGCGCGCGCCGGGCACCCCCCGGTCCGCTGACGCCTGAGAGCTGCCACTGCCATGCTGCGCTTCCTCGTCCGCCGGTCGCTCGGCGCCCTCGTCATCCTCTTCCTGCTGAGTATCGTCGCGTTCCTGCTGTTCTTCGGCATGCCCCGGGACCCGGCGCTCCTGATGTGCGGCAAGGGATGCACGCCGGCCAACGTCGCGAACATCCACCATGTGCTCGGCCTCGACAAGTCCATCCCCGAGCAGTACGGGATCTTCCTGCACAACCTCGTGGCGGGAAGCGACGGATTCGCCCAAGGGCCGTGCCCCGCGCCCTGTTTCGGGTACTCGTACCACACCAACGAGCAGGTCTGGGCCACCCTGATGGACCGGCTGCCCACCACCCTCTCGCTCACGCTGGGCGGCGCCGTCTGCTTCCTGATCCTCGGCCTCGGCACCGGCCTGATCGCCGCCTGGAAGCGCGGCACGCTGGTGGACAAGACGTTCACGGCCGGGGCGATGGTGATCAGCTCGATGCAGATCTACTTCCTCGGCCCGCTCCTCCTGGCGGTCCTCGTCTACCAGACCCACGTCTTCGACAAGCCCGACTACAACCCCTTCACGACCGATCCCGTCGCCTGGTTCACGGGCCTGATCGTGCCGTGGGTGGTGCTGTCCACGATCTTCGCCTCGCAGTACACCCGTATGGCGCGCTCCTCGATGATCGAGCAGCTCCAGGAGGAGCACGTGCGCACCGCTCGCGCCAAGGGCATGTCGCGGCGCTACGTCTTCTTCCGCTACGCCTGGCGCGGCTCGCTGATCCCCATCATCACCATCTTCGGCATCGACCTGGGCTCGCTGCTCGGCGGCGCCATCATCACCGAGTACACCTTCGGACTTCCCGGGCTCGGGCGGCTCGCGGTGGAGGCGGTGCAGTTCAGCGATCTGCCGCTGCTGCTGGGCGTGATGCTGTTCTCGGCCACCATGATCCTGCTCTGCAACATCGTCGTCGACGCCGCGTACGCCTGGATCGACCCGCGCGTGCGGCTCGCCTAGGCCGGGTAGGAGGAGACTGTCGTGACCACTGTGACCAAGGAAGCAGGGGCTCCCGTACCGGCCGACGCGGGAGCCTTCCTCTCGGTGCGGGACCTGCATGTCAGCTTCAAGACCGAGGACGGCGTGGTGAAGGCCGTCGACGGCCTCTCCTTCGACCTGGACCGCGGCAGGACGCTCGGCATCGTGGGCGAGTCGGGTTCCGGCAAGTCCGTCACCAACCTGACCATCCTCGGGCTGCACAACCCGATGTTCACCACCGTCGAGGGCGAGATCCTCCTGGAGGGCCAGGAGCTGACGACGGCGCGGGAGTCGCAGCTGGAGCGGCTGCGCGGCAACAAGGCCGCCATGATCTTCCAGGACCCGCTCACCGCCCTGTCGCCGTACTACACGGTGGGCCGGCAGATCGCCGAGCCCTTCATGAAGCACACCGGGGCCTCGAAGAAGGCCGCCTGGGACCGGGCCGTGGAGATGCTCGGCAAGGTGGGCATCCCCAACCCCAAGGAGCGGGCGAAGGACTATCCGCACCAGTTCTCCGGGGGTATGCGCCAGCGGGCGATGATCGCCATGGCGCTGGTCTGCGACCCGGACCTGCTGATCGCCGACGAGCCGACGACGGCGCTGGACGTGACGGTCCAGGCCCAGATCCTCGATCTGCTCAAGAGCCTCCAGCAGGAGTTCGGCTCGGCGATCATCTTCATCACGCACGACCTCGGGGTCATCGCCGACATGGCCGACGACATCATGGTGATGTACGCGGGCGGCGCGGTGGAGCGCGGCACGACGAGAGAGGTGCTGCACGCGCCGCAACACCCTTACACCTGGGGTCTGTTGAACTCCATGCCGCGGCTGGACTCGGACCTCGACGCCCCGCTCGCGCCGATCCCCGGCGCCCCGCCCTCCCTGCTGAACCCGCCGTCCGGCTGCCGGTTCCACCCGCGCTGCACGTTCCAGGACCGGGTCGGCGGGAACCGCTGTGTCACCGAACGTCCGCTGCTGGGCCCGGACCGCGACTCCGCGTGCCACCTGACGGCGGAGCAGAAGCACACCATCTTCGTCGAAGAGATCAGGCCCCGTCTGGGCTAGGAGGAGACGGCATGACAGAGGACCTCGTCCTCCCAGCTCCGCGGGAGACGGCCGGTGGGCCGGAAGGGGAGCCGCTGCTCGAAGTGAGCGGGCTCACCAAGCACTTCCCGGTCAAGGGCGGCTTCCCGATCCGGCGCACGATCGGCGCCGTGCAGGCGGTCGACGGCATCGACCTGACCGTGCACGTCGGCGAGAGCTTCGGCCTCGTCGGTGAGTCCGGCTGCGGCAAGTCGACGACCGGCCGGCTGATCACGCGTCTGCTGGAGCCCACCGCGGGCAAGATCTCCTACCGCGGGCAGGAGATCACCCACGCGAGCCGCAAGCAGCTGGCGCCGATCCGCTCCGAGATCCAGATGATCTTCCAGGACCCGTATTCGTCGCTGAACCCGCGCCAGACGGTCGGCAAGATCATCGCCGGCCCGATGGAGATCAACGGCGTCAACCCGGCGGGCGGCCGCGAGAAGCGCGTGCGCGAGCTGCTGGAGATCGTGGGTCTCAACCCCGAGCACTACAACCGCTTCCCGCACGAGTTCTCCGGCGGACAGCGTCAACGTATCGGCGTGGCAAGGGCGTTGGCCCTGGAGCCGAAGCTGATCGTCGCCGACGAGCCCGTCTCGGCCCTGGACGTCTCCATCCAGGCGCAGGTCGTCAACCTGCTCCAGGAGGTCCAGAAGGAGCTGGGCATCGCGTTCCTCTTCATCGCCCACGACCTGGCCGTCGTACGGCACTTCTCGCACCGCGTGGCCGTGATGTACCTCGGCAAGATCATCGAGGTCGGGGACCGCACGTCCATCTACACCCGGCCCCGCCACCCCTACACCCACGCCCTGCTCTCGGCCGTCCCCGAGGTGAGCCTGTCCGCGGACGAGGACGAGGCCCAGCGCGAGCGCATCCGGCTCGCCGGCGACGTACCGTCCCCCATCTCCCCGCCCTCCGGCTGCCGCTTCCGCACCCGCTGCTGGAAGGCGCAGGACAAGTGCGCGAGCGAGGAGCCGCCGCTGGTTCGTCTGTCCGGCAACCACGACGGGCACCTGACGGCCTGCCACTTCCCGGAGGAGCCGTCGATCGAGGCGCGGGAAGAGGACATCGTGCTGGACCCGGCGCTTGCGGCGCTGGAGGAAGATGCCTAGCCCTGCCCCTCCGGGGAGTGCGGGGTCTTCAGGGCGTCGATGAAGGGAGTGAAGGCGCCGACCCGGACGGTGAGGATGCTGCCGGCCGGGTTCTTGGAGTCGCGGATGGCTATGTGCGTGGGGTGGGGCGCGATCTCCACGCAGGCGTTGCCGTCGCCGCTTCCGGAGTACGAGGACTTCCGCCAGTTGTCGGGGGTGACCATCGGGTGCCTCACAGCTCTTTCGTCAGCCTGTGGATGAGGTCACGCGACCGCTCGGGTTCGAGTGACACCGCCTCCACTCTACGGAAGAGTGTTCGGAAGACGCCGAGTTGAGCCTCGGAGTCGATGAAGAGCGAACCGTGAGGACCGTCGCGTACGACGGTGTCCAACCGAGAGACGGTGCCGCCCGCGTACACCATGGCCGCCGTGATGTCGGCGAACTCCTCCAGTGCGAAGGGAATGACACGCACCGTGATGTGGCCCGCTTCGGAAAGCTCCAGGATGCGGGCGAGTTGAGCTCGTGAGGTGGCACGGCCGCCGACCTTGATGCGCAGTGCCGCCTCGTGGATCACGGCCTTGTACGGGGTCGCCCCCTCCTCGACGATGACACGCCGTTGCATCCGGTGCCGGACGCGCGGCTCCAACTCGTCTGCCGGGAGTTCGGGGACGCGGTGCGAGAACAGTGCCCGGGCGTAGTCCTCGGTCTGAAGGAGGCCGGGAACGTGCAGGAAGTCCACGTCCCACCGGTAGGCGGCGTGGTGCTCCAGCTCGGACAGGTCCAGGAACGATGTGGGGAGCAGGCCGCGGTACTCCTCCCACCAGCCGCGAGTCCGGTCTGTTGCCATCGCCACCAGGGCGTTGAGCAACTCTCCGTCCGTACACGCGTAGTTGGCGGCCAGGCGGCGCAGCCGCTTCTCGCTCACGCCGGTGAGGGCGGATTCGACCTGGTTGATCTGCGTCGAGCTGACTCCGAGCAGTGCCGCCGCCTCCCGGCCCGTCAGGCCTGCCGCGTCACGAAGTCTGCGCAGCTCGATTCCCAGGCGCATCTGACGCGCTGTTGGATCGCGCCTCAACCCGGCCATGCACTTCTCCTCGGCTCAACGCGCTTGAGGGCGCGACTCGTTCGGGGTCAGGTTACGCGACCGGCTTGCTAGACCTGGAAATGAAGGTCTACTGTCGGTGACGCGACGCACACGCTGCGGAAGGGCTCCGCCCCCTCGCAACCCTCCGAAACCCCCACCGTCGAACCGGAGTTGCCGCATGCCCGAAAACGAATCCGAAACCTGGGAGTACTCCCTCTACATCCCGCACGATCCCCGTGCCGTCACCGTCTGTCGCCGTACCCTTCGGCTGATCCTCACGATGCACGGCCTCATCGGGCTCGTGGACGTCGCCGAGCTGCTCGCGACGGAGTTGGTCTGCAACGCCGTACGCCATACGAAGGGGCCCGCCGCGCTACGGGTCCGGTGGGGCGCCGGTGTGCTGCGGATCGGGGCCTGGGACGGCGACCCCGAACCACCGGAACCGCCCCAGGCGTTGGGGCGGCTCGGGGAGACGGAGGGAGGGCGAGGGCTGGCGTTGGTCCGGGCGTGTGCCGACGCATGGGGGTGGCAGCCGCTGTCCAGGCACGGGAACCGGGGCAAGTACGTGTGGTGCGAATTGGCATCAGCGTAGGCGCCTGGGGCCCGATGGCCTGGGATGTATTCGATTGACGGGGTGCGGTGGACGATGGAACGGTGAAGCCGCGCCACCAATGGGGCGCTTCGTACTCAACTCCCCGCTGACCACGGGGAGCACAGAGGGGGAAACATGCTTCACCGCACTGCCGTCAAGGCAGCGCTGTCCGGTGCTGCCGTCATATCGGCGCTCCTGATCCCGGCAGCCGGTTCCGCGTCCGCCGCGTCACCCGCATCCGGGCAGACCGTCACACCACAGGCCACCAGCTACGACGCCAAGTGCAGGAGTCACAGCCGCACGTACGTACTGAAGAAGTACTACCGCCAGGTGCCCGTCGGCCCGCCCACCTTCATCACTCTGCGCTGTGGCACCAGCACGTGGGGCTGGAAGCACATCAAGGCGGGGCACGGCTGGAACAGCGCGATGGACCGGAAGATAAGCGCCGCCATCGGAACCGGGGACCCCAACGGCCGCGGTGGATACTCCACCTACGCCAATCAGTGCCCGCGCATCGAGAAGTTCCGCACCATCATCGGTACCCCGGGCGGGCGCAACGACCTCCTGACCGCCTACAAGGTGGACCAGCCGGCCGTCGCCGGCGCTGCCCGCTGCTGAACACGGTGACGGGGTGTGGGCCGAGGTGAAAGGGTGGTTGATCCCAGTGGAGGAACAGACGTCGGCCGAGCAGGCCCTCGGACGCTCGTACGTCACCGCTGACGGACTCCGGTTCGACGTCGGCGCATTGACGGTCGAGCACCATCCCGACCGCAGCGCGACGCTGACGTACCGGCTGACCGTGCGCCGTCCGGACCACCCGGACGAACGCTGGGTCGTCGCCCTCCCCTGGGACGACAAGTCCTTTGTGGATGTGCTCACTTCGCCCGCACCCCCTCCCGACCGGCTGCAGCAGCTCGTGCATCTCGTCCACGCCCATCTGGAGGAGTGGTGGGACACGAAGGGGCACAACCGGCGGTCGGCGAAGATGGGTCGGCGACTCACCTGACCCGTCCCGCCCACGCATCACCTCGCGGACGTAGGGTGCCTGGCCGTGACGGCTTCTTCGAACGGCGCGCCGCTGTGGCGTGACAGACGGTTCCTGCTGCTCGCCGGCGCGCGCGTCATCTCCGTGCTGGGCAACGGATTCGCGCGCGTGGCCCTGGCGTTCGCGGTTCTGGCCCTTCCGGGAGCCGGCCCGGGCCGGCTGTCGCTGGTGGTGGCCTGCCAGGCCCTGCCGCAGCTGGTGTTCATCCTGGCCGGCGGCGTCGTCGCGGACCGGATGTCACGGTCGAGGCTGATGGCCCTGGCCGACGTCCTGGGGGCCGGGGCCTACGGGGGCCTGGCCGCCATGGTGCTGACCGGCCACGCGCCCCTGGTGGCGCTCTGCGTGCTCGCGGCCGTGGCGGGGACGGCAACGGCCCTGTTCGCGCCCGCGATGGACGGCATGGTGCCGCTGATCGTGCCCGCCGACCGGCTGCAGCGCGCCAACGGCCTGCTGCGGATGGGCACCAACAGCTCGCTGCTGCTCGGCCTGGCGCTCTCCGGGGTCGCGGTGGCCCTGGTCGGGCCCGGCTGGTCTCTCGCACTCGACGCCGCGTCCTTCGTGGTCAGCGCGGCCCTGACGTCCCGCCTCGGCGTGACCGCGGCGCCGCGCAAAAAGGCTTCCGGGTGGGCCGATCTGCGGGAGGGGTGGCACGAGTTCTCCTCCCGGCAGTGGCTGTGGGTCGTGGTCGTCCAGTACGCGGTCGTGGTCGCCGCGACCAACGCCAACGTCGGGGTGCTGGGCCCGCTGACCGCCGAACAGCATCTGGGCGGGGCGCGAGCCTGGTCCGTCATCGTGGGCGCACAGGCCCTGGGCACCATCGCCGGCGCGGGGCTCGCCGCCCGCGTGCGGGTGCGACGGCCCATGCTGGTCGCCGTGTCGTGCACGTTCCCCGCCGCGGTGCCCATCGCCCTGCTCTGCGCCCGGGCGCCCGTATGGCTGATCGCGGCGGCCATGTTCTGCGCCGGCATCTCGAGCGACGTCTTCGGCGTCCTGTGGGCCACCACCATCCAGCGCCAGATCCCCGAACACGCCTTGTCCCGCGTCAGTTCCTACGACTGGTTCGGCTCCCTCGCGCTGGCCCCGCTCGGCCTGCTGGTGGCGGGACCGGTCGCACAGGCCGTGGGCACCGGCCGGGCCCTCGCGGGCTGTGCCGCCCTGATCGTCCTCGCCACCGCGGCGGCGCTGCTCTCACCCCAGGTGCGCACGCTGGGCACGCAGAGGGTGCCCTCCGGCGCCGTAGGGGCCACGAAGGCCGCTGCGGAGCCGCAGGCGGGCGCCTGAGGCCTGTGCGCACCCACGGCAGAGAAGAGGCCCACGCGGCGCGAGAGCGCGGCGTGGGCCTTCATCCCCGGGAAGCGGACGTTCGGGGCTCGGGTCAATGGGCCTTGAAGGTCCGTTCCGAAGAGGGCGGCTGACGAAAGGGGTGTGTCAGACCGCCGCCTCGGGGTCCTTGGAGAGAACGGCGGCGGGCGCGGCATCCACCGTCTCGGGGTAGTGGCACGCGGTCAGGTGGCCGGGCTTGTTGCCCTCGACCTGGACCAGCGGCGGGGCCTCGCTCGCGCACTTGTCCGTCGCCTTCCAGCAGCGGGTGCGGAAGCGGCAGCCGGAGGGCGGCGAGATCGGGGAGGGCACGTCTCCGACCAGCCGGATCCGGTCACGGGCCGGCTGGTCGTCCGCCGTGGCCTCTGGCACGGCGGACAGCAGGGCCCGGGTGTAGGGGTGGCGCGGGTTGCCGTACAGGTCGTCGCGGTCGGCGATCTCGACGATCTTGCCGAGGTACATGACCGCGACGCGCTGCGAGAAGTGCCGTACGACGGCCAGGTCGTGGGCGATGAAGACGAAGGCGATGCCCAGCTCCTGCTGCACCTTCTGGAGCAGGTTCACCACCTGGGCCTGGATGGAGACGTCGAGGGCCGAGACGGGCTCGTCGGCGACGATCAGCTTCGGCTCCAGCGCGAGGGCGCGGGCGACACCGATGCGCTGGCGCTGTCCGCCGGAGAACTCGTGCGGGAAGCGGTTGTAGTGCTCGGGGTTGAGACCCACGATCTCCAGCAGCTCGCGCACGCGCTTCTCGCGGCCGCCCGCCGGGTTGACGCCGTTGATCTCCATCGGGCCGGCGATGATCTTGCCGACCGTCTGGCGCGGGTTCAGCGACGCGTACGGGTCCTGGAAGATCATCTGGATCTCGGAGCGGATCGGCGCCAGCTGCTTGCGGCTCGCGTGGGTGATCTCCTGCCCGCGGTAGGAGATCTTGCCCGCGGTGGGCTCCAGCAGACGCGTGATCAGCCGGCCGGTCGTCGACTTGCCGCAGCCGGACTCACCGACCAGGCCCAGGCTCTCGCCCGTGGCCACCTGGAAGTCCAGGCCGTCGACCGCCTGTACGGCGCCGACCGTGCGCGGGAACGGGAAACCGCCCCTGATCGGAAAGTGTTTGGTCAGCCCGGAGACGTCCAGGAGGGGGGTGGCGTTGCTCATGATCGTGAAATCCCGTCTCGTGTCCGTCAGTTGTGCCGCGACGCGGCGAATTCGGCGAAGAACTCCTCGCGCTGCTCGAGCGAGAGGTGGCAGGCCGAACCCCGGCCGTCGACCACGTCGAGCAGCGGCCGCTCGGTGGAGCACAGACCGTCCGCGACCTTCTCGGTGAAGGTGCAGCGCGGGTGGAAGCGGCAGCCGGACGGGGGGTTGAGCAGCGACGGCGGCGAGCCCGGGATCGGGTTCAGCGGCACGTCGACCGAGCCCTCGAGACTCGGCATCGAGGTCATCAGGCCCAGCGTGTACGGGTGCTGCGGGGTGCGCAGCACCTCCTGCTTGGTACCGCGCTCCACGCACCGGCCGCCGTACATGACCAGTACGTCGTCCGCGATGTCGGCGATGACGCCGAGGTCGTGGGTGATGAAGATGATCGCGGTGCCGAACTCCTGCTGAAGGTCCTTGAGCAGGTCCATGATCTGGGCCTGGACGGTCACGTCGAGAGCGGTCGTCGGCTCGTCGGCGATCAGCAGCTCGGGGTCGCAGACCAGCGCCATGGCGATCATCGCGCGCTGGCGCATACCCCCGGAGAACTGGTGCGGGTAGTCGTCCACCCGGACGTCCGGCTGGGGGATCCCGACCCGCCGCAGCATCTCGATCGCCCGCGCCCGGGCCTCCTTCTTGGAGGCGCCGGTGTGCTTGCGGTACGTCTCGCCGATCTGGATGCCGATGGTGTGGTACGGCGACAGCGAGGCCAGCGCGTCCTGGAAGATCATCGACATCTTGTTGCCGCGCAGCCGCTCGAGCTCGCGCTCGGTGGCCGTGAGCAGGTCCTTGCCGTCGAGCAGGATCTCGCCGTCAATCGTCGTACGGGCGGGGTCGTGCAGGCCGAGGATCGACAGGTTGGTGACGGACTTGCCGGAACCCGACTCGCCCACGATGCCGAGCGTCTTGCCCTTGGCCAGGTCGAAGGAGAGGCCGTCGACGGCCTTGACGATGCCGTCCTCGGTGGAGAAGTGGACCTTCAGGTCCCTGACGGAGAGGAAGATCTGCTGGTCGGTGCTCGTCACTGGGACGCTCCAGGGGTGATGCGAGGGGTCGGGGGCAGGGCGGCGGAGGTCAGGCGAGCCGGATCCGCGGGTCGATGAGGGCGTAGACGGCGTCGACGATGATGTTGAAGAACACGATCGCGCCGGCCGACAGCACGGTGACGCCGAGCAGCATGGGCAGGTCGCTCTTGTCCACGGACGAGAGCGCCAGCCGGCCGACACCCTGGAGGCTGAAGACGGACTCGGTGATGATCGCGCCACCGATGAGGGTGGCGAGGTCGATGCCGAAGATGGTGACGATCGGGCCCATGGCGCCGCGCCAGGCGAACCGGAAGAAGACGTTGCGGCGGGACAGGCCCTTGGCCCGGGCCGTGCGGACGTAGTCCTCGCTGAGCGTCTCGACCAGCTGGGAGCGCGTCATACGGGTGTAGTTCGCGGTCCAGATCAGGGACAGCACCAGCCAGGGCAGCATCAGGCCGGAGGCCCAGCTGACGGGGTTCTCCGTCAGAGGCGTGTAGGAGGGGTTGTCCAGGATGTCGAGCTTGCTCACGAGAAGGTACATCGCGAGGTAGCCGACGAAGTAGATCTGCATCGAGGAGGCGACCAGGGAGGCCGAACTGGCCACCTTGTCCTGCCACTTGCCCTGCTTGACGGCGGCCATCATGCCGGTGCCGATGCCGAAGACCAGGAAGACGACGGCGGAGCCGAAGGCGAGCGAGAGCGTCAGCGGCAGCCGGTCCAGGATGGTGCCGAGCACCGGCTGGCGGTTGGCGAACGAGTAGCCCAGGCACGGGGCGTTGCAGTGGCCGAAGCCGGAGTAGTCGCGTCCGACGAAGACGCCCTTGAGCCATTCCCAGTACTGGACCGGGATCGGATGGTCGATGCCGAGGTTGTGCCGGATCTTCGCCAGCATGTCGGGCGTGCAGTTCTTGCCGCAGGACATCGTGGCCGGGTCACGCGGAACGGCGTAGAAGAGCCAGAAGGTGACGGCGCTGATGATCAGGAGGATGACCAGCGCGCCGAGAACTCGGCGGACAAGGAAGCGGGGCATGAGGGCGTGACTTTCCGGACGGGGCGCCGTCGCCGGGGAGAGGAGGGGGGTGGGCCACCGCGGGGGCGGCCGTCGCGACGGCCGCCCCCGGTCGGCTTACTTCTTGACGTACAGCTTGCAGAGCGCGACGCAGGTGTTGCCGGCGTCGTAGACCACGTTGCCGACCTTGGATCCGTACATCCAGTTACGGATGGAGTGGTAGTCCGGGACGACCGCCGCGAGCTCCATGATCTGCTTGTCGATGGCACCCCACGCCTTGTTGGCCGCCTTCGTGTCCGCGATCGTGGAGGCCTGGTCGATCGCCTTGTTCACGGTCGGGTCGTTCAGCTGGGCGTAGTTGCTGCGGCCGTCGCCGATGTTCTTGCCGCTCCAGCAGGGGTAGAAGACCGAGTAGCCGTTCGGCCAGTCCGGGCTCCAGCCGGCGGCGAACAGGTCGTAGCCGTTGTCGATCTTGCCGATCTGGGTGTAGAAGGTCGTCTTGTCGACCTGCTTGTTGACGACCGTGAAGCCCGCCGCCTCCAGGGCGTTCTTGATCGCGACGGCCTGCTTCACCGCGTTGTCCGACTGCTGGTAGGCGATGACCAGCTTCTGGCCGACCTTGCCGGCCTCCTTCAGCAGGGCCTTGGCCTTCGCCGGGTCGCCACCGGGCTTCGTCTCCACGCCGTAGAGGTCGAAGTTCTCGTAGCCGGGGGTGACGGGGCTGAGGATGGTGGAGGCCAGTTCGCTGGTGGCCTTGCCGCCGCGGATGGTCTGCAGCTGCTGGTGCGGCCAGGCCCAGTTGATGGCCTGACGGACCTTGACGTCCTTGATCCGGGTGGTGTTGATCGGCCAGTAGTAGGTGACCGTGTCGACCTGGGTGAGGACGCGCTTCTTCAGCGTGGCGTTGGTGAGCACCTGCTGGGTGCGCTCCGGAGCGACCTCGTTGAAGATCGACATCGTGTACTGGTCGTTGCCCTTGTCCGCGATGTAGCGGTCGGTGGAGGCGACGGTCTCGAAGCCGAACTGGAAGAGGTACTTGTCCGGGTAGGCGTTGCGCATCGCGTCCGTCTTCGGGTCCCAGTGCTCGTTGCGCACGTAGGTCAGCGACTTGCCGATCTTGCGGTCGCCGATCTTGTACGGACCGAGGGCGTACGGACGCTTGTCGTACTGCTCCTTGGTGTCGTGCTTCTTCGGCACCAGGCCGTAACCCGGCATGCCGAGCGTGTAGTTGAAGTCGGCACGCGCCTCGGTGAGGTGGAACGTGATGGTCTTGCCGTCGATCTCGATCGAGTCGAGGCTCTTGCCGCTGTAGGGGCCCTTGTACTTGTCGCCGCCGACCAGCCACTGCTGGACGTAGCGGGGACCCTCGGTGACGAAGGAGGCGAAGAGGCGCTCGAAGGTGTGGCGGACGTCGTCCATGGACAGCTCGGCGCCGTCCTCCCACTTGATGCCGTCCTTGATGGTGAACGACCAGGTCTTGCCGCCGTCCTTCATGGTGCCGGCGTCGGTGGCGACGTCGCCGATCAGAGTGCAGCCGCCCTTCTCGTCGATCTTGTAGCCGGTGAGGCCGCGCAGGATCGGACGGGTGATGGCGCCCTCGGTCGAGACGTAGATCTGGGCCGGGTCCAGGTGGTCCATGTCGAACTGGTCGAGCGAGTAGATCGTGCCGCCCTTGACCGCACCCGGGACCTCCGGCGCGGGGCCGGTGGAGTCGGCCTTGGTGCCGACCGGGATGTTCATGGTCTTGGCACCGGAGACCGAGGGCACCTTGTCGTTCGACGAGCTGCCGCCCCCGCTGCCGCCGCAGGCGCTCAGCACGGTGGTGCCGGCCGCGGCCACACCGGTGGCTATCAGGAAGTTTCTGCGGGAAAAGGACATGCTGGGCCTGCCTCTTGTGTGAGTCGTGACGAACGGGACCGGCCGGGCGGCGGGCCGGCCGGGACGGGGAGCTTGGGTTACCGCCTGGACTTCGGGTCGAGCGCGTCGCGCACCGAGTCACCGAGCAGGTTGAAGGCGAGGACGAAGATCACCATCGACAGGCCCGGGAAGAGCATGAAGGTGAAGTCCTCGGTGTAGAACTGGGCGCCGCGAGCGATCATGACGCCCCAGTCCGGGGTCGGGTCGATCATGCCGACGCCGAGGAAGGAGAGACCCGCCTCCGAGGTCACGTAGAGGGGGAGCAGCAGTGTGAACTGGATGATGATCGGTGTCCACAGGTTCGGCAGCAGCTCCTTGAACACGATGCGCATCGGGGACGCGCCCGTGATCTTCGCTGCCTCGATGAACTCCCGCTCGCGCAGGCCGAGTACCTGGCCGCGCAGCAGACGGGCGATGCTCGACCAGCCGAAGAAGGACAGGACGATGATCAGCGCGAAGGCCCGCAGCGAGGTGGGGATGTTGTCGTCCGGGGCGACGAAGAAGCCGAAGACGACGGGCATGAAGGCGATGAAGAACAGCGTCGAGGGGAACGACAGCAGGATGTCGATGACCCGGCCGACGAAGTAGTCGACCTTGCCCCCCAGGTAGCCCGCCGTGACACCGATGAGGACGCCGAGCACCGTGGTGAGGATGGCGGCGGCCGCGGCGATGCCCAGCGAGTTGCGGATGGCGTACAGCAGGAACGTGAAGACGTCCCGCCCGAGCTGGGGCTCGATGCCGAACCAGAAGTCCGAGCTCATACCGCCGTTGGGACCGGCCGGGTAGGAGAACGCGTTCAGCAGGTTCGGGTTCTGGCTGGCGTACGTCGTGTACGGGTCCTTGCCATAGAGCTTGGCTATCAGTGGCGCGGCCACCGCGATCACGATGAAGAAGATCACGATGTAGGCGGATATAACACCCGTCCGGTCGCGCTTGAAGCGAGTCCAGGCCAGACGCCCGGGTGAACGGCTCTCGCTGCCCTTGGGGGTGGAGGGCGAGGGTGACGTCTCGACGCTCGCGTCGGTCACCTCGAGCGGTGCAGCCGCCGATGGAGTTGGGGGGGTCATGGTGCTCCTGGCCCAGGAGGAGGTCTGAGTGACTCCGCAGGGCGCTCCCCTACGGGCTACGCCGGACTTTTTCAACGCAATTCGTTCAAGGTCAATAAATTCTCACTCGACTTGGGCTTAGCTTTGCTTTCTTTGCCCGGCCTTGACCGATCTGTAGCTACGCGTGTAGTGCCTTGTAATCGATCCGTGTCCAGATTCGGGCTAACTGCGCGAAACGGGCAAGGAGTTCGATATGCGGATGCCTCCGTATCGAAATCCGTACATCTCCGCGTAACGATCCAACGGTTCGGCATCGGATGGTGAAGATCCATTGCGCGATCCGCGGAAGATCCTTTGTCCCGGCGAGGCCCGTGCGCGCCCATCCGGATGGCATGACCCGCCGAAGATCCCCCAATGGGCTCGGTGCGTGTGCGGTGCGTTCCTTTTGAGTTGATATTGCCGGTAATGGACTGGCAGTCATGAGGAGGCACACGATGCGCGGAGCCACGCACGCCAAATGGGCCGCGGGCGCGGCGGCGGTCGCACTCGCCGCGACGGCCTGCGGGGGCGGCGGCAGCGACAACGGCGGCGGCAGTGGTGGCAGCGGTGGCGTGCTCAGCTCCTCCTGGGGAGACCCGCAGAACCCGCTGGAGCCGGCCAACACCAACGAGGTGCAGGGCGGCAAGGTCCTCGACATGATCTTCCGCGGGCTCAAGCGGTACGACCCCAAGACCGGCGCGGCCAAGGACATGCTCGCCCAGAAGATCGACACCACGGACTCGACGAACTTCACCGTCACCGTCAAGAGCGGCTGGAAGTTCAGCAACGGCGAGCCCGTCACCGCCAAGTCCTTCGTGGACGCCTGGAACTACGGCGCCAGCCTGAAGAACAACCAGAAGAACGCGTACTTCTTCGGGTACATCGAGGGCTACGACAAGGTCCACCCCGACAGCGGCAAGCAGACCGCCGACACGCTCTCCGGGCTGAAGGTCACCGGCACCAACACCTTCACGATCAAGCTCAGCCAGAAGTTCTCGACCTTCCCGGACACCCTCGGCTACGTGGCCTTCGCGCCGTTGCCGCAGGCGTTCTTCAGCGACCACGCCTCCTGGATCGCGAAGCCCGTCGGCAACGGTCCGTACACGGTGCAGTCGTACACCAAGGGCTCGAAGATGTCCCTCAGGAAGTGGGACGCCTACCCCGGCACGGACAAGGCGCAGAACGGCGGCGTGGACCTCAAGGTCTACACCGACAACAACACCGCCTACACCGACCTCATCGCCGGCAACCTCGATCTGGTCGACGACGTCCCGGCCGCCCAGCTCAAGAACGTCAAGAGCGACCTCGGCGGCCGGTATCTGAACACCCCGGCCGGCATCATCCAGACGCTCGCCTTCCCCTTCTACGACCCGAACTGGAACAAGAGCGGCTCGCAGAAGGTGCGCACGGGCCTGTCCATGGCGATCAACCGCAAGCAGATCACCGACACGATCTTCCAGAAGACCCGCACCCCGGCCAGCGACTGGACCTCCCCGGTGCTCGGCACGAAGGGCGGGTTCCAGGACGGGCTGTGCGGGAGCGCCTGCGACTACAACCCCTCCGAGGCGAAGAAGATGGTCCAGGAGGGCGGCGGACTGCCCGGCGGCCAGGTCAAGATCAGCTACAACGCGGACACGGGCTCGCACAAGGAGTGGGTGGACGCCGTCTGCAACTCCATCAACAACTCGCTCGGCAACGACAAGGCCTGCGTCGGCAACCCGGTCGGCACCTTCGCGGACTTCCGCAACAAGATCACCGCGAAGAAGATGTCGGGCCCGTTCCGGGCCGGGTGGCAGATGGACTACCCGCTGATCCAGAACTTCCTGCAGCCGCTCTACTACACCAACGCCTCCTCCAACGACGGCCACTGGTCCAACAAGGACTTCGACAACCTCGTGAACCAGGCCAACGGCGAGACCGACACCACCAAGGCGATCTCGCTGTTCCAGAGCGCCGAGAAGGTCGTACGGGACAACATGGCGGCCATCCCGCTCTGGTACCAGAACGGCAGCGCAGGCTGGTCCGACCGGCTCTCCAACGTCGCCCTCAACCCCTTCAGCGTCCCGGTCTACAACGAGATCAAGGTCGGCTGAGCGCCTATGGGCAGGTACGTGGTCCGGCGTCTGATCCAGATGATCCCGGTGTTCATCGGGGCCACGCTGCTGATCTTCCTGATGGTCAACGTGATGGGCGACCCCATCGCGGGCCTGTGCGGCGAGCGGCAGTGCGACCCGGCCACGGCCGCCCAGCTGAAGAAGGAGTTCGGCCTCGACAAACCGGTCTGGCAGCAATACCTGACGTACATGGGGAACGTCTTCACCGGCGACTTCGGCACCGCGTTCAACGGGCAGAAGGTCACCGAGCTGATGGCGACGGCGTTCCCCGTCACGATCCGGCTCACCATCGTGGCGATCCTCTTCGAGATCGTCATCGGCATCACGCTGGGGGTGATCACGGGACTGAAGCGCGGGCGTCCGGTCGACACCTCGGTGCTGCTGCTCACCCTCGTCGTCATCTCCGTCCCCACCTTCGTCACCGGCCTGCTGCTGCAGCTGCTGCTCGGCGTCGAGTGGGGCTGGATCAAACCGTCGGTCTCCCCGGACGCGAACTTCGGCGAACTGATCGTGCCGGGCCTGGTCCTGGCCTCCGTCTCCCTCGCCTACGTGACCCGGCTGACCCGGACCTCCATCGCGGAGAACCGGCGCTCCGACTACGTCCGCACGGCCATCGCCAAGGGCCTGCCGCGGCAGCGGGTGATCGTCCGGCACCTGCTGCGCAACTCCCTGATCCCCGTGGTGACGTTCATCGGCACGGACATCGGGGCGCTGATGGGCGGCGCGATCGTCACCGAGCGGATCTTCAACATCCACGGCGTCGGCTACCAGCTCTACCAGGGCATCCTGCGGCAGAACACGCAGACCGTCGTCGGCTTCGTGACCGTACTCGTCCTCGTCTTCCTGGTGGCCAACCTGCTCGTCGACCTCCTGTACGCCGTACTCGACCCGAGGATCCGTTATGCCTGAGCAGTACGAGTCCGAGGGCGTCATCTCCTCCGCGGGCACGGGCGGCGCGATGGACCTCGCGGTGACCGAGGCGGAGACGCTGGAGCGGACGCCCGGGGGACCGGAGGGCACGGGGCCCGCGGGCAGGCCGCGCTCCCTGTGGTCCGACGCCTGGCGGGACCTGCGCCGCAATCCGGTCTTCATCATCTCGGGGCTGGTGATCCTCTTCCTGGTCGTCATCTCCATCTGGCCGTCGCTGATCACCTCCGGCAACCCCCTCAAGTGCGACCTCTCCAAGGCCCAGGAGGGCTCGCAGCCCGGCCATCCCTTCGGCTACGACGGCCAGGGCTGCGACGTCTACACGCGCACGGTGTACGGGACCCGTGTCTCCATCAGCGTCGGCGTCCTGGCCACACTCGGTGTCGCGCTCCTCGGGTCGGTCCTGGGCGGACTCGCCGGGTTCTTCGGCGGGGGCTGGGACTCACTGATGTCCCGGATCACCGACATCTTCTTCGCGATCCCGGTCGTGCTCGGCGGTCTCGTCCTGCTCTCCGTGGTGACCAGCAACACGATCTGGCCGGTCGTCGGCTTCATCGTGCTGCTCGGCTGGACGCAGGTCTACCGCATCGCCCGCGGCTCGGTCATCACCGCCAAGCAGAACGACTACGTCCAGGCCGCCCGCGCCCTCGGCGCCTCCAACTCCCGCATCCTGCTGCGGCACATCACCCCCAACGCCGTGGCCCCGGTGATCGTGGTGGCGACCATCGCGCTCGGCACCTACATCGCCCTGGAGGCGACCCTGTCCTACCTCGGCGTCGGCCTCAAACCCCCCACGGTCAGCTGGGGCATCGACATCTCCGCCGCCTCCCCCTACATCCGCAACGCCCCCCACATGCTCCTGTGGCCGGCCGGCGCCCTCGCCCTCACGGTCCTCGCCTTCATCATGCTGGGCGACGCGGTGCGGGACGCTCTCGATCCGAAGCTGAGGTGATGGCGTTGCTGCTCGAAGTGCGGGACCTGCACGTGGAGTTCCGGACCCGGGACGGAGTGGCCAGGGCCGTCAACGGGGTGGATTACAGCGTGGACGCGGGGGAGACGCTCGCGGTGCTCGGGGAGTCCGGGTCGGGGAAGTCCGTCACCGCGCAGGCGGTCATGGGCATCCTCGACATCCCGCCCGGGAGGATCACCGGCGGCGAGATCCTCTTCCAGGGACGGGACCTGCTGAAGCTCAAGGAGGACGAGCGGCGCAAGGTCCGCGGGGCCGAGATGGCCATGATCTTCCAGGACGCGCTGTCCTCCCTCAACCCCGTGCTCTCCGTGGGCGACCAGCTCGGCGAGATGTTCGTCGTGCACCGGGGGATGTCGAAGAAGGACGCGCGGAACAAGGCCGTCGAGCTGATGGACCGGGTGCGCATCCCGGCGGCCAGGGAACGCGTCAAGGACTATCCGCACCAGTTCAGCGGCGGCATGCGCCAGCGCATCATGATCGCGATGGCCCTGGCCCTGGAGCCCGCCCTCATCATCGCCGACGAGCCCACCACCGCCCTCGACGTCACCGTCCAGGCTCAAGTCATGGACCTGCTAGCCGAGTTGCAGCGCGAGTTCAACATGGGGCTCATCCTCATCACCCACGACCTGGGCGTGGTCGCCGACGTCGCCGACAAGATCGCGGTGATGTACGCGGGCCGGATCGTCGAGTCGGCCCCCGTGCACGACATCTACAAGGCGCCCGCACACCCGTACACCAAGGGCCTGCTGGACTCGATCCCCCGCCTGGACCAGAAGGGCGAGGAGCTCTACGCCATCAAGGGCCTGCCGCCCAACCTCATGAACATCCCGGCCGGCTGCGCCTTCAACCCCCGCTGCCCGATGGCCCAGGACGTGTGCCGCACGGACCTGCCGCCCCTGTACGAGGTGGACGGCCAGGACTCGGCCCGGCGCAGCGCCTGCCACTTCTGGAGGGAGTGCCTGAATGGCTGAGCCGATTCTTCAGGTCAGCGGGCTGGTCAAGCACTATCCACTCACCCAGGGCATCCTCTTCAAGAAGCAGGTCGGCGCCGTGAAGGCCGTCGACGGCGTCGACTTCGAACTGGGCCGCGGCGAAACCCTCGGCATCGTCGGCGAGTCCGGCTGCGGCAAGTCGACGGTCGCCAAGATGCTGGTCAACCTGGAGAAGCCGACGGCCGGTCAGATCCGTTACAAGGGCGAGGACATCGCCCGGATCTCCGGCAAGGCCCTGCGCTCCGTGCGGCGCAACATCCAGATGGTCTTCCAGGACCCGTACACCTCTCTCAACCCCCGTATGACGGTGGGCGACATCATCGGGGAGCCGTACGAGATCCACCCCGAGGTGGCCCCCAAGGGCGACCGGCGCGGCAAGGTCCAGGAGCTGCTGGACGTCGTGGGCCTCAACCCCGAGTACATCAACCGTTATCCGCACCAGTTCTCCGGCGGCCAGCGTCAACGCATCGGCATCGCCCGCGGGTTGGCCCTGCGCCCGGAGATCATCGTCGCCGACGAGCCGGTCTCCGCGCTCGACGTCTCCGTGCAGGCCCAGGTGATCAACCTCCTCGACCGGCTGCAGAGCGAGTTCGAGCTCAGCTACGTCTTCATCGCGCACGACCTGTCGATCGTCCGGCACATCTCGGACCGGGTCGGCGTGATGTACCTCGGCCGGATCGTGGAGACCGGCCGGGACAGCGAGATCTACGACCACCCGACGCACCCGTACACCCAGGCGCTGCTGTCCGCCGTCCCCTTGCCCGACCCGGAGGCGCGCGAGCACCGGGAGCGGATCATCCTGGCGGGCGACGTGCCGTCACCGACGAACGTGCCCTCCGGCTGCCGCTTCCGCACCCGCTGCTGGAAGGCGCAGGAGCGGTGCGCGCTGGAGGTGCCGGAGCTCGCCGTGCCCGCCGTGTTCCGCTACGAGACCGGCCCGACCGCCCATGACTCGGCCTGCCACTTCGCGGAGGAGAAGCAGGTCGTACCGGCCGAGGAGCCGGAGCAGAAGGAGCAGGAGCGGGAGGAAGAAGAGGAGTAACACGCAGGCAACTTGGCCGACCCGCCTCCGATATACGGACGCGTCAGGCTGTGGAGCGTACGGCCGTGCGGGTGCCGTAAGCGGGCCGGGGCACGCCATGTCGCCCCGGCCCGCTGCCGTGCTACGCCAGGCCCAACGACCGTCGCAGGAAGTCGAGTTGCAGTAGCAGCAGATTCTCGGCCACCGACTCCTGCGGAGTCATGTGGGTGACGCCGGACAGCGGCAGCACCTCGTGCGGCCGGCCGGCGGCGAGCAGCGCCGAGGACAGCCGCAGGGAGTGGGCGACCACCACGTTGTCGTCGGCGAAGCCGTGGATGACCATCATCGGACGGTGCGGCTCGGCGGCGTCCACCAGACCGGCGTCGTCGATCAGCGAGTTGCGCCGGTAGACCTCCGGCTGCTCGTCCGGGTGGCCGAGGTAGCGCTCCTGGTAGTGGGTGTCGTACAGGCGCAGATCGGTGACCGGTGCGCCCACCACGGCCGCGTGGAAGACGTCCGGGCGGCGCAGCGCCCCGAGCGCCGCCAGATAGCCGCCGAAGGACCAGCCGCGGATGGCGACCCGGTCCAGATCGAGGGAAAAGTCGGCGGCGAGCGCCTGCAGCGCGTCCACCTGGTCCTCGAGGACGACCGCCGCGAGGTCGTCGCGGACCGCCTTCTCCCAGGCCGGGGAGCGGCCCGGGGTGCCGCGGCCGTCGGCGACGACGACCGCGAAGCCCTGGTCGGCGAACCACTGCGAGGTCAGGTGCGGATTGTGCGCGGCGACCACCCGCTGGCCGTGCGGACCGCCGTAGGGATCCATGAGGACGGGCAGCGGGGTCCGGCCGTCGTGGTCACGGGGGAGCAACACGGCGCACGGGATGCGGCGTGCGCCCCCTTCGGTCAAGGTCACGCGCGGGGACATACCGGGATCTTCGGCATGCGAGGTGAGGGTCGCCGCCTGCTTGCCGTCGCGAAGTACCCTCACACGGCTGCCCGGCCGGTCGACCGAGGCCGACACCAGCACGGTCACACCCCCGGCGCGCACGGCCGCGTGCACACCGGGCTCCTGCGAGACGCGCTCCAGGCCGAGCTCGTTGACGCGATAGACGTGCACCTCGCCGATCTCGGGGGCGTCGGCCTCGGCGCCCGCCGACGCGGAGACCAGCACGTCGTGCGGCCCCACGTCCAGCACCGCACGGACGTGCAACTGCGGTCCCGTCAGCGGGCGTTCACCCACCGCGAGCACCCGCGCGCCACCCTCGTCGGCGATCCGCACCAGGTTTCCCGAGGGACTCCAGCAGGGCACCCCGGGGAAAAGATCAAGCCAAACTCGATCTTCGTCCGCGTGCACCAGCCGGGTCTCGCCCGTCTCCGGCGACACCGCCAGGAACAGCTGGCTGCGCTGGTCGCGCGCCTGTACGAGCAGCAGCGGCGCACCCGCGTCCGACCAGTGCACATGGGCCAGATACGGATAGCGCGCCCGGTCCCAGACCACCTCCGTGCGCTCTGAGTCCAGGCCGATCACGAACAGCCGTACGTCCGCGTTGGCGGTGCCCGCCGCCGGGTAGGGCACGTGCTGTGGATCACGTTCGGGCCGTGCCGGGTCGGAGATCCACCAGCGCCGGACCGGCGTGTCGTCCACACGCGCGACCAGCAGGCGCTCCGAGTCAGGCGACCACCAAAAGCCCCGGGAGCGGCCCATCTCCTCGGCCGCGATGAACTCGGCCAGCCCGTAGGTGACCTCGGCCGACTCCGGCTCCGCGAGCGCCCGCTCGTCCTTGCCCTCGGCGCTGACGACCCGCAGCGCACGGTGCGCGACGTAGGCGACGTGCCGGCCGTCGGGGGAGGGGCGCGGGTCGATCACCGGCCCCGCGGCGGGGAGTTCACGTGCCGTGCCGGCCCGCAGCTCGGCCGCGAAAAGCCGCCCTGACAAGGCGAAAGACGCCAACTCCACGTCCGCGTCGGTGGCGTAGCCGACGATCCCGGCGCCGCCCTCACGGCTGCGCTCGCGGCGCGCCCGTTCCTCGGGCGGCAGGTCCTCGTCGGCGCCGCCCAGCAGGGCGCGCGGGTCGGCCGCCACGCGCTCCTGCCCCTGCGCCGGGTCGAGGACCCACAGGGAACTCGCCCTGTCCGTACCGGAGGTGGAGCGCAGGAACACGACACGCGCGCCGTCGGGCGCCACGGTGAAAGCACGCGGCGCACCGAGCGTGAATCGCTGGGTGCGTGCGTGCCGGCGGGGGAAGGAGTCGGACGTCGTCGTCATGGTCCGACCATATTGGCCATGCGCCCCCTTGTGCGGCCGTGCGCCGATCGATGCGCGCGCCCGAATAGTTATGATCACTGGCGCATGGTGGGTATGAACCTGCTGGTTGTTGCGTGGATTTATCTGCCCCCCCCAAGTCCGATCCCCCACTGCTGGGACCTTTGGAGGTGAACCGCCGTGGCACTCTCGATTTCGGCGGTGGTGCTGCTGGCGATCGTCGTCTTCCTGCTGATCAAGAAGTCAGGACTGAAGGCGGGGCATGCCATCGTGTCCATGCTGCTCGGGTTCTACCTCGCGTCCTCGACCATCGCTCCCACCATCAACGAGCTGACGACGAACATCGCCGGGATGATCGGCAGCATCAAGTTCTGACCGGCGGTCCGAGAGCAGGCGGGTGAGCGGGGGCCGGGGCTCGCGGCCTCGTAGGGTGGCTCCATGACGGAACAGCCCTCCCGGCGTCTGCTCCTGGTGCACGCGCATCCGGACGACGAGTCGATCAACAACGGCGCGACCATGGCCGCCTACGCGGCCGGGGGCGCTCACGTCACCCTGGTCACCTGCACCCTCGGCGAGCGCGGCGAGGTCATCCCGACGGACCTGCGGCATCTCACCGGCGCGGCACTGGGCGAACACCGGCTGCGCGAGCTCACCGAGGCCATGGACGCGCTCGGCGTCGAGGACGTCCGACTGCTCGGCGGCCCGGGCCGCTACGGAGACTCCGGGATGATGGGCCTGGCCGACAACGACGACCCGGACTGCTTCTGGCAGGCGGACGTCGACGAGGCGGCCGGACACCTGGTCGAGGTGATCCTCGAGGTGCGCCCCCAGGTCCTGGTCACCTACGACGACAACGGCGGCTACGGCCACCCCGACCACATCCAGGCCCACCGCGTCGCCATGCGCGCCGCCGAACTCGCCGCCGGGGCGGGCTGGCACATCCCCAAGGTGTACTGGAACCGGGTGCCCGAGTCCGTCGCGGAAGAGGCCTTCGCCCGGCTTGCGGACGAACTGCCCACTCTGCCCTTCTCCAAGGTCGCCGCCGTCGGCGACGTACCGGGTGTCGTGCCCGACGACCGCGTCACCGCCGAGATCGACGGCGGCGCACACGCCGCCGCCAAGGCCGCCGCGATGCGGGCGCACGCCACGCAGATCGAGGTTGCGGAGGGCTGCTTCGCGCTCTCCAACGAGCTGGCCCAGCCCCTCTTCACCACCGAGTACTACGAGTTGGTGCGCGGCGAGGCCGGCGCGGCGCGGGAGAGCGATCTGTTCGCCGGGCTCGCAGCCGGTGCCGGCGTGGGGGAGGCGTCATGAACGAGCGCGGCTCGCTGCTCACCCAGCCGCTGCAGCCACCCTCCGCCGGGCGGGTCGGGCTGTACGTGGGCCTCTTCGTGCTCGGCCTCGCGGTCGGCGTGGCCGGTTCGCTGGTGCAGGGCGCCTGGTTCCCGGGCGGGCTGCTGCTCGCGCTCGCGGGCGAGGCGGGGCTCTGCCTCGGCGGCGGACTGGTCGCCCGTGGCCGGGGCGGGGCGATCGCGCCCGCCGCCGGCTGGCTGATCGCCGTCATCCTGCTCACCGCCAGCAGGCCCGAGGGGGACTTCCTCTTCGGCGCGGGAGGCGGCTCGTACGTCTTCCTGCTCGGCGGCATGGCCGTGGCTGTGATCTGCGCCACCCTTGGTCAGGGGTGGCAACCAAGGGGCCGTGAGGTCCGACTTGGCAAGTGACGTACCACTTCGCCATTAACCGTGCGTGCGAGTCCCGTGTGGGTTTCCCCGGCGGTCATGGGATACGCGCCAGAAGTGGCCAGTATGGTGGTGCGCGCCGCCGAGCCGCCCGCGAGGTTGTGTCGGGCGGCGGAGCCAACCGGGAGAACCTGCCTTGAGTCGTGAAACTGACACTCCGTCCTCCGGGCCCAACGGGCGCGGCGGAGCCGCATACCCGTCGGGCACGCCGCCGTACGGGACGCCCACGGCTTCCGACGCCGGTACGGACGCGGGCCGATCGGCCGCGCAGCCGGAGGAGCGCAAGACCGAGACCACGCTGACGACCCGGATCCGGATCAACATCCCCGGGTCGCGGCCCATTCCGCCGGTCGTCGTGCGTACGCCCGTCACGGACGCCGGGTCCCCCGAGGAGACCGGGGAGACCGAGGCCCCGCCGCCGCAGGCGACCCAGTCCATGGGCACCGTCGAGCCTCCGGCCGAGCCCGCACCGCCCGCCGAGGAGAAGACCAGCGACTGGTTCGCACCGCGCAAGGCCGGGGCGCCCAAGGGCGGTCAGGGCGGTGGCGGGACCAACGGAGCCGGTCTGCCGGGCGGTTCGGGAGCACCGGCCGCACCTCCCGCACCGCCCGCACCGGGCACTGGTGCCGGGGCTCCCGGCGCTCCGCGTCCGAACACCGGCCGCCCCGGCGGTGTCGTCGGCTCCATGAGCGTGCCGGGCGCCTCCCGCCCCGGCGGGACGAACGGCGCCGGCCTCCCCGGAGCGACCGGCGGGCCGGTGGCCCCCGGACACGGCGGCGGCACCGGTTCCTTCGACGTCACCGAGGCGCTGGCCGCGGGACCGCTCGGTGCGCGTCCCGGTGGCGGCGAGCCGCGCCGTGACGACCTGCCGTACTTCGCGGACGGCGAGCGCGGCGCCCAGGGCGGGCCGAACGGGCAGGACCCGTACGGAGCTCAGGGCGGCGCGAGCGGCTTCGACGGCCCGAACGGCCGCGGCGGCCAGGGTCCCGCGGGCCCGACCGGCGGACCGGTCACCGGCGACGGCCACCTGGCCCCGCCCCCCGGCGGCATGGGCGGTCCGCACGGCGCCGGTCTCGGCCCCGGTGGCGGCCTCAGCGACGACACCGCGATCCTCACCCCGCAGAAGCCGGCCCCCGAGCCGGGTCCGCAGGGGTATCCGGCGCCCGACAACGTCTCGGGGCAGACCGTCAAGAGCGGCATCCCGGTCGTGCCGCCGGGCTCGAACTCCCCGTTCGGCCCCGGCGCCCCGAGCGAGGCCCCACTGCCGCACACGCCCCCGAAACTCCCCGAGCCGGTGGCACAGAACGTGCCGTCCGCCTCCGGCCCCAAGAAAAAGAAGAAGGGGCGCAACAAGCTGGTGCTGGTCGGCACCGGTGTGGTCGTCGTCGCCGGTCTCGCCTACGGCGCCGGGCTGCTGATGAACCACTCCGACGTGCCCAAGGGCACCACCGTGCTCGGCGTGGACATCGGCGGCGGCACGCGCGACGACGCCGTCAAGAAGCTCGACGAGGCCTTCGGCGGCAATGTGAACAAGCCGCTGAAGCTGTCGGTCGGCGGCAAGACGGTCGCGCTCAAGCCCGACCAGGCCGGGCTCCAACTGGACGAGCAGGGCACGGTCGCCGCGGCCGCGGAGAGCGACTACAACCCGATCTCCGTCATCGGCTCCCTCTTCGGCAACCACCGCGTCGTCGACCCGGTCATGCCCGTCGACGAGGAGAAGCTGGCCGCGGCCCTGACGGCCTCGTCGGGCGGCTCCGGCTCGATGGTCGAGGGCTCGATCCAGTTCAAGTCCGGCCAGGCCGTCCCGATATACGGCAAGGCGGGCAAGGGCATCGACGTCACCCGGTCCACCGACGCCGTGGAGACGGCCTACCGCACCCAGGTGGAGACCGGGTCGGCCCCGGCGGTGCAGGTCGCCACGACCACGCAGCAGCCGACGGTGTCCAAGGCCGAGGTGGACCGTGAGATGAAGGCGTTCGCGGAGCCCGCGATGTCGGGACTCGTGACGGTCAAGACGGACACGGGTGTCTCGCTGCTGATGAGCCCGCAGAAGTCCCTGTGGAAGTTCCTCAGGGTCCAGGCCGTCAACGGCAAGCTCGTCGACAAGCCCGACCTCGTCGCGCTCAAGCAGCTCTACGGCGGCCAGTTCGACGGCGTCCTGATCACCCGGGGCACCGGCAAGAAGACCGCCGTCACCCCCGAGGACGTCTACGGCGCCCTGCGCCAGGCCCTGCTGCGCACGTCGAACCGGGTCGGGGTCATCCAGACGAACCCCAGCTGACACACGCCCCGCGAGAGGGCACCCGGCACGCGCCGGGTGCCCTCTCGTCGTATGTCACGCCCTGGCCCATGACATCTGTCATCCGGCACTGCGGACTGCCGACACTGCCGTGATCCGCCGCCCGCGGCCACCATGGATCACATGACGACGACAGTGACAGCGACCACCGCGCCCGTGGTCGGGTTCGAGCAGGTGAGCAAGACGTACGGGAACGTCCGGGCCGTGGACGGGCTGACGCTCGCGCTGCACCCGGGGGAGACCGTGGCGCTGCTCGGGCCCAACGGGGCCGGCAAGTCGACCACGCTCGATCTGCTGCTCGGGCTGAAGCACGCCGACAGCGGCACGGTCAGCGTCTTCGGCACCAGCCCCCGCGAGGCCATCGTGGCCGGACGTGTGGGCGCCATGCTGCAGAGCGGCGGGCTGATGGACGAGGTCACGGTCGCCGAGCTGGTGAAGCTCGCCTGCGACCTGCACCCGAAGCCGTACAAGGCGGCCGACGTCCTCGCCCGCGCCGGCATCACCCAGATCGCCGACCGCAAGGTCAACAAGCTCTCCGGCGGCCAGGCCCAGCGCGTCCGCTTCGCCCTCGCCACCGCCGGCGACAGCGACCTGATCGTCCTGGACGAGCCCACCACCGGCATGGACGTCTCCGCCCGCCAGGCCTTCTGGGCGACCATGCGCGAGCAGGCCGACCAGGGCCGCACCGTGCTGTTCGCGACCCACTACCTCGAAGAGGCCGACGCCATCGCCGACCGGGTGCTCGTCCTGCACCGGGGACGGCTCCTCGCCGACGGCACCGCCGCCGAGATCAAGGCGAAGGCGGGCGCGCGGAGGGTGGCCTTCGACCTGGAGGGGACGATCGACGAGAGCCCGCTGCGCAGCCTGCCGTTCCTCACCTCCATCGACATCTCCGGACAGACCGTCCGCATCCAGTCCACCGACGCCGACGCGACCGTGCACGCGCTCTACGGCCTCGGCGTCTACCCCCGCAACCTCGAAGTCGCCGGCCTCGGTCTGGAGCAGGCCTTCGTCGCCATCACCACCGCCGAGGAGTCCAAGCAGTCATGAACAGCCTGATCAAGCTGGAGCTCACCCGGGCCCTGCGCAACCGCAAGTTCCTGTTCTTCTCGGTGATCTACCCGTCGGTGATCTTCCTGCTCGTCGCCAACCAGACGGGCAACGTCCAGGGCACCGGCCTGAGCGTCGCGAAGTACGTCATGGTCTCCATGGCCTCCTTCGGTGCCCTGACCGCCGTCCTGATGGGCAACAGCGAGCGCATCGCCAAGGAGCGCGAGAACGGCTGGGTACGGCAGCTGCGGCTGACCGCGCTGCCCGGGCGCGGCTACGTCCTCGCCAAGACCGCCAGTGCCGCCGTGGTCAGCCTGCCCTCCATCGTGGTCGTCTTCCTGGTCGCCGCCGTCGTCAAGGACGTACGCCTGGACGCCTGGCAGTGGGTCGCCCTCACGGGCGCGATCTGGGCCGGGAGCCTGGTCTTCGCCGCCCTCGGCGTGGCCATCGGCTACATCGCCTCCGGGGACGCGGTCCGCCCGATCACGATGATCACCTACTTCGGCCTGTCGATCCTCGGCGGCCTGTGGTTCCCCTCCACCAGCTTCCCGCAGTGGCTCCAGGACATCGCGAAGTGGCTGCCCACGCACGCGTACGCTGCCCTCGGACAGGCCATCGAGCAGAGCCAGGCCCCGCACACCAAGGACGTCGTCATCCTCGTCGTCTTCTTCCTGCTCTTCGCGGGCGGCGCGGCATGGCTGTACCGGAAGGACACGCTGAAGGCGTGAGCGCCATGACGGAAGACCTGCGGGCCACGGACGCCCGAGCGGAGCGACTGGTGCGGATGGGGGAGCCACCCCGCAACGTGCGCGAGGCCCTGCGCAAGATGGTGTGGATCCTGCCCTGGCTGGTCTTCCTCGCCTCCCCGGTGAGCGACCTGACCGGCGGCCACCACTCGGCCGGCGCCACCGCCGCCGGCTGGGCGGGACTGACCGTCTTCGTCGGGGCGTACATGACGCTGGTCTTCCGGAACATGGGACGGCCCTTCCCCACCCCCGTCGTCGCCGTCCTGCTGGGCGTGCTCGCCGTCCTGGCGGTCACCCTGTGCCTCACCCTCGGCAGCAGGTGGCTCGGCCTGTTCGTGTACCTCTCGGTCAGCTGCGGCGTGACCCTCCCGCTGCGGGCCGCCTACTGGACGATCCCGCTGACCACCGTGGTCTTCCTGGCCATCGGGCTGCGCGAGGACGAGGACGCCGCGTGGGGCCTGGTCCTGGTGGTGCTGCTGGTGGGCTACTCCATGACCGGCGTACGCCAACTGGTGCGCACCACCGTCGAGTTGCGCAAGGCCCGCGCAACGGTCGCCCAACTCGCCGCCAACGAGGAGCGGTTGCGGCTCGCCCGTGACCTGCACGACCTGCTCGGCCACTCGCTGTCGCTGATCACGCTGAAGAGCGAGCTCGCGGGCCGGATGCTCCCCGACCACCCCGGCAAGGCGGCCCAGCAGGTGGCCGACATCGAACAGGTCAGCCGCCAGGCCCTGGTGGACGTCCGCGAGGCCGTCACCGGCTACCGTCGCCCACGTCTGGCCGCGGAGCTCGCGGGCACGCAGGTCGCCCTCACGGCGGCCGGCATGGTCGCGGACGTACCCGACGAACCGGACCTCGCCGGCGTCCCCGAGGAGAGCGAGGCGGCCCTGGCCTGGGCGCTGCGCGAGGCGGTCACCAACGTCGTACGGCACAGCGGCGCCGGGCGCTGCACCGTGGAGGTGCTCAAGCGGCAGACCCTGGACGGGTACATGCTCGAACTCTCCGTCGAGGACGACGGATCCGGCGGCACCGGCAAGGGCCCGGGCAACGGTCTGACGGGCCTGACCGAGCGCCTGGAGAAGGCGGGCGGCACTCTGGAGGCGGGCCGGACCAAGCGCGGGTTCCGGCTGGTCGCCCGCGTGCCCGCCGGCTTCCCGCCGGCCGTAGGATCCGGTGCATGAGCCCTACGATCAAGGTTCTGCTCGCCGAGGACCAGTCGATGGTCCGTGAGGCCCTGGCCGCCCTCCTCGGCCTCGAGGACGACATCGAGGTCGTCGCCCAAGTGGCGCGCGGCGACGCGGTCCTGACCGCCGCCCGCGAGCACGACGTGGACGTGGCCCTGCTGGACATCGAGATGCCGGGCTGCACCGGCATCGAGGCGGCGGCCCAGGTCCACCGGGCGCTGCCCGCGGTGAAGCTGGTCGTCCTCACCACCTTCGGTCGCCCCGGCTACCTCCGCAGCGCCATGGAGGCGGGCGCCGACGCCTTCCTGGTCAAGGACGCCCCGGCGGCCCAACTCGCCGAAGCGGTACGCAAGGTACTGGCGGGAGAGCGGGTCATCGACCCCACCCTCGCCGCCGCGGCCCTCGCCGAGGGCGCCAACCCCCTCACCGACCGCGAACGCGAGATCCTGCGCGCAGCGGCCGACGGCTCCACCAACGCCGAACTGGCGGCAACCCTGCACCTCTCCCAGGGCACGGTCCGCAACTACCTCTCGACAGCCATCCAGAAACTGGCGGTCAGAAACAGAGCGGAAGCGGTCCGGATAGCACGAGAAAAGGGCTGGCTCTGAACTTCGTTCGGGGACGCCCCCTCAGGGGCGCGGGGAACTGCGCGACAAGCCACGACGCACCCGCGCCCGCGCAACCACAGAACCCCCCAGGGCGAGGTGGCGCCGTCAGTTGAGCATGGCGCGAGCCACCCGCGCCTGCCCCCGCACCCGCTCCGCCGCAGCCTCGTCCGCCGCCGCCACCACATCGGCGTACGCCTCCAGCTCGTCCGCGCCCCGCACGAAATCCCCCCGCTGCACGAGCAGATGAGCCCGCTCGTACCGCAGCCGCGCAGGATGCGAGGGCAGCAGCAGCGACAGCTCCACCGCCCACAGCGCCACGTCCGACCGCTCGGGCCGGGCGGCCGCCCACGCGCGGACGTTGTTCAGGATGCGCGACACCACCTCCAGAGGCGCCGCGGGCACCAGCATCGACCGGTCCAGCGGAGCCCCCGTCGCCCCGGCCACCAGCACCTCCGCGTCGCCTCCGCCGAGGACCCGCCCCCCGTCGAAGGGATCGACGAGCACCTGCGCGTCCTCGGGGCCGAACCCGACGACGAAGTGCCCCGGCAGGGCGACCCCGTACACCGGCGCGCCCGCCCGCCGCGCGACCTCCACCCACACCACCGACAGCAGGATCGGCAGCCCGCGCCGGCGCCGCAGCACCTCGTGCAGCAGCGAGGACTCCAGGCGCTGATAGTCGGCGGGGGAGCCGCGGAAGCCCTCCCGCGCGCCCAGCAGATGGTGCAGCGCCGTCGCCCAGGACTGCGGGCCGCCGGGCCGGAACGGCAGCTGCCCCGCCAGCCGGTCCAGCTCCAGCTGCGCGGCGTCGATGCCCGTCTCGTCCAGCGCCCCGTCCGCCTCCGCGCCCACCAGCAGGCAGAGCTGCGACAGATCGGGCCGCTCGGACCGCGCCTCCTCGGCGAACCGACGCCGCACCTCGGCGGACCGCTCGGGTGAAGGGGGGTATGGGGGACGCATAGCAGGCTCGTGCCCTCTCACGACGATCGGTACTACTTGCCGCTGCCGGGAGCCGCCGGTTCCCGGTAGTGGTGGTACGCGTGGTGCGCGGCGAAGCCCATGCCGGCGTACAGCGCCCGCGCTCCCGCGTTGTCCTCCTCGACCTGGAGCCAGGCGGCCGAGGCGCCCTCGTCCATCGCCCGCCGGGCCAGCGCGGCCAGCACGGTGGAGGCGAGGCCGCGGCGCCTGAGCGCGGGGTCCACCTCCACGGCGGCGAAGGACGCCCACCGCCCGTCCACCACGCACCGCCCGATCGCGGCGGGGGCGTCGTGACCGGGAACGGTCGCGAACCACACCGACGGACCGCTTGAGAGCACCTTCAGCGCCACCTCGCTCACGCCCTTGCGCTGATAGCGCGCGAGCCACGCCTCGTCGGCCTCCCGGGACAGCACGACGCCCGTGCCCTCGGCCCGGTCGGCGACCGGCGCGAGCGCTCCGGTCCACACCTCCGCGCTGACCTCGCGCACCCACCCGCGCCGCTCCAGCTCCGCGCACAGCAGCTCTTGCGTGCCCTCGGCGCCGGTCGCGGTCTGCACGTAGGCAGGCAGCCCGCGCTCGCCGTACCAGTGCCGTACGGCGCTCAGCGCCTCGTCGAGCGGCAGGCCCGGGTCGCCCAGCGGCAGCACGGAGTTGGCACGCCGGGTGAACCCGGACGCGGCCCGCAGCTCCCACTCGCCGAGCCGTTCGCTCTCCACCGGTCGCCACGCGCGCGAGGCGACCCGGGCGAGCTCCTCGTAGGAGGCGGCGGGCCCGCGGCGCCGAGCCGGGGCCGACGGCACCACCTTCCCCGCGACCAGGGCGGATTCCGCGATGCGGACGCTTTCGCCGTCCTTCCGTGTGATCAGCAGCACACCGTCGTCCCATGATGTGAGAACACCCACCGTGTCGGTGAACTTCTCCTCCGGGACCGATGATTCGATCAAGCGCCGGACGGAGACCCGTTTCCCCACGTCAGCAGCGGTGATTCGGACCTCGAGACGTCCTCCGGCCGAGATTTCCACAGGTCAGTTCACCCCTCCTGTTCGGATCATGCCCAGGAACGGAGATACTAGGGGCGGGCATCGACGACGCCGCGCTCCCGCGCGCCAGGCGGCGGAGCCTACGGAGGCCCGCCAGCGCCCAATCGAGGAGGAACGACAGCGTGACCTACGTCATCGCGCAGCCTTGTGTCGACGTCAAGGACAAGGCGTGCATCGAGGAGTGCCCGGTCGACTGCATCTACGAGGGCCAGCGGTCCTTGTACATCCACCCGGACGAATGCGTCGACTGTGGTGCCTGTGAGCCGGTCTGCCCGGTCGAGGCGATCTTCTACGAGGACGACACTCCGGAGGAGTGGAAGGACTACTACAAGGCGAACGTCGAGTTCTTCGACGAGCTCGGCTCCCCCGGCGGCGCCAGCAAGCTGGGACTGATCGAGCGCGACCACCCCTTCGTCGCCGCGCTGCCGCCGCAGAACCAGTAGAAGCGGTCCGTTCAGACGCGCCGCCTCGGTCCCGTACGGCCCGATCGCCATGATCGCCGTACGGGGCCGAGGCGTTTGCCGTGCGAGGGCCTCTGCCGTACCAGAAAGTGAGCCAGAAACCGTGTCCGCAGTCTCAGACCGCCTGCCCACCTTCCCCTGGGACAAGCTGGAGCCGTACAAGAAGACGGCCGCCGCGCACCCGGACGGCATCGTCGACCTCTCGGTCGGCACCCCGGTCGACCCGGTCCCCGAACTGGTCCAGAAGGCCCTGATCGACGCGGCGGACTCCCCGGGCTACCCGACGGTCTGGGGCACCCCGGCGCTGCGCGACGCGATCACCGGCTGGGTCGGGCGCAGGCTCGGCGCCCGCGGGGTCACCCACAAGCACGTCCTGCCGATCGTCGGCTCCAAGGAGCTCGTCGCCTGGCTCCCGACGCAGCTGGGCCTGGGCCCCGGCGACCGGGTCGCGTACCCGCGTCTGGCGTACCCGACGTACGAGGTCGGCGCCCGTCTGGCCCGCGCGGAGTACGAGGCCTACGACGACCCGACCGAGCTCGACCCCGAGGGGCTGAAGCTCCTCTGGCTCAACTCGCCCTCCAACCCCACCGGCAAGGTCCTGCCGAAGCAGGAGCTGACCCGGATCGTCGCCTGGGCCCGCGAGCACGGCGTCCTGATCTTCTCCGACGAGTGCTACCTGGAGCTCGGCTGGGAGGCCGACCCCGTCTCGGTGCTGCACCCGGACGTCAACGGCGGTTCCTACGAGGGCATCGTGGCCGTCCACTCCCTCTCCAAGCGCTCCAACCTCGCGGGCTACCGGGCGGCCTTCCTGGCCGGCGACCCGGCGGTGCTCGGCCCCCTGCTGGAGATCCGCAAGCACGGCGGCATGATGACGCCGGCGCCCACGCAGGCGGCCGTGGTGGCGGCCCTGGGTGACGACAGCCATGTCCGCGAGCAGCGGCAGCGGTACGCGGCCCGCCGTACGGCCCTGCGCGCGGCGCTGGAGAAGCACGGCTTCCGCATCGAGCACAGCGAGGCCAGCCTCTACCTGTGGGCGACGCGGGACGAGTCCTGCTGGGACACCGTGGCCCACCTGGCCGGACTCGGCATCCTGGTCGCGCCGGGCGACTTCTACGGCCCGGCGGGCGAGAAGTTCGTCCGGGTGGCGCTGACGGCGACGGACGAGCGGGTACGGGCGGCCGCGCAGCGCCTGTAGCCGCCGACGCGGTCCACACCTGCCGTGGACACGCCGAAGGGGCCCGGGAGAGATCCCGGGCCCCTTCGCCGTACGGAGTGCTCAGCCGCCGATCGGCAGGCCCTTCACCGGCAGGGTGGCGGGGGCCGGCAGGCCGCCCTTGGTCAGCGAGTCGGTCGGCAGGCCGCCGCCCTTGGTCGCCGACTGCGTGGTGACACCGACGATCTCGCCGACGGAGCCCGCCGCGCTTCCCGCCGCCTTCTGCGCGGCCGGGGCCGCCTTCTTGGCCACGCTGCCACCGGTCTTGCCCGCGTTCGGCACCGCCTTCTTGACCGCGTTGGCGCCCGCGTCGCCCGCGAGCCCGGTGACGTTCTGCGCCGCACCGTCGACGGTGGTGCCGACGTTTGCCCCGTCCAGCGCGGTCAGGCCACCGACGTTCGGAGTGGCGGGCAGCTGGGGGGCCGCGCTTGCCGCGCTCGCCGCGCCGGCCGCGCCGACCCCGGCGGCCGCTCCCGCTGCGACGAGCAGCGCGGCACGGGCGATCCGACGGGTCAGGGGGAGGGACATGGTGCTCCTTCGATGGAGGTTGATCGTCCGGGCTCGGACGCAGTAGTTACCGCTCGAAGGGCTCGAAGGTTGCGGCGCCACAACGTAAAGAGTTGGCAATGCGTCGCATTATCGGCTGCGGATAAAAACGGGCAAAATGCGCACGGTCTGAAAGTCTGCGGAATCCTTACGCCCCTTTGTTTCCAAGGGCTTTTACGGATGCAGGGGTGAGGGCGCGAAAACCTGCCCACTTCAGGGCCCGCGTATGCCACACCTAACCCTTGAGGGTGAAGGCCCGTACTACTGAGCGGTGACGATGCGTACCGCGGCGGCGGTCCGCTGCGCGCCGCCCGCGCCCCCCGCGGCGACCCGGAGCCACCGGCTGTCGGTGTTGCCGGCGGTCCATTCCCGCCCGCCGTACTGGACCCGTTCGATGTGCAGCGCCGAGGAGTTGGCCACCGCCCAGTGGGCGAGCTGCCAGCCGCGCTGCCGGACGTGGCGGCCCTTGGCGGGGCTCACGTCGCCGTCGACGGGGAGCGTGACGGTCCGCGCGCCCGAGGCGGGCGCCGACGTGGCGGTTGCGCCCACCTCGACGCCGGCCGGCTGGAGCACGTCCCGCCCGAAGTCCCGCACCAGTGCGGCCCGTACGCCGTCCGGACCCGCCGCCGGCGTCGCGGCCGGGCGCCCGTCGCAGGTCAGCGTGGCGGCCGAGTTTCCGGTGAGCGCGGCGGAGAGCAGCACGGCGTCCGGCTCGTGCTTGGCGTACGCCTCGGGGAAGCCGCTGCGCTGCACGCGCTGCGCGGCCACCGTGAGCGGCAGCTTGGTGTAGTCGTGCACCTTGGCCAGGTGCTGGTAGAACACGCCCGCCGCGTACGTCGGGTCCAGGATCTGCTGCTCGGTGCCCCAGCCCTGCGAGGGCCGCTGCTGGAACAGGCCGAGCGAATCGCGGTCTCCGTGCTCGATGTTGCGCAGGCCCGACTCCTGGAGCGCCGTGGCCAGCGCGATGGTCACCGCCCGCTCGGGCATGCCGCGTCCGGTGCCCACGGCGGCGATGGTCGCCGCGTTCACCGCCTGCTCCGGCGTGAAGTCGTACGCCGCCTTGTCGTCCCCGCCCGAGACGACCCGGCAGCCCGGCGCGCCTCTGCCCCCGGTGACGTACTGCACCGCGAGGTAGCCCGCGAGCGCGAGGAGGACCACGAGGGCCGCACCGAATCGGAAGAGGCGGCCACGGCGTTTGAGAGAGGGAGACGGCTCTGGCACGCCGTACAAGGTAGCGGAGGCCTCCGTGGCCCATGCGCCCGATGTGGGCAGTGGGGCCGGGCGGTGGCGGGTTAGGGTCGACGGCATGGCCGACACCGCACTTGACCTCACCCTGGACGCTGCCGAGCTCACCGCGCAGCTCGTCGACTTCCCCTCCGAGAGCGGCACGGAGAAGCCCCTCGCCGACGCGATCGAGGCCGCCCTGCGCGTCCTTCCTCATCTGACGGTGGAGCGGTACGGCAACAACGTGGTCGCGCGCACGGACCTGGGCCGGCCGGAGCGGGTCGTCCTGGCCGGGCACATCGACACGGTGCCGATCGCCGGCAACGTCCCCTCGCGGCTGGACGCGGACGGCGTCCTGTGGGGCTGCGGCACCTGCGACATGAAGTCGGGAGTGGCGGTCCAGCTGCGCATCGCGGCGACGGTGCCGGTCCCCAACCGGGACCTGACCTTCGTCTTCTACGACAACGAAGAGGTGGCCGCGGAGCTCAACGGCCTCAAGCACGTCGCCGAGGCCCGTCCCGACTGGCTCCAGGGCGACTTCGCGGTGTTGCTGGAGCCCTCGGACGGCGAGGTCGAGGGCGGCTGCCAGGGCACCCTGAGGGTCCTGCTGAGGACGAAGGGGGAGCGGGCGCACTCCGCGCGCAGCTGGATGGGCTCCAACGCGATCCACGCGGCCGCGCCGATCCTGGCCCGCCTCGCGTCGTACGAACCCCGCTACCCGGTGATCGACGGCCTGGAGTACCGGGAGGGCTTGAACGCGGTGGGCATCTCGGGCGGCGTGGCCGGCAACGTCATCCCCGACGAGTGCGTGGTGACGGTCAACTTCCGCTATGCGCCCGACCGCACGGAGGAGGAGGCGATCGCCCACGTCCGCGAGGTCTTCGCGGACTGCGGAGTGGCGGAGTTCGAGGTGGACGACCACAGCGGCGCGGCCCTGCCCGGCCTGAGCCACCCGGCCGCGGCGGCCTTCATCGAGGCGGTGGGCGGAACCCCGCAGCCGAAGTACGGCTGGACGGACGTGTCGCGCTTCTCCTCCCTCGGTATCCCCGCGGTCAACTACGGCCCCGGGAACCCGCACTTGGCGCACAAGCGGGACGAACGGGTCGAAACCGCGAAGATCCTGGCGGGTGAGGAGCGCCTGCGGGCGTGGCTGACCGCCTGACGCGGTGACCGTCGTGGCGGGGCCGCTTCACCGCGGACATGCGCACGTCCCCCGTCCGTAACCCGCGTAGATCTACGCTGAGGTGGAAACACCCCGCAAGTGGAGGGAGCGCACATGGCCACCGGGAACCCAGAAGGCAAGAAGGTGCCGCCGGACGAGCAGCGCCTGGGTCCGGTCCTCCGCAGGCGAGGACAGGTCACGGCGAGTACGACGGACCAGCGGCTGCTCGACGCCGGCGGCCCCTCGGACTGGGTGCACACCGACCCCTGGCGCGTCCTGCGCATCCAGTCGGAGTTCATCGAGGGCTTCGGCACGCTGGCCGAACTCCCGCCCGCGATCAGCGTCTTCGGCTCGGCCCGCACCAAGGCGGACTCGCCGGAGTACGAGGCGGGCGTACGCCTCGGGCGCGGCCTGGTGGAGGCGGGCTGGGCGGTGATCACCGGCGGCGGCCCCGGAGCCATGGAGGCGGCCAACAAGGGCGCCGTGGAGGCGAAGGGCATCTCGGTCGGCCTGGGCATCGAGCTGCCCTTCGAGCAGGGCCTGAACCCCTACGTCGACATCGGCCTGAACTTCCGCTACTTCTTCGTCCGCAAGATGATGTTCGTCAAGTACGCGCAGGGTTTCGTGGTCCTCCCCGGCGGCCTCGGCACCCTGGACGAACTCTTCGAGGCGTTGACCCTCGTCCAGACCCAGAAGGTCACCCGCTTCCCGATCGTCCTGTTCGGCAGCGAGTACTGGGGCGGACTGGTCGACTGGCTCAAGAACACGCTGATCGCCCAGGGCAAGGCCGCGGAGAAGGACCTGCTGCTGTTCCACGTCACGGACGACGTGGACGAGGCGGTCGCCCTGGTGTCCAAGGAGGCCGCCCGGTAGCGGCGGCCTAAGCGAGTCCCCGGCGGGTGACCGCCGGGGGCCGGTGGCCCGCGATCGTCGCCACCATGTCCAGCACCTGCCGGGTCTCGGCGACCTCGTGCACGCGGTAGACCTGCGCCCCGAGCCACGCCGAGACGGCGGTGGTCGCCAGCGTCCCGACCACCCGCTCCTTGACGGGCTTGTCCAGGGTCTCGCCCACGAAATCCTTGTTGGACAGGGACACCAGCACCGGCCACCCCGTCGCGACCATCTCGCCGAGGCGACGCGTCGCCTCCAGGCTGTGCCGTGTGTTCTTCCCGAAGTCGTGCCCGGGATCGATCAGCACGGACTCCCGGGGCACGCCCAGCGCCACGGCCCGCTCGGCCAGCCCCAGCGTCACCTCCAGGATGTCCGCCATGACGTCGTCGTACGTCACCCGGTGCGGCCGGGTCCGCGGCTCGGCACCGCCCGCGTGCGTGCACACCAGCCCGGCGCCGTGGCGCGCCGCGACCTCCGCGAGAGCGGGGTCGACACCGCCCCACGCGTCGTTCAGCAGATCCGCCCCGGCCGCGCACACGGCCTCACCGACCTCGGCCCGCCAGGTGTCCACACTGATGACGACGTCCGGGAAGCGCCGCCGGACCTCCGCGACGAAGCCCACGGTCCGCCGCGCCTCCTCCTCGGCGGTCACCTCCTCGCCCGGACCGGCCTTGACCCCGCCGATGTCGACGATCGCGGCGCCCTCGGTGACGGCCTGCTCCACGCGCGCGAGGGCGGGCTCGTCGCGGAAGGTCGCCCCCTGGTCGTAGAAGGAGTCGGGGGTCCGGTTCACGATCGCCATGATCACCGGCTCGTGGGGCCCGAATTCCCGCCTGCCCAGCCTGAGCATCCCCTGTGACCTCTCCTAGTACGTTCCGGGTGTCCCGGCCTTTCGGCCGCCTGCGACCCTAACTGTCGCAGGCTCATGGCACGATCGGACCCTGACACTTTCTGCCTTCCGAGCATCGAGCGTGGGGACCACAGCGATGGTTATGTTCTTGTTCCTGGTCGTCGCTCTCGCCGTCGTGGTCGCCGCGGTGACCCTTGCCGTGGTGGGCGGCGGCGAAGGCCAGGGCCCGCTGCCCGAGGTGGCCCCCGAGCGGCTCCAGGACCCGCTGCCGCCGGACCGCCCGGTCGGCCGCGCCGACGTCGACGCCCTGCGCTTCCCGCTCGCCGCCCGCGGCTACCGCATGTCGGACGTCGACGACGCCCTCAACCGCCTCGGTGCCGAGCTCGCCGAGCGCGACGCCCGCATCTCCGACCTGGAGTCCGCGCTGGCGGGCGCCCGGGCCGCCGCCCACCACGTCTCCATGCACAAGCCGGTCCACGGCCAGGAGGAGCAGCAGTGAGCGACGGCACCGCGGTCGCCGGGCCGGACGGCGCCCTGCGCTGCCCCTGGGCCCTGTCCACCGAGGACTACGTGGCGTACCACGACGAGGAGTGGGGCCGCCCGGTCCACGGTGACGACGCCCTCTACGAGCGCCTGAGCCTGGAGGCCTTCCAGTCCGGCCTGTCCTGGATCACGATCCTGCGCCGCCGCCCCGGATTCCGCGCCGCCTTCGCCGACTTCAGGATCGAGAAGGTCGCCGCCTTCACGGACGAGGACCGCGAGCGCCTGCTCGTGGACGCGGGCATCATCCGCAATCGCGCCAAGATCGACGCGACCCTCGCCAACGCCCGCGCGCTCGCCGACTGGGCGCCGGGCGAGCTGGACGAGCTGATCTGGTCCCACGCGCCGGCGCCCGGCCGCCCGGCCCCGAAGACACTCTCCGACGTCCCCGCGGTCACGCCCGAGTCGACGGCCCTGTCCAAGTCCCTCAAGAAGAAGGGCCTGCGCTTCGTCGGCCCGACGACGGCGTATGCGCTGATGCAGGCGTGCGGCCTGGTCGACGACCACCTGGAAAGCTGCGTGGCGCGTCGGCCCTGAGCGCGTCGGCGCGGGTCAGCGGCCCAGGTACTTGGGCTTCTCCTTGTCGACGAAGGCCTGCACGGCGATCGCGTGGTCCTCCGACGACCCCGCGCGGGTCTGGAGCTCGTCCTCCTTGTCCAGCGTCTCGGACAGGGAGTGCGACAGCCCGTAGGCCACCGCCTCCTTGATCGCCCCGTAGGCCACCGTCGGCCCCTCGGCGAGCGCCCGCGCCACCTTCTCCGCCTCGGCCCGCAGCTCGGCGGCCGGCACCAGACGGTTCGCGACGCCGAGTTCGTACGCCTCCTGGGCCTTGATGCTGCGCGGGAAGAGCAGGAGGTCGGCGGCGCGCCCGGGGCCCACCACGCGCGGCAGCGTCCACGAGATTCCCGAGTCGGCCGTCAGCGCCACCCCGGCGAACGACGTGTTGAACGCGGCGGTGTCGGCCACGACCCGGTAGTCGGCGGCCAGCGCGAAGCCGAACCCGGCCCCGGCCGCGACGCCGTTGACCCCGGCCACCACCGGCTTCGGCATCCCGGTGATCGCCCGCACGATCGGGTTGTAGTGCTCCTTCACCGTGCTCATCGTCTGCCCGGAACCCGTCTCCCGGTCCTGCATCAGCAGCCCGATGTGCTCCTTGAGGTCCTGCCCGACGCAGAACGCCCGGTCGCCGGCCGCGGTCAGCAGCACCGCGCGCACCGCGTCGTCCTCGGCCGCGGAGCGGACCGCCTCCCGCAGGGCGACCTTGGTCGCGATGTTCAGCGCGTTCATCGCCTCGGGGCGGTTCAGCGTGATCGTCGCGAGCCCGTCGCTCACCTCGTAGAGCACGGTGTCGGCCATGGTGTGTCCCCTCCGCTGTCGCGGTTCAGGCGTACCGGCCGGTACGCCCCTGTCCGTAGGACAGCATGGCGGAGAGACACCGGAGTGGACGTGTGACCTGCGTCAAAGAATTCTCGACGATTTCCGGTCCGTGGAAGTCGATGCGGTGGCGCAGTATCGCAGTCACATCGCCGAATTGAGTGGTTTTGCTCGCGCGCGTTGCCCAAGCGATGCCGACTGATGTTGGTCATCGGGTCCTGAGATGCGGGATAATGGCTGGGAAGCAATGTGTTCGATGCCGGTGTCGCGTGTCCCAGTCCCACGCTGTGACCCGCGCGTGCCCTCCAGGGCCGTCGGCTTTGGCGATGAGCTGGTTTCAGGAAGGGGAACGAGCATGGCGGCCATGAAGCCGCGAACGGGCGATGGCCCGCTCGAGGTGACCAAGGAGGGGCGGGGCATCGTCATGCGCGTTCCGCTCGAAGGCGGCGGTCGGCTCGTCGTCGAGCTGACCCCTGACGAGGCCGACGCGCTCGGCGACGCCCTCAAGAAGGTCGTCGGCTGACGCGGGAGCGACCATACCCCTTCAGTCGCCCCGGCACCCACGTGGTGCCGGGGCTGCTGTTCTCCCGGCTTCGAAGCTCGGTCGCCGTGTGCCTTACGGGTCCTGCACCGGCCGTTTGACCGCGCACAGCAGCCCGTCGCCCACCGGCAGCAGCGACGGCAGCAGCTCCTGGCTCTCGCGCACCGCGCGCAGCAGCTCGCGCAGCCGCAGGACCTCGGACGGCTGCGGTCCGGAGCCCACCGTGCGGCCGTTCGCGAAGACCCCCTCGAAGACGACGAGGCCGCCGGGGCGCAGCAGGCGCAACGATTCAGCGAGGTAGTCCATGACCTCCTGCCGGTCGCCGTCGCAGAAGACGAGGTCGTAGCCGGCGTCCGCGAGCCGGGGCAGGACGTCCAGGGCGCGGCCCGGGATGAAACGGGCGCGGTTGCTGGCGAAACCGGAAGCACGGAAGGCCTGTCGGGCGAACTGCTGGTGCTCGGGCTCGGGATCCACCGTGGTCAGCACCCCGTCCGGGCGCATGCCGTGCAGCAGATGGATGCCGGACACGCCCGTACCGGTGCCGATCTCGGCGACCGCCTTGGCGTCGACGGAGGCCGCCAGCAACCGCAGCGCGAAGCCCGTGCCGGGCGCCACCGAGCGCAGCCCTGCCTCACGGGCCCGGTCGCGGGCCCAGAGCAGCACCTCGTCCTCGGCGACGTAGGCGTCGGCGAACGCCCAGCTCGTCTGCCGGTTGCCGGTAATGACCCTCTCCTGTCCCCGTGGTTGCCTCGGCGTGACTGTATCCGTTGGGCCCGGGAACCCGCAGATGGGACCGGGCGTTAATAGGGGTACGGACGACGCCGGGGGGACACAGTTGGATCACGATGAGGGGCAGGCCCCGGAGCAACTGCAGACGCAGGGGTCCGAGGGGTGGCGACCCAGATCAAATTCTCGTAAAACCGCTTATCCGGAGCTAACGGGCGAGGTGGCTATGGTAGGGGCTCCACTGGACACCACCAGAGCCGACAGGGGAGGTGCGGCTGCGCCTGGGGACCGGGCAGGGGTGCTGCGGCGCTTCCTCGGATCAGCAGGTAGGCCGAAATCCGTGAACGACACCGCTGCTGACCCCAGCCACGCCGCTGACCAGTCCCAGACCGCGACCTTCTCCACCGACGCGGACGGGCAGGCGTGGACTCCGCCCACCTGGGAGGAGATCGTCAGCACCCACAGCGGTCGCGTGTACCGGCTGGCCTACCGCCTGACCGGTAACCAGCACGACGCCGAGGACCTCACCCAGGAGGTCTTCGTCCGCGTCTTCCGCTCCCTGTCGACGTACACGCCCGGCACCTTCGAGGGCTGGCTGCACCGCATCACCACCAACCTCTTCCTGGACATGGTCCGCCGCAAGCAGCGCATCCGCTTCGACGCGCTGGGCGAGGACGCCGCCGAGCGGCTGCCCAGCCGGGAGCCGTCGCCGCAGCAGGTCTTCAACGACGCGCACTTCGACGCCGACGTCCAGCAGGCCCTCGACACCCTCGCGCCCGAGTTCCGCGCCGCCGTCGTGCTGTGCGACATCGAGGGACTGTCGTACGAGGAGATCGCCGCGACCCTCGGCGTCAAGCTCGGCACGGTCCGCTCCCGTATCCACCGCGGCCGTTCGCAGCTGCGCAAGGCCCTCGCGCACCGTGCGCCCCAGGCCCGGACCAAGGAGCGGCGCTCCTTCGCCCGTGTGCCCGCACTGGGAGGAGGGGGCGCGACCGCGTGAGCGAATCACGACCAAGCCCCGCCGAGAGGCGGCTGGCCGAACAGCATCTGGGAGACCGACTCTCCGCCCTGGTGGACGGAGAGCTCGGGCATGAGACGCGCGAGCGGGTCCTCGCCCACCTGGCCACCTGTGCCAGGTGCAAGGCGGAGGCGGAAGCGCAGCGACAGCTGAAGAACGTCTTCGCCGAGGCGGCCCCGCCGCCACCCTCCGAGAGCTTCCTCGCCCGCCTTCAGGGGCTTCCCGGGGGAGGTGATCCGGACGGCGGTGGCTCGCCGTTCGGCGGGGGAGGAATCCCCGGCGGACTCCCCG
This sequence comes from Streptomyces sp. NPDC048419, assembly GCF_043200415.1. Taxonomy (NCBI): domain Bacteria; kingdom Bacillati; phylum Actinomycetota; class Actinomycetes; order Kitasatosporales; family Streptomycetaceae; genus Streptomyces; species Streptomyces sp. NPDC048419. The sequence continues at coordinate 195,234 of NZ_JBICXT010000005.1, read as the reverse complement.
GACGGCTTGGCGTCACCGGGGTCTTCGGCCTGAAGCGCGGCGAGCGCTTCGAGTTCGGCTACGTCCCCGCCTCCTCCCCGCACGCCCCGGTACTGCCGCCCTCCGCGGACCGCGGCTTCCGTATCCACGACGTCAGCCGTCACGAGTCCGAGCGCTCCGCCTCGCGCGGGATGCGGTTCGCGTTCGTCGCCGCGGGCGCCGTCTCGCTCGCCGCGATCGCCCTGGGCGGCGTCACGGCGGGCACGCCCACCGACACCGCGGACGCCCGCGGCGGCACGGGCGCGGGGAGCAACGTCACCCCGGCGCGTACGCAGGGGACGGGCACCGCGACGGCTCCCGAGAACCAGCGGCGCCGCGGCACCACCCCGTTGCTCGCACAGGGCCGGCAGTCGCTGAACGACGTCCCGGTGGCCCCGACCGCGGTCTCCGCACCGCTGCTGCCCGGCGCGGCGAACCAGACCGGCGCGGTGCAGGCCCGCCAGCAGAACATGCACACGCTGACCACCCCCGTGATGGCCGGCGCCGCCGTGATGTCCCCGCTGATACGACCGCTCGAGGCGACCCCGCCGTTCACCCTGACCTCGTGGTCCAAGACCCCCGAGGCCTCGTCCCCGGGTCTGCTCGCCGCACCCGTCCCCGACTCGACTTCCGCTTCTTCCTCCCCGCGCACCTCACGCTGACCGGTCTCTGCGTCACGGCCTGCGAACCTGGTTGAATCCAGGGTGGACCGCGTCCACGGCAGAAAGCCGCGCGCGGAGTCGACAACTGAGGCCATGGCCGACGAGCCGTGCCGTGCTGTGGCCAGCTGTGGGGAGAGCATGAACGAGGGGAAGCCCACGAAGCCGAAGTGGTGGAGCCTGCCGCGCCGGCAGGGCTCTGTGGGGGAGGCGGAGCGGGTCCCGTCCGCCGGCGGCGATTACGAGCTGAGTGGGCCGGAGGAAGCCGGCAGCGCGCGTGTGCCTCTGCCCGACGGCGACTTCGAACTGGCGCGACCGGCGGGTGCCGGCGGCGAAGCCGTGTCCGACGGCCCATCCGTGTCCGACGGCGACTTCGAGCTGAGGCGTCCGGAGGACGCGGCCGACAGCGCGCCTGCCGACGAGGGCGACTTCGAGTTGGACGCCCCGACGGCGCCGGACGCTCCTGTCGTGCCGGACGCCCCCGCGGCGCCGGACGCTCCTGCGGCGCCGGACGCTCCCGCGGCGCCGGACGCCCCCGTGGCGACGCCCGCCGCCGAGCACCCCAGGCCTTTGCACGACCCCGATCCCTACAGCACCCCGCCGTACGGCGAGCCGGGCCCCTGGGCACCCGCTCCGCCGGTCCAGCATCCGGCGGCGGGCGCACCCGCGCAGGGCCCCGCGATACCGACGCCATCGCCGACGCCGCCACCGGCCCACGGCATCCCAGCTCAGGCACATACGGCGGCCCACGCGGCACACCCCGCCACCCCCTGGCAGAACTACGACCCCTGGTCGTCCATCCCCCTCCAGCAGAACGGCGCGGCCGTGGAGGGCAAGGACAAGCGGCGCAGGCGGGTCCGGCGGGCGCTCGTCACCGGTGCCGTGGCCCTCGCGCTCGTGTCCGGGGGCGTGGGCGGTGTCATCGGGTCCTATCTCGAGCGCAACGGCGGCGTAGGGGCCGTGGAGCTGCCGCAGGCGGGCAAGGAGCCCGCGGGGCGGGCTCCGGACAGCGTCGCCGGGATCGCCGCGCGGGCCCTGCCCAGCGTGGTCACCCTGCATGTGTCCGGCGCCGAGGAGTCCGGCACCGGGACGGGCTTCGTGCTCGACGCGCAGGGCCACATCCTCACCAACAACCACGTCGTCGAACCGGCCGCCGGCTCCTCCGGCCAGATATCGGTGACCTTCAACAGCGGGGACACGGCGAAGGCCACCGTCGTCGGCCGGGACAGCGGCTACGACCTCGCCGTCGTCAAGGTCGGCAATGTGCGCGGGCTGAAGCCCATGCCGCTCGGCAACTCCGACAACGTCCAGGTCGGCGATCCCGTCGTCGCCATCGGCGCCCCCTTCGACCTGGAGGGCACCGTCACCTCCGGCATCATCAGCGCCAAGGAACGGCCCATCACGGCCGGCGGCGACAGCGCGGACGGGAGCGACGTCTCCTACGTCGACGCCCTGCAGACCGACGCGCCGATCAACCCCGGCAACTCCGGCGGCCCGCTGCTCGACACACAGGCCCGGGTCATCGGCATCAACTCCGCGATCCGGTCCGCCGACGACGGCTCGGACTCGGCGAGCGGACAGGCCGGTTCCATCGGGCTCGGCTTCGCCATCCCGGTCAACCAGGCCAAGCGCGTCGCCGAGGAGCTGATCAACACCGGCAAGGCGACCCACCCGGTCATCGGCGTCACCCTCGACATGGACTACAGCGGCGACGGTGCCCGCGTCGGGGCGAAGGCCGAGAGCGGCGGCCCCGCCGTCACGCGGGGCGGCCCGGGCGCCAAGGCCGGCATCAAGGCGGGCGACGTCATCACCGCGGTGGACGGCCAGCGCGTGCACTCCGGCGAGGAACTGATCGTCAAGACCCGCGCCCACCGCCCCGGCGACCGCCTGGAGCTGACCGTCCGGCGCGACGGCAAGGAGCTGAAGATCCCGCTGGTCCTCGGTTCCTCGGAGGGCAGCTGAGGGCCGGGGCACGCGAGCCGTGGGTAAGAGCTGTGTGTGACGTCCCCGGGCAGGACTCACAGAAAGTCACAGCGCCGAGCCCCGGTCGCCGCCCCACCTGGGGCCTCACAAGGCAAACAACGCCCCAAACCGCCCACGCGACCGCACTCGGAACCCCCGGGACAGTACCGGTCTTACGGGATCGCCGGGTACCGTGGATCCGGCCCGGACCACGGAAGACCCGCACAGGCCACCGAGGGCCGAGGACCGGGGGACTCGCAAGGAGCTTCAGGTGTTCAATGACATAGGACCGCTCGAGCTGGTGACGCTCGTTGTCCTTGCCGTGCTCGTCTTCGGTCCGGACAAGCTCCCGAAGGTCATCCAGGACGTGATGCGGACGATCCGCAAGATCCGGGAGTTCTCGGAGAGCGCCAAGCACGACATCCGTTCGGAGCTCGGCCCGGAGTTCAAGGACTTCGAGTTCGAGGACCTCAACCCCAAGACGTTCATCCGCAAGCAGATGGACAGCGACGAGCTGGGGCTCAAGGAGATCCGCAACGGCTTCGACCTGAAGAAGGAGATGGCCGAGGTCACGGACGCGGTGCACAGCCGCGAGACCGACGCGCCGTCGTCGTCCCCGTCGTCCTCCGGTTCCTCGTCCTCCGCCGGCGGCCGCATCGACATGACGAAGAAGCCCGACGAGGACGACCGCCCGCCCTTCGACGCGGACGCCACCTGAGTCGTAGGCCCGAGCCGCCGAGCCGCACTCCGGTGCTGCTCAAGCGCCGTGCCACCCGCGCCGTACGTGATGCGTTTCATACTCCGCGGCACCTGCGCACGGCCTGAACCCACCCTTCGGTGCGACGCACGAGCCGGGCGATTTCCCTGCTGTCCTCAGTGGGGTGGCTATGCTGCCGAGTTGTTGTGCGGACCGGACGAGTACGCCCGAAGGGGGGCGGGCCGCTCCGGTTCGACGAGAACGAGGAGGCGTCCGGGCACATGGAGACGACGAGTCAGGCAGTCGCGCAGGCGTCGGCCGCGGAGGGCGGACAACAGCTCCCCACGGCCCGGCGCACGGTCGACGGCTACCTGCTGGCGCCCTTCCCGTGGTACGGCCTCGATGAGGCCTTCACGGGTCCGCGCTGGCTGATGCAGGTCGGGACGGCGGCCGACGGTGCCGTCGAGCACGGTTCGATCGGGCACGGCGACGAGCCGTCCGTGAAGAACGAGTTCGCGGTCGGCTCGAACGACGAGCCGCGGGAGAAGTTCGCGGTCGTGGTGACCGTCGCGGCGAGCCCCGTACGGCGCAGTGCCGACGGCACGGGGCTGCTGGAGGCCACGTCGGTCTCCTCGGCGGCCTGGCTGGCCGGTGTGGGGCTGCTGTCCTTCACCTGGCCCGGTCAGATGGACCACTCCCTGCGGGACGACTGGCTGGAGCAGCAGACGGAGACCGCGTGGGCGCTGGCCGACGACCTCTCGGGCGCGGAGTGGTCGACGCTCTCCCTGCCCGTGGACGGCGTTCCCACGCAGTTCCACTACCGGGAGTCCGAGTTCGGCTGGGTCCTCGCCGGGTCCACGCCGCAAGGGGTGCACCTGGGGGCGTACGGAAGAGGCATGAGCGCGTACGGCCTCGCCTTCGCCGTGATCAAGGACATCAAGGCGTACGCATGACGAAGGGGCGCCGCGCGGATGCGGCGCCCCGTCGCTTCAGTGCTCCGTGCAGCCTCAGAACTTGTTCTTCGGCGTGATCCCCAGGGACATTCCCGACAGGCCCCGCTGGCGTCCGCCCAGCTTGCCCGCGATGCCGCGCAGGGCCGCGCCCGCCGGGGAGTCCGGGTCGCTCAGGACCACGGGCCTGCCCTCGTCGCCGCCCTCGCGGAGGCGGACGTCGATGGGGATGGCGCCGAGGACGGGGACCGTCGCACCCGTCGTACGGGTCAGGCCGTCCGCCACCGTCTGGCCGCCGCCGGTGCCGAAGACGTCGACCATCTCGCCGCAGTGCGGGCAGGGCAGGCCGGACATGTTCTCGACGACGCCCACGATCTTCTGGTGCGTCTGCACGGCGATGGAGCCGGCCCGCTCGGCGACCTCGGCGGCCGCCTGCTGAGGCGTGGTGACGACCAGGATCTCGGCGTTCGGGACCAGCTGGGCGACGGAGATGGCGATGTCGCCGGTGCCGGGCGGGAGGTCGAGCAGCAGGACGTCCAGGTCGCCCCAGTACACGTCCGCCAGGAACTGCTGGAGCGCGCGGTGCAGCATCGGGCCGCGCCAGACCACCGGGGCGTTGCCCGGAGTGAACATGCCGATGGAGATGACCTTCACGCCGTTGGCCGAAGGCGGCATGATCATGTTCTCGACCTGGGTGGGGCGGCCGTCCGCGCCGAGCATGCGCGGCACGCTGTGGCCGTAGATGTCGGCGTCGACGACACCGACCTTCAGCCCGTCGGCGGCCATCGCCGCCGCCAGGTTCACCGTCACCGAGGACTTGCCGACGCCGCCCTTGCCGGACGCGACCGCGTAGACGCGGGTCAGCGAGCCGGGCTTGGCGAAGGGGACCTCGCGCTCGGCGGTGCCGCCGCGCAGGGCGTTCGCCAGCTCCTTGCGCTGTTCGTCGCTCATGACGTCGAGCGAGACGTCGACGCGGGTGACGCCCTCGACCGCCGACACCGCATCCGTCACGCGCTGCGTGATCGTCTCGCGCATCGGGCAGCCGGAGACCGTCAGGTACACGGTGACCGCGACCGTCCCGTCCGCGCCGATGTCCACCGACTTGACCATCCCCAGTTCGGTGATGGGTCGGTTGATCTCGGGGTCGTTCACCGTCGCCAGTGCCTCGCGCACCGCGTCTTCGCTAGCCATAAGGACGATGGTACGGCGCCGCACAGGGGCCCCGGGATGCCTGTCACCGGTCGTCTACGTCACGTCCACGCGACCGTTCTGCCGGGAATACGGCGTGCTCGTGGTGGCCGTTCTGCCGCTCCTCCAGCTCCTTGACCATGTCCTGGAGCTCGGAGCGGATCCAGTCGCGGGTGGCGACCTCGCCCAGGCCGATGCGCAGGGCGGCGATCTCGCGGGTCAGGTACTCGGTGTCCGCGATGGAGCGCTCGTTCTGCTTGCGGTCCTGTTCGAGGTTGACCCGGTCCCGGTCGTCCTGCCGGTTCTGCGCGAGCAGGATCAGCGGGGCCGCGTAGGAGGCCTGGAGGGACAGCATCAGGGTCAGGAAGATGAACGGGTAGTTGTCGAAGCGCAGGGCGCTCGGCGCGAACACGTTCCACACCACCCACAGGATGATGACGACCGTCATCCAGACGATGAAGCGGCCCGTGCCGAGGAAGCGCGCGATGCGCTCCGACAGCCGCCCGAAGGCCTCCGGGTCCCACTCGGGGATGATCCGGCGGCGCGGCGCGCGCGGCTGGTCCAGCCGGACGCGCGGGCGGGTGGCGGCCGTGGCCCCGGCCGGTGTGCGCTCGCGCGTGCTCTCCCGCTCAGGCGTCATGAGCGCCCACCCCCTCGTCCTCGTCCAGGTGGAACTCCGTCTCCCGCCAGTCGTCGGGCAGCATGTGGTCCAGTACGTCGTCCACGGTCACCGCGCCCAGCAGCGCCCCGGCCTCGTCGACCACGGGCGCCGCCACCATGTCGTACGCGGCGAAGAACCCGGCGACGAGGGGCAGCGTGGCATCGGGGTCGAGTGTCTGCAGATCGTCGTCGATGATCGAGCTGACCAGCGTGTACGGCGGGTCGCGCAGCAGGCGCTGGAAGTGGACGGTGCCGAGGTACTTGCCGGTCGGCGTCTCGTCGGGCGGGCGGCAGACGTAGACCTGGGCGGCGAGGGCGGGGGAGAGGTCGCGGTTGCGGACGCGGGCGAGCGCGTCGGCGACCGTGGCGTCCGGCCGCAGCACGATGGGCTCGGTGGTCATGAGGCCGCCGGCGGTGTGTTCCTCGTAGGCCATCAGGCGCCGCATGTCCGCCGCGTCGGAGGGCTGCATCAGGCTCAGCAGCCGCTCCTTGTCCTGCTCGGGGAGCTCGGCGAGCAGGTCGGCCGCGTCGTCCGGGTCCATGGCCTCCAGGACGTCGGCGGCGCGTTCCTCCTTCAGCTTGCCGAGGATCTCGATCTGGTCGTCCTCGGGGAGCTCCTCGAGGACGTCGGCCAGCCGGTCGTCGTCGAGGGCGGCGGCCACCTCGGCGCGGCGCTTGGACGACAGGTGGTGCAGCACGTTGGCGAGGTCGGCGGGGCGCAGCTGCTCGAAGGTGGCGAGCAGGCTCTCGGCGCCCTGTCCCTGCTCCTCCAGGGAGAAGCCGGTGACGGCGGACCACTCGACGGTCAGCTGTTCGCCCTTGGCGCGCCGGAAGGCGCCGCCGGGCCTGCCCTTGCGGACGAAGACGCGGTCGACCTCCCAGTCCCGGCGGGCCGGCAGCTGCTGCACCGACAGGTCGAGGACGGTGACCTCCTCGCCGGTCTCGACGAGTGTGACCCGGCGGTCCAGCAGCTCGCCGAAGGCGAGACGTTCGGTGGGCCGCTGCTCGAAGCGCCGGACGTTGAGCACGCCGGTGGCGATGACCTGGCCGGACTCGATGCTGGTCACCCTGGTCATCTGCAGGAAGATCCGGCGCCGGGTGGGCAGTTCGACGACCAGCCCGAGCACGCGCGGGGGCCGGCGGCCGACGCGCAGCATGACGACGAGATCGCGGACGCGGCCCACCTGATCGCCGTTGGGGTCGAAGACGGCGACGCCGGCGATGTGCGAGACGAAGATCCTGGGGGCGCCCGCTGCCATGGGCTGCGCTCCTTTGCTTGCGGGGTGTTTCGCAGTGCTTGTTTCCTGCTGTGTTTTCTTTCCGAATTGCCCGCTCAGGTGGGCTTCAGGCTAGCCCGTACCGATCGGATCCGCCCTGGTGGGACGTCCGGACGGACTGCTTCCGCGGGGCCGTCGGGGCCCCGGGTACGCTGCGGTACGCCGCTCACGTCCCACGACCGAAAGGCAGCCCCTTCTGTGACCGTGATTGCCCTGGGCCGTACGCGCCGGACCACGCTGCTGGGAGCGATGTGCGCACTGGTCGTGGCGGGGACGGGTGTGCTGGCGGGCTGCAGCGACGACCCCGACGCGGGCACCAACGGGGTCGGCAAGCTGCCGGCTGCCAAGATCGAGTCGAAGACCAGGGCGGCCGCCGCGGCGGCGGAGGCCGTGCACCTCTCCGGCGACGTGGTCACCAACGGGCGTACGTACAAACTCGACATGCGCCTGAAGTCGGAGGGCGCCACCGGCTCGGTCACCTCCAACGGGGTCGCCTTCGGGCTGCTGCGGATCGGTGAGCAGCTGTATCTGAAGGCCGGCGCGGGCTTCTGGAACCACGCGGACGGCAATACGGGCAAGGCGTCCGCCAGCAAGCTCGACGGCAAGTACGTGAAGGTGCCGCAGCGCGACCCCGCGTACAAGAAGTTCAGCGGTTTCACGGACATGGACGTCCTCCTCGGGGGTCTGCTCACCCTGCACGGCCCGCTCGCGACGGACGGGCATCACGAGCAGTCGGGTACCCGCACCATCCGCATCACCGGCGACAAGGGCTCGGGCGGCACCCTCGACGTCTCCCTCCAGGGCAAGCCGTATCCGCTCCGGCTGGAGCGGGCGGGCGGCGCGGGCACGATCGCCTTCTCGTCCTGGGGCGAGGACTTCGCCCTGAACGAGCCGAAGAAGACCGAGACGGTGGACTACGGCAAGCAGCTGCCGACGTCCTGACGTCCTACCGGCGTTTCCTCTTCCTCAGCAGCAGCCGCGGCAGCCCCGCGGGGATCGGCCGACGGGTGGTGGCGGGCGTCGGCAGCGGTGCCTCGGCCAGGTCGTCGTCGGGCAACTCCGTTGTCGCCCCGGCGGGTTCAAGGCGCAGCACCCGGCATTCGCGGGACCAGCGCCCGGTCATCGCCTCGCCGTCGGGGGCGTTGAGCCGCTTGCCCTTCAGCTCGGCGACCGTGGCCGCCCACTGCTCGGACCCGGGCGTCAGCTCGACGACCTTCGCCGACCAGGTCACCAGCCGGCCGCCCTTGTCCTTGCTGCGGACCGTCACCTCGGCCCCGGCCCCGTCGGTCAGGCCCGGCAGCGGCTGCTCGCCCGGTCCGTCGCCGACCAGACACGCGGCACCCTCGTGCCACACGTGCCACAGCGCCCGGGCCGGACTGCCGGGGCCCGCGACCCAGATGAGGCCGGACTTCTTGGTGGCCTCCTCGACGAGGGCCTGGTCGAGCAGCTCGCTAGTCATGGGCCCAGCCTATCCAGGCACTCTCACAGCCAGCCGTTGCGCTTCAGCGTGCGGTGGATGCCCAGACAGATGCAGACGGTGATGCTCATGATCACCGGGTAGCCGTACTTCGCGTGCAGCTCCGGCATGTACTTGAAGTTCATGCCGTAGACCCCGCACACCATCGTCGGTACGGCGATGATGGCGGCCCAGGACGTGATCTTGCGCATGTCCTCGTTCTGCGCGACGGACGCCTGCGCGAGGTTGGCCTGGAGGATCGAGTTGAGCAGCTCGTCGAAGCCGACCACCTGCTCCTGGACGCGGACGAGGTGGTCGGCGACGTCCCGGAAGTACTTCTGGATGTCGGGGTCGATCAGCCGCATCGGCCGCTCGCTCAGCAGCTGCATGGGGCGCAGCAGCGGCGAGACGGCGCGCTTGAACTCCAGCACCTCGCGCTTGAGCTGGTAGATGCGCGCCGAGTCCACACCGCGCGAGACACCGCCCCGGCGGCCGGGCGAGAACACCTCGGTCTCGACCTCGTCGATGTCGTCCTGGACGGCGTCGGCGACCGCGATGTACCCGTCGACGACGTGGTCGGCGATCGCGTGCAGCACCGCCGAGGGGCCTTTGGCGAGCAGTTCGGGGTCGTCCTGGAGCCGGTGCCGCAGGGCGCGCAGCGAGCCCTGGCCGCCGTGCCGGACGGTGATGAAGAAGTCCTGTCCGGTGAAGCACATGACCTCACCGGTCTCGACGACCTCGCTGTTGGCGGTGAGCTGGTCGTGCTCGACGTAGTGGATGGTCTTGAAGACGGTGAAGAGCGTGTCGTCGTAGCGCTCCAGCTTGGGCCGCTGGTGGGCCTGGACGGCGTCCTCCACGGCCAGCGGGTGCAGCCCGAACTCGCTTGCGATCCCGGAGAATTCGGCCTCGGTCGGCTCGTGCAGGCCGATCCAGACGAAGCCTCCGTCGCGGCGCACCAGGCGCATCGCCTCGTGCGGGCTCAGGGACCGGCCGCTGTCCACGCGGGCACCGTCCCGGTAGACGGCGCAGTCGACGACGGCGGAGGGGGTGGAGGGGTCGCGAGTCGTGTCGTACACACCGGCGTCCCCGCGCACCGGGACGCGGGAGGGCCGGACCGCGGCGCGCAGGTCACGGATCATCGACATGGCTGGCTCCTTCGTGTCATGCGACGAAAGGCGCCGACGACGGCTGGAACTACCCGGAATGGGGACGTCCTGGCGTCAGGTGTTTGGCACGTCCACAAAGCGGGGAGCACCGCACCGTCGCGGTGGCGGACTTCGCTGCTGATTCAGATCAGACAGATCAGGCAAAACGAAACGAAGTGCTCTTCCGCGGGAAGACGTGAGCGTGAAAGGCGGCGGTCAGCCAGAGCCGGATCAGCTGTATCAGCGGCGGGAAGAGCGAGTGGTACTGCACGGGTGACTTCGATCCATGACAGCCCCACCTCCTCCGGCCGGTCCCTCGTAAGGGACGTTCCATTCCCGTAAAGGGAGTCTCACGGGCGTCGGGACTTGGTGCGACTCCCCCAGTGCCTGAACGGCCTGGGCGGTGCCCCATCTGCGTGTTGCCCCGAACGACGCGGGCAAGACTATCAGCAGCCCAATGTGTCAAGGCGCCGCTTTGCCCTGTACTGACGAGTTCTATGCTCGCGGCATGGTTGATGTTCTTCCTCTGGTCGAGGCCCGGCTGCGCAGCGCGCTGGGCGAACCGGACGCCCGCGCGGCCGTCACGTTCCTCGGCACCGACCGCATCGAAGTGCTCCGTTTCCACGAGGGCGACATCGTCCGCTACGCCACCCTCGGCATGTCCGCGCAGCCGATGAGCGACCCCACGGCCATGCTCGCCGACCCGCACAGGGGCCCGCGCGCCGAGCTGGTCCTTTCGGTGCGCGGCGGCCACGCCGAGACCGACAAGGCGCTGCGTCCGCTCGCCGTACTCGCCGCCTCCCCGCAGGTCGAGGGTGTGGTCGTGGCACCCGGCGCCTCGCTCGACGTCGGTGAACCCCTGTGGCCCGGCGCCCCGTTCAGCTCCGTGCTGGTCGCCGAGCCGGGCGGCCTGGTCGAGGACCTCGAACTCGACGAGCCGCTCGAGCCGGTCCGCTTCCTGCCGCTGCTCCCGATGACGGCGAACGAGGCCGCCTGGAAGCGCGTGCACGGCGCCCAGGCCCTCCAGGAGCGCTGGCTGACGAACGGGACGGACCTCAGGGATCCGTCCCGCAAGTCCGTCCCGCTGGACTGAGGGCCAGGTGAGCAAGCTCACCAACCGGTGGCCGGAAGGCGTCAGTTGGCGAAGACCGTGACGCTGTCCTCCGTGGCGTGCCGCGGCTCCAGCTCCTCGGTCTCGTGGGTGAGCGCGTTCCGCCGTACGAACACGACGACCGCGCCCAGCACGGCGGTGACCGCCGCGACCACGAACGGGATGCGGATGTCGGTCCACTCCTCGATCTTCGGCGCGAAGTACGGCGCGGCCGCGGCCGCGAACCAGCGCACGAAGTTGTAGCCGGCGCTCGCCACGGGCCGGGGCGCGTCCGAGACGCCGAGCGCCAGCTCCGTGTAGACGGTGTTGTTCACGCCGATGAAGGCGCCCGACAGGATCGTGCAGACGACGGCCGTGGTGTGGCTGCCGTAGCCGAGGACGAGGACGTCCGCCGCGAGCAGCACCAGCGAGCCGCCGAGCACCTTCAGTGAGCCGAAGCGCTTCTGCATGCGCGGGGCCACGAGCACCGAGAAGACGGCGAGCAGCACGCCCCAGGCGAAGAACACGGCACCCGACTTGTACGGCGTCATGTTCAGCACGAACGGCGTGAAGGCCAGCACGGTGAAGAACGTGTAGTTGTAGAAGAACGCCGAGACCGCCGCCGAGGCCAGGCCGCCGTGGCCGAGCGCCCGGAGGGGGTCGAGCAGCGAGGTCTTCCGGGCCGGCTTCGGCTGCTCCTTCAGGAACGCCGTGATGCACAGGAAGCCGACCGCCATCAAGAAGGCGGTGCCGAAGAAGGGGTAGCGCCAGCTCTGGTTGCCGAGCAGCGCGCCCAGCAGCGGGCCGCACGCCATGCCGAGGCCGAGCGCGGACTCGTACAGCAGGATCGCGGCGGCGCTGCCGCCCGCCGCAGCGCCGACGATGACCGCGAGGGCCGTCGAGACGAAGAGCGCGTTGCCGAGGCCCCAGCCCGCGCGGAAGCCGACGAGTTCGGCGACCGAGCCCGACGTGCCCGCGAGACCCGCGAACACCACGACGAAGGCGAGGCCGAGCAGCAGCGTCCTGCGGCCGCCGATACGGCTGGAGATGAAGCCGGTGACCAGCATCGCGACGGCGGTGATCAGGAAGTACGAGGTGAAGAGCAGGGAGACCTGGCCGGGCGTCGCGTCCAGGCCCTTGGCGATGGACGGCAGGATCGGGTCGACGAGTCCGATGCCCATGAAGGCGACGACGGACGCGCCCGCCGTCGCCCACACGGCCTTCGGCTGCCGCAGGATGCTGCCCGCTCCCGCGTCGAAGGGGTCGTCCATGCTTCCTCCACTCTCGTTCAAGGATGGTTGGTATATGCACATAGTAAGTTAGGGCAGCTAATTAATGCAAGCTACATCTAGTTTGGTCCGTCGCGGCGCCCGGTGAAGGGTTCCGTCCGGACGGGTGATCGTCCTTGACGTGACGGGGCGCGGGTAGGACCGTGGGGCCCTATGAGGGGCGAACCCAGTTGCCCGAAGTGTGGTGGCCGGGTCAGGGCTCCCGGACTCTTCGCCGATTCCTGGCAGTGCGATGTGCACGGCACCGTGCATCCGCTGCAGCCCGTGATCCCGCCCAGCGTCGAGGCCCTCGGTGTGGTGGTGCATCGCACGCAGGTACCGGTGTGGATGCCGTGGCCCCTGCCGGTCGGCTGGCTCTTCACGGGAGTGGCGTGCGCGGGTGACGACCGGCACGGCGGCCGGGCCACCGCGGTGGCGTGCTCCGGACCGGGGCCGCTCGGCGGTATAGGGGAGCTGATCCTGGTCGCCGAGGAGCTCGGCGTCGGACTCGGCGCGCGGTACGCGGGCATCGACGGCCCGGACCCGGGGCGGTACATGAACGTCGAGAAGCCGCCCCAGGCCAAGGTCCTGGCCGGCGGCCGTCCGACCCCGCTCTGGCACGTCACCGACAGCCCCGACGACCGCGCCGTCTTCGCGGGCGAGGCGCGGGGGCTGTGGCTGTGGGCGGTCGTGTGGCCCGAGCAGTCGGGGCTGCTGATGTACGACGAGCTGGTGCTGACGGATCTGCGGGATGCCGGGGCGGAGGTCGATCTCGTACCGTGCGGGGCGCTTTCGCCCAGGCTGTTGGAACCCTGAGGGAACCTGTAGGGGTCACCTCCCGGGTATGGGTGTGACAGGGGACCTGGAAAATCCGGTTATCCTTGAGCGTCCTCTTCCGTCCCGTCGCCGCCTGGAGTCCGCGTAGTGCGTATCGATCTGCACGCCCACTCCACCGCGTCCGACGGTACGGACACGCCGGCCGAGCTGGTGCGGAACGCCTCCGCCGCCGGGCTGGACGTCGTCGCGCTGACCGATCACGACTCCACCCGCGGGCACGCCGAGGCGATCGCCGCGCTGCCGGAGGGGCTCACGCTCGTCACCGGCGCCGAGCTGTCCTGCCGTATCGACGGCGTCTCCATGCACATGCTCGCCTACCTCTTCGACCCCGAGGAGCCGGCGCTGCTCGCCGAGCGCGAGCTGGTGCGGGACGACCGGGTGCCGCGGGCCCAGGGCATGGTCGCCAAGCTGAACACGCTGGGCGTGCCGGTCACTTGGGACCAGGTGCGGCGGATCGCCGGGGACGGCTCGGTCGGGCGGCCGCATGTCGCGACCGCGCTCGTCGAGCTCGGCGTCGTGCCGACCGTGAACGACGCGTTCACCCAGGACTGGCTGTCCGACGGCGGCCGGGCCTTCGTCGAGAAGCACGAGACGGACCCCTTCGAGGCGATCCGGCTCGTCAAGGCCGCGGGCGGGGTCACCGTCTTCGCGCATCCCGGTGCCAGCAAGCGCGGCCGTACGGTGCCGGAGCCGGCGATCGCCGAGATGGCCGCCGCGGGGCTCGACGGCATCGAGGTCGACCACATGGACCACGACGAGGAGACGCGGGCGCGGCTGCGCGGGCTGGCGAAGGAACTGGGGCTGCTGACCACCGGGTCCAGCGACTACCACGGCAGCCGCAAGACGTGTGTGCTCGGCGAGTACGTCACGGATCCCGAGGTGTACGGGGAGATCGTGCGGCGGGCGACCGGGGCGTTCCCGGTGCCGGGGACCGGCGGGGCCTGACCCTTCCCTGCCCTCTCACCGTCCGTTTCCCCATCACCGCAAGGCCAGTTGCTCACCCATGTTCGACCTCGCCGTCTTCGGCTCCCTGTTCCTGACCCTGTTCGTCATCATGGATCCCCCCGGGATCACCCCGATCTTCCTCGCGCTGACCGCCGGACGCCCCGGCAAGGTGCAGAAGCGGATGGCCTTCCAGGCCGTCTGCGTGGCCGGTGGCGTGATCACCGTCTTCGGGCTGCTCGGGCACCAGATCCTCGACTACCTGCATGTCTCCGTGCCCGCCCTGATGATCGCGGGCGGACTGCTGCTCCTGCTCATCGCCCTCGACCTGCTGACCGGCAAGAACGACGAGCCGAAGCAGACCAAGGACGTCAACGTGGCGCTCGTGCCGCTGGGCATGCCGCTGCTGGCCGGCCCGGGGGCGATCGTCTCCGTGATCCTCGCCGTGCAGAAGGCCCACAGCTTCGCCATGCAGGCGTCGGTGTGGGCGGCGATCCTCGCCATCCACATCGTGCTGTGGCTGGTGATGCGCTACTCGCTGCTGATCATCCGGGTCATCAAGGACGGCGGCGTGGTCCTGGTGACGCGTCTCGCGGGCATGATGCTCTCCGCGATCGCCGTGCAGCAGATCATCAACGGCGTCACCCAGGTGATCAAGGGCGCCTGAGCGGCCCCGGGGCCACTCGGTCCGCGTATACGCGAAGCCCCCGCGCGGCGTCGGTGCCGGGCGGGGGCTTCGAAGATTGCGCGGTGATCCGCGTCGGTCAGTCGGTTATACGGCCGCACTCTCGGCGGGCCGGATCCAGAGTCGCTGTCCTATGGCTGCGGCCTGCTGGACGATCCGGTCGACGGAGGCGGCGTCCACGACGGTGCTGTCCACGGTCGTGCCGTTGACCTCGTCGAGTCGCATGATTTCGAAGCGCATGCCTCTCCCTTCGTCGCGCTGCCATCTGATGGAGTCAACCATTACCGCGTTACAAACATTCCCTACGCTAAATAAATTTTTCGAACGGCTAACTACTGACCGGTAAGGAACGAGTCGCGAGACCGACCGGGACCGGTTGTGTTCGCAGCGTGACCGCCGGGACAATGGAGGCGATGAACGACGACCTCGTGGCGCTCACCGCCCGCATCGACCGCACGAACGAGTTGCTTCAGCGCATGCTCGCCGAGGTGGCGAAGACGCCCTCGACCCATGCGATCTTCGTCGACGCGGGGTACCTGTACGCGGCCGCGGGGCGCCTCGTCGCAGGCACGGAGGACCGCCGGGCGTTCGACCTCGACGCGGAAGGGCTGATCGAGGCGCTCATCGACAAGGCCCGCACGATCTTCGCGGACAGCCGGCTGCTGCGGGTCTACTGGTACGACGGAGCGCGGCGCCGTATCCACACCGCCGAGCAGCAGTCGATCGCCGAACTCCCCGACGTGAAGGTCCGGTTGGGCAATCTCAATGCCAACAACCAGCAGAAGGGCGTCGATTCGCTGATCAGGTCGGACCTGGAGTCGCTGGCCAGACACCGTGCGATCAGCGACGCGGCCCTGCTGGGCGGCGACGAGGACCTGGTGTCGGCGGTCGAGGCGGCGCAGGGGTACGGCGCGCGGGTGCACCTGTGGGGCATCGAGGCCCCCGAGGGACGCAACCAGGCGGAGCCCCTGCTCTGGGAGGTCGACAGCCAGCGCACCCTCGACCTCGACTTCTTCAAGCCGTACGTGGCCCGGCGCACCGCTGCCGCCTACGAGGCCACCGCCTCCCGGCCCACCCGCGAGGACGTCCGCTTCGTCGGCGCGCAGATCGCGGCGAAGTGGCTGGCGGCCCGGGGCCGGGAGTCGCTGGTCGAGCTGCTGCCCGGTCACCCCTATCTGCCGGGCTCGGTCGACCAGGACCTGCTGGTGGAGGCGGAGGGCCTGCTCCAGTACTCGCTGCGCGGACAGGCCGATCTGCGGCGGGCGTTGCGGGACGGGTTCTGGGAGCACCTGCAGGCGCAGTACTAGCTGCCGGGTGCAGCCTGCGGTGTTGGCTGCACGGGTGCGGGCGGGGTGTTGGCTGCTGGGGTGCGGGCGCGGTGTTGGTCGCTGGAGTGCAGGCGCGGAACTGGTTGCCGGGGTGCAGCCTGCGGTGTTGGCCGCACGGGTGCGGGCCGCGGTGTTGGCTGCTGGGGTGCGGGCGCGGTGTTGGCCGCTGGAGTGCAGGCGCAGAACTGGCTGCCGGGGGCAGGGCGCGGTCACCGGCTTTCGGGGTGCGGGCGCGGTTACCGGCTGCCCGGGTGGATGTGGCGGTTACCGGTGGCCGGGGTCGCTGCGGTCCCAGAAGTCGGCGAAGGCGCGGGCCGTCTCGAGGGGCCGGTCCGTGTTGGGGGAGTGCTCGGCACCCTGGACGACCGTGCGGTGTGCGTGCAGGCGCAGCGCCATGTCGTCGAGCAGGGACACCGGCCAGGTGTCGTCGCTGGAACCCGACAGCACGTGAAACGGCAGCGGCAGGGCGGCCAGCTCGGCCACGCGGTCCGGTTCGGTGCACAACTGGCGTCCGGTGGCGATGAGTTGGGCCGGCTTGTTGCCCATCCAGCGGCGGCGCAGATCCTCCTGGTCGCCGAGCCCGGCATCCAGATCGCCGGTGTCGGTCTCCTCGGGCGGCTCCAGGGCCT
Source organism: Streptomyces sp. NPDC048419 (assembly GCF_043200415.1). Taxonomy (NCBI): domain Bacteria; kingdom Bacillati; phylum Actinomycetota; class Actinomycetes; order Kitasatosporales; family Streptomycetaceae; genus Streptomyces; species Streptomyces sp. NPDC048419. Next base: position 178,443 of record NZ_JBICXT010000005.1, on the reverse strand, counting down.
GGATCGCCTCCCACACCTCGGTCATGTCCATCACGGCGAGCGCGTCCTGGAGCAGTTTCACGCGCTGCTGCTGGGAGACGGAGATCTGGGCCGGTCCGGAGGCCATGAGCGTGAGGGACCGGAAGGGGGAGTGGTCCAGCAGGGCCGCGGCCCGCGCGATCTGCCCGCCCAGGGAGTGCCCGACGAGGTGTACGGGGGTGCCGAGGGCGGCGGCCTGGGCGAGCGCGTCCCGCGCCAACTCACCCTGCGCGTACGCCGATTCGTCGTGCTCGGGCCCGTCGGACTCGTACTGCCCGCGCCCGTCCACCGCGACGGTCCGGTAGCCGCGCGCCCCGAGCGTTACGTGCAGCGGGTTGAAGTCCTCCTTGCTGCCGGTGAACCCGGGCAGCAGCAGCGCGGTTCCCCGTGGCACGGCGCCGTCCGCCACGGGCGAGTCGACGACGGCGAACTCCCCGCGCGCGGTGCGCAGCGAGTACGCGCGGGCGCCCGGGGGCGGGGTGAAGGTCGGAGGCCTGCTCATGGGGTGAGGTTATCCGGCGAGGGCGTCGCGGAGGCGGCCGGGCGGGGACGGGCGCAGTCCCGGCGCCGGAATGCCGACGGCCCGGCCCACACGAGGTGGGCCGGGCCGTCGGTCGAGTGAGCGGTCAGCTCTCCGCGGTCTCCACGGCGGCCGTGGCCTTCCGCGTGCGACGCGTCCTGGGCTTCGCCTCGGCCGCGTCGGCGGTGGCCTCGGCGGCTGCCGTGGCCTTGCGGGCGCGGGTGGTCCGGGGCTTGACCGCGGGCTCGTCGGCGGCCTGCGCCGGGATCTCGGCGGCGGCGGCCGTCTTGCGGGTGCGGCGCGGCTTGGCCTCGGCGGCCTCGGCCGCGTCGACCGCGGTGGTCGCGGCCTTCCGCGTGCGGCGGGGCTTGACCTCCTCGGCGGCGGCTTCCGGGGCGGCGGCCGTCGTCTTGCGGGTACGCCGCGGCTTGGCCTCGACGCCCTCCGCGGTGTCGACGGCGGCTTCAGCGGCCTTGCGCGTACGGCGCGGCTTGGCCTCGGCGACCTCTGCCGTGTCCACGGCGGTCTCCGCGGCGGCGGCCTTGCGGGTCCGCGTACGGGGCTTGGCCTCGACGGCCTCGGCGCTCTCCGAGGTTGCGGCGGTCTTGCGGGTGCGGCGCGGCTTGGCCTCGACGGCCTCTGCCGTGTCCACGGCGGTCTCCGCGGCGGTGGCCTTGCGGGTTCGCGTACGGGGCTTCGCCTCGGGCTCGCCGGCGACCTGCGCCGGGATCTCGGCGGTGGCTGCCGTCTTGCGGGTCCGGCGCGGCTTGGCCTCGACTGTCTCGGCCGTGTCGACGGCGGTCTCGGCGGTGGTGGCCGCCTTGCGCGTACGACGGGGCTTCGCCTCCGCGGCCTCGGCGGTGTCGACCGCCGTCTCCGCGGCAGCCGCGCTCGCCGGGGCTTCCGCGACGGCCAGGGTCTTCACGACCTCAGCGGCCTGCTCGGCAACCGTCTCCACGGCCGCCGTGCCCTCCGCGGACTTACGGGTGCGCCGGCGGCGCGGCTTCTCCGGAGCCTCGGGGGCGTCCAGGGCAGGGCCCTCCGCCGCCGTGACGGCGGCTTGCGCGGCCTCGGGCGCGGTGGCCGTGGCCGGCGGCACCTGCTCGGACGCGCCACCGCGGGTACGGCGACGGCGGCGCAGGGTGCGGGGACCGGTCTCCTCGGAGGACGCGGTCTCCGCCACGGCCTCCGGAGCGGCGGTCGCGTCCATCGGCGTACCACTGCGCGTGCGGCGACGGCGCCGCGGCGTACGCTCCTGGCGCTCACGCTCGGCGGGCCGGGACTCGGCCCGGTCACCCCGGTCACCCCGTCCGCCTCGGCCGTTCCGGCCGCCGCGAGCGCGGCCGCCGGTCTCGCCGAGATCCTCCAGCTCCTCCGCGTCGAGACCCGCGCGCGTGCGCTCGGCACGCGGCAGGACACCCTTGGTGCCCGCGGGGATGTTGAGTTCCTCGAAGAGGTGCGGGGACGTGGAGTACGTCTCCGGCGGGTTGTTGAAGTTGAGCTCCAGCGCCTTGTTGATCAGCTGCCAGCGCGGGATGTCGTCCCAGTCGACGAGCGTGATCGCGATGCCCTTGGCGCCCGCGCGGCCGGTGCGGCCGATGCGGTGCAGGTACGTCTTCTCCTCTTCGGGAGACTGGTAGTTGATGACGTGCGTCACGCCCTCGACGTCGATGCCGCGGGCGGCGACGTCGGTGCAGACGAGGACGTCCACCTTGCCGTTGCGGAAGGCGCGCAGCGCCTGCTCGCGGGCGCCCTGGCCGAGGTCGCCGTGGACCGCGCCGGCCGCGAAGCCGCGCTGCTTGAGCTGGTCCGCGAGGTCGGCCGCGGTGCGCTTCGTACGGCAGAAGACCATGACCAGTCCCCGGCCGTCGGCCTGCAGTATGCGCGCGACCATCTCGGGCTTGTCCATGTTGTGCGCGCGGTACACGTGCTGCGAGGTGTTCGCGACCGTCTTGCCCTCGTCGTCCGGCGCGGCGGCGCGGATGTGCGTGGGCTGCGACATGTAGCGGCGCGCGAGACCGATGACCGCGCCCGGCATGGTCGCCGAGAACAGCATGGTCTGGCGCCGGACCGGCAGCATGTTGATGATCTTCTCGACGTCGGGCAGGAAGCCCAGGTCGAGCATCTCGTCGGCCTCGTCGAGGACGAGGGACTTCACATGCTTGAGGTTGAGCTTCTTCTGGCCCGCGAGGTCCAGGAGCCGGCCCGGGGTGCCGACGACCACGTCGACGCCCTTCTTCAGGGCCTCGACCTGGGGCTCGTAGGCCCGGCCGCCGTAGATCGCGATGACGCGTACGTTGCGCACCTTGCCCGCGGTCAGCAGGTCGTTGGTGACCTGCTGGCAGAGCTCGCGGGTCGGGACGACGACGAGCGCCTGCGGGGTGTCGGTGAGGTCCTCGGGCTTCGCGCGGCCCGCCTCCACGTCCGCGGGGACGGTGACGCGCTCGAGGAGCGGGAGGCCGAAGCCCAGCGTCTTGCCGGTGCCGGTCTTGGCCTGGCCGATGACGTCCGTGCCGGAGAGGGCGACGGGGAGGGTCATCTCCTGGATGGGGAAGGGGGTGATGATGCCGACGGCTTCGAGGGCCTCGGCGGTCTCGGGAAGGATGCCGAGATCTCTGAACGTGGTAGTCAGGGTGCTGCCTCTTCTGTGTACGCGGTGCGAGGCGAGCGCGGGGGTCGTAGACGGACCGTGCCGGGGGACGTCGGCTGCCTTACGATCTTGCCGTAGGGCACGGGACCTCTGCCGACGCTCTAGCGCTCGTACCGCTGAGGTGTCCCTCCGGTCGTCGTACGCAATGTGCCGTACGGCCTGGGAGGGCTGTCGGGTCGGAGCCGATCGGGCCACCGACCGGGCATCCTCATACGTGCGGCCCGTCGACTACTCGGCAGGCGCATTACCACCATACCCCGGAATCCCGCACACACGATGGCCGATTTGGTCACGTAGCCGTCATCACACTGATTGACCAGGGACTTCCGCCACTCGGCAAGCGGACTATTGTGCGCTTCATGACGACGCCTGACAACACCTCTGACGCACCCTCCGAGCACACCGGAGTCGCCGCCCAGGACTGGGCGAAGGCCTCCGCCGATCCGCAGTACCGGGCCGCGGTCGTCGATCTCCTCGGTGCGCTCGCGTACGGCGAGCTCGCGGCGTTCGAGCGGCTCGCGGAGGACGCCAAGCTGGCGCCCACGCTGGCCGACAAGGCGGAACTGGCCAAGATGGCGTCGGCGGAGTTCCACCACTTCGAGAGGCTGCGCGACCGGCTCACGGAGATCGGCGAGGAGCCCACGCACGCGATGGAGCCGTTCGTCGCCGCGCTGGACGGCTTCCACCGGCAGACGGCGCCCTCGGACTGGCTGGAGGGGCTCGTCAAGGCGTACGTCGGCGACTCGATCGCCAGCGACTTCTACCGGGAGGTCGCGGCCCGGCTGGACGGGGACTCGCGCGAGCTCGTGCTGGCCGTGCTGGACGACACCGGGCACGCCGGCTTCGCCGTGGAGAAGGTGCGCGCCGCGATCGACGCCGACCCGCGCGTGGGTGGCCGTCTCGCTCTGTGGGCCCGGCGTCTCATGGGCGAGGCTCTGTCGCAGTCCCAGCGAGTGGTCGCGGACCGGGACGCGCTGTCGACGATGCTCGTGGGCGGGGTCGCGGACGGGTTCGACCTCGCCGAGGTCGGCCGGATGTTCTCCCGGATCACCGAGGCGCACACGAAGCGCATGGCCGCCCTGGGGCTCGCCGCCTAACGCCTGTGGTCCCCGCCTCCGCGGTCGTCCCGGTCGGTCCGGGCTTCGCGGTCGGTCCGGGCTTCGCGGTCGTCCCGCCCGTCCTGTCGGTCCTCGTCGAGATCACGCCGGCGCCGAGCGCCGGCGGAGTCTCCCTGCCGGGCGCACCAGCAGGGAGAGAGAGGCGGCGGACACGATCGCCGCGCCGAGAAGATTCAGCAGGATGTTGCCGGGGTCGAAGGCGCTGTGGGTGACGAAGGCACCGAACAGGGCTCCCGCGGCGCCCGTCGCCAGCACGAGGGAACGGGCGGGCAGACGGTGGGCCAGCCGGTGGCTCGCAGCCCACGCCAGCGCCAGACCGAGCAGCGCGGAGCCGAGCGCTTCGATCAACAACATGGGGCCCTCCCACGGCCAGACTGCGCGTCACGGTCGTAGCCCGTCATACCCGTGACCTGCGGAATGCAATCCTCCTCTGTGCGTCCGTTGTGCTCCATATGTGAAGAGAAGAATCTTGGGCGAACGGCAGGGGCCCGGCGGTCGTCGACCGCCGGGCCCCTGCCTTGATCCGGTGATTACAGCGCGCCGAAGCCCACCTTGCGGGGGGCGGGCTCGCCGAGCTCGACGTAGGCGAGGCGCTCCGCCGGGACGAGGACCTTGCGGCCGTGCTCGTCCACGAGGGTCAGCAGCTGCGCCTTCCCGGCCAGCGCCTCGGCCACGATGCGCTCGACCTCCTCGGCGCTCTGACCGCTCTCCAGAACGATCTCGCGGGGCGCGTGCTGCACGCCGATCTTGACCTCCACGGCTATGTCCCTCCGACGGTCAGTGAAGTGCGCGACCTTTACGCGCCGTACCCAGCACACATTAGCCCGGTGAGGGGACGCGCACGCTCCGCCCCGGAACGCCAGGAGCGAACACGGGGCGGGAACAAATGCGTGTCAGGGGGCCTTCAGTGGTGCTGTTCGCTGCCGTGCAGCGGGAAACCCGCGATACCGCGCCAGGCCAGCGAGGCCAGCAGCTGCACCGCCTGGTCGCGCGGCACCGTGCGGTCGCTGTGCAGCCAGGAGCGGGCCACCACCTGCGCGAGTCCGCCGAGCCCGGAGGCCAGCAGCATCGACTCCGCGCGCGAGAGGCCGGTGTCCTCGGCGATGACGTCGCAGATCGCCTCCGCGCACTCGTTCGTGACCTTGTCGACCCGCTCGCGCACCGCGGGCTCGTTCGTCAGGTCCGACTCGAAGACCAGGCGGAAGGCGCCGCCGTCGTCCTCGACGTACGCGAAATAGGCGTCCATCGTCGCGCGGACGCGCTGCTTGTTGTCGGTCGTCGACGCGAGTGCGCTGCGCACCGCCCCGATCAGTGACTCGCAGTGCTGGTCCAGCAGTGCGAGGTAGAGGTCGAGCTTGCCCGGGAAGTGCTGGTAGAGCACCGGCTTGCTGACGCCGGCGCGCTCGGCGATGTCGTCCATGGCGGCCGCGTGGTAACCCTGCGCCACGAAGACTTCCTGGGCGGCTCCCAGCAGCTGATTCCGTCGGGCACGTCGCGGCAGGCGCGTGCCCCGCGGGCGTGCCGCCTCTGTCTGCTCGATGGCTGTCACGCCGCCTCCCAATTTCGTCCACATGCGGTGTGCGCCGCGCCGCCATCGTACTTTTCAGTAACCCGGGTGTGCGCGGTGCGAGCGCAGAATTTCACGGACCGGACGGCGACGAAAGCCATGCAGCTCGTTTCAAACCGGACCGAAGCGGGCAGCGAACCGCCTCGTTCCAGCTCAGCGGCGCCCTCCGGTGCTTCCGTGCGCCCCCGTCAGCGGTAGTCGTCCTCGTCGATGGAGACGACGCGGTGCTGCTCGACGAGGTCGGCCTCGTTCGCGGTGGCCGGGTCCACGTCCTCGAGCGGGTCGTCGCGGTCTGCCGCCAGGTCGGCGGACTGCTCCGCCGCGTCGTTCTCAGGGGCTTCGACGTCGATCTCCCGGGGCTCCTGTGCGCCGTCGTCCTCGAACGTCTCGGGGTCGGTGGGGTCTACGGCCATGATGACGGGCTCCCTTCCTACGAACGTCCCTGTGCGAGAAGCAGGTGCCACAGCGGGTGCCCTCGTTACGAGCCTAGGAGACACCGGATCCGGATGCTATGTGCTGCGCGTGCAATCTGTGACGGCGAACACATGAGCCACTGCGTGATCGTCTCGTAACATTGCCGCATGTCTTCGACCGAGCTGCCGTCCGTTCCGGCGACCACCGTGCTCCCGAAGGTGTCGCCCGTCAGGGTCGCGGAGGGCGAGCGGCTCAGGTCGGTCGGGCTGCCGGGCATCACGCTCACGGTGCGGTCGAGACCACCGGCGCGCGAGGGCCTGCCGCCCGCGCTCTACGTCCACGGGCTCGGCGGTTCCTCGCAGAACTGGTCGGCGCTGATGCAGGAGCTCGAGGGCGTCGTCGACGGTGAGGCCGTCGACCTGCCGGGCTTCGGCGACTCGCCGCCGCCGGACGACGGCGACTACTCGATCACCGGGCACGCGCGCGCGGTGATCCGTTTTCTCGACGCGTCCGGGCGCGGTCCCGTGCATCTGCTCGGCAACTCGCTCGGCGGCGCCGTCACCACGCGCGTCGCGGCGCTCAGGCCCGACCTCGTACGGACGCTGACGCTGGTGTCGCCGGCGCTGCCGGAGCTCCTCGTGCAGCGCAGCGCGGTGCCGACCGCGCTGCTGGCGCTGCCGGGAGTGGCCAACCTCTTCACCCGGTACACCGTCGGATGGACCGCGGAGGAGCGCGTCCGCGGCGTGCTGGCGCTCTGCTACGGCGACCCCGGCCGGGTGTCGCCGGAAGGTTTCCGCAACGCCGTGGAGGAGATGGAGCGGCGGATGCAGCTGCCGTACCTCTGGGACGCGATGACGCGTTCCGCGCGCGGCATCGTCAACGCCTACACACTGGGCGGACAGCACGGCCTGTGGCGCCAGGCGGAGCGCGTCCTCGCCCCGACCCTCCTCGTCTACGGCGGCCGTGACCAGCTCGTCGGCTTCCGCATGGCCCGTAAGGCGGCCCGCGCCTTCCCCGACTCGCGCCTGCTCACCCTGCCGGAGGCGGGGCACGTGGCGATGATGGAGTATCCCGGCACGGTGGCCCGCGCCTTCTGCGAACTCCTGTCCGAGCGGGGCGAGTTGATTGATAGCCTTCGGTCCGACGAGTCGGCCGGTGACGGCGGGACCGCAGCAAACAGCGCGGGGAGCTGAGGGGCGACGTGGGACGTCACAGCCGCCGCGGGGCCGATGCCGCGAAGGGCGACGCCAGGGACGCGGGTCACAAGGAGCCGGGGAGGGCGGACGGCACGCCCGCGCGCGGGGTGCCGCAGTTCTCCGACGGCCCGCCCGCTCACGGCGTGCCCCGTCCCGTCGACGGTACGCCCGCCCATGGCACCCCCCGGGTCCGCGGCGGTCACCCCGAGCAGCGTGAAGCCGGCGGCGGCTGGGGTGAGTTGAGGCAGTCCGGGGCGGCCATTCCGCGGCAGCGCAAGGCGCCGCCCGCTGGACCGCGGCAGGAGTACGTAGACGCCTTCGAGGAGGACGCCGACGTCTTCACGCCCCGGGGCGGCGGGTCCGGGCGCGCCCCGGATCCGTACGCCTCCGTCACCGACCGGGACCACGGCCCGGTCGTCGGCGCCCCCTCCGAGGCCGACGAGGACGCGCCGCCGACCGGTGTGCCGGCTCAGGCCAAGGGCGGCAAGGGGCGGACGTTCACCGGTATCGCGGCCGCCGCCGTCACCACCGTGCTCGCCGTCGTCGTGGCCGGCCAGGTCGCCGGCGGCCGCGACGACAGCGGCATCGGTGCGCAGTCGGCCACCGGCCAGGCGCGGGACGCCCGGGACCCGGGGGCGTCACCGTCCTCCTCGCCGAGCGTGGCGACACTGACGTACGCGCAGGCGATGGGGAAGAAGTACCCGCTCAGCGCGACGCTCAAGGGGTCAGGGAAGTTCGCCGCGGTCCCCGGGAGCGCCAAGGCGCCCGGCAAGGGCCAGAAGTACACCTACCGCGTGGACGTCGAGCAGGGGCTCGGTCTCGACGGCGAACTCTTCGCCCGGGCCGTGCAGGCGACGCTCAACGACAGCCGGAGCTGGGCCCACGACGGCGACCGCACCTTCGAGCGCGTCGACTCCGGAAAGCCCGACTTCGTGATCACCCTCGCCAGCCCGGGGACCACCGCCAAGTGGTGCGCCAAGTCCGGCCTCGACACCACCGAGGACAACGTCTCCTGCGACTCGGCCTCCACCGAGCGAGTGATGATCAACGCATACAGATGGGCCCAGGGGTCGAAGACCTACGGTGATCAAATTCACGCCTACCGGCAGATGCTGATCAACCACGAGGTCGGCCACCGCCTCGGCCACGGCCATGTGACCTGCACCAAGAACGGCCAGCTCGCGCCGGTGATGCAGCAGCAGACCAAGTTCCTCGACCACGACGGCATCCACTGCCTGCCCAACCCCTGGCCCTATCCCAGGAGTTGACGGGCGCCTGGGAAGTCACGTTGACATGCGCAGAAAGTTGATTCATATTTCTGGGCATGTCGACCGATCACGTCTCCGTACGCGCAGCCATCGAGCTGGCGCTCATCGGCGTGACCGCGCTCTGCGTGGCCGACATCGACTGTCGCTGACGTCCGCCCTCGGGCGTTCGCGTCGCGATCCTCTCCTCCTGCCCTGACACGGCCTTGTGCCGTGCCACTGCGGCAGTCGCTTTCGACGACCTGACGCCCGAGCAGACGTCTGCGCACTTCTGTCTCACTCCTCGTCATTCCGTCTCATCATTCGAGAGGTCGTCATTCCGATGCGCCAACCGTCCGTCACAGCGCGCCGCGTGGCCGCGGCATCCGTAGGCCTGGTTCTGGCAGCGGGCGCCGCCGCCTGCGGGCCGAAGGACAACGATGCCAAGGGCGCCGGCGGCGACTCCACGCCCCACAAGGGCGGCACTCTCACGGTCCTGAACTCCGAGGCGCAGACGGACTTCGACCCCGCGCGCCTGTACACCTCCGGCGGCGGCAACGTCCCGTCCCTGGTCTTCCGTACGCTCACCACCCGCAACCGCGAGAACGGCGCGGCCGGCGCCAAGGTCGTCCCGGACCTCGCCACCGACACCGGGCGCCCCAGCAAGGACGCGACCGTGTGGACGTACACCCTGAAGAAGGGCCTCAAGTACGAGGACGGCACCCCGATCACGTCCGCCGACATCAAGTACGGCATCGAGCGCTCCTTCGCCGCCGAACTGTCCGGCGGTGCCCCCTACTTGAGGGACTGGCTGGTCGGCGCGGCCGACTACCAGGGGCCGTACAAGGACAAGAAGGGCCTGTCGGCGATCGAGACGCCGGACAGCCGGACCATCGTCTTCCACCTCGACAAGCCCGAGGGCGAGTTCCCGTACCTCGCCACGCAGACGCAGTTCACGCCCGTCCCGAAGAGCAAGGACACGGGCACCAAGTACGAGGAGCACCCGGTCTCGTCCGGCCCGTACAAGGTCGTCAAGAACGAGAACGACGGGGAGCACCTGCTCCTGGAGCGGAACACCTACTGGTCGGCCGCCACGGACGCCGAGCGCAAGGCCTACCCGGACAAGGTCGACGTACGGTCGGGGCTGGACTCCTCCGTGATCAACCAGCGGCTGTCCGCGTCCCAGGGCGCGGACGCGACCGCGGTCACGACCGACACCAACCTCGGCCCGGCAGAGCTCGCCAAGGTGACCGGCGACAAGGAGCTGGCCGCGCGCGTGGGCACAGGCCACTTCGGCTACACGAACTACATAGCGTTCAACCCGGCGGTCAAGCCGTTCAACGACGTCAGGGTGCGGCAGGCGATCTCGTACGCCGTCGATCGCTCGTCCGTGATCAACGCGGCCGGCGGCTCCGCGCTCGCCGAGTCGGCCACCACCTTCCTGCCGAACCAGAAGTCCTTCGGCTACACGCCCTACGACCTCTTTCCGGCGGGCGGGACGGGCAACGCCGCCAAGGCCAAGGAGCTGCTGGCCCAGGCGGGGTACAAGAACGGCCTCTCCATCACGCTGACCCACTCCAACGCCAAGGACTTCGAGACCAGCCCCGAGATCGCGACCGCGATCCAGGACGCGCTCAAGAAGACCGGCATCACGGTCAGGCTGCAGGGCCTGGAGGACAACGACTACCGGGACAAGATCCACAGCGTGAAGACCGAGCCCGGGTTCTTCCTCGCCCACTGGGGTGCCGACTGGCCCTCCGGCGGTCCCTTCCTCGCCCCGATCTTCGACGGCCGCCAGATCGTCAAGGACGGCGCGAACTTCAACAACGGCCTGCTGAACGACAAGTCGGTCAATGACGAGATTGACGCGATCAACAAGTTGACCGATCTTGACGCCGCCGCCAAGAGGTGGGGTGCGCTGGACAAGAAGATCGGCGAGCAGGCCCTGACCGTGCCGCTGTTCCACCCCGTCTACAAGCGCCTGGTCGGCAGCGACATCAAGAACGTCGTGATCAGCGACTGGACCGGCGTGCTGGACATCTCGCAGGTCTCGGTGAAGTAGCGCCGTGAGCGAAGCACTTGTCGCCGCCCAGGTCCCCGAGGCGTCCGCCTCGAGGACCTCGGGGGCCGTTCAGTTCTGGCGGCGGCTGCGCACGCAGCGCGCCGCCCTCGTCGCGGCGTCCCTCGTCGTGCTGCTCGTCCTGGTCGCGCTGACAGCGCCGCTGCTCACCGCCCTCGAAGGCCAGGACCCGACCACGTACCACCCCTCGCTCGTCGACTCCGCGCGCGGAGGCGTGCCGATCGGCTCCTTCGGGGGCGTCGGCGCGGACCACTGGCTGGGCGTCGAACCGCAGACCGGGCGAGACCTGTTCGCCCGGCTCGTCTACGGGGCGAGGGTCTCCCTGGGCGTCGCGCTGGCGGCCACCGTGATCCAGGTCTTCCTGGGCGTGGTGATCGGCATCGCGTCCGCGATCGGCACCGGATGGGTTGATCAACTGTTGAGCCGGGTCACGGACATCTTCGTCGCCATGCCGTTGATGATCATGTCGTTGGCGCTGCTCGCGATCGTCCCGTCGAGCTTCCCGCGCCCCGTCCTGGTCACGTTGGTCATCGGGTTCATCGCCTGGGGCAACATCGCGAAGATCGTGCGGGCCCAGACGCTCACGCTGAAGGGGCTCGACTACGTCTCCGCCGCCCGGCTCAGCGGCTGGGGCACCTGGCGTGTCGCCCGCAGGGAGCTGCTGCCCGGGCTCGCCGCGCCGGTCATCACGTACGCCGCGATCCTCATGCCGGTCAACATCAGCGTCGAGGCCGCCCTGTCGTTCCTCGGTGTCGGTGTGAAGCCGCCGACACCGTCCTGGGGGCAGATGCTCACCGCCGCCGACGTCTGGTACCAGGCGGCGCCGCAGTACCTGCTGCTCCCGGCGGGCGCGCTGTTCGTCACCGTGCTCGCGCTGACCGTCCTCGGAGACGGCGTCCGCACCGCCCTCGACCCCCGCGCCGCGTCACGGCTGAGCGTCGGAACGGGCCGCAGGCGGGAGGCCAGGGCGGGCGCGAAGGACGCCGGAGCCGGCGCGAAGGAGGGATCCGCATGAACGGCTTCGGAGGCTTCCTGGTCCGGCGCTCCCTCGGCACCGTCGTGACCCTGCTGGCCATCTCCGTCATCGTCTACGTCGTCTTCTACGCCACCCCCGGCAACGTCGCCCAGATCACCTGCGGCCCGCGCTGCTCCCCGGAGCAGGTACACCAGGTGGCGCAGCAACTCAGGCTCGACGACCCCCTGTACGTGCGCTACTGGCACTTCCTGCAGGGCCTGTTCGCCGGCCAGGACTACTCCACGGGCACTTCGGTGGAGCACTGCCCGGCTCCCTGCCTCGGGCTCTCGTACCAGACCGACCGCCAGGTCATGGACATCATCCTGACCAAGCTCCCGGTGAGCCTCTCCCTGGTGCTCGGCGCGATGGTCCTGTGGCTGGTCCTCGGCGTCGGCACCGGTGTGCTCTCCGCCTGGCGGCGCGGCCGGTTCACCGAGCGGGTGCTGACCGCCCTGACCCTGGCGGGCTGGGCCACCCCGGTCTTCGTCATCGGCCTGGTGCTGATGATCGTCGTCTGCGGCGAACTGCGGCTGCTGCCCTTCCCGCAGTACGTGAAGCTCACCGACGACCCCGAGCAGTGGGCGTGGAACCTGCTGCTGCCCTGGCTCTCGCTCGCCCTGATCGAGGCCGCCGCGTTCGCCCGGCTGACCAGGGCGTCGATGCTGGAGACGCTCGCGGAGGACCACATCCGCACCTTCCGGGCCTACGGCGTCGCCGAGCGGACGATCGTGGGACGGCACGCGCTGCGGGGCGCCCTGGCGCCCGTGATCGCCCTGAACGCCAACAACGTCGGCTCGGCGATCGGCGGAGCCGTCCTCACCGAGACCCTCTTCGGCCTCCCCGGCATCGGACAGGAACTGGTCCACGCCGTCGACGTGGTCGACCTGCCCGTCGTCGTCGGCATGGTCCTGGTGATCGGCTTCTTCGTGGTCCTCGCCAACGCCGTCGCGGACGTCCTGTACGCGGTGGCCGACCGACGGGTGGTACTGACATGAGTCTCGTCCAAGTCACCGATCTGACCGTCGAGTTCGGCGACCTCAGGGCCGTCGGCGGACTGTCGTTCGCCCTGGCGCGGGGCGGCGCCCTGGCCCTGGTCGGCGAGTCCGGCTCGGGCAAGTCCACGGTCGCCTCGGCCCTGCTGGGCCTGCACCGCGGCACGGGCGCGCGGGTCGGCGGCTCGATCGAGGTCGCCGGCACCGACGTACGGCAGGCGTCCGACGAGGAGTTGCGGCGGCTGCGCGGCGGGAAGGCCGCCATGGTCTTCCAGGACCCGCTGTCCTCCCTCGACCCGTACTACGCGATCGGCGACCAGATCGCCGAGGTCTACCGCGTGCACACGCGCGCCTCACGGCGGGCGGCACGCGCGCGTGCGGTGGAGGTGCTCGACCGGGTGGGAATTCCGGACGCTCGGCGCCGCTCCCGCTCCCGTCCGCACGAGTTCAGCGGCGGTATGCGCCAGCGCGCGCTCATCGCCATGGCCCTCGCGTGCGAGCCCGAGCTGCTGATCGCCGACGAGCCGACCACCGCGCTCGACGTCACCGTGCAGGCCCAGATCCTCGACCTGCTGCACACGCTGCGCGAGGAGACCGGCATGGGGCTGCTGCTCGTCACGCACGACGTGGGCGTGGCCGCCGAGAGCGCCGACGAGGTGCTGGTCATGCGGCACGGGCGCGTGGTGGAACACGGGCCGGTCGCCGCCGTGCTGGCCTCGCCCGCCGAGCCGTACACACGCGAACTCCTCGGCGCCGTCCCGCGCGTGGACGCGCCGCGCACCCCCTCGGAGGTGTCCGGCGAGGTCGTGCTGGAGGCGAAGGGCCTGCGACGTGAGTTCGGGCGCGGAAAGCGGGCGTTCACGGCCGTGGACGACGTGTCGCTGACGATCCACCGCGGCGAGACGCTCGGCGTCGTCGGCGAGAGCGGCAGCGGCAAGACGACGCTCGGCCGGATGCTGGTCGGGCTGCTGGAGCCGACGTCCGGAGAGGTCCGGCACGACGGGCACGCGCGCGTGGGTGTGCGTCCGGCCGTCCAGATGGTCTTCCAGGACCCCGTCTCCTCCCTCAATCCCCGCCGCAGTGTGGGCGAGTCGATAGCCGACCCGCTCCGCGCGCGTGGGGAGCGCGACGACAAGCGCATCCGGGGGCGCGTGTCGGAACTGCTGGAGCGCGTGGGACTCGAACGGGCGCACTACGACCGCTACCCGCACGAGTTCAGCGGCGGACAGCGCCAGCGCGTGGGCATCGCACGAGCGCTCGCGGCCGATCCGCGCGTCATCGTCTGCGACGAGCCCGTCTCCGCGCTGGACGTGACCACGCAGGCCCAGGTGGTGGCTCTGCTCGGCGAACTCCAGCGTGAACTCGGCCTGGCGCTGGTCTTCGTGGCGCACGACCTCGCCGTCGTCCGCCAGGTCAGCGACCGGGTCGCGGTGATGCGCCGCGGCCGGATCGTGGAGTCCGGCCCCGCCGACGAGGTGTACGACAACCCGCAGGACCGGTACACCAAGGAGCTCCTGGCCGCCGTACCGGCACTCGACCCGCAGGTCGCCACGAGCCGCAGGGCGGCACGGCGGGAGCCGGCCGCAGCCTGACGGAACGTGACTGCATGATCTCTTAGCGCGATCGAACGCGAACCGCACAGGAAAGTTACGACCGTTCACCCCTTTTGGTGGGGGGGGGGGGGGGGGGGCGGCCGCCCCCCCCCCCCCCCCCCCCCCCGCCCCCCCCCCGGGGGCCGCCCGGCGGCCCGGGGGGGGCG